>CAMMSL010000018.1 GCA_946499505.1 uncultured Lachnoclostridium sp.
TGTCAAGCCTGCGAAGCACCTGTTTACAGGCAAGGGCTTGACACGGGATGTTCTCTGCAGATATAAGACGAACAAGCGGAACCAGAAATCTCCATAACCGGGAACGATTCCCGGCAAGATTTAGTTATTGATCTTTTGCTACAGTTCTTTTAAAGGATGATTTAGTTATCCTTTATATGACGCGGCTATTGGAAATTATGTTCCGGCTTCTGCCAGTTTGTATGAGCTTTTATCGCTCCGGCTCAGAATTGGAAAAACAGGAAAAGCAAACAAATACGTCTGACCTGATGCACAATCTGCGGGCAGAGGAAGATTGATAACGGCGACTGTGGAAGAGAATTAGGCAAAACTTAGAATCAGGAGAGCAGCGTTAAACGGGCACGCGAAGTTGTCTGACGTAAGGAGTTCTTCGCGTGCCCGTTTTGCTTTTAGCTGATATGCTGATTTATTAGTTTGCGTTATTCTCTGTAACCGGAGCCGGAATCAACCTTTCCTCTGCCTGCAAATACGTGAGTCAGTCATTCCGTATCTGCTCCCTTTTCAAAGGATTTTCCTTTCCTAAGCCGGTACGAAAAATCAAAATTTCTACACCGTCGCAATATCTATAAGCGTCAGTCTCTTGATATCTGTATTCTCAAGACTTGTGATCAGCGCCTCCGCGGTATCAATGGCCGTCAGCACGTTCACACCTGTCTCAATGGCATTTCTTCGGATGACGAATCCGTCTTTGGAGTGTTCTGCTCCCTGTGCCGGGATATCGATGACAAGGTCGATCTTATGTCCTAAGATCAGGTCGAGGAGGTTCGGTGACTCCTGCTCGATCTTACGCACAGGCGTAGCCTTTACCCCTGCCTCGTTGAGTGCTCTCGCTGTTCCGCTTGTAGCGAAGATATGGTAGCCGATATTTGCAAATCTGCGCCCGATCTCCACTGCGGCCGGATGCTCTTCATCACGGACCGTCATGATCATATTCTTGAACTTCGGCAGCTTGATTCCCGCGCCGAGGAATGCCTTGTAAAGAGCCTCGTCGAATGTCTTCGCGATTCCGAGACACTCTCCTGTGGACTTCATCTCAGGTCCGAGGCTGATATCTGCGCCTCTGATCTTCTCAAAGGAGAATACCGGCATCTTCACTGCCACGTAATCTGCCTCAGGCTGCAGTCCCGGTGTGTATCCAAGATCTTTTATTTTCTTTCCAATGATCACCTGTGTCGCCAGCGGCACGATCGGAATGCCCGTCACCTTGCTGATGTACGGTACGGTACGGCTGGATCTCGGGTTAACCTCGATCACGTATACATCGTCCTCGCCGCAGACGATGAACTGAATGTTGATCATACCGATGACATGAAGAGATTTTGCAAGTCTTCTCGTGTACTCGGCAATCTTTGCTTTTGCACTGTCTGTCAGGCTCTGGGCCGGATATACGGAGATACTGTCTCCGGAGTGGATACCGGCACGCTCGATATGCTCCATGATACCCGGAATCAGGATATCTGTCCCGTCGCATACAGCGTCTACCTCGATCTCCTTACCCTGCAGGTATTTATCCACGAGGATCGGGTGATCCTGCGCGATCCGGTTGATAATGCCGATAAACTGGTCGATATCATTGTCATTAATAGCAATCTGCATACCCTGTCCGCCAAGCACATAGGACGGACGTACAAGTACCGGATAGCCGAGTCGGTTTGCAACTTCTTTTGCCTCCTCCGCGGTAAATACGGTTCCTCCGGTCGGGCGCGGGATCTCGCACTCTTCAAGGATCTCGTCAAAGAGCTCCCTGTCCTCAGCCTTATCTACATTTTCCGCGGAAGTACCGAGGATCGGCACGCCCATCTTCATCAGGGATTCCGTCAGCTTGATGGCTGTCTGGCCGCCGAACTGGACGACAGCTCCGTCCGGTTTCTCGATATCAACGATGCTCTCCACATCTTCCGGTGTAAGCGGCTCGAAATACAGCTTGTCTGCGATGTCAAAGTCTGTACTTACCGTCTCCGGGTTGTTATTGACGATGATCGTCTCATAACCTTCCTTGGCAAATGCCCATGTACAGTGCACAGAACAGAAGTCGAACTCGATTCCCTGTCCGATACGGATGGGGCCGGATCCGAGGACAAGAACTTTCTTCTTGCCTGTCGTCTCTTCCACTTCGTTCTCACTTCCGTATACAGAGTAGTAATACGGTGTCTCTGCCGCAAATTCCGCCGCACATGTATCAACAATTTTATAAGATGCTACGATGCCGTTTGCATGGCGCATGTCATGGATCTCACGCTCTGTCTTCCCTGTCAGGCGCGCGATCACATTGTCCGGGAACTCGATACGTTTTGCTTCTCTTAAAAGATCAACGGTCAGCTCCTGTGTCTTCAGCGCATTCTCCATCTCCACAATGATAGCGAATTTATCAATAAACCAGCGATCTACTTTTGTAATATTATAAATGGTATCGTAGTCGATGCCTCTGCGGATTGCCTCTGCGATCTTCCACATACGCATATCGTCTACAACAGCAAGCTGCTCTAAAAGCTCATCCTCGGAAAGGCCCGTGAAGTCATAAGACATGAGGCTGTCCACATGCTGCTCAAGGGAGCGGATTGCTTTCATCAGCGCACCTTCGAAATTATTGCAGATGCTCATAACCTCGCCGGTCGCCTTCATCTGAGTGGTCAGCGTTCTCTTGGCGCTGATAAATTTATCAAACGGCAGACGCGGAAGCTTTACAACCACATAGTCCAGCATAGGTTCGAAGCTTGCGTATGTCTTCTGGGTGATAGCGTTCTTAATCTCATCCAGTGTATACCCCAGAGCGATCTTTGCCGCCACCTTGGCGATCGGATATCCTGTAGCCTTGGAAGCAAGTGCGGAAGAACGGCTCACACGGGGATTAACTTCGATTACACAGTACTCAAAGGAATCCGGGTTCAGTGCATACTGTACGTTACATCCTCCGGTAATATTCAGCTCGCTGATAATATTCAGGGCCGAAGTACGCAGCATCTGGTATTCTTTATCTCCCAGAGTCTGGGACGGAGCCACAACGATGGAATCTCCTGTGTGCACGCCCACAGGGTCGATATTCTCCATATTACATACTGTAATACAGTTGCCTTTACTGTCACGCATCACCTCATACTCGATCTCTTTCCATCCCGCGATACAGCGCTCTACAAGCACCTGTCCCACACGGGAAAGACGAAGTCCGTTCTCAAGGATTTCCACAAGCTGGTGGGAATCATGGGCAATACCGCCGCCGCTTCCTCCCAGCGTATAAGCCGGACGGAGTACCACCGGATAGCCGATCTTATTTGCAAACGCAAGACCGTCGTCCACATTTTCCACGACAAGGGAAGCTGCAACGGGTTCGCCGATCTTCTCCATAGTTGCCTTGAATTCCAGACGATCCTCCGCTTTCTTAATTGTCTCGGAAGTCGTTCCGATCAGGCGCACGCCGTTTTCTTTTAAGAATCCTGCCTCTTCCAGCTCCATGGCAAGGTTCAGCCCGGCCTGTCCTCCAAGTGTCGGAAGTACGCTGTCCGGTTTTTCTTTCTTGATCAGCTGCTCTACTACTTCTACAGTAAGCGGCTCGATATATACGCGGTCCGCGATGTCTTTGTCTGTCATGATGGTAGCCGGGTTGGAGTTTAACAGGACAACTTCAATTCCCTCTTCCTTCAAGGAACGACACGCCTGTGTTCCCGCATAGTCAAATTCTGCTGCCTGTCCAATAACGATCGGACCGGAACCGATAACCAGTACTTTCTTTATGCTTAAATCTCTTGGCATTATTTCGCTCCTTTCATCATGTCAATAAATCTGTCAAAGAGGTAACCGGAATCCTGCGGTCCCGGACACGCCTCCGGATGGAACTGAACAGTGAAGATATTCTTTCCGATATAGGCAAGGCCTTCGTTTGTTCCGTCATTTACATTCCGGAACGCCGGAACCGCCACATTCGGGTCAATGGACTCTTCATCCACAACATAGCCGTGATTCTGGGAGGAGATATATACTCTTCCGGTCTCAAGGTCTTTCACCGGATGGTTGCCGCCGCGGTGTCCGTATTTCAGTTTATGGGTGGTCGCGCCTGTGGCAAGAGCCATAAGCTGGTGCCCAAGACAGATGGCAAAGATCGGGATATCTGTATTGTACAGCTTGCGGATCTCCTCAATAATGGAAGTACAGTCCGCCGGATCTCCGGGGCCGTTGGAGAGCATAATGCCGTCCGGCTTTGATGCGATGATCTCCTCTGCAGTGGTGTGTGCCGGATATACGGTCACCTCACATCCACGGTCATTCAAAGATTTCGCGATGTTGTTCTTAGCACCCAGATCCAGAAGCGCGACTTTAAGTCCGTCGCCTTTCAGGACATATTTTTCCTCACAGGTCACTTTCGATACCACATCTCCGACTGTATAAGCTTTCAGTTTCGGGATGATCTCGTCCAGATCATAATTTTCATCCGTTGTGATCATACCGTTCATGGTGCCTTTTTCTCTCAGGATCTTTGTAAGAGCTCTGGTGTCGACCCCTGCAATACCCGGGATGTCCTGCTCTTTTAAGAAATCCTGAATTGTGCCCTCGCAGCGGAAATTGCTGGGCATGCGGGATAATTCCCTCACAATATATCCGTCCGGCCATGCCTTTTTAGACTCCATGTCCGGCGTAATTCCGTAATTTCCGATCAGAGGATATGTCATAGTGACTGCCTGTCCTGCATAAGAAGGATCCGTCAGCACCTCAAGATACCCCGTCATAGAAGTATTAAAAACGATCTCGCTGATACATTCACGAGTGGAACCAATGCTTGTTCCTGTAAATACTGTACCGTCTTCCAATATTAGAAACGCCTTCATCTGTTCACCCTTTCCCTTTGTATAATCCAATAATTAACTGTTGCTGTCTGCTATAGCAACTGCTCCTCTGAGAACTGATATGCCGTCACATAGCAAAGGCACTCTTGGAGTCTTTTGATCCCAGAGCGCCCTCTTTCTCAAATTGTAAAGATTATACTACAACTGAGCTTATAATTCAACTGATAAATCCTGCAAAAATATTCAGAAATACTTCTAAATATTCAAAACTATTACTGATAATTCCAGAAAACCATGATTTTATTATGAGTTTCATCCTCGATATATGTGTACTTTACCTGCTCCAGTCCATATACCGATCCAAGCGTCTGTGCCGCCTTCGGGAACAACTCTTCGATCACGGCATCACGGGCATTCTGGTAGATTTCCGATGATGAAAACTTGCACACGAACATCTCCCGCCCTTCATAGATACTGTCGTTCATATCTCCCAGAAGGATCTGGGGATCATACGAATCATAGTACATGCCGTTCATCCTGTAGTAGTTCAGATCATCCGATGTACACGCAGGGTATGCGACCTCGTCCGAGGGAATATGATCGACCAGGATCTCTGCATCCGTGCAGCACAGATAATCATAATAGATGATATTTCCCGGAAGATTTTCTCCGCTCTCCGAGGATAGGAAGACCGGATCGCCGAACGTCACATCCATCTGGTAATATTTCCCGCCGCAGTTCACAATATTCCATGCATGGGCCTCCTTGCCCTGAGCAGTCCCCACTACATAGATGCACTCAATCCCCATATTGTTCAGGAGGTACTGTGCCGCCCTGGAATACCCTGCACACACGGAACTTTTCCCCACGAGCGCACTATAGATATTCTGATTGTCAGGAGCGTTCTCGTCATAGTCAACAGTATTGACAAGATACTCGTATACATAACGGATCCTGTCATATTCTCCTGCTGAGGGATCGATTCCGGCTATACAGTCGGATACAGCCGTATCGATCTCAATCTGTCTCTGATCCCTTTCTTCCGATGTACATGAATATCCGGGATGGAACTCCGTATAATTTTCGTACACTGTCATCTGTGAACTTCCGGCACACCAGAAAAACTCCGGACGGTCATACAGGAGATACTCATATACTTTTTCAGGGCGGTCATCTCTTCCGGCATGTATCGTAATGCTTTCTTCCATATCCTGTACTCCCTGCAGAAGTTCACGATATATGAGTTGTTCTTCACTGCTCAGCTGTTCGTAATAAAAACTGCCTTCTACTTCCTCCGCCGAAACCGTAAGTTCCTGAAAACCCGCCTGTTCCGCAGCAAGCGTATTCACTGCTTTCTCTACTGTCTCGCTGAAAGTCTCTTTTACCTGCCCTCCGAACCGATCCATGATCCAGGGTATCCCGTATGCAGCCCCGGCGCCCAGTATCACAAGTATTATAAGGGCAGCCGCACACCCTGTTCTGCGGTGTCGTCTTTCTCTTTGCTTTCTCCTTCTTCGTGCCATAGAACTCCTCTCTGATATTCCTGCACAGCTTCTTATGTCAGCTCCGCGATCCTTGATACTCCCACATAAATCTCCGATATTTTATACCATGTGGGATAGTCAACTTTTCCTGTCACCGGAAGTCCGAACACGGACTGGAATTCTCTCACTGCATTTTCTGTTGCCGGTCCGTATATCCCGTCTGCAGTGATCTTCGGCAGCGCCGGATAATCCCCTGCGATCACATTGAGCTGTTCCTGCATCTGACATACCTTTGCCCCGCTGGATCCCTCCTCCAGAGTATACCCCGGCCAGGATGCCGGTATTCCCGAGATTTCTTCAGCGGTATTGATGTACATATCATCCCCATAGAAATACCGGAGGATCTCTATGGGCGAATAACCCTGGTCGCCCAGTTCCTTCGACCCCCATTGTGTCATCCAGTTTGGACAAGTCACACGTCTTCCGTCACAGTACTGAGTCAGGATCGGCTGTCTCACATTCGGCCGGGACAGATAAGCAGCAAACAGTTCATCCACGATCACGGATATGGTGTCATAATAATTCCGCTCCGGTATCCACTTATGGTCAAACGCCGTGGACGATGTGATCGTAAAATCATACCCGCGGTTTCTATACCACTCCGTGTATACGCGGTTCAACGTAAAGGACATGATCGCCAGCACATTCGCCCGGATCGTATCTGCGGGCCATGTGGCATATATCTCACTGGACGCCACATTTTTGATGTAGTCTTTATATTTTACATAATAGTTCGTCGCTGTGGTATCTCTTGGGGAACCGTCGTGAACGACAATATACTCCGGCACGACCACACGGCTTAAAACGATCTCCCCCGACTCGTTCGTGGGCTTGATCTCATCCTCCGCGATCTTCGGCGGATAATCCCCGTATAAAGTATGGGCGGGGATGACGAACACTTCCTCTTCTTCCCCGCCCGCGACGCTTGGCCGCATCCTGACATTCTGGATGGCCTTTACGTTTGCAAGTATCTCTGTGCCGGCGATACTCACCGGCTCAAATCCCGGCGCACTGACATCCAGCGTGTACTCGGAATATGGCTGTCTCTCGTTATTCGGATCCAGGCTCCACTCTTCCGGTGGGGCATCCAGAGTGAGCACTTCGCTCTGTCCGGATGAATCCGTCGTCACCTGCTCCAGTGTCTGTTCCGGCACTCCTGTATAGGAGATGGATATCCGTGCCTCTGCAATAGGATGTGAATCCAGTGTTGATGTAACGTTAATCTGGAGTTCTCCTTTGCCGGAAGCTTCTTCCTGCATTGCTTTTATATACTGCATAAATATCTCCCACATAAATAAAAATGATCTATTAATTATATATGCGGAAGACAATCTTTAGAACAATTTCATAATATCATTGAACATGACCACTACCATGAGCACCATGAGAAGTGCAAATCCGGCGAAATGCACCATTCCCTCCTTCTCAGGCGGAATCCTCTTGCGGCGTACAGCTTCCACAGCCAGAAATACAAGTCTGCCGCCGTCCAGAGCCGGTATGGGCAACAGATTCATCACTCCCAGGTTTGCTGACAGAAAAGTACCGAAATTCATCAGGCTCAAGACGATTGTCAGAAGTCCCGACGGGGCAGCCGACTCATAGACGTCATCGACAACTGTGACAATGCCTACCGGACCGGACATGTCTTTTAAGCCCACCTGACCTGTCACCAGCATGCGCAGACTGTCCGCCGTATAATGCATCCAGTATTCCAGCCTGTAAAATCCGTACTGCATGGTTCCGAAAAGCCCCGGGCGCTCATAGTTTCCTCCGGATACGCCCAGCAAAGGAGATGCATCTCCCTCCAGCTGTCTCGGCTCAATCTGGGCTGTATACTCTTTCCCGTCACGCTCATATACAACTTCGTAAGGTGTATCATCCGGGTGTGTCAGAGTATACAGCTGCACATCTTCCCAAATATGAACGTTGCGTCCATTGATCTCTTTAAGCACATCTCCTGCCTGTAATCCCTGTTCCTGTGCGGAATAACCCTCAGATACGGCACTGATCTCAGTAGACATATAGCCGGTCGTTCCCACCAGGATCATGCAGAAGATCCATGCGAGGAGAAGATTAAAAAGCGGTCCCGCCGCAATGACAGATATCCTCGCCCACACGGATTTGCTGTTGAAGCTTCCCTCGGACATATCGTCCGCATCGTCTTCTCCCATCATACACGCTCCACCGAACGGCAGAAGCTTAATGCAGAAAAATGTCCCTCCGATTTTCTTTCCGATCAGCGTCGGTCCCAACCCGAGTGAAAACTCATCCACCCGGATGCCGTTTGCCTTTGCGAGAAGGAAATGCCCCAGCTCATGGAAGATGATTATAAAACTGAATAGTAGGATCGCTATGATTATACCCATGTATTACCACCTGTTTTTAATAAATTCATATGTTTCCTGCTCTGTCTTTAGTATCTCTTCCACACTCGGGTCAGCAATATTCTTATGGTTTTCCATACATTCCCGGATGATCTCGGGTATCTGGAGATACCGTATCTTCCGGTCAAGGAACAGCGCTACCGCTTTTTCATTGGCGGCGTTGAATACTGTCGGAAGAGAGCCTCCCTTTTTCCCCGCATCGATCGCCAGTTTCAGTCCGTAGAAAGTCTCCATATCCGGCTTCTCAAATGTGATCTGGGATAGCTGTCCGAAATCCAGACGGTCCCCCGGCAGATACCTCCTCTCAGGATAATACAGCGCATACTGGATCGGAAGCTTCATGTCCGGCGTCCCGAGCTGTGCGATAACAGCGCCGTCTTCATATTCCACCATAGAATGGATGATGCTCTGAGGCTGGACGACCACCTGGATCTGATCCACCGTGACGCCAAAAAGCCATTTTGCCTCGATCACTTCCAGTCCTTTGTTTACCATGGTGGAGGAATCAATCGTAATCTTTCGCCCCATCTCCCAGTTCGGATGCTTCAGGGCGTCTTCCACCTGTATATCCTCCAGCTCTTCTCTCTTCTTTCCACGGAACGGACCACCAGATGCGGTCAGAAGTATCTTATGCAGTGCCTTTCTCTGTCCGCCCTGCAGTGACTGAAAAATAGCGCTGTGCTCGCTGTCTACCGGAAGGATGGACACATGATACTGCTCAGCCAGCGGCATAATGATATGTCCTGCCGTCACAAGTGTTTCCTTATTTGCCAGGGCAATATCTTTTCCTGCCTTGATCGCTTCGATGGTCGGCAGGATTCCGATCATACCGACAATAGCTGTCACAAGGATCTCCGACTCCTGCTCGGCAGCCACTGCCAGTAGTCCGTCCATACCGGAACGGATCTCCACCTGCATATCCCGAACACGGTTCTTCAGTTCAGAAGCCCGTTTCTCATCCCATACTGCTGCCAGCTTCGGCTCAAACTCTCGGATCTGTTTCTCCAGAAGTTCAATATTGCGTCCTGCTGCAAGAGCCGTTACTTTAATATCTTTATTTGTCCTTACAATCTCAAGTGTCTGGGTACCGATGGAACCTGTGGAACCCAGAATTGCAATTTTCTTCATCTGTTTTAACCTCATTTTCGTAACAGTTCAGTCTATACCATTCTCATTTACAGAAGGATGGCAAGATAGTATATGATCGGTGCCGTGAAAATGACACTGTCAAACCGGTCCAGGATCCCGCCGTGTCCGGGGATCAGCTTTCCATAGTCTTTGATATTGTGATAGCGTTTGATCGCGGACGCCGCCAGATCTCCTATCTGTGAGATTATTCCGCCGGCAGCTCCGATGATCGCATAGGAGAAAACATCTGCCCCTGCATTTCCCCAGTGGTTGATTGCCAGCGCATAGAGCACACCGATGAGCGCAGCGCCCAGGATGCCGCCGATACCGCCTTCTACTGATTTCTTCGGGCTTAAGACAGGAGCCATCTTATGCTTTCCGATCAGCATTCCCACACAGTATGCGCAGGTATCGCATCCCCAGGAACATACAAAGACAAGCCATACTGTAAAAATACCACCCTCCAGAAGCCTTGTCTGGTAAATGTAGGACAGCATCACCGTCACATAAAACAGACCGAAAAATGCCGCGAATATCTGCTGGGTATTATATTTCGGATAGGCAAATACAAGCGTTGCCATCTCGCAGATCAAAAATGCCATGAACAGCATCATAAACCATGTCATCTTATCGCCAGGAAGCTGCTGCTCAAAATAGAGAAGCCCGTAGTATACGAGCGCGGCGATATAACCGACCGTTCCCGGCGGTTTCTTTTCAATCCCGAACACTTTATAAAGCTCTGTCATGCCGATCAGACTGATGATCAGCAGGACAAAGAAAAGAAGATCCCCGCCTCTGATCAGAGTCACAAGCGCAATGATCATCAAAAGGATTCCGCTTAACAGTCTTGTTCTGAACATAAACTTTACGCCTCCTCTACTCCGCCGAATCTTCTGTGTCTGTGATTATATTCTTCAATGGCTTTCACCAGTTCTTCTTTCGTAAAATCCGGCCATGGAACATCTGTAAAATAGAACTCTGAATAAGCGAGCTGCCACAGCAGGTAATTAGACAGTCTCTGTTCCCCGCTGGTGCGGATCATCAGATCCGGATCCGGGATCCCATGCGTATCAAGATAAGACTCGAACACTGCTTCATCAATATCATCTGCCTTCAGCTTTCCGTCTGCACAGTCCTGAGCCATCTTGCGCGCCGCTCTTGTAAGTTCATCTCTGCTGCCATAATTAAGCGCTATGGTAAAATTCAGCCCTCCGTTATTCACTGTCGCCGACTCCAGTTCCCGGATCCTGTTCTTGATGTCGTCGTCCAGCGGCTCGATATCTCCGATGACGCGGATCTTCATATCGTTTTTAGCCGCTGTCTTCAAGCAGGTCTTCATATAATTGCGCAACAGAGTCATGAGCGCTGACACTTCGCTCGCCGGGCGGTTCCAATTTTCCGTGGAAAATGCGTAGACCGTCAGGTATTTGATCCCCATTCGCCACGCCTCTTCACAGATGCGCTCTACATTCTTGCTTCCCTGGGCATGGCCGTAATTGCGGGGCATTCCCTTCGCCTTCGCCCAGCGTCCGTTTCCGTCTAATATGATCGCAATATGCTGCGGTACTTTCATATTCTCTTTCCTCTCACTTTACTATTATATACGCTGTAAAGGGGGCTTAAACTTCAAAGCCCCCTTTTCCTATACTGTCATGATTTCTTTTGATTTTGCATCAACCATCTTATCGATCTTTGTGATGTATTTGTCTGTGATCTTCTGAAGTTCATCCTCCAGATCCTTGATACCGTCCTCGGAGATCTCCGTTCCTTTGAGTTTCTTAAAAGCTACATTTCCGTCGCGGCGGATATTGCGGACAGCCACTTTTGCCGCCTCGCCTTTTTTCTTCACATCTTTTGCCAGTTCTTTTCTCCGCTCCTCTGTAAGCTCCGGAAATACAAGGCGGATGG
Organism: uncultured Lachnoclostridium sp.; assembly: GCA_946499505.1. Taxonomy (GTDB): domain Bacteria; phylum Bacillota; class Clostridia; order Lachnospirales; family Lachnospiraceae; genus Mediterraneibacter. Next base: position 11,779 of record CAMMSL010000018.1, read on the forward strand.
ATGCGCCGTCATTGGTCGGGTTAATGCCGATATCTGAAGTGAGGATTGCTTTCTCGATTGCCTTTAACATGCTCTTCTCCCATGGCTGGATCTGGATCATCCTCGCCTCAGGGACGGACACGTTTGCCACCTGCTGGATTGGTGTCGGTGCTCCGTAATAGTCGACAGTCAGCTTGTCCAGCACATGCGGATTGGCGCGTCCTGCACGGATCGTAGCCAGCTCGCTGTCAAGGTTGTTGATCGTTTTTGTCATCTTTGTGTCATACACAGCCACTTTCTCATTCATAATGAAATCCTCCTACACTGTTACTTTTGTTCCGGTAAAATTACCGCTCATCGTTTCCACGATGCTGTTTTCTTCATTAAGCCCGAACACGAGCATCGGCATCTTATTTTCGAGACAGAGGATTGACGCCGTAAGATCCACTGCTGCAAGTTTCTTGTCGATCACTTCCTGGATGGATACCTCATCGTACTTGACAGCATTTGGATTCACTTTCGGATCGCTGTCATAAATTCCGTCGATTGCTTTTGCAAGGAGCATTGCGTCCGCTTCGATCTCGATCGCACGTAAAACCGCCCCCGTGTCTGTTGAAAAGTACGGATGTCCGGTACCGCCTGCGAAGAAGATCACCTTGCCTTCATTCAGAGCTTCCACTGCCGCATCTTTTGAGAACAGGGATGTGAAGGAACCGCACACAAACGGTGTAAACACTTCTGTCTTCATACCCACATGTCTGAAAATATCTGACACATAGATACAGTTCATCACCGTTGCGAGCATCCCGATCTGATCCGCCTTTGTACGATCGATCGTCTCACTTGTGCGTCCTCTCCAGAAATTGCCGCCGCCTGTCACGATCGCCACCTGTATTCCATCGTCAACAAGCTTCTTTACCTGATCAGCAACACCAATGCAGGTTTCCTCGTCAAAACCTGTCTTTTTATCTCCTGCGAGGGCCTCCCCGCTCAGCTTAAGTAATACTCTTTTCATTATAGTAAGCTCCTTTGTTTTGTCTGCTAAAATGAAGTATAACATAAGTTTTCCAATTTGTCATGTATATATCCTGCATCCCTCTCATCTGTCATCACCGTCAGACGGTCGCCTGCCATAAGCCTGGTCTTGCCGCGGGGAATCATCTCTTTTCCATCCCGTTCAAGAGCCACGAGAAGACAGTTGTTCGGCCAGTGGATTTCCATGACTGTACGGTCTTCAAGAACCGAACCGCTCATGATGACAAACTCGCTCAACACTTTCTGTCTGCCCGCTCCAGTCCCCTGTTTTCTGCTGCCGCCTGACTCATTTTCCTTTTTCTGCCCGTCCAGAAGACGGTTCAGCAGGCTCTCATAAATCGGTTCTGACTTTAACAGAGTCGCTGTAATATAGGCGACGACCGAAACGATCGCAAGGGAAAGCATCTGGCTCACAGAGCCTGACATTTCAAATAACAGGATGATCCCGGTGATCGGCGCTCTGACGATCGCGGTAAAAAAGCCCGCCATGGCAAGCAGTACAAAATTATTGATATATGCCGGATCCAGCCCGAACACCTCCACTCCGGTCATTGCAAAAGCGCCTCCGACCAGCGCGCCGAGGATGAGAAGCGGGAAAAAGATTCCTCCCGGAGCACCGGAACCGAAACTGACAGCAGAAAACAAAAATTTCACCACAAATGTCAGGATAACGAGCTGCAGCATCATCTCTCCGTCTGTGAGCGATACGATCAGATTTCCGCCGCTTCCCAGCACGGAAGGCATCAAAAGTCCCAGTACGCCTGCCGCCAGAAAGGCGATCACAAGCCGCGTGGTCTCATTCAGGCATTTCGGTTTCTTATAAAGTTCCTGTGCCTTTAACATAACCTTATTATAGAATGCACCTAAGAGTCCGAGAATCACTCCAAGGATGAGCAGCATCCAGTAATAATTCTGAGGCAGCACATGATCCAGTTCAAACTGAAAGACCGGGTCGATCCCCATGATATGGGAACAGATATAATCTGCCGTTACAGAAGCCGTCATCACGGAGATAAGCAGACTGACGGAAAACCCTTTGTGTATCTCCTCAAGCGCAAACATCACGCCCGCCAGGGGCGCATGGAACGCTGCCGCCAGTCCCGCACTCGCCCCGCAGGTCATAAGATACCGTTCTTCCGTTTTTCCCCGGTCAAAAAGCCTGGAAATCCCCTGGCCGCCCATAGCTCCCAGCTGGATGGACGGGCCTTCCCGTCCAAGTGAGAGACCGCCCAGCAGGCAGAGGAATCCGCCGGCAAACTTGGCGGGAAGAACCCGTTTCCAGTTCTGATTGAGTTTTCCCAGCACTTCGCCCTCTACCTGGGGGATACCGCTGCCCGAGATCATAGGCTCCCATTTTACCAGCCAGCCGACCAGCACCGCCAGCAGGAGCAGCACGACAAACCATCCCAGAATCCGAAGCGGATGGCCGTTTATGTATCCCAGTATCTTATTGAGCCATTGTCCCGCGAAAGTAAGGGCAATCCGATAGAGCATCACGATCAACCCTGAGACAGCACCTACCAGCAGTCCCTCTCCGATCAGGATAACCGGAAATCTCTGCGCCCGCTTCAGCGTGTGCGATGTATCTTTTTTCATTTTTCTCCCACTCCTTATACCAAATCCGCTCAAAGCACTCTGTAATGAATTCTACCATGGCACTGCAATAACTTCTGTCATAGTACCAGCATTGAAAACAATACTGTAATGATTCCGCAGATACCGATGGCAAGGCCGCTCATCGCGCCCTCTATCTCACCCAGTTCAATCGCCTTGGAAGTCCCCACTGCGTGACTCGACGCCCCGATGGCAAGGCCTGCCGCGACCGGATCCGATACGCGGAACAGCCGGATGAGAAGCGGCGCGAAGATTCCTCCCAGGATTCCTGTAAATATTACTGCAACGACCGTGATCGGCACCATGCCGCCCGCCGGTTCTGCGATACTGACTGCAATCGGTGTAGTCACAGATTTCGGCAGCAGGGACACCGTCAGACTTTTCTCTACTCCGAAGAGCCGGCACAGTAAATACACACTGCCCATGGATGCAGCGGAACCGGCAGCACATCCGACAAGGATCGGAAACCAGTATTGTTTCAAGATCTGAAGTTTTGTATAAACTGCAACTGCCAGACATGCGGTGGCAGGTGCGAGGAACATATTGATGATCTCGCCGCCTTTATTATAATCCTCATAAGGTATCTTGAAAATAAGCAATACAGCGGATACCAGCACAATAGCAATGATCAGAGGATTGCAGAACGGTGTTTTAAACTTCTGATTCAACTTTACGCCAATGCCGAAAGCGATCACGCTCAGGGCGACTCCGAAATAAGGGGATGCAAACATTTCACTCATTGTTCTTTCTCCTCTCCATCCATCGGATTGTCAGCCTGACGCTCCAGGCCGTCACAACAAATGTAACCACCGTAGAGGTAACACAGATAATGACTAGCTGGATCCATGTACTCTTAAGCACGTCAAAATAGTTAATGATACTCACTCCCGCAGGCACAAAGAAAAACGCCATATTCTCCAGGAGAAAATCTGCCTTTTCCTGAATGTGTTCAATTTTTAGAACTCCTGCAAGCAGGCAGATAAACAAAAGGATCATACCGATCACACTGGCGGGAAAAGCAAACGGCAGTATCTTTTCCACCAGAATACTCAGCCAGCACACAGTAAAAATGATCCCGATCTGTCTTATGATCTTCATATAAATTTATTCCCTTCTTAAATTTATTTCTATAATGTAACAGTTCAGCCCGCGCCATTCGGAAAACTGTTGACATTCCTATTTTAATGATTTATGATACTATTGTTTTCGTGCTTTAAACAACTAAAATTTTACAGTACGAAGTTATACCGAAAATATAACAGTTCGGCCCGCGCCATTCGAAAAGCCGCATTGTTTATCAAAAATACTTTTCTATTATATAGGAAACTGGAGGAAAAGCAAGGATGATTATTGTATTAAAACCACATACGTCAGAAGAAAATATTACACGGGTTGAAAATCTGGTAAAAAACAGAGGCCTTGACACCCACGTAGTGCGTGGTACTGAGATGACGATCATCGGATGTATCGGTGACACTACACTCATCGATCCCCGACTCTTTGAAGTAGACAGTTCTGTTGATAAAGTTATGCATGTACAGGAGCCGTACAAACTGGCAAACCGTGCATTCCATCCGGAGGATTCTGTGATCGACGTCTCAGGAGTCAAATTCGGAGGCGGACACCTCGGCCTGATCGCAGGGCCATGCTCTGTAGAATCTTTTGATCAGGTTCTGGAGGTTGCCAAAGCAGTCAAAGCCTCCGGCGCCAATATGCTCCGCGGAGGCGCTTTTAAACCGCGGACCAGCCCATACTCCTTCCAGGGACTGGGCCTTGAAGGTCTCGATATTCTCTGTGCGGTCAGAGACGAGGTGGGGCTTCCGATCGTTACCGAACTGATGTCTCCCCAGTATCTGGATGTCTTCAATGAGAAAGTAGATCTCATCCAGATCGGAGCCCGCAATATGCAGAACTTCGACCTGCTCAAACAGCTCGGCCAGGTTGACCGTCCGATCCTCTTAAAGCGCGGACTGAACGCGACTTATGAAGAGTGGATCATGTCCGCCGAGTATATCATGGCTTCCGGAAACGAGAATGTCATACTCTGCGAGAGAGGTATCCGTACGTTCGAGACATATACACGCAACACCCTCGATCTCCAGAGCATTCCTGTGCTCCACAAGAAGACCCATCTTCCAGTTGTCGTAGATCCAAGCCACGCCGGCGGAAAATGGTGGCTCGTCGAGCCGATGGCAAAGGCAGCTGTGGCCGCCGGAGCTGACGGACTCATGATCGAGGTCCACAACAATCCGGAGTGCGCACTCTGCGACGGAGCACAGTCACTGAAACCGGAGAAATACGACGGACTGCTGCAGCAGGTGAAACAGATCGCGGAAGTTGTCGGAAAAGTTCTTTAATTGATTCGGGGACGTAGTCAAACTGAGTTTGACTACGTCCCCGAATCAAAACCGACCTGTCCCCGAATCAAACAATTGTATCTACAGGAGAAACATTTTATGAAATTAACAGTTAATTTAAAAGAAAATTCATATCCAATCTATATCGAAAACGGTATCCTTACAAAGTCCGGAGAGTACATTTCCCAGATTTTTAAAGGGCAGAAGATCATGATCATCTCGGATGACAATGTATTTCCTCTGTATGGGCAGCAGGTGACAGACTCTCTGAAAGATTACGAGTGTCATACCCTTGTTCTCCCCCACGGCGAGCCGACAAAGAGTTTTCAGTCTTTACCGAAAATTTATACAGCCATGCTGGATGCAAAGCTTACGAGGAGCGACCTTGTCATTGCGCTTGGCGGCGGTGTGATCGGTGATCTCGCAGGATTTGCTGCCGCCAGTTATCTGCGCGGCGTCAAGCTGGTACAGATTCCTACTTCCCTGCTGGCTCAGGTGGATTCTTCCGTGGGCGGCAAAGTAGCTGTAGACCTGCCGCAGGGCAAAAACCTTGTCGGTGCATTTTATCAGCCGAAGATAGTGCTGATCGATCCGGATGTCCTCAACACGCTTCCGGAGCATTTTATAAAGGACGGAATGGGCGAAGTCATCAAATACGGCTGCATCAAGGATGCCGGTCTCTTTGACAGACTCTGTGCGCACAGTTCTTTTGAAGACCTGAAACCTGAGCTTTCCGAAATCATTGCCCGCTGTGTTGACATTAAAAGAATTGTGGTAGAGGCAGACCAGTTTGATACCGGCGAACGCATGCTCTTAAATTTCGGGCATACTCTGGCGCACACGATTGAACAGTATTACAACTATGAGCGTGAAAGCCACGGAGAAGCTGTGGGAATCGGAATGTATCAGATCACCAGAATGTCCGAAGAGAAAGCTCTTACTATTTCGGGATGTTCTGACCAGATAAAAAAAGCTCTTGATATATATGGTCTTCCGTCTTCCTGCGGACTTCCGGTTGCCGATCTGACAAAAGCGATCACTCTTGATAAGAAAAATCTAAACGGGAACCTGAATGTCATTCTCCTAAAGGCAATCGGCGACAGCTATGTATATCCGACTGATATTTCTTTCTTCAATAAAGATGGGGCGATATGATCATCGCCCCATCTTTTCTATAACTTTTTATCTATTTTCAGCTTTATCTCTCATGCCTTTATATACTTTTTCTGCAGTGATCGGGAGCTCTCTTACGATTACTCCCACTGCGTTCTGGACCGCATTGGATATTGCCGGAGACGGTGTATTGATAACAATCTCACCGATAGATTTGGCGCCAAACGGACCTGTCGGCTCGTAACTGCTCTCGAATTCCACCCGGATGTTTCCCACATCAAGCCGGCTGGGGATCTTGTACTGCATAAAGGAATTGCTGTAATTCTTTCCTTTCGGACTATAGACTACATCTTCAAAGAGTGCCATGCCGATTCCCTGAGCTATACCGCCCTCGGTCTGTACGCGGGCAAGGCTTGGGTTTACTACAGTTCCGCAGTCCACTACTGCCGCATAATCTACCATCTCGACCACGCCTGTCTCCTTATCGATCTCCACCTCGGCAATGCCTGCCATAAACGGCGGCGGAGATGTCGGGGACGAAAACGCTTCACTTGCAGAGAGAGCCTCATTGTTAAAGCACATCACGCGGTTTCCTATTTCTTTTCTTGTGATCGATTCGCCTGTCTTTAAATTAACCACTTCTGCCCCGTTAAACTCAACCTCGTCAACCGAACATCCGAGATACACTGCACCTCTCTCACAGATTTTAGCGATCAACGCCTCACATGTCCTTACAACCGCCATACCGGTCACATAGGTTGTACTGGACGCATAGGAGCCGCAGTCGTAAGGCGAGGTATCTGTATCAACACCGTGGACAATAATATCCTTCATATCACAGTCCAGACATTCTGCCGCCATCTGTGAGAGAATCGTATCGCAGCCTGTTCCCATATCGGTCGCCCCGATCATCAGGCTGTAGAAACCGTCGTCATTTACCTTGATCGCAACAGAACCTGTATCTACGCTGGAAATTCCGGAGCCCTGCATTGCCATGGCCACTCCTACTCCGCGCACTTTTCCGTTTCCCATATCACGGCACGGATATTTTTCATCCCATCCGATCATTTCTTTCGCACGGGCAAGGCACCGGTCAAGGGCGCAGCTCTCAGCCGTCTCTCCATAATAAGCCGGCATCACGTCTCCTTCGCGCACCATATTCATCTCTCTTAAAACGGTCGGATCCATGTCCAGTATCTGAGCCAGCTCGTTGACCGCAGATTCTACAGCGAAGATTCCCTGTGTTGCGCCATAGCCTCTGTATGCGCCGGCAGACATAACGTTCGTATACACTACATCATAAGTAAAACGGAATGCCTCCGCTTTCCCGTAAAGCGGGATCGATTTATGTCCGGAAAGCCCCACTGTCGTCGGACCGTGCTCTCCGAATGCACCTGTATTGGATAACGTATAGAGATCAATTCCCCTGATATGTCCTTCTTTATCTGCCCCGAGACGTACATGCATTTCCATCTCGTGACGGGGTGAAGATGCAGTCAGGGATTCTTCTCTTGTGAAAATGATTTTTGCGGGTTTTCCCGTCTTCCATGTGACCAGCGCCGGATATACTTCTGATACCGCTGTCTGCTTTGCCCCAAAACCTCCGCCGATACGCGGTTTGATGACACGGACTTTGCTCTTCGGGATATCCAGAGCGTTTGCCAGAATACGACGAACATGGAACGGAACCTGAGTCGAGGACACCACGTTCAGTCTGCCATATGCATCCAGATAAGTGTATGTACGGAATGTCTCCATCATTGCCTGCTGGTTGGCCTTTGTATGGTAAACTCTGTCAATGACATAGTCGCAGTCTGCAAGCACAGCCTCAATATCTCCGCTCTCGCTCACATCATGGGCACAGAGATTTCTCTTATTATCGGCCCCCACCGGGCAGAGGCTTTTCCAGTTGTCTTCCGGATGCACAAGAATAGGATTGTCCTTTGCTGTTCTGAAATCCAGCACCGGTTCCAGTACCTCATATTTTATCTTGACCAGCTTCACGGCCTTTTTAACCGCTTCCTCTGAAGTACCGGCCACGATGGCAGCCGCATCTCCTACAAAACGCATCCTCTGGTCAAGGATCAGCCGGTCATACGGGCTTGCCTCCGGATATGTCTGGCCTGCCAGTGTAAATCTTTTGTCCGGGCAGTCTTTATATGTAAGGATACATTCAATCCCCGGCACTGCCTCGGCTCTTGCCGTATTGATGTCTTTGATCAGGGCATGGGCATGAGGGCTCCTTATGATCTTTACGATCAGGCAGTCAGACGGCGCAAGGTCATTTGTGTAGACTGCCTTTCCGGTCACAAGCGCTTCCGCATCCACTTTCGGAACGGCCTGGTTCACCACCCGCATGTCTTTTGTTTCCTCTGTCATGTTCATACCTGCGCCTCCTTTCCGGAATTTTCGTTCTGCAAAGTCATATATTTCTGAATAGCGCGGAGCTGGCTCATATAGCCGGTACACCGGCAGAGATTTCCTGCAAGATACTCCTTGATTTCTTCCAGATCCGGATCATCAAGCTCTCTCTTCATCGCCAGTACATTCATAATAAATCCGGGAGAGCAGAATCCGCACTGCTCGCCGCCTTCAGCCGCAAGGAATCTGCCGAACTCGGCAGCCTCTTCCTCCACGCCTTCCAGCGTAGTGACTTCGTGTCCGTCTATGCCCGCTGCAAGTACAGAGCAGGACAATCTTGATTTTCCATCGATCCAAACGGTGCAAAGGCCGCAGTTCGTCGTCTCGCATCCACATTTCACGCTCTTGCACCCGAGATCTCTCAGCACGCCAAGGAGCACGGTGTCTGCTCCCACTTCCGCAGTTACCTGTTTCTTATTTAGTGTAAACTGTATCTCCATCCTTATCTTCCCTCCGCCAGAATCGAAGTCATCTCACGCCGGATCAGCACCTCTGCCAGATGCTGTCTGTACTCGGCGCTGCCGCGCATATTGGATCCGTATGTAAATTCCGACGCCGCCTGTCTGGCATAATCGGCGATCATTTCTTCAGAGGCATCCGCCGGAATCTCCCACTGCTTTTCGAGGAGCGCCGCTTTCATCGGTCTTGCCCCCACGGAAAAATACCATGTCTCCTTGCCGTGTACCATTCCGGTCACGACAGAACAGGCGATCACCGGAAAGTCTGTCTTTGTCTGACGGATAGAGTCATAGCGGAACTTTCTCTTGCTTTTCCTGACAATGATCGACAAGAGGATGTCCTTATCCGGTTTCCGGTTCACGAACTCTGACAGACGGATCGTACCCCCGTCATAAAGCTCCACAAAAGTATCCAGCGCAAGAAATGCTGTCAGTACATCAGAAAAGCCGAACCTGCCATAAATACTTCCGCCGATCGTCGCCTGATTGCGGAACTGTACTCCGACAATATGGCGGACACACTCGGCAATTCCATCTCCGCACAGATCCTTCAGCGCCTCACACTGTTCTATCTGTCTTAACGTACACATGGCACCGATTTTGATCACATTTCCTTCATCTTCGATCTGGTCAAGTCCCAGACCTGATAGATCAATGACTGTCTTAACCCGGGCATTTCCCAGACGCATCCACATCATGCCTCCCATCACCCGGCTGCTGCGCGCCTGATTCAGCTCATACGCCTCCTCCAGCGACTTAGGTTTCACATAATTACCGATCGTAATCACAACGGCTCTCCTTTCCCTTTCTGACATCTGCGAATAAATCACTCTACATATAAACGCGAAAAAGTAACAGTTCCATGGCTGAACTGTTGCGTAAAAAAAAGTGCAAATGAAAATTTTGTCATTTACACCTGAAGCCTATATAGTTTATCATGAATATTCCCACTTGTCAAAGGATAAGCGTACTCTATTATAGGATTATATTCTCTATTATAAAATTGTCATAAACATTCAGAAAACGTCACGATCTGCCTGATTCAAAACAGTTGACACATCATCACATGGGTGTTATGATTTCTTTAAATACAGAAACGTAAGATAGAGGTTGCATTTTTCATGAGTATGATGGCGGATGTATCAGGAACAGAAGAAATCATCAGAAAGGGGAAGATGCCGAAAGGATAAGGAGCCTGAGGCCTTATTCTTGGGCATGCCGCTAAGAACGGCATGACTGTCATCGCAGGATGGAGAGCTATCTGATATACAAAATGTATATTTTGAGACGGCGCATCTTGCCGTTTCTTTTACTGTACAGCACATTTTGTACATACAAACATTCCACATTATTAAAAGGAGGAAAAAAGAATGGCAATTTTCAAAGGTGCAGGTGTAGCGATCGTTACTCCGATGAAAGAGAATCTGGAGATTAACTATGATAAACTGGATGAGATCATCGAGGAGCAGATTGCCGGCGGCACAGACGCCATCATTATCTGCGGTACTACAGGTGAATCCGCAACAATGACAGAAGCAGAACACAGCGAAGCGATCCGCTTTACGATCGAGAGAGTAAATCACAGGATACCGGTCATTGCCGGAACCGGTTCAAACTGTACAAGAACAGCGATCGAACTCTCCAGAGCAGCAGAGAAAGACGGCGCTGACGGGCTTCTTCTCGTAACTCCGTACTATAATAAGGCGACACAGAACGGACTGATCGCACACTATACACAAATCTGTAATGAAGTTGAGATCCCGGCAATCCTCTACAATGTACCGAGCCGTACCGGATGTTCTATCCAGCCGCAGACTCTGGCGACACTTGTAAAGAACGTAGACAACATCGTCGGCGTGAAAGAAGCTTCCGGAAATATCGGAACTGTAGCTGAGATCATGCATCTGTGCGACGGAAACATCGACCTGTACTCCGGAAACGACGATCAGGTCGTACCGCTCCTCTCACTTGGGGGAATCGGCGTAATCTCCGTACTCTCCAACGTAGCTCCGACTTATGTACATGATATGGTTTATAAATTCCTGTCCGGCGATGTTTCAGGCAGCGCAAAGATGCAGCTTGACGCGCTTCCGCTGATCAACGCACTCTTCTGCGAGGTCAACCCGATCCCGGTAAAAGCCGCAATGAACATGATGGGGAAGGAAGTAGGCTCTCTGAGAGCACCGCTGACAGAGATGGAAGACGCACACAAAGAAGTATTAAGAAAAGCAATGGCAGATTTCGGACTGCTGTAAAATGTGAAAAAAATGTGAACGGGGACGTAGTAAATTCAGCTTTTACTACGTCCCCAATCGCGTTTTGGCCTGTCCCTTTTCGACTATTTCCGCTTTTTCCCGTAATTAATCAGTCCCACGACTCCCGGACCTGCATGGGTTCCGATGCTGGGGCTCACATCATTGATCACAACATTTGTAAATCCCAGATCTTTTACCATATCAGCTACAGCTTTGGCTTCATCGATACAGTCGCCGTGAAGGACTGCCACCATCCTGTCTTTTCCGTAGGAATCCAGATCCAGCGACTCCTCCAGTCTTGACACCAGTGTCTTGAGGGATTTCTTGCGGCCTCTTACCGTTCCGTCCGACTTCAGCTCGCCGGTGGATGTCACTGTCAGAATCGGCTTGATGTTCACAAGGCTCCCCACAACTGCCGTCGTCTTGGACACACGTCCTCCTCTCTGCAGGTGATACAGATCGTTTACTGTAAAAGACACATTCACGTGATCCCGCTCTTCCATCAGGACGTCATAGACTTCCTCCATGCTTTTTCCTTCTTTCCAGAGCTCCACCGCACGGTAAACGGATACCCCTTCCCCGAGAGATGCGTTCAGTGAATCAAACACCATGATCTTCCGGTCCGGATAATCCTCCAGAAGCTCGTTCGCTGTCATGACAACATTGTTGCAGCTTCCGCTCAATGCACTGGAAAATGCAATATGAAGTATATTTTTTCCTTCTTTTAGAATCTTCTCAAACTTCTCCCTGATCACCGCAGGATTATTTGCCTGAGACTTTGGCAGTTCACCTTTTCTCATCGTCTCGTAGAATTCGTGGGGCGGCATATTCAGTTCATCACCATATACCGTGTCCCCGAATGAATAATACTGCGGGATGATCGTAAGATTATTTTCTTTAATAAATTCCGGAAGCACGTCGGAATTTGAATCTGTTGTGATCACATAATCAGCCATACTTATCCTCCTTAAACTTGTCCTTGTTTTCCTATCGTAATCTTTTTCAGATTCAGAGGATCACAATCCTCGAATGTAGCTATTTTAACACCATTTTCGTATTTTTTAAAGCAGGTCAGCTTATCATTTTACGGAGAATGGCCGGATTGAAAGATTGACCACGCACCAGAGCCACTGTATAATGAAGAATGCCGGGATACGGCAAAGGATTATCCCGCTGCCGCCCCTTTAAAACAATTGAAAAGGAGTTGATCTTATGCGCCGCAATGATGCGCCGTTTAACGGAAAACAGTTCATATTAAATAAAAACACAGGGGAAATCCACGATCTGGACCGCGAATCTCCTCTGTGCTGTATTGACAAAATAGAGGCCGATAATATCTTTGCCTGTGACACCTATGCAGAAGCCGTGCTGTTCGCATCTGTACTGGGAATCACGAGAAACGGATGCGCTCACTGCTTGCCGGAGCATCACAGAGATTAATTTATCCCCAGATATTCCTCCAGACAGAGTTTATTCTCATACATTTCTGCCGCCGCTTCTTTTCCTACATAACGATAATGCCACGGTTCATAGATAATACCGGTGATATCGCTCTTATCAGTAGGATAACGGAGGACAAATCCGTACTTCCAGCTGTTCTTCATCAGCCATTGCTGGACCGGTGTATTTTCCTGCTCTGTGTCCAGCTGCTGATAGCTGACATCTACAATGTCCAGAGCCAGTCCCAGCTGATGTTCGCTTGTCCCCGGGTATGCAACCACCTTTGCAGCTTCAGCCTCAACCTCATTTTCCGGGCATCCTTCGCGGATCAGACGTGCTTCTTTGTCATCAAACAGAGCTTCCTGCTTCTCCATAGTCCGGTACGACGCACAGATTAGGGGATCAAATCCTGCCGCCCGGCAGTCGTCCATCATCTGCTGGAGCTCCGGATAGCATCTGGAGTCCACCGCCTGTCCGTTTCTCAGATAAGTCAGTTCCGGTTCATAGTTCTCCGGAACCGGATTCCACGGATTGACAAGAACCAGGTTCCACACCTGTTCCTGCGCATTTTTCTGCTGATGTGACCGGGCCGCCCGGCTGTCCTGCTGCCCCGATGACGTATCTGACGAAGCTGCAGTTTCAACCGCCTGACTTTCAGTTGCCTGTCCTGTTATCCCTCCGATTCCGTCGGTAAAGATCACCCTTCCGCACAAAATCAGGATCAATACGGTCCCAATGATAACTGCCGACAGTCTGACGCCGGTCTTTCGGAATCTTCTCCTTCTCTGACCGCACCTTCCCCTGCATGTCCTGTAGTATCTCTGCTGTTTTCTGTATGACATAAATACTCACCTCATTGGTTTTTATTATGTCATAATCTTAAAGTACCATTCCTTCAGGAAAGCATAATGCCGGCATCAAAATGGCATCATTTATCTCATCTTTCTAGAAAGTCCGGTTCCATGTATACACGGTTCCGTACCGATCCCGTTCCAGATCGAGCGTGATATTTTCCCCATTCTCATCCTCAAAAAAGAGCCGGGCAAAACAGGACTCATCCTTTACGTGGTACTCTCTATCTGTATACCGGAATCCGTAATATTCTTCACAGAAAGTCTGCATCCCGTCGCTTTTTTCCCGAAGATCTTCCTGTATCTCTTTGTTTATTTCTTCTTCATTTCGATATCCCTCTTCTGTATCCGTATCTGCCCCATACCGGGTAAGGCTGAAAGAAAGCATTTTCCCGCTCCGGTCGTCAATCAGAATTTCAAGATCAATGCCCGCCTGAGGATCGGATACATAACATTTCCATATAATTCCCATCTGCACGCCATCGCCGGAACCGTTTTGTTCTGAAGTATCCGCCGTGTTTTCTTCTATATCGCCTGTTGATGCAATATCATCTGCATCGTCATATCCGTAAGCGTCATCAGAAAGCATTTTCCCTTTTACAGCTATAAACGGAGACAGCGAAAAATCCTCGCATTCGATTTTGTCCAGCACTCCGTGCTCTGACAGACGGTTTATTATGTCTTCGGCGCTTATTCTTATATCTCTCTCATCACTTACGGCGCCATGGTCCAGATATAGTTCATTCTCATAGGCATCTGCCAGTTTCAGCATATCTTCCAGTCTCGCGTCTGCTGCCGACGGCACTTTTCCTATGGCAAATGTCTCTGCCCGTACGCTCAGCTTTTGATCTGCGGCTCTCCCCGCAAGATCCGGCAGGAAATAGCCGACGGCCAATGCAGCTGCGGCTAAAAAGGTTGCTGCAACGGCCATTCCCCTTCTATTTTTCATAACGGCCTCCTCTCAGTTCGGCAATCACTCTTGTTCCTCCGCCTCTGCGTCTTTTAAAAACAAGAGTCCCGCCATGCAGTTTTACAATCTCTGCGCACAGAGTCAGCCCCAGTCCGGCTCCCCCCTGCTTTCTCGACCTCGACTTATCGACCCGGTAAAACGCTTCGGTCAGATGTTCTCTTGCTTCTTCCGGGATTCCCGGTCCGTCGTCTTCCACACAGAGTAGACAGCCCTCATCGGTCATTCTGACCGTCACCCATATATGTCCGCCTTCCCCGGCAGCCTTGGACGCGTTATCTATCAGATTGACAGTCAGAGAACGAAACAGATCCGGTTCAAGCAGACATCTTCCTTTTTCATACTTCCCTTTCAGAGTGATCTTTTTCTTTTTAAAGACCGGTCTTAAATGATCTGTCATATTTTCTGCGATACGGCCCGGGCTATGGATAGACAGCCGGACGTCTGTCTTCTCTGCCACATAGATATCCAGAAGTTTCATAGACAGGCGCTCCAGCCGTCTTCCTTCAGAGAAAATGTAATCAGCCGCATCTCTTCTCTCCTCTTCAGTAAGTTCCTGACTGCGGAGAAGATCCGCATATCCGATTACTGCTGTCATAGGTGTTTTCATCTCATGGGTAAAGCTCCCCACAAATCTCTCCTGCCGTTCTACAGCCTGTTCAAGTTTGCGGACATTGGCCTCTATCTGCTCCGCCATCCGGTCAAAATCCTCTGACAGACTCCCGATTTCATCACCGGAACGAATATTTGTCCGGAATGAAAGATTGCCTCCCGAGATTTCTCTGGCTCCCGTTGCCAGTACAGACAGCGGACGGGTCAGTAAATATGCCGTCCCATATGAAAACAGCGCGCATATGATCATTGCTGCCACAAAAATAATCCTGTAAATTCTCTGCTGGTATTCTCTCTTTTCATACAGAGATGAAATATCATGTCCGGCATCCAGGTACATCGTCTGATCTCCGGATAAAAATCCGCCTGAAACCCTGATGTATGTGTCCCCGTCATCTGTACGGAAAGAAGTGACCACACACACATCTTCATTGCCTCTTTCTTCTGTCCGGGTCAGATATTCCGCCGCTTTCCCTTGACTGTACAGCACTCCGTCATCTCCGGAAAGGGCAATCAAATCCCAGTAACTTCCTCTCTGTCCGGCTATCTGCCGGAGCGTAACCTGCATGTCCTCCTCAGAATATGTCTCTGTTTCTCCTGACATCTGCAGAGTGTATATCAGCAGCCTGTATGAATTCTCCGCAGTATCCCTTTCCTGTTCCAGACCATTTTGAAATGAAATAAGAATCAGGGCACTGCTCCCCACTCCAAACAAAATACTTACAAGGCACAGCATACAGACCATAATCTTGATCCTGAACTTCATCTGTCCACCTCCAGCCTGTATCCCACCTTATTTACAGCCTTCAGTTCCCGACTCCACTCCACCTTCTTCCGCAACCGCTGGACCAGCAGATCCACCGCTTTGCTTCCATACTCAAATTCTCCGCCCCACACTCTTTCATAGATAGTTTCTCTGTAAAGTGCAGTGTTTGGATTTCTAGCAAATAGAAGAAGCAAATCATATTCTTTTTTCGTCAGAGGAATCTCTCTCCCGTTTCTCGTCACCTGCATGGATTTCAGATCTATGTGGAGCCCGCATATATCCATCGTCTCATCTGTAAGTCTGAAACGGCGCAGCACTACGTCTACCCGGGCCAGAAGTTCTATGATCGCAAAAGGTTTCACGATATAGTCCTCGGCTCCCATACGCAGTCCTTTTACCCTGTCTTTTACAGAATCCTTTGCCGTAATAAAAATCACCGGTATCTCCTTCGGCCGGATATACTCCATTAATTCGAATCCGTCTATTTTCGGAAGCATTACATCAAGCAGGATCAGATCATATATATTACTGCCGATTTTCTCCACAGCTTCTTCCCCATCATATGCACATTCACATTGATACCCCGATCTTTTCAGACTCATCTCCATCATTTTCGATATAGAGATCTCGTCTTCAACGATCAATATTTTTATCATACCTTTTCCCTCTCGCATAAAATAATCCCTGCTTTCTCACAACAAAAGCAGGGATATTATACCTCAATCCGGCATCAAAATGGCAACAAAAAAGCACCGCAAATATACGGTGCTTTCAAGCAGGGGATGAGAGAATCGAACTCCCACCAAAGGTTTTGGAGACCCCTATCATACCATTTGACCAATCCCCTGTATCGTGGCCTGCCTTTCGCAAGCCACTTGTATAGTATACTGTGAGAAATATTATTTGTCAAGAATTTTTCTTTCTTTTTGGGTATAAAAAAATTACAGCAGTTTCTCCATCAGTGATTCCCCGATTGTTCCCTCCGGCATCTTCACACCGAAGTTATCCGCGGCTGTCGCGCCGATCACAGCAAATGTATCCGTCTCCGGAAGTTCACCATTTCCGTTCATGGACGGAGAATATGCAAGGAACGGCACTTTTTCTCTTGTATGGTCTGTGCCTGTATATGTCGGATCATTCCCGTGGTCCGCCGTGATGATCAGCAGATCATCGTCTTTCAGAAGCGGCAGGAGTTTCCCGAGATTTACATCGAACTTCTCAATTTCTTCCGCATAGCCCTGAGGATTTCTTCTGTGTCCCCACAGTGCGTCAAAATCTACCAGATTGACAAAACACAGACCGTGGAAGTCTTTCTGCGCCAGCTCGATCGTCTGCTCCATGCCGTGGACAGAACTTTTGGATTTATACGCCTCGGTGATGCCCTCGCCGTCGAAGATATCACGGATCTTTCCTACAGAGATCACATCCAGTCCAGCGTCCTGCAGAGCATTGAGAGCGGTCTTCCCGAACGGTTGCAGTGCATAGTCGTGACGGTTGCTTGTGCGCTTGAACTCGCCTTTTTTCTTGCCCACATAAGGGCGGGCGATGACGCGCCCTACGCGCCACTCGTCTTTCATAGTGATCTCTCTTGCGATCTCACAGCAGCGGTACAGTTCATCCAGACCGAATGTCTCTTCATTCCCGCAGATCTGCAGGACAGAATCCGCAGACGTATAAACGATCATATGCCCTGTAGCAATCTCCTCTTCTCCGAGCTCGTCTAAGATCTCCGTTCCGCTGGCGCTCTTGTTTCCGATCACTTTATGCCCCGTCCGCTTCTCCAGCTCCGCGATCAGCTCCGGCGGAAATCCGTGCTCTGTAAATGTCTTGAACGGCTTTGTGACTTCAAGCCCCATCATCTCCCAGTGGCCTGTCATCGTATCCTTGCCCCTGCTCTTCTCGTTCAGCTTTCCGTAATACCCAATACTCTTTTCCACCGGCTCCACCTGTTTTAAAGGCGTCAGGTTCGCCATGCCCATTTTCTGAAGATTGGGCATACAGAAGCTGTCCACTGACTGTGAAATATGCCCCAGTGTATTAACGCCCACGTCCCCGAATTCCGGGGAGTCATCCATAGCTCCCACACCGAGGGAATCCATGACAATGACAAATATTCTCTTATATTTCTCCATACTTCAGCCCTTCCTTTCCGGAATCTTTTTGTAACAGCTCAACCGCCTTATTCTTCCCAGAATGCAGACAGGAATTCTCTTATGGCTCTGTCTGCATCCGCCTCCACGGCAAAATGGATATCACCTCCGGGAATGGGATGTTCCCTCAGATCGGTAACGATCATCCCTCTTGTGTAGGTTCCGTCACACTCCACTCTCGCTCTTCTTGTCTCTGTGCGCAGGATTCCCGTTGTCCCGGCGTATATCGCAGCCAGAGGATCGTGAAGCGGGCAGTCGTCTATGCAGTAATTCTGCATCTGGTTGCCGTACCAGTAATATTCCAGCGCCCGGTTTAAGAAGTTTACCGCCTTTGCGGCCCAGGCGCTCCTGCGCCGATTCAGCCACTCTATATGCTGCCTCCTCAGGCGGACCTTCATCGTGACGTCCAGTCCCACTGCCGTAATGTCCATCCCCGACAGGAATACCTGATCGCAGGCCTCCGGGTCTCCGGTCACATTTGCCTCGCCCATGGGTGACACATTTCCCCGCATGGCGACCGTGCCGCCCATCATGACCATGCGTCTGATCTTCCGGGCAAATTCGGGATATTTTTTCAGAGTCCGGGCCACATTTGTGAGCGGGCCTAAAGTGATCAGTGTCAGTTCTCCCGCATATTTATCCGCCAGTCTCATATAGAAATCTTCGATTTCTTCTTCTGCCGGACTGCGCCCGGTTGGGGGAAGCTCTGTGTTTCCCAGCCCGTTATCTCCGTGGATCTCCCGCACCCTTCCGGGCCATGTACCGCATACAGGCTTCTCCGCGCCTGCCACAACCGGTATGTCAGGGGCGTCAGCCAGATCCAGCACTTTCAGCGTGTTCTCCGCTGCAAGCCGCGCCTCCACATTTCCGCACACTGTGCCGATCCCGACAATATCATACTGCGGCTTAAAAAGCATATAGAGCAGAGCCGCCGCGTCATCTACTCCGGTATCTACATCCAAGAGTACCTTCATACATTTTTCTCCATTGAATCTGCCGCCAGTTCCAGCGCGCAGCGTATCATCATATCCAGACTCTGTTCCCTTTCCTCGTTCGTCAGAGCCCTGCTGCTGTGCAGGCTGCTGCCCGCAGTCAGCATGCTCAGCGCCCTTTTGCCTGCCCGCGCCGCGGTACAGTACAGGGAATATGTCTCCATCTCCTGAACAAGCACGCCCATTTTCGCCCAGACGCCTTTCTCGCCTTTCTGATCCTCGTAAAATACATCCGAACTGAATATATTTCCCACGTGGAATCTGACCTGATCTCTTCTGGCTTTTTCCACAGCGCTCTCAAGCAGTCCGAAATCCGCGATCGGGGCAAATGTACCGGGGAGATGGTACTGTGCCGCGAAATTGGAATTGGAACAGCACCCCATAGCGAACACAAGATCTCCGACCTGTACATTCTCGCTTACGGCTCCGGCCGTTCCGATGCGTATGATATTGTCCACGTCATACTCGTGATACAGCTCGTAACAGTAAATCCCCATAGACGGGATTCCCATGCCGCTGCCCTGTACAGACACGGCCGTTCCTTTGTAATATCCCGTGTAACCGTTCATACCTCTGACACGGTTGTAGCAGATCACATTCTCAAGATAATTCTCCGCAATATATTTTGCCCGGAGCGGATCGCCCGGCATAAGGACAGTCTTTGCAATCTGGCCGGGCTCCGCCTCGTTGTGAAATGTCTTCATATTCTGTATACTCCAATCCAGGTACAGTTATTCGCACCTTTCTCATTTATTTTTCCTCCTCAGACTTAATTCATAGAGATCTGCCGTCATATATATTTTCTGTGACAATACTGGCGTATCATACTGGGTGTAAAGTTCCTCCTCCAGAATCAGGATTGCTTCTTCCTCCGGTATCTCCAGAATGTTTGCAAGCCTTTCCCTCGCCTTTCTCATACGCAGCTTTGTGTCGCTGTAGATTCCCGATGATGTGAGGAGCTTCATATAATATTCATATACACTGTCCGTATTCTCCAGATCCACATTACTTTTCTCCAGAATAGAATACGGCATATAGACCATTGCAAATCCCACCGGCATCTTCTGGCTGTAATAGGTGATGTCGATAACCGCCACAATGCTGGAAGGTCTGAGTTTTAATACTTCCTGATGTTTGTGCGTCGCCGGCTGAAAGCCGATCGTCAGCACTTTTTCATCGACAGGCTGGAGACAGAAATCGATGATCGGATTGCCGATTTTCTCCAGTCCGCCGGCTTTTACGTCATGATTTGAAAGGACAATATTACCTTTTCCCTGATGGTTGCTGATCAGCCCGTCCTCCTGAAGCAGAAGCATCGCCTGACGCAGCGTCCCCCGGCTCACCTTGAACTGCTCTGCCAGAATATTCTCTCCCGGGAGTTTGTCCCCGGGTTTATATTTTCCGTCCTTGAGCCACTGGGTGATCGTCTCGTAAACGGATACATATAAAGGAATTTTTACGTTTTTCTCTTTGATAATATTGTCCATGCAGGTATCTTCTCCTTCCACTAATCACAGGGTACGGCAGTTCACACCCGGCTGTATTGGAGCCCATATAAACCGCAGTGTTTTCATATGTACAAGTAATCTCTACTTGTACATCAACCTTATGTTTAGTATAAGGCTAATCTACCAGTTTGCCAAGTGCTTCCGGCCCTTTTACCCGCTTTCCGACGAACAGCAGGATCAGCAGTGTGACCACGTACGGGAGCATCTGTACGATCTGTGACGGGATCTCGAAATCCGTCAGATAGAACCTTGCCGCCTGTGCTACGGCGAACACCATGCCCGCTCCCAGAGAGCCGATCGGATTCCAGCCGCCGAAGATATTTGCCGCAAGGCCCATGAAACCACGTCCGGATACCATATCCGTGACGAAGAGGTTGTTCTGTGCCAGCGACAGGTAAGAGCCTGCAAGCCCTGCGATCGCTCCTGCCGCCATCATGGCGATGTAACGGTAACGGTTGACCGGTACGCCGCAAGTCTGCACGGCGTAAGGCTGATCGCCGATGGCGCGGTAACGGAGACCGTATTTTGTGCGATAGAACAGGATCCATGTAGCTGCTACGATCAGGATCATCAGATACAGGTACGGCGACTGCTCATAAAACAAGGCCCCGATCACTGGGATCTTCGACAGACCGGGTACAGTAAAACTTGAAAACGCCTCCACAGAATCGGACATTCCTTCTGTGTGCCAGATGACTTTTAACATGACCGCCGTAATCCCGCTGGCAAAGAGGTTGATCCCGACTCCGACTACAGACTGCTGTGCTTTCCATTTCAGACAGAACAGTGCATAAAGCCAGCCGACGAAAGCTCCGGCAAGGACAGAGATCACTGCGCCGGCAAATGCGGAGCCTGTGAAGAAAGAACCTGCTACGCCGGCAAACGCGCCGATCAGCATAAGGCCCTCCACACCCAGCAGGATGATACCGCCGCGCTCCGCGATCGTTCCACAGAGTGCGCCAAGAACGATAGGTACCGACAACTGCAGCATAAGTGCCAGAAAATTATTAATATCTGCCATGAAGATCACCCTCTCTTTCTCTTCTTATTCCATTTGATCAGTTCCGGAGCCGCCACCAGAAGGATGACAAGACTCTGAACCACTGTTACCATGTTCGTAGATACATCGGTCACACGGCTCATACGCAGTGCGCCCATGTCCATAATACCGAACAGAAGTGCTGTGAGCAGTACGCCTGCCGGATGGTTGCGGCCGAGTATTGCCACCGCGATCCCCGTAAATCCGAATGACGGGGAGAAGCCCTCGATAAATCTGTGGTACTTGCCGAACACTTCCGTGATTCCCGCAAGGGCTGCCAGACCGCCGCTTAAAACCATTGCCATAACCATGTACAGCTTCACCCGGATGCCTGCCGTTCCTGCGGCCGACGGGTTCGCGCCTACTGCCCGGAGCTGGTATCCCACAGAAGTTTTCCACAAAAATATGTACATAAGAACCGCAGCAGCGATCAGGATGAAAAGTGCTGTCGTAAGCTGTGTCTGGGGGATCAGTCTCCCCAGCCATACGCCCTCCGGGAGCACTTCTGTCTGTGCAGTGGAGCCGTCCGACTTGACCGGTCCGTTTACCAGCCATGAGGTAAACAACGTACAGATATAGTTCAGCATGATCGCCACGATCACTTCATTCGTATTGAGTCTTGCCTTAAAGAATCCCGGGATACCGCCGACGATCATACCTGCAAGGATACCTGCAATGATACTGACGATCAGCACAATAGGCGCCGGGAAAGAATCCAGGCTCAGAGCGGTCAGCACTGCGGCCATAGCGCCTGCGTGGAGCTGTCCTTCTGCTCCGATATTGAGCATACCGCAGCGGGAGCCAAGTGCCACCGCCAGTCCGGTAAATGCCAGCGGAATACTTTTACTGATGGTATTTGCTATGGATTTCGGGCTCCCCAGCGCTCCCTTTAACAGGGCTCCGTACGCTTCGATCGGAGACTCGCCTGACAGCAGGATAAACAGAGCGCCGACCAGAATGGCGATCCCGATGGCTGCCAGAGATTTCTTCAGTTCACTCATCTGTTCCCATTTCTTCATGAGTTCTTACCTCCCGCACTTTTTCCTGTCATAAACAGTCCGATTTCTTCTTTTGTATATTCTCCGTTTTCAAACAGGGCGCTCACCCTTCCCTCATAGAGAACCGCGATCCGGTCGCTTAGGTTCATGATATCCGAGAGTTCCGCAGATATGAGCAGGATGGCTTTCCCCTGTTCTTTGAGCTCCAGCAATGTACGGTGCACCTTCTCGATAGCTCCGATATCCAGACCTCTCACCGGCTGTGCCACGAGCATGAACGACGGGTCATGGCTTGTCTCTCTGCCGAGGATGATCTTCTGCTGGTTTCCGCCCGAGAGCTGTCCGATGGGCTGATCCAGTCCCGCCAGCTTTGTCTCGAACCGGTCAACCTGTTCCTGCGCGTCTTTCCGCAGATTTGCATAATTGATAAAACCGTGACTGTTATACTGCGGTTTGTCCTGATATCCGAGGAGGAAATTCTCTGCAATGGAAAAGTCCGCTATCATGGCGTTCTTATGACGATCCGACGGGATATATCCGATTCCCAGTTTCTTTCTCTCTTTTACTGACATCTTCCGGGCTTCTGTCCCGTTGATGAGCAGTGAGCCCTCTTTCATCCTTTTATTTCCGATGATCAGCGCTTCCAGCTCCTGCTGCCCGTTTCCGTCTACACCCGCGATTCCCAGTATCTCACCGGCATGAACTGTCAGGCTTACTGTCTCCTGTGCTTTCTTTAGCAGACGGACATTTTTCAGTTCCATGACCACATCGCCCCGGATCTGCCCTTTCTTTGTCATGACCGTCTCCACCGACCTGCCCACCATCTTTGCGGCAAGCTCTTTCTCATCTGTCTCTGATGTATTGCACCGGTAGACAACCTTTCCTTTTCTCAGCACGGTGATCCTGTCTGAAAGCGCCATGGTTTCATTGAGCTTATGTGTAATAAACACGATCGTCTTTCCGTCTTTTTTAAGCTGTCTCAATATCTTGAACAGCTCGTCTACCTCCTGAGGGGTAAGTACTGCAGTCGGCTCGTCCAGTATCACGATATCAGCCCCGCGGTACAATGTTTTTAAGATTTCTACTCTCTGGCGCATTCCTACGGAGAGATTTTCGACTTTTTCCTGCAGATCGATTTTAAAACCGAACTTATCTACAAGTCCGGATACCTGTTCTTCACATTTTTTCTTGTCAAGAAAAAGCCCGCCCGGCTCTTTTCCCATGATAATGTTCTCCAGAACCGTAAGCTGATTCACAAGCATAAAATGCTGATGCACCATACCGATTCCCAGCTCATATGCATCATTCGGATTGGAGATCGCCGCTTTCTTTCCGTGAATAAATATCTCGCCTTCGTCCTGATGGTACAACCCGAAAAGAATATTCATAAGCGTGCTTTTTCCCGTTCCGTTCTCCCCAAGCAGACAATGGATCTCCTGTTCATTGACAGTAAAATCAATTCCGTCGTTTGCCCGGACACGTCCGAAACATTTTACGATTCCTGTCATTTTAATTGCTTCCATATCTGTCACCTCTCTTCCTTTGTATCAGTCCAGTTCGTTCGGTACTTCGATCTCTCCCGAAATGATTCCTTCGCGGATCTCATCCAAACGGGAGATAATGTCGTCCGGCACCTTGATATTGCTCTCTTCCACCGTGTAGTCCACACCGCCATCGCTTAAGCCGAGAAGCTGATTCTCTCCCGTATAAGTATCGTCCACCACACTCTCGATTGCTTCATATGCGCAGGTGTCCAGCTTCTTGAGCATACTTGCCATAATATAATCCGGTGCGATATTGTTCTGGTTTAAATTCACGCCGATGGCGACAAATCCCTTCTCCTCTGCTGCCTGGAACACACCCATTCCTGATGCGCCTGCCGCATGGAAAATCACGTCCGCGCCCTTCTCATTAAAGGTATTGGCAATGGTCTTGGCTGTGGTCGGATCATTGAAGCTTCCGGCATAATCAATCAGTACATTGATATCCGGATCCACGTATTCGGCTCCTGCCTTGTATCCTGCCGCGAACTCATTGATCAGCGGATTGTCTACACCGCCGACGAAACCGATGGTATCGCCGTCTGAGAGTTTGCCGTCAATCTTCTCCTGCTTCGCAAGTACTGCCAGTGCCCCCACCATGAAGCTCCCTTCCTGAGCTTTACAGGAGTAGGACGCTACATTTGGAAGATCGGAAGTCGCGTCGAGAAGTGCAAATTTCTGGTCTGTATAGACAGACGCAACATTTTCCAGTGCATCCACCTGTTCGTCACCCACGCAGATGATCAGGTCATACTCTTCCGAGGACGCCATCTCATCCTGAATGATCTCCTCGTCGGCCACAGATTTGGGCTCTACCTGATCATATGTAATGCCGAAATCCTCCGCGGCCTGCTGCACACCCTCAAGCGCAAGGTCATTGAATGAATTTCCGCCAAGCCCTGCCTGCGTGAAGATGATCCCGATGTGGGGCGCCCCGGGCTTACCCTCTTCTTCGTCGCTGCCCGGGGCACAGCCTACCATGGACGCCGTCAGACAGACCGCCATAGAAACAGCCGCGATCCGCTTCATTTGTTTCTTCATTTTTCTCCTCCTTTTCGGTTTTGTTGTACCATTTATTATTACTTGTTGTACAAGTTGATTTATATATAACACAAGTTTTTAAATATGTAAACCATTCTGGATGTATTCAAATCATTTTCATAAAATATGCATAAAACCGTACATACTGTTTTGTACGGTATCACTAAGCACCGAAACTTTCCAAAGGCACACACCCATCGATCGGATAAGCGGGACCGTCAAATGTCCGATCGTACCCCCGGCAGACGCTTGCCGGGCTTATCGCGTAAAAAAGGAAAGAGCATGGTTTACTCTTTCCTCTGATTCGATTTTTCTCTTAAGTTTTTACTATTTGCAGACTTTTCACATTGTCACGGCTTACAGATTCCGCACGGTTCGTACCCTTCTTCAATCAGTTCGTCCCGCGTGCCCGTGAATTCTCTTTTATTTTTCTCTTTGATATCCTCCACGCTGGAGCAGTCCGGATCATGGAACTTCTCTGTATTTTCATTAATTATATAAGTCTGTTCCTCTGTCTCTTCATTATCTGACTCTGAGCTCTCCCAGTTTTCTCCAGTGGCATAATTGATCGTTATCTGCGGCTGTACATTATATACATATACATTGAAACAGATTCCGGCCCCGTCATCTTCTACAGACTCTGCCTCCATCTGTACACCGGAAGCCACCAGATCCTCTCCCTCGAAAATGGGCGTCACCCGGTACAACACATGATTGTCCGTATCATGGATATAATCGGCCACCATATTTTCAAAGGGAAGCATACCTTCCGTGTTCATATAGCGGGTTCCGGTAATAAGATTTTCCTCATTTGCATTCTCCCCGGTAAGCTGAAATCCGATCAGATGGCAGCGGTTATACACATATCCGCCGTCCACAATGTCGTACTTCTCATTTTCCCAGCCGGTGGGCTCCACGCTGCTGATACTCTCCCGGTCTTCGGTCGGCATAGTCTCTTCTCCCACACATGCCTCTGCTTCCCCGCATCGGCCCAATTCGTCCAATTCACTATAGTTTTCAAAGGGAACTGTAGTCAGTTCATACTCCTCAAACTCCGGCTGATTGTCATTGATCTCCACATAGGGCTCTCCGCTGTACTCCGGTACATCCTCAACTGTATCGACAGTCTGTACTGCGGAACTGCTGTCTGCACTATCAGCAGCAGTATTACCACTGTACGCTGTGCCCCCACCCGTGCTGTTGCAGGCTGCAAGCGAAAAAGCAAGCAGCAGAGAGCACCATATTACCCTTATCTTTTTCCTGTTTTTCATCTTCATCCTCCCCGTAAAAGTTTAGACCGCATTATTTGCTAAGTCGTACTAATGTTCTGATATTTGTTACTCTAGCATGAATTTTGAAGCAACACAAGACAAAAGCCGCATCAGGCAATATTCTCACCTGATGCGGCACTGCTTTTTATTGTTTATTCATATTCACTTATTCTTATTCATTACCTGCCATTCCGGAAATCCCCGGGTCTTCTCTCCGGCTGTCTCACCGGTACTCTTACCGGCACCGGCTCCGGGATCAGTCCGGGAATCAGCCCGTTTAAGACCTCTTTTACTTTCTTACCGATACCACTGTTTACTAATCTATAATAATATTCTAAAGACATAATCCGTTCCTCCTGTGAATGAATCTCCAAATTCAAAATGTCTGTTTCACGCTACGTTTGCATTTTAACAGAAGAATACGGTTTTGTCAGTGACTTTATCACTTATTTTAGAATTGTTTATACTTCTTTAATTTTAGTGAATATTCTGTGTATTCCTTATTTTCACAACAGTCCGGCCATATGATCGGATAAATTGTCACTATTCTTTCTCCCGTTCATAAAGAAATTTTACATGATCGTACACTTCCGCGAAGTCGATCTCCAGATCTCCGTTCCAGATCCCGACCGGAATCTTCCCATCAAAACCGTAGACCACCGGATATTCATCATGATCAAAATCATATACGATGACTTTCTTTTTCATAGGATCGATCATCCAGTATTCCCGCACGCCTGCGTTCAGATATTTATTCAGCTTGATCACGGAATCTTTCTTCTTCGTCGATTTTGACAGTATCTCAATGATAAAATCCGGGGCACCGTACACACACCGGTTAATAATCTTATCCCTGTCGCACACGATGAGCACATCCGGCTCAACCATCGTCTTTTCATCACAGTCAAGCTGTACATCCATTGGCGCGATCATCGGCAGACATTGCCCGCCATTATTCAGCACGTGCTGAAGCAGTCTGCTGTATATATAGCCGCCGATGAGCTGATGGGCAGACGTCGGTGAGGACATGTAGTAGATCACGCCGTCGATCAGCTCCAGACGCACATCGTCCGGGAATTGATAGTAATCCTCCAGTGTGTATTCTCCCTGCTCCTTTACATTATATGGTATGGCTGACTCTTTCACTGCCATAGGCTGCTCCTCACCCAGCACACTCTCCAGAGCCATGATCGTATCATATCTGGGCGTCAGCGTGATCCCGCCAAGCACTTTCTGAACCGTTCCCACCGGCAGGCCTGACCGCTCCGCTATCTGTGCATAAGTAAGACCGAGCTCCTTCTTTCTCTCCTGCATCTCCTTGATCGTCATAAGCACACTTCTCCTTCCCGAGTCTGTAGAAATCCTCCCGAAGCCTCCCGAGTCCCGATCCACACCGCAAAATCTTTTCGTGTCCTTATTATACTATGCGCGCATTCGCAAATCAACCGGATTTTATCCGCAATTTATCCACAATATATCCGCAATTCATCCATTTATATATTTTTATCTTTTTTGGATAAATCCTAAAAACTGTTTTTCGATAAAACACCGGATACATAACATTTTCTCTTTTGCTTCTTTCTTGAATTTTCTACTCTTTCTGTCTAAAATAAACCATGACTACACATTACACGGAGGTAATCATCTTGAAAACAATATTGATCGTAGATGATGATGTATATATCGGCGATATGCTGGAAGAACTTCTCACAAAAGAAAACTATGCTGTGGGACGCGCCTACTCCGGTACGGAAGCGCTCCTGTATCTCTCCTCCCGCCATCCGGATCTCATCCTGTTGGACCTGATGCTTCCGGGCTTAAGCGGTGAGGAACTTCTTCCGCTCATCAAAGATATTCCTGTGATCGTCGTGAGCGCTAAAGCCGAAGTCTCCGATAAAGTAGATCTTCTTCTGGGCGGAGCGGCGGATTATATTACTAAGCCCTTTGATACTTCCGAACTTCTGGCACGCATCACTGTACAGCTCCGCAAAAGCACAGGACGGAAATCATCCGGGATTCTCTCTTTCGATGCGATCCGTATGAATACAGACGCCCATGCCGTAACAGTTGCAGACACGCCGGTCAGGCTGACGCAGACCGAATACGCCATACTCAAACTGCTTATGGCAAATCCGTCACAGGTCATTACGAAATCCGTAATGCTGGACCGGATCAGCGAAGATACGCCCGACTGTACAGAGAGTTCCCTGAAAGTCCATATCAGCAATCTCAGGAAAAAGCTGAAAGCTGTCGAAGGAAAAGATTATATCGAGGCTGTCTGGGGAATCGGCTTTAAGCTGAACGAAGAACTGTAATCTTAACTGTTTCTTTACTGTTTCCTTAACCGCTTTCTTAACCACTGCACGATAGAATGCACAGTGTCAGATAAAGATAGTAACACTAAGGAGGCTGAAATTATGGATTATATTCTGACAGCCCGGTCACTGGGCAAACGCTATAAGAACTTCAAAGCGCTGAACGACTTCTCCATCCATGTTCCCAAGGGAGCCATCTATGGATTTGTAGGAAAAAACGGCGCAGGAAAAACTACATTTATCCGCCTCGTATGCGGACTTCAGGAGCCTTCCGCCGGAAGCTATGCCATCTACGGAACCGAAAACAACGATCCCGGCATCAGCAGATGCCGCCGGAGGATGGGCGCGGTAGTAGAAACTCCGTCTATCTATCAGGATATGACAGCCGAGGATAATTTGAAGGAACAATACCGTATCATCGGTCTTCCGTCCTTTGACAGCATTCCGGAACTACTCCGGCTTGTCGGGCTTGAAAATACCGGGAAGAAGAAA
This sequence comes from uncultured Lachnoclostridium sp., assembly GCA_946499505.1. Lineage (GTDB taxonomy): Bacteria > Bacillota > Clostridia > Lachnospirales > Lachnospiraceae > Mediterraneibacter. The sequence goes on from CAMMSL010000018.1 coordinate 40,994, forward strand.
GCGAAGCACTTCTCTCTCGGCATGAAGCAGCGGCTCGGTATCGCCATCGCACTGGCAGGGAATCCAGACTTTCTCATCCTCGATGAACCTGTCAACGGACTGGATCCGCAGGGCATCATCGAAATAAGGGAACTGATCCTGAAGCTGAACCGTGAAAAAGGGATCACCTTTCTTATTTCCAGTCATATCTTAGATGAGCTCTCCCGCCTCGCTACCCACTACGGTTTCATCGACAGCGGACACATGGTAAAAGAAATGAGCGCCGCCGAACTGGACACTGCCTGTCGCAAATGTATCCGCGTACAGGTATCCGACGTCCGTGCCCTCTCACGGGTGCTCGATGAAATGGATCTGGAATACAGTATTCTCTCCGACACAATGGCGGACATCTTCGCCAAGATAAACGTATCACAGCTTGCACTCGCTCTGGCAGATCAGGGATGTGACATCATCTCCCTAGATGAACGCGAGGAGAGCCTCGAGAGCTATTATGTCAATCTGATCGGAGGAGGAAATCGAAATGAGTAGACTGTTATCCGCGGACTTCGCAAAATTAAAGAAGAATAAATTTTTCTGGATCTGCATGATCGGGATGTTTTTATTTGGAATATTCATGGCGGTAATGAATTACATTTCCACTCGTCAGTACGGAGATTATGAAGCACAGATCACAAATGTACTCTTTATCTATGCCCTTACAGTTGCCATCCTTATCCCTGCGTTTGTCAGCCTTTTTGTAGGAACAGAATACAGTGATGGCACCATACGCAACAAAATGATCATCGGACACACAAGGACTTGCATCTATTTGTCTAACCTTATCGTCAGCTCAACCGCCGGGCTTGGGTTCTGCATCAGCTATATTGCAGGTGTAATTGTCGCCGGACTGCCTCTCTATACAATCGATACAGGCATTCTGGAAGGCACCGTGATACTGGTTTTATGCAGTTTTGTTATGTCTATCGCTTTCACCGCTCTTTGCGTCCTTACTGCGATGTTATGTCAGAATAAAGCGCTGACGGTCGTTATCAATATCCTGACTGCCTTCTGTCTGCTCGTTATTTCACTTTATATCACGAGCAGGCTGAGCCAGCCTGAAGTTTATCCCGGTTTTGGATTAAATACAGAAACCGGAAAGGTTGAGATGGCTGAAGACGTACCGAATCCCTCCTATCTGCGTGGAACAGAGAGGGAAGTATATCAGTTTTTCAACGATTTCATCCCCACAGGTCAGGCAGTCAATATCACACAGGCCGGCGGAACGGCGCAGTCTCCCGGACTGCTCGCCGCTTATTCCGCGAGCATCATTATCGTATCTACCGGAGTCGGAATGTTTGCATTCAAGAAGAAAGATATAAAATAGACAGTTTACACGTAACAGTAAAGGCTGCGGACTGTCTGTAACGGAGGACTTAACATGGTATTCTGGCTTTGCTACCTGATCGGCATACTGACACTCATCATTCTTATACTGATCATCAAGATCTGTCTGCTGAAAAAATCAGCAGACGAAATTGCTGACGCCTTTGCCGACCGGGTAAGGTCAGATACCAACACCCTGATCGATATTTCCAGCCGCGACCGGCATATGAGAAAACTGGCCGACAGCATCAACAGGGAACTTCTGCTGCTTCAGGATGACCGTCGCCGCTGTCAGCAGGGTGATAAGGATCTGAAAATTGCAGTCACCAATATTTCCCATGATCTGCGCACACCTCTGACTGCCATCTGCGGTTATCTGGATCTTCTCGACCGGGAAGAAACGTCCGAAGCAGTCAGCCGTTATCTGAAGATTATCCGGGGACGCACAGAAAATATGCGCCAGCTCACGGAAGAACTGTTCCGCTATTCGGTATTTACTACTGTATCAGGCGGAACCCCTGATGAGCCGGTAATCCTCAACCGTTGTCTGGAGGACAGCATCTCGGCCCTTTATGCCTCTCTGAAACAGAAGCATATCACGCCTGAAATAACCATGCCGGAGCAGAAAATAAACCGGATGCTTAACCGCAGTGCCCTCTCCCGTGTCTTCGAAAATATTATCAATAATGCGGTCAAATACAGTGACGGAGATCTTGTCATTACACTGAGTGAAGATGGCGAAATTATATTCGCCAATCATGCATCTCAGCTTGACGAAATCAAGGCAGGCCGTCTCTTTGACCGTTTCTACACTGTGGAGACTGCCTCAGCAGAATCGACCGGACTCGGGCTCTCTATCGCAAAAGTGCTGACCGAGCAGATGGGCGGGGAAATTTCGGCTGAGTATGAAGACGGAATGATACGGGTGAGAATAAACTTTCCGAAAGCCTGTTTTGTATGAAATGTCAATAGACATTCTCCCGGTTAAATGCTAAAGTAATTCCACCGGCGAGGATCAAGGGGAGGAAGGAGTTGACAGTATGACAGAAGACAACAACCAAATGCTATCGGCTATATCTGAATTATTAGACAGAAAATTAAGTTCAGAATTACAGCCGATAAAGCACGACTTAGCTGGACTCAAACAGGAATTCGGCGGCATGAAACAGGACATGGCCGAACTCAAACAGGAATTCGGCGTTATGAAACAGGATATGGCCGGGCTTAAGCAGGAATTCGGCGGCATGAAACAGGACATGGCCGGACTCAAACAGGAATTCGGCGTTATGAAACAGGATATAGCCGGGCTTAAGCAGGAATTCGGCGGCATGAAACAGGACATGGCTGGACTTAAGCAGGAATTCGGCGGCATGAAACAGGACATGGCCGAACTCAAACAGGAATTCGGCGGCATGAAACAGGATATGGCCGGGCTTAAGCAGGAATTCGGCAGCATGAAGCAGGATATGACTGGACTCAAGCAGGAATTCGGCAGCATGAAGCAGGATATGACTGGACTCAAGCAAGAGCTCCGCGATACGAAACAGGAATTGCGCGACGAGATCCGCTCAGTAGAAAATTCTGTCCTTGAGGAGATAGACCGGGTTCAGGAAATGGTAGAAAACCGACTGGACAAACAGGACAAGAGGATTGACGTCCTGGAACAGTATTACAGGATCAAAAAAGCAGACGACGAAAATATGTCTGTTGTACTGAAACTTGTACTCGATTTGAAAGAAGATGTCGATGTCTTAAAGACAAAGATCCCCTAAAGTCTTCCCAGAAGCATAAAACAGTACTCCAGCAAAAGGACTCCCCCGCAGGTTTAACTGAACCTGCAGGGGATATTTTTTAATACTCCTTGACAACGCTGTCATATCTATTTATTTTTCAGCATTGTCCTCTGTGTTTGCATCCTCACCAGTCTGCTCCTGTCCTTCTGCCGGCTCTTCCTCCCCGTTATCCACACTCTCGATCAGCATGGAATCCAGCTTATCCATATCCTCCTGATCGATCGTAAATTCCCTGCTAGCTTCCTTTGTGACATGCAGTGCCGCATTTCTTGCTCCGCCGTACAGCATCCCGGAGTCCACGCGTTCTTTGAGCACATCGTAATAGATCTGATAGATCTGACTCTGCATTTCTTCATCTGTCGGCATCTCGCCTCCGTTCATCACACTGTCAGTCACTTCCTGCGCATACTCCTGAGCCCGTGTCTGGAACGTCTCATATGTGTCAGTAAAAAGCGTGATCGGTTTGATAATGACCGGCACAGTATATGTGCCATCCTCCTGTTTTTCAGGCTCCCCGATCGTATAGCTGACCTTTCCGGCAATCTCTGCGAAGAGTTCCCGGTACTTGGGCAGCATCTCCTCCGGCATCTCAGAACTTTCAAAGCCCGCCATTGTAGCGTCCAGATTGTCCTCAAATATCTTTTCCGCTTTCTCCTTGGAAATTCCGGTAATCTCCACGTACTGATCTGTTTTATTTTTGTAGGATGTATCCAGAACCGCCTGTACATATTCCCCCGCATCAAACCTGTTGATATACAGATAAATACCGGCAGAAGCCCCTGCTGCAATGATAACAGCCAATATAACTGTGATAAGAATGATCTTTTTCTTCTTTGTCATCATGTTCCTCCTTTTTCATAAGTTTGCCACAGTATACCACTGTAACAGCAAGAAAAAGGAAGAATCCTGTCGCCAATAGAAAAAGAGCAGCCGCCTGCTCTTTTTCCTGAAATAATCCTGTCTCGTTGTACGTTATATGTCTTCACGCTGCACACAGCTTACATGGATGATCGAATTTGTCTCATCATCGACCACGGAAACGTCGATATCTGACGAATGATCCAGAGGATAAAGCAGCGGCTGTATATCCAGTTCATCCGGTATCAGTTTCTTCTTAAATGCCTCAACTTCATCCGCCTGTTCGTAATAATTCATGCTCGTACCACCTGAAGATAATCCGCCGGTGTCAGTTGTCGGGTAACTCTCCAGTTCCTGTATAGAGTCCACCTCATAGTCCTCAAGTGTCTTCTCTGTATCGATACCGTATTCTCCGAGGAGCTTGCACGTACGTTCAAAGAACGGATAGACAAACATATCCGTAATTTCTCCGTCTGTTGAAGATTTTATCCTTGCATAGCCGCAGGGGAGTGCTTCTTCCAACTGTTCCATCCGCAACTCGGAGACATCCTCCCGGTATGCAGCAAGGAGCTCTTCTTTCTGATCGCCTGTAATCTGAAGGGCAGTATCTTTTACTCCGTCCTCCCATGCCAGCCGGTCGCCCGACACATCCTCAAGTGTCACAGCCGGATAGGCGATCTGTCTGTACTCATCTGTCTCATAAACGCCGGCAAACATTTCGACCTGCTCCCGGCTTAAAGGATAAGAGCGGTAACGTGTACTGCCGTCAGGCATATAATAACAGACTTTCGCACGTGTATAAGGGGCGCAGTCTGCGCCTTCATTCCCGTCCGGATCATTACGGATGATCTCCTGAAGCCATCCGAGCACTGCCGTCCGTCCTTCATCTTTTAACCGGTACTCACTTAACTGTGCGTTTGTCTCATATGTTTCCCTGTTTCCCGACACTTCTTCATACGTCCAGTAATCCATTCCGATCCCGTCTATGCTGACCCCGACGCTCTCGGCATTTTCAGGGAAGATAGAATCGTAAGCGGACGCTCCTGCAGGAAATGCCAGTCCGGCGGCAAGCACTGCTGCGGCTGATACTGCAAGCTGCCACTTTCTTCGCAAAAGCTTTGCTCCCGTGCCCTGCACCGCATACTCCAGCAGACAGTGTATCACAAGAGCAGCGCACACGCCGCCTGCGGCACAGCCGATCAGACTGCCTATGCCGGCAGCCGGATCTTTTGAGAAATCAGAAAGGAAGCTGAAGATCCACAATCCTGCCAGAAATGATACCAATATCTGTACCACACGCTCCGCCGGTGCAAATGCGAAAATCCATCCTGTACGCTCCGTCTTTCTCCTTTTCTGTGCAAATGCAGACAGTACAAAAGGGATACCGATCCACAGGACTGCAGCTGCTATAGAAGACAGTTCCGGTGTAAAGGAAAGCACGAAAGGCTTTTCGAACACACTCATCCCTGTCAGGTCTGCTGTCAGCCGCTCCGGTGACAGGACAGTGTAAAGCCGTTCAAGAAGCGGATTCTTATAGTATGAAGTAAAATAATTTTCCGAAAGCGTAATACAGATATTCCCTGTCAATATCGGAAAGTAAAGTATTCCGGCCGCACAGACCGCAAAGGCAGATATGATATTCCCGCAGATTACGATGCACAGGATTCCCAAATGATAAAAGATCAGATACGATGCCCCATAGGCAAGAATGCTCTTCAGTGTATAACTCCCGGCATAAGGCCCGAACTGAGGATCTATGGCTGCCTGATAAAGCCCGCATACTGCCATAACAAGGATCAGCGGCACAAGCATATGAAAAAGGCCGTGCACGTAACGGCTCCAGAATACAGTCTCCCGGCTGACCGGAAGGCTGTAGTAAAAGTCCTGCTGTCTCTGCCTGAACAGATAAAAGTACTCGATAAACGCTGTAAGGATTCCCAGTCCCATGCAGATCCACCGGAGTTCCAGAACAGTGCCCCCGATCCCGAAATATGTATTTTGTGTATCAAAGCTCAGCCTCGTCACGGCAAGGATGCCGTAAAGGATAAACATCCCCCATCCCAGCGCCGCCACAAGGTGTCCTCTGCCCGCTTCTTTCATCCAGTTAATGAAGCACTTTGCGGATGTCATATCCTTTCACCTCCATTTCCGCGATAAAGATTTCTTCAAGACTCATAGGAATTTCATTTAATACGCACGGATGCTCCTCATTCAGCTTTGCCAGAATTTTCTCTTTCTCTCCCCTTGCAGTCAGTGTAAGAAAAGTGCCTTCTGAACTGACGCGTACAATATCAAGTTCCCGCGTCAGCCTGTCCGTAATCTCCTCCATCTTCTCTCCGGCATCCGTACGGTTATCGTCTGCATCGTCCGGCCGAAACGCGCATTGATATTTCCACATATCTCCTGCCTGTATGCGCATATCTCCGGCAGTCACCAGCCCTCCTTTATGCAGGATCGCGATGTTTCCACAGATATCCTCCAGCTCATACAGTTTGTGGGAAGCCACGACCACTGTAAATCTGCGCTCTTTCATCTCCTGCCGGAAGAGATTCTTCATTACATCCGCGGCGATCGGATCCAGTCCGTCAAACACCTCGTCGCACAGCAGATATTTCGTCCCTGCACAGAGCGCGAGAATCAGAAAAGCCTGTCTCTTCATCCCCTTGGAAAATGTCCGCAGAGGCTGCCTCATATCCAGATTCAGAGATTCTGCCATATAGCTTACTCCCTCTGTATCCATTTTGGGATACTGGCTCTGATAGAACTTCGTCATCTGCTCCATTGAAGCATTCGGAAAATAATACGGCGTATCCGGAAGATAAAATATCTTCTCTGCCGCAGCGCTTAAAGGTTTGTCATCTACAAGGATTTCCCCTGAATCCGGCTCCAGTATCCCTGAGAGAAGCCGGAGGAGCGTCGTCTTTCCCGCGCCGTTTGTCCCAAGCAGGCCAAACATCATCCCCTCCGGAATATCAAGTGAGATCCGATCCACTGCCCGGTTTGTACCGAATATCTTTGTAAGCTCTTTCACGCTTATCATGTAATATCTCCTTAATTTATTTAACATTTTCGTAATAATTATAATATATATTGATGCTCATGTAAAGTATATAGTAATATATCCGGCAAAAGATAAAAGGCTCCGGAATGCGTATCAGCTATGCATATCTCTCTGCATGGCTGATACCGCGTTATTCCGGAGCCTTAAAACTCAAATGAAACCGACGGTCAGACTACCGCCCACGGGTCTTCTTTTCCCTCTGCATGGTAAATACAGCTGAGCATAGAATTCTTCACCATATCGCTTACCGCCTGATCCGTGTAAAACGCCATATGCGGTGTGACGATCACATTCGGAAATCCCCGTAAAATGTACAGGTCCCTCTTGCTCAGTATGTCAGACTTTCTGTCATAATAATACATACCGAACTCATCCTCGATCACGTCCAGGCCGGCAGCGCTGATCTTCCCTGACTCAATTCCTTCGATCAGAGCTTTCGTATCGATCAGTCCGCCCCTCGCCGTATTGACGATCACAACGCCGTCTTTCATCTTCGCTATGGCATCACCGTCGATCAGATGGAAGTTATCATCGAGCAGCGGCATATGCAGCGTAATAAGGTCACACTCTCTGTAAATTGTATCCAGATCCGCATACTGCGCATACTCTTTCACCGAATCGTTTTCATATTTGTCATAAGCATAGATCTTACAGCCGAATCCTGAAAGATCACGGATCACTGCACGTCCGATCCTTCCTGTTCCAAGAACGCCTACCGTAAAGTTCGGCAGTTCTCTGCCCTGAATGCCCGGAAGAGAGAAATCATTGATTTCCTCCCTCTGCATGATCCTCTTCATCTTACGGATTGACATGAGCATCAGCATAACCGTATAGTCCGCCACACATTCCGGTGAATACGATACATTGCTCACATGCATGCCAAGACGCTTTGCCGCTGCAATATCCACATGATCATAGCCGATGGTGCGGGTAGAGATCATCTTCACGCCCAGCTCATGAAATCGCTCCATCAGTTCTGCGTCGATCTTCGTTGTAATAATGCTCACATACTCATACCCTTCCGCGAGATATGCATTTTCCATCGTCGGATCATCTGTGGAAATACCGAGTTCCACGCCATACTCCTCTGAAAACTTCTGAAAATACTCTGCTTCGTCAAATTCCCTGTAACTGTACACAAAAATCTTCATCGTCTTTTCCGCCTCTCCTGTTTTTGCTTTATAATGCCGTCATCGAATCTGTCTGCGTATTCCCCTCTTATATCAATCCGTAATGCTCCAGAGCAAATGCGATTCCGTCCTCTTCCACTGCTTTTGTCACAAACTCTGTATAAGGATCAAGTACCTTATCATGTTCTCCCATTGCCACGGCATGAACAGCGAATTCAAACATCGCCAGATCATTGCTGCTGTCGCCAAACACATAAGCCTGATCTTTCGTCATATTAAGTCTGTCCAGCATAAATTCACACGCTGTCCCCTTAGAGTAACCTTTCTGGACTACTTCATACGCATTGCCGCCCCGGTCCAGAGCTTCCATATCTTCATCTATAAAATCCAGAAAGCTCTTCAGGTCACTCTGTGCATCAGCATAAATAAAGAGCTTATCATATATAAAATCATCCTTCTCAATAGGACATTCAATCCCCATGCCCTTCTCCCGGAAATATCTTCGGGAGGACTCCAGCTTGTCGAATCTGGAAATACGACTCGGGAAATATACATCTTCCGGTCCCTCCGCAATACCACCGAGATTGCACTCAAATACTTTTTCAATGATTGCCCTGCCCCGTTCCCGCGTCAGTGACTTTGCCAGCAGTTCCTCGTCATGGAAAAAAAGATGCGTACCGCATCCGCACAGGAAACCGTCAAAAGGCATTCTCCGGATCTCTGCCGGTATGCTGCAGATCGTCCTTCCAGTATTAATAAAAAGCAGATGTCCGGCCTTTTTCGCCAGTTGCAGCGCTGTCACAGCACTTTCCGGTATCTTTCTTGTCTTCTCACTTAAGATCGTACCGTCAATATCGAAAAATAAAATCGCTTTTTCCATGGTAATCTCCATTCCATTGTCAAAATTCCAGATATCATTCTACTATCCTTTTTCACAAAAGTCTACCACGGGCGCAAAAAAACAAAAAGCTAAAAGAGCTGTGTTCCCGGTAAAAATCCCCCATGAACACAGCTCTGTCATAACATATATACTGACTGCCAAACGTTATTTTCTTCTGCTCTTAAACAGTTCGACTATATCATTCATTTCCTGTGACGGATTCGATATCACCGCCGACTCAATCACCTCGCACGGCGGATCTTCTTTCACACTTTCCACTGCCGCCGTAACAGCAGCCACATCTCCGCCCACAAATACGAGTGCATGGCCTCCGCATTTTGTGTCCTGCGTTACATATTCTACTTCAGAAGTCTTAAGCATACGATCTGTTACAAGAATAGCATTCGCCTCTCCCACGACCTCTACAAGTCCATAAGCTCCATATGTCATATCTGTATACCAGTCCTTTCCTGCGCTTTTTCAAACATCTTTTTCATTTTCTTCTGCCACAGTTACTTTCCGATCGTCATTGCAATCGCCGTTTCTGTGTCTTCTGACGGGGCCGCTATCACGGTATGTGATACAACTTTACTGCGTCCCTCTGCCGCTTTCAAAGCAGCTTCCATAGCCGCTTTCACATCCGACACACTTCCGCGCATTTTTACGCAGGCGCCTGACTTCAGTCGGTTTCTCTCCACCGCCTGTATCCTTACATCTGCTGCTTTTGCCGCTGCATCGAGAGCCACAAAACAGATACATTCACTCTCCAGTTCAAATATACCAATCGCCATTCCTGTATAATCTTCCGCCATAACGTCCTCCTAAGATTTATCCTCGACTTAATCTATAGCTATGATACCAGAAAAAACGTTTATTTTCAATGTTGCTTGCCTGTGGTTTTTTCAATTTCCGATCAATTTTACACTGTTCTATATTGCCGATATCAGTCTTAAATACATTTCTTATTTCATATGATTATAAAAATCATATTTGTGTGGTGATTATGAAAAAGCAAATACTGATCCGCATTTTTTCTTTCTTTCTCCTTTTTACAGCCGCATATCTTGCCGGAACCGGAGCTGCCGTCTGGAGAGATCAGGCAAAAACCATAAAACAGCATAATGATTTTTCCGACCCAGCCGTCAGCACCAAAGAGGTTTCCGCCGGTGCGGAAGGTAATTGGGGACTGAGCTTTCAGGAAAACGGACAGCTGCCAATAGGCAACGCCACCATAGAAGAGCTTGCAAGATACGATGCATATTACGCACAAGATACTGACGACAAAGTCCTCTATCTCACTTTCGATGCAGGATATGAAAACGGAAATACTGCACCTATATTGGACGCACTGAAAAAGCATAATGTATCGGCCACATTTTTCGTCGTAGGCACATACATCGAATCCGACCCCGATCTTATCAGAAGAATGGTTGAAGAGGGACACACTGTCGGAAATCATACATGGCATCACCCTGATATGTCGCAGATTGCAGACATGGATTCTTTCAAAAAGGAAATAACAGCTGTAGAGGACGCTTTTCTCGATGTAACCGGTCAGGAAATGACCAGATACTATCGTCCTCCTCAGGGGAAATATAATGAAGCAAATCTTCAGATGGCTAAAGAACTGGGATATAAAACTTTCTTCTGGAGCCTTGCGTATGTAGACTGGTATCAGGACGATCAGCCCGCAAAAGAAGAGGCCTTCGACAAACTCCTCGGACGTATCCATCCCGGAGCCATCGTACTGCTCCACAGCACATCATCCACCAATGCAGAGATAATGGATGATTTGCTGACAAAATGGGAGGAGATGGGATATCAGATAAGACCGCTGTCGGAACTTGTGGAATAAATTTCGATTTTTCGTTCCGACTCAGGAAAGGAAAATCGTTTGAAAAGGGAGCAGATACGGAATGACTGACT
>CAMMSL010000019.1 GCA_946499505.1 uncultured Lachnoclostridium sp.
ATTAGGGCTCTGCCCGAAAAGGAAAAACCACCCGCTATGCGGGTGGATAATTATTCGGTTTGCGGTAGCGGTATTCTTCCAGTCCGAGGATTTTGATCGCCCAGTCTACTTTCTGTTTGATCTGGTCTGCAGGCATTTTCATATTCTTCAGACCGTATCCGATGTTTTTCTCAACTGTCATATGAGGATAGAGGGCGTAGTTCTGGAATACCATTGAAATGCCTCTGTCTCTCGGAGCTACATCGTTTACTTTTTTGCCGTCGATATAGAGCTCGCCGCCTGTGATCTCCTCAAAACCGGCGATCATACGGAGAGTTGTCGATTTTCCGCAGCCGGACGGGCCGACAAATGCGATGAATTCTTTTTCCTCTATATTAAGAGTGAAGTTGTCTACTGTATTCTTATTTGATCCGGGATACATTTTACATACATTTTTAAATTCTATAAAACTCATTTCCTTATCCTTCCTTTGAACCTGTTGATGTAACACCTTCTACAATCTGTTTTGAGAACAGGGAGTAGATGATGATGACTGGTATTGTGATCAGGGTAATAACTGCAAGCGTCTGCCCCATTGTTGTATTCTCATTGGATGTAATAGAGTTCAAACCGATCTGAGCGGTCAGCAGGTCGCTTGATGTAAATACCAGTGACGGCCAGAGGTAATCGTTCCATACATTCAGGAAAGTGAATACGCTGACGGTTGCAACAACTGTTTTTGACATTGGCAGAACCATGGTGAAGAAGTATTTCACCGGGCCGCAGTAGTCAAGCTGTGCTGCCTCGTATACATCGTCCGGCAGGCTGACGAATACCTGACGGAACAGGAAGATGTTGAACGGATTTACGATCAGCGGCAGTATATAACCGACGATCGTGTTCAGGAGACCGGCCTTCGCGATGATCAGGAAATGAATCGTGATGACCGTCTCTGTCGGTACGATCAGGAGCATGATGATGATCATGAGCCACTGATCGCGGAACGGGAAATTGATCTTGGCAAGAGCATATCCGGCAAGGCCGTTTACGATAATGCTCAGGACGATCAGAATTGCCGCGTATAAAAGTGTGTTACCCATATATCTCAGGAAACTTGTATTCGTGATGATGGAAACATAGTTGTCAAAGAAGTTTCCATTTAATGCCGGCGGGATAAACGCCGCAATGGAATTCATGTCCGCTGTGATCGCTGCATCCGGCTTAAAGGAGTTTGCAAGCATCCAGATGACCGGGAACAGGAAGAAGATCGAGAGCACCAGCAGGACAGCTACAAGGATCCAGTTAATTCGCTTTTGCTTTTTTGTTACCATGTTTTCTCTCCTCCTTGTCCTTAGTCAGTACATTCTGGATGATCGTCAGGATGACGACGAATACGGTAAATACGATTGCCATTGTGGATGCAAGACCCATCTCCCAGTTGACTGTACCGGTTTCATAAATGTCGTACACAAGTGTGTAAGTTGAATGATCAGGACCTCCGCCTGTCATAACCATCGGCTGTACCAGCATACGGAACGCGCCGATCGTGACTGTGATAAATACGAAGATACACAGCGGTTTCAGTTCCGGAAGTGTGATATCTTTGAATTTCTGCCAGCCGCTTGCGTGGTCCATCTCAGCCGCCTCATAGAGCGCGGGATTGATGTTCTGAAGGCCGCCCAGAAAGATGATCATCTGGTAGCCGACACCCTGCCATACACTCATGATCGCGATGGAGGGAAGTGCCTGATCGGCACTGTGGATAAACGGCTGCGGGTCGATACCGAAGTTTCCGAGCAACGTATTTAAAATACCTTCCGGGCTGTAGATCTGCATCCACAGTGTGGATACAACAGCCAGAGACATAACTACAGGTACAAAAAACGCTACTTTAAAATATTTCTTGCAGTGCGCCGCTTTGTTGATCGCCAGAGCGAGCAGAAGAGCGCCACCACACTGAAGCGGTACGATTATGATAACGAATTTTACGGTGTTTAAAAATGACTGTACAAAAAGGTCGTCTTTAAAAATATTTATGTAGTTTTCCAGTCCCACAAAATGCGTCAGCTCAGGATTCAGTGCGAAGTAATCGGTAAAACTGAATCCGAGTGTAAGCAGCATCGGCAGGAATAAAAACAGTGTCAGCAGTACAAGTGCAGGCCCGAAAAACGCCATTCCTAAGATTGAATTCTTTTTCTTCATATTTTATTCCCTCGTATAACGTTCCAATTTCTGATCTATTCGTTCCACAGCTTTGTCAAGCTCCTGATCCACATCCTTTCCACTCAGAGCCACGCTTTCCAATACCTCTTGGAAGCTGGTGCTCACCTGCGGATATACCGGTGTCTTCGGACGGGGATGCCCGTAAGTACTCAGCTGATTGTAGAGAGCGCTGTAGTTTTCATCAGTCTGGAAGACATCGATATTCTCGAAAGCTTCATATGTAGACGGGAAGTTCTTTGTCATATTCCAGATACGGATGCCGCTATCCACACCGCTCATCCATTTGACAAGCTCTGTAGCACCTTCGATATCCTTTGTTTCAGAGGATGCGGCAAATGCCATGAGCCGGTCGGCGTATATGTTCCGCCATCCCAGTTATCGCTGACGATATAAGGAGCGACTCCGAGATTGATGTCGGGATAGCTTGTGTATATCGTATTGACTTCCCATGCTCCGTCGAATTTGAAAGCAGCCCGTCCGCTCTCAAAGAGATTATCAATAGGAGCCTGAGACATATAGCCTTTTTCCACGATGGTCCGGAAATATTCCATAGCTGCTTTTGTCTGATCCGAATTGAAATAACCGTCCACGGTCAGTCCGTCATCGCTGACAAGCTCGCCGCCGCCGGACCATACAAACGGAGCGTAGTAGTAGATACTTGTCTCGCCCACCGGGAATGTCATGTCAAGCGGGTAACCGCCTTTCTCACCCATGATCGGTTTGAGCTCCTCGAGAATATCAAGAAATTCTGACCATGTCCACGGATGGTCTGCATCCGGGATCTCGATACCGGCTTCCTCGATGATGTCTTTATTATAGTAGAATCCCACGCTGGACTCCATGACACCGAGGGCGTAAAGGTCGTCGTTTACCGTTCCCTGCTCGATGATCGAGGGAAGATATTCGCTTTCTTCTTCCTCTGTCAGGTCAGCCAAGGGCTGAATGATACCGTTAGCTGCGTATGCAGAGATGTTCGGTCCGTCTACTGTAAGGACGTCCGGCAGTCCGCCTGCCATGACGGAAGCATTTACTTTATCAGAGTAACCGCCGCCGCTGTCATTTCTTGGCACGAACTCAATGTCTGCAAAATACTGTCCGTCATAAGCCTCGTTAAAAGTTTCTACCGATTCTTTGTAAGCCTGACCCTCCTCAGTGTCCTCGATTGAGTGAACCCATATGGAGAGATACTCTTCGCCCTCATCATATCCTGCGATATCTCCCGGCTCGGGATCTTTCTGCTGACAGCCGGATAGACAGGCCGCAGCGAAGAGGGTGACCGTCAGGTACAGCAATCGTCTTCTCATTCCATCTCCTCCTTTTTATTGATGAATCTATATATGAAACCGTTGTGTTACCGGTTAAGTAACCGGTTATTTATTGATTTTTTGATTCACATTCTGATATACTGTAATCATTCAGAGGTAGAACGGTTATCTGGGAAACCACAGTTCTATCCATAATATGTGAGGCGTAACGATATGAAGACAAAGAAAGTAACATTTGCAGATATTGCAAAGTATACCGGATTTTCCAAAACAACGATCTCCAGATATTTTAACGATCCGGATTCGCTGACTTTGGAGAACCAGCAGAAGATTGCCGATGCGCTGGACGCACTTGATTACAAGGAAAATAAGGTGGGGAGGATCCTTGCCAGCGGCAGGACAGAGTTTATAGGACTTATTATACCGAACCTGTATATGCACTACTATTCAGAGATGCTGAACCAGATCCTTGCTACTTATGAAACTTACGGATATAAATTCCTTGTTTTTGCAGGAAATGAAAAGGCAGATGTTGAGAGAAAATATATTGAAGAGCTGATGGCGTACAATATAGAAGGAATGATCGTATTAAGTCCGACGATCCCCTCTGATGAGCTTGCATCTTATAATGTGCCGGTGGTAGGAATCGAGAGAGAAGACAGGTACATCTCCAGCGTCAACACAGACAATTATATGGGCGGCGTGCAGGCGGCCAGTCTGCTGAGAAAGAGTGACTGCGATATCCTGATCCATGTAAACGGCAATATCCCGGACACATCTCCGGCTTCAGGGCGTATCAAAGGCTTTGTAGATGTATGCGAGGAATACAATGTTCCATACGAACTGATCCTGACACATCTTGGAAATACATTTGAAAAAAACAGAAATAAAATAGAAGAAATTGTGGCGCTTCTGGAGAAAAAGTATCCGGACAAGAAGAAAGGAATTTTTATGCCCAATGATACCCATGCAAATGTATTGCTGAATTACCTGTTCCAGAAATATGGAAAGCTTCCGGAAACATATCAGATTATTGGTTTTGATAATTCTCCGATTTCCAGAGAAGCTGTTATTCCGACGAGTACAGTGGGACAGCAGATTTCTCTGATCGCAAATGAAGCAATGAAAATACTGTCGGACCAGATGGAGGAACGGAAAAAAAGAAGACCAGCCCCCTTAAAGGAGCCGGTACATAAGATCATTCCACCGATTCTGATCCGCAGGGAAACTACGGCGTAAGCGAAGCTCCCGGAGTAATCCGGTTCAGTTTAATATATTTTAAATAATACAAAGAAAATATGCAAAAAGGAGACCAGACGCATGAGCCAGATTTTACGTGATGCAAGAAAATATGAAGAGACGAGAGAAAGACAGATAAAGGATGAGCCGAGGCCGGCGTTTCATCTGTCAACCCGGGTGGGATGGCTGAATGATCCCAACGGATTCGCCTATTATAACGGGGAGTATCATCTGTTTTACCAGTATCATCCTTATAATTCCCACTGGGGACCGATGCACTGGGGACACGCGGTGAGCAGCGACCTGCTCCATTGGAAATATCTGCCGGCAGCACTCGCTCCGGATACAGATTATGACAGGGACGGCTGTTTCTCAGGCAGTGCAGTCAGCCTGGATGACGGAAGACAGATGCTGATGTATACCGGAGTGGTCAAGGAGACTCAGCCGGACGGAAGTACGAGAGAAGTGCAGAGACAGTGCATTGCCATAGGCGACGGGACAGATTATGTGAAATATCCAGGAAATCCGGTTCTTGATGAAAATGATCTCCCCGAAGGAGGAAGCCGGTTTGATTTCCGTGATCCGAAGATCTGGCGGGCGCCCGACGGCACATTCCGCTGTGTGGCAGGAAACTGTACGCCGGACAAAGATGGAAGGATCCTTCTTTTCAGCAGTGAGGACGGTCTGAAGTGGAAGTTTGAAAAAACACTGATCAGCAATAACGGTCGTTTCGGACGGATGTGGGAATGTCCGGATTTCTTTGAACTGGACGGCAAGCAGGTTCTTCTTGTCAGCCCGCAGGATATGCTTCCGCAGGGGTTTGAATACCATAATGGAAATGGAACCGTATGCATTATAGGAAATTACGACAGCGAGACAGATACATTTATTGAAGAGAAGAATCAGGCGATTGATTACGGAATCGACTTCTATGCTCCGCAGACTGTGGTGGCGCCGGACGGACGGCGGATCATGATCGGCTGGATGCAGAACTGGGATACGTGCAATCTGCATTCTCCGGAGCGTTCGTGGTTCGGGCAGATGAGCCTGCCAAGAGAACTTTCCGTGAAAAACGGACGCCTGATCCAGAAGCCGGTCCGTGAACTCGAACAGATGCGGACGAATAAGGTGAGTTACGAAAATGTGGAGGTGTCTGATGTGATCCGGCTTGATGGAATGAAAGGCCGCCGGATCGATATGGAACTGACGCTGCGCCCGGCAGAAGGAGAAGAGCTGTACCGAAAGTTTGCCGTACGTTTTGCCCAGAACGATACATGCCACACGGCTGTCAGCTTCCGGCCCCACGAATCCATCCTGAAAGTTGACCGGAAGTTTTCGGGCTCCAGAAGAGCGATCATTCATCAGCGCAGAAGTCTGGTCAACAGCGTAAACGGCAGGATTACAATGCGCATCATACTGGATAATTTCAGCGTTGAGATATTTGTAAACAACGGAGAGCATGTGCTTTCGGCGACATTGTATACGGATTTATCCGCAGACGGAATTTTGTTCTACTCAGATGGAAAAGCAGTGATCGATGTTGTAAAATATGATCTTGATTTCGAGGCATAATAGTACAGATTTATAGTATAGAATGGTTTTTTACAGAGCAGAGTATCTATGAGAGGTATTCTGCTCTTTTATTAACAATTTTTTAACAATGATTTCGAAAAATATTGCCGAAAACTGCCCGTTCCGTTATAATTTAACCGTTAGTTTAATTATGAAAGGATGAGAAATTATGGAAAAGACAAACAAAAAAAGCCTCAGCGTTCTGATCGGCGCAGCCTTTCTGATGGCAACTTCCGCCATCGGACCAGGATTCCTCACCCAGACGGGTCAATTTACCGGGAGCCTGAAAGCGAGCTTCGGATTCGTTATTTTGATATCTGTCATTTTATCAGCCATTGTCCAGCTCAATGTATGGCGCGTGCTCTGTGTGTCCGGCATGAGAGGACAGGACGTGGCAAACAAGGTTCTTCCTGGACTTGGCTATGTGGTAGCGTTTCTGGTTGTCGCAGGCGGACTTGTATTTAATATCGGTAACGTAGGCGGAGGCGCCCTCGGCTTTAACACGCTGCTGGGCATACCGGAGAAAGTCGGCTGCTTTATCGCAGGCGGCGTAGCGATCGTCATCTTCCTGATGAAGAACGCACTGAATGCGATGGATACACTGACAAAGATCCTCGGCGGCATCATGATCGTCGTGATCTTCGTTGTGATCGTGATCGTTCAGCCGCCGTTTGGGATGGCGCTGAAAGAGACCGTCATGCCGACAGCTCCGATGGACGAGCTTGGAACCGCGATCCTGACGCTTCTCGGCGGAACAGTAGGCGGATATATCACATTTTCAGGCGCCCATCGTCTGATCGACGCAGGTATCACGAAGAAAGAGAATCTCAAAGAGATCAACAAGAGTTCTGTTATGGGAATCGGCATCGCCACGATCGTGCGCGTGTTCCTGTTCCTTGCGATCCTCGGCGTTGTAGTTGCGACAGCCACATCACCGGCGCATACGCTTGATCCGGACAATCCGGCGGCAGACGCGTTCCGCATCGGCGCAGGAGAGATCGGCTACCGTTTCTTCGGACTGGTACTGCTCTGTGCGGCAATCACATCGATCGTGGGATGCGCTTATACTTCCGTGTCTTTCTTAAAGACATTCCACAAGAGTATTGAGAAATATGAGAATGTGTTTATTATTTTATTTATCGCATTGAGTACAGTTGTTATGGCAGTTCTCGGACAGCCGGCAGTCCTGCTCGTCCTTGCTGGAGCGGTGAACGGCCTGATCCTGCCGATCACACTGGGCGTATGCCTGATCGCCTCCAAGAAGAAATCCATCATGGGCGAGGACTACAAGCACCCGACATGGCTTCTGATCTGCGGTATCGTGGTCGTGATCGTATCCGCATACCTCGGGATCAGGACGTTCGGAACGAATTTAAGCCAGCTTCTCTGATTATGTAAAGGAGATTGAAATGAACGAAATCAAAATCTGTACTGCCGGGGATTCCTCTCTCCTGATAGAATTCGGTCAGGAGATTTCCCCGGAGATCAACGCGCAGATCACGGCGCTGGTGCGCATGATCAAGGCACAGCATATTGAGGGAGTCACTGACATGATCCCCGCTTTCGCATCTCTGCTTATCAATTATGACCCCAGAGTGGTAAGCTATGCCGGCCTTCGCGCGCGTATGGAGAAGCTTCTGAAGCTGGAGATCAGCGGAGAAGCTTCGGAATCAAGAATCTTTGAAATCCCGGTCTGCTACGGCGGGGAATACGGTCCGGATCTTCAGAACATCGCGGATCATGCGGGACTGACAACGGAAGAAGTGATCCAGATCCACAGCGGAAAAGATTATCTGATCTATATGCTGGGATTCCTTCCCGGTTTTTCCTATCTGGGCGGACTGGACGAGAGGATACACACCCCCAGACTTGCCAATCCGAGGATACGTATCCCGGCGGGAAGCGTGGGGATCGGAGGTTCCCAGACCGGTATTTATCCGCTGGATTCTCCCGGAGGATGGCAGCTTCTCGGCATGACGCCGGTAAAGACTTATGATCCGGGGAGAGAGGTGCCGATCCTTTTTGAAGCAGGAGACTATATACGGTTCGTCCCTGTGGCAGAAGAGGAGTATCTGGAAATAAAGAAACAGGTGGATGAAGGCACATATCAGTGCGTGATCCATCAGAAAGGGGTGTAATCTATGGGCTTTCGTGTTTTAAAAGGCGGGATGCTGACAACAGTGCAGGATCTTGGAAGAACCGGCTATCAGAGTCAGGGGTTCAGTGTTTCCGGAGTCATGGATGTCCGCTCCTTTAAAATTGCCAATCTGCTTTTGGACAACCCGGAGAATGAGGCAGTGCTGGAATTTACCCTGATGGGGCCCAGTCTGGAATTTACCTCAGAGACGATCATCGCCATCACCGGCGGGGATTTCCAGCCCCGTGTGAACAAGAAGCCGGTGAAGATGTACACAGCCCTTTATATGCACAAGGGAGACGTGCTGGATTTTGCAGGATGCCGTACCGGAAGCCGGGGATATATTGCGTTTTCCAGTTATCTGGATATCCCGGTTGTGATGGGCAGCCGTTCTACGAATATCAAATGCGGGATCGGGGGCTTCAAAGGCCGCAGGCTCAAAGACGGAGACTATATCGGTTTCCGCATTAAGAGAAGATATCTGCCGTACTTCCTCTCCAGAAGTCTGGATCTGGATGAGTTTGACTATGACGAAGTGACTCTCCGCGTTGTGATGGGACCGCAGGAGGATGTGTTTACCAATGCGGGCAGAGAGACATTTCTGAACTCGGAATATACGGTTACCAGCGACTTTGACAGGATGGGATGCAGACTGGAAGGGCCGTTTATCGCATATAAGACAACGGCGGATATTATATCAGACGGTATTGCGTTCGGCTCTGTGCAGGTGCCGAGCCACGGGAAGCCTATCGTGCTTCTTTCCGACCGGCAGACAACCGGCGGATATGCAAAGATCGCCACAGTGATCTCTGTAGATATTCCAAAGCTTGCACAGTGTAAGACAGATAATAAAGTGCGCTTTAAAGCCGTGACAGTTGAAGAAGCCCAGCAGCTTCTGCTCGACGAAGTGGCCGGCCTCAATGAACTGCGCAGACAGATCTATCAGCCATGCAGGGAAGTGCTTGAGTGCCGTCTGGTAGCAAAGCGCCTCAGCAAACTGTTTCAGTAAATGAGAAAAAAGATAGGAGTAACCGATATGGATTTGGAAAAGATCGAAAAACTGGTAAATATTATTGAAAAATCTTCCATGCTGGAGTTCAGCATTCAGGAGGGTGATACAAAGATCAAGATGAGCCGCAGAGGCAGTGCAGGGACGCCGGGAGAACCGCTTACCGTTGTAAAGACAGAGGCCCCGGCTGAAGAGACAGTAGATGAGAATTATATTATCTCTCCGATTGTAGGCACATTCTATTCTGCTCCGTCTCCGGACGCTGAGGCGTTTGTCAAAGTAGGCGATGTGGTGAAAGCGGGACAGACAGTGTGTATCCTTGAGGCTATGAAACTGATGAATGAGATCGAGAGTGATTATGACTGTGAGATCGAGGCGGTTCTTGTCAGCAACGAACAGAAAGTAGAGTACGGGCAGCCGCTCTTCAAGGTAAAGAAGCTGTCGGACTAAGGAGGAGTGCTGATGTTTCAGAAAATATTGATCGCAAACCGCGGGGAGATCGCCGTCAGGATCATCCGCGCCTGCCGGAATATGGGGATCCGCAGCGTAGCGGTTTATTCAAAGGAAGATAAGGACAGCCTTCACGTACAGCTGGCTGACCAGAGGATCTGTATCGGCGAGGGGCCGGCAAAGAACAGTTACCTCAATATGGAGCGCATTGTGACTGCAGCTCTCAATATGGGCGCCGATGCGATCCATCCGGGATTCGGCTTCCTGTCGGAGAACGCAGATTTTGTCCGGCTCTGTGAGAAGAACGGGCTGACGTTTATCGGACCGAAAGCAGATGTGATCGACAGCATGGGAAATAAGTCCCATGCGCGTAAAACCATGATGGAAGCGGGCGTTCCGGTGGTGCCGGGTACAAAGGAACCGGTGTATGATGCAGAAACAGGCATTAAGCTGGCAGAAGAGATCGGATATCCGGTCATGATCAAGGCATCATCAGGCGGCGGCGGAAAGGGAATGCGTGTGGCAAAATCCGCCGATGAGTTTGAATTCCAGTTTAATATGGCTCAGAGAGAATCCGCCAATGCATTCGGCGATGACACGATGTACATTGAGAAATTCATCGAGAATCCCCGCCATGTGGAGATTCAGGTCATGGGGGACAAATTCGGCAATGTGGTGGCTCTCGGCGAACGTGACTGCTCGGTGCAGAGAAACCATCAGAAGCTGATCGAGGAGTCCCCGTCTCCGGCTATTAATGATGAGATCAGAAATGCTATGAACCGTGATGCTGTTCTTGCGGCTAAGACGGTAAACTATACCAATGCGGGAACGATAGAGTTCATCCTTGACCCGAAGGGAACATATTATTTCATGGAAATGAACACCCGTATACAGGTGGAGCACGGCGTTACGGAGATGGTGACAGGCACGGATCTGATCATAGAGCAGATCAGGGTGGCGATGGGTGAACCTTTAGGCTTTAATCAGGAAGGCATCCGGCTTACCGGCCATGCGATCGAGTGCCGGATAAACGCTGAGATCCCGGAGAAGAACTTTATGCCGAGTCCCGGCGTGGTGAAACACCTCCATCTTCCTGCCGGAAACGGTGTGCGGGTAGATACGGCGCTCTATACAGGCTACAGGATCCCTTCGGAGTATGACTCCATGATCGCCAAAGTTATCGTACATGCGCCAGACCGCAATGCCGCGATCCAGAAGATGCGCTCTGCGCTGGATGAGATGGTGATCATGGGAGTAGAGACGAATCTGGACTTCCAGTACCAGATCATGCGAAATCCGGAGTTCTGCGCCGGAAACGCGGATACCGGATTTATTGAGCGGATGCTCAGGCTGGACTAATCAAAGAAAGAAGTGTGAATAAATATGTATAAAGTTGATTTAAACAGTGATCTTGGAGAGAGCTTCGGACGCTACACGCTGGGGATGGATGAAAAGATCATTCCGCTGATCTCTTCGGCGAATATCGCATGCGGATTCCACGCGTCAGACCCTGTCGTAATGATGGAGTCTGTCAGCAGAACGAAAGCTGCAGGCATCCGTATCGGCGCTCATCCGGGCTTCCCGGATCTGATGGGATTCGGACGCAGAAATATGGCTGTTTCCCCGGCGGAGGCAAAGGCGTATACACTGTACCAGATCAGTGCTCTGGGCGGGATGTGTCGGGCTCAGGGGATGAAGCTGCAGCATGTGAAACCCCACGGGGCAATGTATAATATGGCGGCGAAAGACTATGATCTGTCCCTCGCCATCTGCGAAGCTGTCAAGGAATATGATCCGGAGCTGATCGTGATGGGACTCTCGGGAAGCGAGACGATCCGTGCGGCAAAAGACTGCGGTTTAAAGACAGCCAGCGAAGTATTCGCGGACCGCGGTTATGAGGAGGACGGAAGTCTGGTAAACCGCAGGAAAGAGGGCGCGTTTATCCGCGATGAAGAGGAAGCGATAGCCCGAGTGATCCGTATGGTGAAAGAAGGAAAAGTTACCGCCGTTACAGGTAAGGATATCGAGATACAGGCAGATTCCGTATGTGTGCACGGAGATGGAGAAAAAGCTCTTCTCTTTGTGGAAAAAATCCGCAGCGCGCTGAAAGCAGAAGGAATAGAGATCGCTCCGTTAAGCGGAATCTGCCGGTAAGAAAATACACGGTGAGAGAATAAATGTTAAGAATAGGAACTGGCAGCAGCCGATTAATCTTCGACTCCTGCCAGTTCTTTCATTTTTGCATATGTAAAATGGTTAAATACCGCTATGGTCCGCCCCACGCCGATCATAGCCAGAATAGTTCCGATGCCCACACCTGCAAGGTGTCCGGCAAATACAAAGCTTAAAATTACAGTAATGGTTATATTCGTGAGATCAAAACAGTTTTTCGTAAAGCCCACACTCTTGTGGATCGTATCGGCGATGGCCTGCACGATGCCGTCGCCGGGGTTCGGCACAATGCGCATATTGAGTGACATGGCGGCACCGATGCCGGTCAGGATAATGGCGATGATAAGGACGATTACCCGGACGGTCATCTCACCTGCCGTGCTCTGGCGGTCTGAATACAGATTCGGAATGACTGCCGAAAAAATATTCAGGAACCGGGTGAAGATGAGGCTTAAAGGGATCTGAAGAAAATCTAACAGCAAGATAAACTTCAGGTCGGCCTTTCCTGCATGGGCGAGGACGCCGCCAGACTTTTTTGTATATTTCCTGTCACGGATCAGATGGAGGATTATTTCGATCACAACAAACAGACTGTACAGTGCCAGAGTCATATTTCCGAAGTTGTGATCAAATATTTCTGAGATACTGTAAGCAACCGATATGATCGGTGAGACGCCGAGTCCTGTCTTTGTGTTCAGAGTGAGTCCGAGCGCGAGCACAAGAAGCCCGATGGCATAGAACAGAATTCGGTAGAAAACTGGTTTCTTCATATATTTTCCCTGCCTTCATTGTAAAAATCGTACTTTTCTATTTTAGGGACGAAGGGATATTTTGTCAAATTATCAGAAACGGATTCTGTATGAATTACTGTTGTAAGTAGGATAATGATATGATATAGTTATAAAAATAGAATTTATAGTTGAAATTTATAAGAGCAAGGTGGTAATATGTCGTTCACTGAGGCAAAGAGAAACGCAATCCGGAAATATATGCTGGACAAGATACGATGTGATGATGCTGATTTTATAAAAAAGACTGCTGAGAATTTTGAAATATCTGAGACATCCGTGCGAAGATATATTAAGGACTGCCGGGATAAGGGGATAGTGACGGAAGACGCAGAAAAGAAGACCGGTCTTTTCCTTACGACAGTGACAGAACAGTGGAATATGGTAAATGCAGGTATGCTGGAAGAAGATGACCTGTACTGGACGCATATCAGTCCTTTTCTCGGTGAATTGCCTGATAATGTACAGGATATCTGGTACTATGCATTTACGGAAATCATGAATAATGCAATTGACCATTCCGGCGGGGATCAGATCAGCTTCGGAATGCAGAAAGATGCCCTCTATACGGAAATTTCAATTACAGATAATGGTGTAGGAATATTTCATAATATACAAGATTATTTCAGAAAGAAGTCAGGAATATCATTAAATTCTGAACAGGCCGCCATGGAGCTGTATAAAGGAAGGCTGACTACGGATCCGTCCAGACATTCAGGAGAGGGAATTTTCTTTGTATCGAAAATGCTTTCAGAGTTTGCTGTCTGGTCTGATAATACGGTCTATTCTTACCGGTGTGATGACAGAGACCGGTTTGTACAGTCACATTTGATTTCTTATTATACAAGGATGGAGGGGATTGGGACGATGGCCGTAATGAAACTGGAAAATGAATCAAAAAGGACCTCAAGGGAGGTTTTTGATACATTCGCTCCGCTGGAAGAAGGATTTGTAAAGACAATAATTCCGATGAAAGAGATGTGCCCGCTGGGCGATCCGGTAGCCAGATCACAGGCAAGACGGATCCTACGGCGTCTGGACGAATTCCGGGAGATCATTTTTGATTTTTGCGATATTGATTTCATGGGGCAGGGGTTTGCGGATGAAGTATTCCGCGTCTTTCAGAATCAGCACCCGGATATCACGTTGACTGTGATCAATGCGAACGAATCGGTGCTGGGGATGATCCGGCATGTAAAGCGCTGAAGAGCAGACGGAATCTTCGGGTATAATGGAATGGGGACAGCTGAAACAGGACTATGTCTGCTTCTGCCTTTTCGG
Organism: uncultured Lachnoclostridium sp.; assembly: GCA_946499505.1. GTDB lineage: Bacteria > Bacillota > Clostridia > Lachnospirales > Lachnospiraceae > Mediterraneibacter. The sequence continues at coordinate 14,116 of CAMMSL010000019.1, forward strand.
CAAAGGGACCAGGAATCGGACGAATGCTGCGCTTTATGTTATGATAATCCCGGTCAAATACAATCGGCATTCCGTCCGGTGATTCAAATTTTTGTTCAGGTTCAAAAGCAATACCTAAACGATCTGTGTTAATGAGCATGTGATCATCAGATGCAGGAATGTAATCATAGAGATTTGTTTGCAACTTTATACAGCCGTCACATAACTTGAGTTCCAGCCCGATAGGATGTTCATCGTCAATTATATAATCGGTCTCGCGATCGCATGGAACTGCTCCGTTAAAGTAGATGTTTCCGCCGGTATAAACGGGAAGATGATCGTAATGCCAATCCAGCCACAGACCTCTTGTACATTGGTGAATATGGTTGCGGCGGATGGAAACATCGATTGCAGCGTGCAATTTGACCAGTGGGGGCCGATCATGCCATCCTGATATGCGGTGGGCGGAGCCCATGTAGTTGCAGCCTGCCTGATCATAAATCCGGAGACAGTATAGTATGGATGATCGTTTATCACTAAAATGTTATCTTCTTTTTCAAACAGAATCTATTATGATTGCGACAGAAAATATAATGATACTGCCAACTGGGTTTATAAAATTTATTATGCGGAGATATTCGGAAAATAAAATATATAGACATCCCTCGGACATCAGTGCTACAATATCCCGGGAGGATGACAGACATGGGTAAAAAAGACGAAAAGACAAATGTCATGCGTATATTAGAACAGAAGAAGATCAGCTATCAGAGCTATAATTATCTGAGCACCGGAGCTATAAGCGGTGTGGAAGTGGCGCAGGCGCTGGGCGAGGATCCGGATATTGTGTTCAAGACACTGGTCACAGTGGGAAAATCAAAGGAACACTATGTGTTCGTAATTCCGGTGGAAAAGGAGCTAAACTTAAAGAAAGCGGCAAAGAGTGTGGGAGAGAAGAGCATCGAGATGATCAAACAGAAAGAGCTTCTCCCCCTGACCGGATATGTTCACGGCGGCTGTTCGCCCATCGGCATGAAGAAGCAGTTTGCCACGACCATCGATAAAAGTGCGGAAAATCATGAGAAGATTATTTTCAGTGCGGGCAAGATCGGATATCAGGTTGAAGTGGCGCTTGAGGATCTGGCGAAAGTCGTAAGGTTTCAGCTGGCGGAAGTGGCGGAATAAGAGATGGTTTACCGGAAAGGAGAGTGAGAAGATGCTGCGCTATACATGGAAACGGCTACTGACAGGTATCCTCTCACTTTTTGTGCTTGTGACCGTGACATTTTTTCTTGTCCGGATTATCCCCGGAAGTCCGTTCCAGCGCGGTGGAGTATCCGAAGATGTGGTTGAGACGATCGAACAGGAATACGGTCTGAATGAGCCGCTCATGACGCAGTATATCTCTTATCTTGGAAATGTAGTGCGGGGAGATCTGGGAATTTCTTATCAGGATCCGGCCACACAGGTATCGGATATCATAGCGAGGGCATGGCCGATCACTGCATCCATCGGGATTACGGCACTGGCGGTATCTGTAATTCTGGGAACCGGATTGGGCATTTTAAAAGCTGTGTCAAAACGGCGGTGGATCAGAGAACTTATCTCGGCAGGGGGAATGCTGGCGGCTGGTATCCCAAGTTTTGCGGCGGCGATCCTCCTGCTTTTAGTATTCAGCGTGAAGCTGAAGTGGCTTCCGGCGTCCGGACTTTTAAGCCCTGTGCACTATATTCTGCCGGTGACGGCTCTGGCGTTCTATCCATCGGCGATGATCACAAGGCTGGTCGGAAATACACTGGGAGGGGAACTTCAGAAAGATTATGTCCTGTTTGCAAGGGCAAAAGGACTGGGAAAAGGACGGATCATTCTTACCCATGCTCTTAAGAATGCATATCTTCCGGTCCTTAACTGTATCGGACCTGCCTCTGCGTCACTGCTGACCGGAAGCTTTGTTGTTGAAAGTATTTTTACGATACCGGGACTGGGACGGGAGTTTGTAGGTTCTATCACGAACCGGGATTATACACTCATTCTGGGTCTGACCATATTTATGGGAGCTGTGGTGATCATCGTCAATCTGATCACAGATCTGCTGTGTGCATGGCTGGATCCACAGACCCGCAGGGCTTATCGGGAAGAGCGGGCATAAGACAACAGTTCAGGGAAAGAGTGTGAAAGGAGGAGCCGCCATGCTGAGACGGATACGGCAGCACTGGAAAAACTACATAGGCACGAGCCGCATGGCACTCATCGGATGCATTATTCTGGGCATATGGATCGTGCTTGCAATTGCGGTGCCATTGTTCGGACCGTGGTCCTTTTCGGAGCAGAATGCCGGGATACGCAATCAGACAAGTTCTCTGATGCACTGGTTCGGGACGGACCGTTTCGGGCGGGATCTGTTTACCCGTGTATGGTACGGGGCTGGGATCAGTCTGGCTGTCGGCCTGATCAGCACGGTGATAAATGGGATCATAGGCGTATTCTATGGCGCAGTATCTGGCTATGCGGGAAAACGCACAGATATTGTACTCATGCGCATTGCGGATATTATCTCAGCAATTCCGTCCATGCTTTATGTGATCCTGATCACGCTTGTCATGGGAGCGGGAGTCGGCAGCATGATACTGGGTTTATGCATAGCCGGCTGGATCGGAATGGCACGGATCGTAAGAGGGGAAATCATAAAACTCAAGGAGACGGAGTATGCCTGTGCCGCGCGGATGGAAGGCATCAGACCGCTGCGTATCCTGATCCGGCATCTTCTGCCGAATACAGCGGGCATGATCGTGGTCAATATGATCTTTCTTGTGCCCCAGGCAATTTTTACAGAAGCATTCTTAAGCTTTCTGGGAGTAGGGATTGCGGCACCGGCGGCCAGTCTGGGGACGATCATTCAGGAGGCAAGAAGCCAGATGATGCTCTATCCGTATCAGATGGTATATCCGCTCATTGTACTCTGTGTCATGCTTTTAGCCCTTAACATGATAGGAACCGCAGTGGAACAGAGAGTGGGTAGTCATTCGGGAAAAGGAACAGATAACAGATGAGTGTACTGGATGTAAGAAATCTGAGCGTACAGTATCTGACGGAAAACGGCGCTTCAGAGATTGTAAAAGACATCAGTTTTAAAGTGGAGAAAGGTGAGATCGCGGGGCTTGTGGGTGAGTCCGGATCCGGAAAGAGCACAGCTATGCTGGCGGTGATGGGACTTTTGGAAAACCGTGCGCAGATACGGGCGGAACGGATCACGATCAGCGGGGAGAAACCTGTACCGGGGCAAAATGCGGCCATGATCTTTCAGGATTCTCTAAGCTGTCTGAACCCGTCGGTCAAGATCGGACGGCAGCTCAGAGAGACGGTGCAGGCACGGCGGAAATGCAGCAGAAAAGAAGCTGCGGCACGTGCAGAAGAACTGCTGGATCTGACAGGTATCCGTAATCCTGCACTCAGAATGAGACAGTATCCTTTTGAACTGTCCGGGGGGATGCGTCAGAGGGTGGTGCTTGCCATAGCGTTGGCGTGTGAACCGGAGCTTATCATAGCGGATGAACCGACAACGGCTCTTGACGCCCTCGTACAGGCACAGATCCTGCTGCTTTTTAAGCGGATCGTCAAAGAGACGGGAACATCTATGCTCTTGGTAAGCCACGATATGGGAGTGACCGCCGCTATGTGCAGCAGAGTGTATGTAATGCATAGTGGAAGAATCGTGGAGCATGGAACTGTCGAAGATATTTTTTATTCACCTGTGGAAGAATATACGAGACGGCTGCTGGAGGACGCCCGGGGCGGCAGACTGACCGTGCACAGAGACGGAAATACAGAAAATGCAGCCGGAAAAACCGGGAACGCATACGGGAATCCTCCTCTCCTTCAGATGGAACATGTGACAAAGATTTTTGATGAAAGTGAGGGGGTACGTGATCTTTCCCTTGAGATACGCAGGGGAGAGATACTTGCTCTTGTAGGAGAGAGCGGGAGCGGCAAGACCACAGCAGCGAGAATCCTGACAGGAATGCTCAGGGAAGACAGCGGGATACTTCGCTACCGTGGAGATGAACTGGGGCAGGACAGACGTATGGATGCATTCGGCGGTTCAGTCCAGATGGTCTTTCAGGACCCTTATGCATCGCTGAATCCCTGCCTTACTGTGCGCGAAGCACTGAAGGAGGCACTGGAAGCGTCCGGACAAAGAGTAAACGGGACAAAACGCTGCAGATCGGAAAGACAACGATCATCGAGCTACAGCCGGGAGAAAGGCCGGATGGCGGAGAAGATCGACAGGATGCTCCGGCTGACAGGACTTTCCCCGGAAGATGCAGACCGCTATCCCCGTGATTTTTCGGGCGGACAGCGGCAGCGCATCGGGATTGCCCGCGCCCTGATCGTGGAACCGGAAATCCTCGTGTGCGATGAGGCGCTTTCTTCGCTGGATGCGACCACCCGGGAGCAGATACTGGAGTTGATTTTCCGGATACAGAGAAAGATCGGTTTTGCATGCCTTTTTATCTCCCATGATATGCATGTGGTACGCCGGATCAGCGACCGGATCGCTGTCATGTACGGCGGACGGATTGTGGAGACAGGGGAGACAAAGAAGGTCTGCTCCGATCCGTGGCACCCATATACAAAGCAGCTTATCGAGGCCGTTCCGGAGCCGGATCCTCTCAGGGCAGTAAAGATCAAGGCGGCCCCGGGAAAGGATGGCACGGAAATGGTGCGGTACGGCTGTCCGTTCGCCGGCAGGTGCGGCTATGCTTTAGAGTGCTGCGGTGAAGAAATCCCCGAAAGCTATTCCTTTGACGGACGGGAAGTATCATGCTTCCTGTATTCGGACAGACACAGCGGCAGGAGAAGCAGGGATTACAGGATGACGTCACAGATTTAAAGCAGCAGCTCAGTCAGGAGCATGAACTGCTGCGTCATAAAAGAAAACGAGTAGGATAAAAAGAAAACGAGTAGGATAAAAAGAAAACGAGTAGGAGATATGACATGAGGAAAAGAATGACAGCAGCATTACTTACACTGACACTGCTCTGTACAGGTGTGCTGAGCGGCTGTGTTACGGCAGACCCTTCAGATGGCTCCGGAGAAAAAGGAATTACGGTCGCTATCAGCAGTGATACGGGGACGATGGATCCGGCCGGTTCCATTGCCCTGACATATCTTGCGTATTCGGTAAGTGCTCTGGACGAGCTGCTCACGTATGATGAGAACGGCAAGATCGAGTACCGGGCGGCAGAGAGTTACGAGGTGAATGATGATTCTACGGTCTGGACATTCCATCTGAGAGAGGATGCTCTCTGGTCAGACGGTTCGCCTGTAACATCTGCTGATTTTATGAATACGATCACACGTGCTCTGGACCCCGCTTCCGGAAGCGGATATGCAAATTATCTGTTCCCCATTGAGAATGCAGAGGCAGTCTATAACGGCGAGGCAGACATGGACTCTCTGGGCGTGGAGACGCCGGACGACTATACGATCGTATTCCATCTGGCGGAACCGTGCGTCTATTTCCTCGACCTGCTGCGGCTCCCCGTCTATACTCCTTCCTGCTCAGAATACGCGGATTCTGTAGACAGTGGATGGGACAGAAATCCGGAGACGAGCCTGTCCAACGGTCCTTTCAGCCTTGCAGAATATGTGCCGGATCAGTATTTTGTTCTAGAAAAGAATGAATACTACTGGAATGCAGATGCAGTAAATCTGGATACGATCACCTACCGGTTTTTCGATGATACCCAGTCTATGGCAAGTGCATATGAAGCAGGAGAAGTAGATGTGTCGACTTCCCTTTCTTCTACAGTAATGGAAGCGTATGAAGGAACAGACGACCTGTTTGTGACTGATCAGATCGCTACACGGTACATTTATATGAACCTGAATGTGGAGCCTTTAAATGACGTCCGGGTCAGAGAGGCAATCAATCTTGCCATCAACAGAGAGGAGCTCTGCCAGATCGTGGGAAGTGACACAGAGCCCACATACAATCTGGTGGCGAAATATATGAAAGATAAGAATACGGGAGAATATTTTGTGGATGAGGCAGAACAGCCTTTCGAGGAAGAGGTAACAAAGGCACAGAAACTGCTGGCGGAGGCAGGATATCCGGATGGAGAGGGATTCCCGGAGCTTACTTACAACTATCCCACACTGGAGATGGATTCCGATACAGCACAGGTGATTCAGGAACAGCTGAAAGAGAATCTGAACATTACGATTAATCTTGAGGCACAGGAGCTGCAGGCGAATTATTCTACAAGATATGCAGGAGATTTTGATCTGTGCCGTATGAACTGGACAGCGGACTTCGCAGATCCGTATACTTATCTGTCCATGCTGCTGTCTAACAGCACATATAACTGCAGCGGCATCAATGATCCGGAATATGATTCCATTGTCGCGGCGTCTAATTCCGAGTCAGATCCGGCAAAACGCTCGGAGCTGCTCCATCAGGCGGAGCAGCTGGCAGTGGGAGAACAGTTTTACATTATCCCGCTGTTTGCAATGAAGAGTGTAAATCTTGTAAATCCGGACATCACCGGCATCCGGCAGATTCCGGCAAGCGGAGCGCTGGAGTACCGGTATGCGGATATTGATATCTGAACAGGTCTTCAGCGGGAAGTTCTGCATCAGATAACGGAACGATTGCAGTATAATGGTGGAGTTGATGAATATGGATGACAAATCAATCGCAAATATGGCAGTACTTGCCGGAGAGATCATGCTGCGAAGCGGGGCAGAGACTTACCGGGTGGAGGATACGATCAAGCATATTCTTGATACTGCCTGCACAGCCTGCGGGGATGCCTCTGCAACAGGCAGATCAGACAATGCCGACGCAGTACGGACAGAGTCTCTTGTCATGCTGACCGGAATTATTGTTACGATTGAGAGACCGGGGCAGGAGGCGGTAACTGTCATGCGCAGAGTGCACGACCGGGGAACCAATATGCACCGTATTGTAGAGGTGAATGAAATCTCACGGAAATACTGTGCAGGAGAACTGCCGGCAGAGGAGACTTGGAAAAAGCTCAAAAGCATAAAAGGCAGACAATATACGGTCTGGATGTATAATGCGGCTACCGTGCTTGTACCGGCCGGGTTCGCCCCGCTGTTTGGCGGCGGGCTCCGGGAGGTTCTGGCTGCCGCGGCTGTGGGAATCCTGCTGGCGATTATCATGACGATCGGAAAGAGACTGCGGATCAGCAGTTTTATCCTGAATATGATCTGCGCAGGCGGAGTTGCCGTGGCGGCAATGCTGCTCAAAGCGTGGAATCCTATCCTGAATATGGATACGGTCATCATCAGCGGTATTATGCCCCTTGTGCCGGGAGTGGCGATTACCAATGCGATTCGGGATACGCTCCGCGGCGATTACATTTCCGGAGGAGCGCGGGTGCTGGAAGCTTTCGTGACAGCGGCGGCTGTGGCGATCGGAGCCGGTGTCGGGATTGCGGCGGTGAATGTATTCTGGCAGGGAGGCGGACTTTTATGACAGAACTTTTCCTAGTGACAGCAGGCTGTTTTATCGCGGTTATGGGATTTGCAGTGCTTGTGGAGACACCGAAGAAATATATCCTGCAGGCAGGAATTGCAGGTGCAGGCGGTGGCTGGGTTTACTTTTTCAGCATACAGCGGGGAATAGACGTGGTGACGGCAAGTTTTCTGTCAGCTCTTGTTATATCCCTGCTGGCGCATACATTTGCAAGGATCTTCAAGGCGCCGGTCACAGTATTCCTGATCGCGGGTATCCTGCCTACTGTGCCCGGAGCGGGCATGTACCGGACTGTCTACTATATCATAACAGACAACAGAGCACAGTCCTCATATTATCTGATGCAGACGCTGGAGATTGCGGGAGTGATCGCCCTTGCAATATTCATTGTAGATTCCCTTTTCAGGATACGCTTTCGGAAATACAGGAAAGGGACAGGAGAAAGTGCAGGTGAGAGGCAGAGATGATGGAACTGGTCACAGGAGGCAGCGGAAGCGGAAAATCCGCCTATGCGGAGAAGGTAATCTGTGAAAAGCACAGACAGCTGTGCAGTATATCGGAAAATCCTTCTCTTTACTATATAGCCGATATGGTCCCATATGGGCGGGAGACAGAAAAGAAGATAGAAGCTCATCGGGAAATGCGTGCTGGCAAAGGGTTTGCAACCCTTGAGTGGTACGTGGACCTCCCCGGCAGGATTTCAGCGCCGGATTCGCCGGATCTGAAAGGCTCCTGTGTCCTGCTGGAGTGCATCTCCAATCTTACCGCCAATGAGATGTATGAATCCGGCGGCGCGGAGAATACAGGAAAAGATACGGTTGAATGTATTATAAGAGGTGTCCGGATGTTAAAAGAACGATGCGTACATCTGGTTGTAGTGACGAACGATGTGTTTCGGGAGTCCGTGCCGGAATCGGAAGAGATGACGGCGTACAAGGGCAATCTGGGGACAATCAACCGTGCTTTGGCAGAGATGGCGGATCGGGTGACGGAAGTGGTATTCGGTGTGCCGGTCTGCATAAAAGCAGTTCCGGATACGGCATCCGGAACGCGGGATCGGATGAAAGGTATCGATACGCAGGAAGACGGATCGGAAGAGAAAGGACGGCACGGGATGAAATTTGTAACAGGCGGCGCATATCAGGGAAAACTTGAATATGCGAAGAAATTGTATCCGGATGCAGAATGGGCTGACGGAACAGGATGCTCTCTTCAGGAACTTCTCTCCTGCGGGGCTGTGGATCACTTTCATCTCTTTGTGAGAAGATGGCTGCAGGCGGGAAAGACGCCGCAGGAGCTGACAGGAGAGATCCTTGATAAAAACAGAGAGCTTATTGTTGTGTGTGACGAGATCGGGTGCGGACTTGTGCCGACAGACGCATTTGAGAGAGAATACAGAGAATCTGCCGGCCGTATCTGTACGGAACTGGTAAAACATGCAGATGAGGTGTACCGCGTGACGTGCGGGGCAGGGGTGCGTCTGCGTTAGGTCAGAAGTTATACTTATGTAGGAAAAGAACAGGCGGCAGAAAGGAGACAGGATATGCTGAATGAACTGGAGCAGGTACTTCCTGCGGACATTGAAAAGAGAAGTTTTGAGATAATCACGGAAGAACTGGGAGATAAAAAACTGATCCCGGGAACAGAACCTATTGTAAAGCGTTGTATCCATACAAGCGCGGATTTCGACTATGCGGATAACCTTGTGTTTTCCGATCATGTGGTGGAACAGGCGCTTGACGCGGTCAGAAGCGGTGCTTCTATTGTCACAGACACCCAGATGGCAAAGGCCGGCATCAATAAGAAACGGATGGCTCAATACGGGGGAGAAGTCCACTGCTTTATGTCTGACGAGGATGTGGCGCAGGCGGCTAAGAAGAACGGCACGACCCGTGCGGCGGCATGTATGGATAAGGCGGCGGCCCTGTATCAGAGCGGAGAGCAGGGAAGAGGACTGATCTTTGCCATCGGGAACGCCCCTACTGCACTCGTGCGTCTCTATGAACTGATCAATGAAGGGAAAATCAAACCCGAGCTGATCATCGCGGCACCTGTGGGATTTGTCAATGTAGTACAGTCCAAAGAGCTGATCCTGACGCTTAGCGATATCCCGTATATTGTGGCGAGAGGACGGAAAGGCGGAAGCAATATCGCGGCGTGTATCTGTAATTCACTGCTTTATATGCTGTGATTTTGCTTTATGCAGCCGCCAGTAAAAAAGGGGATGTGCAGGCATGGCTGAGTTGAAGGAGTGTATAAGATGGACAGACCTTATTTTCCAATGTTTATAAATATTGCGGATAAAAAGATCCTTGTCGCAGGAGGCGGAACGATCGCCCTGCGGCGTATCAGGACGCTGCTCAAATTCGGAGCGGATATTCATGTGATCGCGCCGGAACTTTGCGAAGAACTGACACAGCTGGAAGAAGAAGGGAAGATCAAGGCAGAACATAGAGAATACCGCACCGGGGATATCCGCGGCGCGCAGATCGTTCTGGCGGCTACAGATGACCATGAGGTAAACCGAAAGATATGGGAAGAGTGCCGGACTGCCGGTATTATAGTAAATGCAGCGGATGATAAAGAACTGTGCGATTTCTATTTCCCGTCAGTGGTGATGACGGATGAGGCAGTCATCGGGATTAACTGCGGCGGGATGAATCATGCAAAAGTAAAAGAGACGCGGATAAAAATAGAGAAGGCGGTCGGATAGATGGCTGAACTGGTGCATAAATATAAATAAATGATTGCCAAAACTTTATATTTTGTTTATAATTAGTCCCATATTGTGTCTTGGGATACACATGATTCTGTTGCGGCATCATGATTTACAGGACACAGAGAAAAAAGATGCCGGATCCCCGGTATCGTATACAGAAAGGACTATATGGAATGGGAGATACTTTACAGATTCTGACTGCCATGATCATCTATATGGCGGCGGTCATCATTATAGGAGTTACATTTGCGCGGAAAGCAAATGCAAGCTCGGACGCCTATTTCCTCGGCGGGAGAAGTCTCGGCCCGTGGGTGACGGCTATGAGCGCGGAGGCGTCAGACATGTCCGGATGGCTCCTCATGGGTCTGCCGGGCGTGGCGTACTGGTGCGGTATCGCGGATGCGGCATGGACAGCCATCGGTCTGGCAGCAGGTACATACATCAACTGGCTGATCGTATCCAAGCGTCTGCGCCGTTACAGCGAGAAAGCGGGAAATGCGATCACACTGCCGGAATATTTTTCCAATCGCTTTCATGAGAAAAAGAAAGTGATCATGACGATCGCGGCAGTGTTTATCCTGATTTTCTTTACCGTGTATGCGGCAAGCTGTCTTGTGACATGCGGCAAGCTTTTCTCTACATTATTCGATATGCCGTATATTCCGATGATGATCGTGGGCGCAGTGTTCGTACTGATCTATACGATCATCGGCGGTTTCCTTGCCGAGAGTGCTTCGGATTTTATGCAGGCAATCGTAATGATCATTGCGCTGGGAGTGATCGTGCTCGTGGGAACTTATGCGGCAGGCGGCCTCGGCGCGGTGATCGACAATGTGAAAGACATTCCGGGATTCCTTGAATTCTTCGGCATGGCGACGCCCCAGACTGTAGACGGTGTACAGCAGGCTGCAAACGGGGTTCCTCTGTTCGGGGAGGCTGCTCCTTACGGGATAATTTCTGTCGTATCCATGCTGGCATGGGGACTCGGATACTTCGGAGTTCCGCAGGTGCTTCTAAGATTTATGGCGATCCGTCATGAAGACGAGCTCACCCGTTCCCGCCGTATTGCGACGGTATGGGTGCTGATCTCACTTACGATTGCCGTGTTTATCGGTGTAATGGGACGTGCACTTTATCCGACAGCGCTGACCACTTCTTCAGATGCGGAGAATGTGTTCATTCTGCTGTCCACAAACCTGCTTCCGCCGCTGATTGCCGGTTTTGTAATGGCGGGAATCCTTGCGGCGACGATCAGTTCCTCCGATTCTTATCTGCTGATCGCGGCATCCGCATTTGCAAAGAATATCTATCAGGGACTGTTCCGCAAGAAGGCTTCTGACCGTGAGGTACTCAATATCTCCAGACTGACGTTGCTCCTGATCGCAGTTATAGCGATCATCATTGCACTGGATGAGAACAGCGTTATCTTTACGATCGTTAGCTTTGCATGGGCCGGATTCGGCGCAACATTCGGACCGCTGATGCTCTTCAGCCTGTTCTGGAAGAGAACGACAAGAGCCGGTGCGATTGCCGGTATGCTCGGCGGAGCCGGAATGGTATTCGTGTGGAACCTGCTTGTGCGTCCGCTGGGCGGCATCTGGGATATCTACGAACTGCTCCCGGCATTTATCTTCTCCTGCCTGTGCATTGTAGTGGTATCACTGTTATCACCGAAGCCGTCAGAGGAAATCGGGAAAGAATTTGAAGAAGTAAAAGCGATGTGAAAGAAACGCAGCATATCCATATCCGGGATGAGCTGAAACGGGCGGTAGAGATCCTGGAGAAATAGGAAATATGACAAAAAACCGGCGCCGCCTGCGAGCCGGAAGAGATATGTATATACGGAAAACTGCTGAATGAAGAAACATCTAAACAAAATCTAAACGGCTGCCCGGTGAATATTATCACTCTCTTAATGAAAGAAAGGCTATGATAAAGGTAAGAAAAGAGGGTGATCGATATGTTGAAAGATTTGTTATTATTCCTGTTCATGATGGCAGGCGGAGCATACGGATTATGGGTAATGCGCGGAGTGGACGGCTTTATGAAGCGCAGGCGTGAAGAAAAAGACGGAACTGTGAGAAAGATGTATGCGTATATCGGACAGATAAAAGAAGATCAGGAAAAGGGAGCCGCTTAAGCGGGTACAATTATATATGGACGAATGAAAAACAGCCTCTCAGGGGATTTGCTCCGGGGGGCTGTTTTTGAATTGCATTGTCAAACCAGCGGCAAAGTGATAATATCAGATGGAGAAAAAAGTAGCATCATGCAGGGAGAATGAAACAGATGGAGAAGATAAGCGGACGGATAAAGAAGATCATGTATAGAGAACGGCTGATCTATCTGGGACGGACGGCGGTGATCGTACTGGCGGCAGCTCTCATCGGCCTTTACCTGAATCGCGCCGGAGTCATGAAAGAAAACATCCTTATGGTACTGCTGATCGGCGTGATCCTGACCGGCGCCTTTACGGCGGGATATGAGTACGGTGTGATCGGCGCGGTGGCGAGTGTGCTGATCTTTAATTATTTCTTTACCGTGCCGGTCCATACGTTTGCGATCATGAATCCGGACGATGTGGTGCTGATGATCTTTTTCCTGATCGTATCGTTCATCTCGTCTGCCATGACGGCGCGTTTCCGCAGGCAGGTGGCGATCGCGGAGGAAAATGAGAGGACGGCCCGGCGTATGTCGGAACTTTCGGAGCGATTTATCAATGTTACAGGAACAGAACAGATCATAAACCTCGGACTTTCCTATATCAGAGAAAGCACCGGCTATGATGCCGCCGTCAGGCTGGATGGACGCAGGACGGATGAACGAAGTACAGACGAACGGCCGGACACGGCAGGGGCGGTCATGTTCCCGATCGGAGGCATTGCCCGTAAGACGGGAGAAATCATTGTCTTTACGAAAGACCGAGGACTTGGCGCGGAGCAGGAAATCTTCATACGCGCCGTGGCGGGGCAGATGGGAATTGCCCTCGACAGGGAGAGGATCTATGAAAAGCAGGAGAAGACGAAGCTTCAGGTAGAGCGGGAGCATCTGAAGAGCAGCATGCTGCGCAGCATATCCCATGACTTCCGGACGCCTCTGACGGGAATCATCGGCGACTGCGACCTGATCCTGCAGCGCCATGTGACAAGGCCTGAAGAGCAGGACGAGCTTGTAAGGGATATCCGGGAACAGAGCATGTGGCTGACCCGCACGATGGAGAATATCCTGAGCATGACAAAGATCGAGAGCGGTGCGGATTTTATCAGCAGGAGAGAAGAAGTGGTGGAAGATCTTGTGTATGAGGCGGAGAGCCATGTGAGCGGTCTAAGGGAACACAGGAGATTTCAGGATTCCATGCCTGAAGAAGTGCTGATCGCGGATGTGGACGCAAGGCTTATCGTGCAGGTGCTGGTAAATCTGTTGGATAATGCGGTAAAGCATACGAAAGAGAACGGGCTGATCCGGCTGAATGTGTCATATCAGGACGGCCGGGCATACTTCGTCGTGGAGGATAACGGACCGGGGATCGAGCCGGGACAGGAGGAGATGATCTTCGGAGAATTTGTCTCTCTTGCAGGCAGGGGACCCGACCAGAAGCACGGGATGGGGCTGGGGCTTGCCATATGCAGGGAAGCCGTAAAGGCTCATGGAGGTGAGATCCGCGCGGAGAACCGGCCGGAGGGCGGAGCCAGATTTGTCTTCTGGCTGAATGCACAGCCGGCAGTACAAATGGAAGAAATGGAAGAAGAATACGGGGGAATATACCGGGATGGAAGAGAAGCAGACTATATTGATCGTTGAGGACGACAAATATATTATCCATTTTATATCGATGAGCCTGAAAGAAGAGAACTATACGTTCTGGACGTCAAAGTCAGTAAAAGAGGCGTTAAGCCTTTTCTACGCCAACCGGCCGGATCTGGTGATCCTCGATCTGGGACTGCCGGACGGCGACGGCATGGACGTGGTCAGAAACATCCGGGAGATCGCTTCCACGCCGATCATCGTTGTGTCGGCACGGCAGGAGGAACCGGAGAAGATAAGGCTTTTGGATGCCGGAGCGGACGATTATGTGACAAAGCCGTTCTATATGGGGGAGCTTCTGGCGAGGATCCGCGCCGCCTTAAGAAAAAAGGAAAACCGTCCGGCGGATCAGGGCTTGAGCTTTACAGACGGGGATCTTCTTGTGGACTATGAAAAGCGGCGTGTGGAGGTGGACGGGCAGGAAGTCCATCTCACGCCGATCGAGTATAAGATCCTGCTCCTTCTGATCGCAAACAGGGGGAAGGTGCTTACCCATCATTATATCTTAAAAGAAGTGTGGGGATACGCAGAGGGCGTGGAGGCAGGCACGCTGCGGGTGTTCATGGCGACTCTCCGCAGGAAGATCGAGAAGAATCCGTCCCGTCCGCAGCATATCATCACGGAAGTAGGAGTGGGATACCGGTTTAAATAGGAAATATTTATCCGGGATATGTGATGATATTCCGAAATTTTTGATATAATCTGTCTGGAGAACTCTGTATTATTTAGAAAAAATTAAAGCGCCAGAAAGGACGAGGTGACAACAGAGATGAAAGCAGAGATGCAGATACAGAGAAAAACAGACAGGCTTATGTTCGGAGCGGCATATTATCCGGAGTATATGCCGTGCGACAGGATTGAGAAAGATTTTACTATGATGAAGAAAGCGGGGATCAATACGATCCGCATTGCAGAATCTACGTGGAGTACGCTGGAGCCGCAGGACGGCATATTCGACTTTTCCTATATAGACAGAGTACTTGAAGGAGCGGAGAAGTTCGGCCTGTCGGTGATCGTAGGGACGCCGACTTATGCAGTCCCGGCGTGGCTCGTACAGAAAGATCCCGGCGTGATGGTGGTAAATGCAGGCGGGAGGGAAAAATACGGACACCGGCAGATATTTGATCTCTTAAATCCGACGTTCCGGTTCCATGCAGAGAGGGTGATCAGACAGCTTGTCTCGCATACCGCGCCGTACAGGCAGGTGACCGGTTTTCAGATCGACAATGAGACAAAACATTATGATAACCGCGGCAGGGAGATCCAGAGGCAGTTTGTGGAATATCTGAAAGAGAAGTTTCAGACGCCGGAGAAGCTGAACCGGACGTTCTGTCTGCCGTACTGGAGCAACTCCATCCACGACTGGGATCAGTTCCCGGACATATCCGGGTGCATCAACGGCGGACTGGCGGGTGAATTTGAAAAGTTTCAGAGGAAGACCGCGGCGGATTATCTGGCGTGGCAGGCGGATCTTGTCAGGGAATATAAGCGTGAAGATCAGTTTATCACCCACAATCTTGACTTCGAGTGGAAAAAATTCGGCGCGGATATCGCGCAGGACGGTTATTCTTACGGCGTGCAGCCGGATATCTGCCATTATGAAGCGGCGAAATGCCTGACCCGGCTGGGTGCGGATATCTACCATCCGTCGCAGGATGAGCTGACGGGGGCGGAGATCGCGTTCGGCGGGGATTCCATCCGGAGCCTGAAACAGGAAAATTATCTGATCCTGGAATGTCAGGCGCAGGCGTTTAAGTACTGGACGCCGTATCCGGGGCAGCTCCGCCTTCAGGCGTACAGTCATCTTGCAAGCGGGGCGGACGGGATCTCCTACTGGAACTGGCATTCGATCCACAACAGTTTCGAGACATACTGGAAGGGTCTGTTAAGCCACGATCTGGAAGAAAATCCCACCTACCGCGAGGCCTGCGTGATCGGAAAAGAATGGCAGGAGATCGGGGATCATCTGATCCATCTGAAAAAGGATAATAAGACGGCCCTGCTCGTTGACAATAACACACTGACGTCATTCAAATGGTTCCCGATCGATAAAGACCTGAGCTATAACGATGTGGTGCGGTGGATGTACGACAGCCTTTACGAGATGAATATTGAGTGCGACGTCGTGGACGTAAACGCACTCGACACACAGCGGTATCAGATGATCGTGACTCCCGCCTTGTACTGCGCGTCAGAGAAGCTGCTTGAGAAGCTGGAGGATTTTGTAAAAGAGGGAGGCGTTCTCGTAAGCACATTTAAATCTTTTGTGGCGGACGAGTATTTTACAGTCTATGCAGATAAACAGCCCCACAGGCTCCATGAATGTTTCGGCATGAGCTACAACCAGTTTACGGAACCGGGAAAGACAAAGATCACGGGGAGGCCGGTGAAGTATTTTGCAGAGCTTTTGAAACCGGAAGGAGCCGAGACCCTTGCCGGCTATGAACATAAGTACTGGGGAACGTATGCAGGCATTACGAGAAACAGCCGGGAAAAGGGCAAAGCTTACTATATCGGCTGCTATACGGATAAGGATGTCTTAAAGGACATACTTAGAAAAGCGGCGGAAGACGCGGGGGTATGATGCCGATGGAGTATTAAAGCCGCTGGCTGAGGGAGAGATACAGGTAAAGGTGGAAAACGGCGGATTGCTCGCGCTGGGCAGCGCCCGGCCTTTAAATCCCCGCAGTTATCTGACAGACTGTACGGATACATATTACGGGGAAGCGATGGCTGTCATCAGACCGGAAGAGGAGAAGACGGCAAAGATATCTATTAAAAGCCCATATGGGAGTCAGGAGATAACGCTAGGATGAAGTATTCACTGGATTTAAAAAAATACGCGGCGCTGGCGCGCAGGACCGCAGCGGAAGGATGCGTGCTGCTGGAAAACAGGGAGGGCGCTCTTCCGTTGAAAAAGGGTGCGAAGACGGCTGTTTTCGGGAGAGCGGCCTTTAACTATTATAAAAGCGGTCTGGGATCGGGAGGACTGGTCAATACAAGATACACGGTCAGTATTCTGGACGCGCTGAAAAAGGAAGACACGATCTTGGTAGACGCGCGGCTGGAGGAAATCTATAAAGAATGGATCGCAGATCACCCTTATGACCGGGGAAGCGGATGGGGAAAGGTGCCGTGGTTTCAAAAAGAGATGCCCGTCACAGAAGAAATGATGGAGATTGCCCGAAGCTGTGATATTTCGCTGGTGATCATCGGAAGGACCGCAGGCGAAGATGAAGATAATACGGATCAGCCGGGGAGCTGGCTGCTGACCGAAGATGAAGAAAGTCTGATCAGACAGGTTACAGAGAACAGCCGGTGTACGGCGGTGCTTCTGAACACCGGGAATATCATCGATATGAGCTGGGTGAAAAAATATGCGCCGCAGGCAGTGATGTATGTCTGGCAGGGCGGACAGGAGGGCGGAAACGCTGTTGCCGACGTACTGACCGGAAGAGTAAATCCATGCGGCAGACTCTCAGATACCATTGCCGACGGGATCGGCGCGTATTCGTCCACGGAAAATTTCGGCGATGTAACCAGAAATTATTACAGGGAAGACGTCTATGTGGGATACCGGTATTTCGAGACATTCGAAAAAGAACGCGTGTTATATCCGTTCGGATACGGACTGTCCTACACTTCCTTTGACATACAGACAGAGATCGCCGGCAGAAATAAAGAGTCAGTGGTCATACAGTCTGTGGTGAAAAATACGGGAATAGAGCCCGGCAGGGAGGTCCTACAGGTCTATGTAGAAGTTCCGCAGGGAATGCTGGGAAATCCGCTGAGAAAGCTGATCGGATTTGCTAAGACGAAGGAACTGGCGCCCGGAAGCGCAGAGACGGTCAGATTGGAGATCTCCAAATATACATTCGCCTCATATGATGATTCGGGAAAGACGGGAGACAAATCCTGCTATGTGCTTGAAGAAGGCGTTTACAGGATTTATGCCGGCGGTAATGTAAGGGACGCGGCATATGCAGGAGAATTCTATGAGGATTATCAGGTGCTTGAGCGGTTGGAGGAGCGCTGTGCCCCGGTGCGGGCGTTCGACCGGATGCGGCCGCAGATCAGAGAAGGAAAGGTAGGCCTCTGCTATGAAGAGACACCTCTTAAAAGTGCAGAGATCCGCCGGGATGTTCCCGGAGAGATACCATATACCGGAGACAGGGGATATAAGCTGAAAGACGTTTTTGAAGGAAAGGTCACGATGCAGCAGTTTATCGCGCAATTGCCCGATAAGGAACTGATCACGATGTTCCGCGGGGAGGGCATGTGCAGCGGGCGCGTCACGCCTGGTACGGCATCGGCGTTCGGCGGAGTAAGCGAAGGGCTTGAAGAGTTCGGGATCCCTGCCGTGTGCTGTGCGGACGGCCCGTCCGGCATACGGATGGACTGCGGCACGAAAGCATTCCTGCTCCCATGCGGGACACTGCAGGGATGTACGTTTGATCCGGAACTGATCCAGAGCCTGTATGAGATGACCGGTCTTGAACTGCGCCTGAATCAAGTGGATTCCCTGCTGGGGCCGGGAATGAATATACACCGGAACCCGCTGAACGGCCGGAACTTTGAATATATTTCAGAAGACCCGCTCCTGACCGGAAAGATTGCCGCGGCCCAGACCCGAGGAATGGGGAAGATGAAGATTGGGAATACGATCAAACATTTCTGCTGCAATAACCAGGAAGCAGGACGCAGCACTTCCGACTCGGTCGTCTCGGAACGCGCGCTGCGGGAAATATATCTGAAAGGCTTTGAGATTGCCGTGAAAGAGGGCGGCGCCCGCGCGGTCATGACAAGCTATGGCGCAGTGAACGGCCTGTGGACGTCGGGAAATGAAGAATTATGCACGGGCATTCTCAGAGATGAATGGGGATTCCGGGGAATCGTGATGACAGACTGGTGGGCGAAAGCCAATTATCCGGGGGAAGACGCTTCCACAGAAGCAAAGACGCCTATGCTCCTTGCGCAGAATGACCTCTATATGTGCGTTCCATGCCCGGCTGAAAATCCGGAGCACGACGATGTGGAGGAGATGCTTGCGGCGGGGAAACTGAGCCGGGGATATCTGCAGCGGACAGCCGTCAACATATTATCATACATTCTTGAGACCCCGGCCATGGTCCGGCAGATGGACGCTGTAAGTCCGGACGAAAAAGCGGCGGCAGCGGAACTAAAGGCTGCGGACAGGATCGATGATGAGATAGAGTATTATGAAATGAAAGACGCCGGTCTGGAGTATGACGCTGCAAAACTGGATCCGCAGCAGGGACGGTCAGATCAGTTCGGGATTATAGCAAAGACCGACGGAGAGCTTATCATCTCCATGGAGATGTGCGCGGACCTGACTCCGTTCGCCCAGATACCGGTATCTGTATTCTGCAATGAGGAATACCGCGGCGTGATCCAGATCAATGGAACGGAGGGCAGATGGATCACACGGGAGAAGAATCTCGGGATGATCCGGCAGGGGGAAAACGCGATTCGGTTCTTCTACGGTGCAGACGGTCTGCAGATCGGAGCGCTCCGCCTGCGTGTCATTCCCCGGTGAATGGAGATTTTCCGGATTCAAAGGTTCTGACTCCGCAGGCGGTGCGGTACTGCCGCATGGTCATGCCCGTGGCGTCCCTGAAGTATTTCCCCAGATGGCTCTGGGAAGAAAAACCGAGATATGTTGCGATCTCGCTGCAGGTATATTCAGAGTAGGTCAGCAGATTCTTCGCAAGACTGATCTTCTCCCTGCGGATATATTCTGTCAGAGTGACGTTCTCGCATTCATGGAAGAGTTCCGACAGATAGCCGGCGTTCAGCCCGATGGCGTCCGCGATCCCGCGCACGCTGATCCTGCCGTGCAGATGCGAGAAAATATAGTTTTTACATTTGTCGATATGGGGATTCCTGTCTGATACAGGGATCCCTTCTCTGCGTTTTTTGAGTTCTTTTACCATCTGTGCATACTCGTACTCTGCGGTGTGGAAGAGATGAAAAACAGAGGGGATGTCTTTGCATTTCTCGATCTTCTGGATATAAGAGTCACTGAGCGAGTATGCAGCCTCAGGGACAACGCCGCCCCGCATGGCTGCGCGGCATGCCAGAGCGACTACGACAATAGCGCGGTTCTTGGCGTTGCGCAGAGGCTCGTCGGCAAGAAGTCCTACCTCTCCGGTGTAGTCCTCCTCAAGGCTCTTTTTCAGACGGGCGGGATCTCCGTTCTCAATACTGGAAAACTCACGGAGCTCCTGATCATACGGGTTGTGGCTTTTGCCTTTCTCCCTGTTCTCGAATACAAGCTCTGAAAAAGACTGCCGCAGCTCGTCTCCGGTATCGGGATCAATACAGTTTTCCGCGATCAGCATTTCCGCTGTGATCTCATCCTCACGGCACAGATTGCAGAGCAGGAGGACACAGTCGGCCAGATCGTTAAATCCACAGCCAGGGACAGTATCCGCCCAATCTCTATCAGCGGGCGGCGCGCTGTGTGTATGGCGGAACCGGACCGACGGGGACAAGCGGACCGGACCGATGATAAAGCGGCGGTCTGCGGCGGGAACCAGGGCGTAGACAAACCGGGCGCTGACTGTGAGGATAACAGGATGCATAAGGCAGACGCCGGCTGCATTTCCGGAAGAAGAGCCCCCTGAGAGATCATCTTTGGAAGAAGCCTGTGCGTCTGCAAATATGGTAAAGATCCTGTCAGGCTCAAACTGATCCTTAAATGAGACGCGGGCGCAGTACGAATCTGTGATCCCGCTCTTTTGTATACGCTGCCGGATGATCGTGTGCAGGCGGCAGGAAATATATTTCATTAAGTAGTGAATGTTCACGGATAACCCTCCTGGTCTGTTTGTCAGGGATCAAAGATCAGTATGGACCGGCAGTCCCTTTGTCAGTGCTTCCAGTATATCACAAATTTCTCTCGACTTTGCATAAATCTGATATTCCGGTTCATGGATGTCCTCAAGATAATGGGCGTCGGAGCAGTATATCGCATTGCAATCATCAAAATACGGGTGCTCACGCCTGATCCGGTGGAGATTTTTAAAGTCATGGAACTCCGCGCAGGAAAACGTGCTTCCGGGCGGTACGAAGCCCAGGTTGGAGAGCAGGCTCGTGGAGGCCTTATCCACATGGGCGGGATATGCGATACCGTGAAAGAATCCTGCCAGAGAAAATACGTCGTCAAAGGAGACGGAAGTGGCGTTGATGAGGAGATTTTCCACAGTTCCGGCGACTTCGTCTCTCTCATCCATGATCTGCTGCTTCCCAAAGATATCTTCCCGGTTTGGAAATGGCAGCAGCTTCTCATATATAAGGGCGTCAAAGCGGAGGGCGTCTTCCAGCGAGGGAAACAGGCAGATCACATGAACTTCTTCCCGAGTTGTGAGTTCCATGCCGGGGACCACGGTAACGCCGTACTTTTCCCCGTGGTACATGGCGGCGGGACAGTTCCTGCAGGAATTATGGTCTGTGAGGGCGATCACGTCAAGCCCTTTGACTGCAGCCATGCCGACCAGATTGGCAGGCGTCATATCATCGTCTCCACAGGGAGAGAGGCAGGAGTGGATATGCAGGTCATAATAGAGCGGGATCATGATACACCTGCTTCGTAGATTTCGAGGCTGATGTCAAAGATCGGAAGTTCCGTTGAGAGTATGGCGATCCCTTCCTCCTCCGCTTTCGCCAGAGTTCCTTCATCCATCCCGATGCCCTCTGCCAGTACGATACAGGCTACGTCCGCAAGGGTAGCTACTGCGAGGGTGTTCTTATTTCCCATAACGGTTACCCAGACACTGTCGGCAGCGGCTTTTCCCATAGCGATACTTAAGAGATCGCAGCAGAATACTTTTGATATTTCGCGCTCGGGATTGCCTTTTACTAGAACTTTACATTCCGGCAGTTCCAGTACAGTCTGTAATTTCATATCTTCAGATTCTCCTTTCTCTGATAATATTGTTTCATTATCTGAAAGCACTCAATTCGTATGAGCTGATGGAAAGCAAAGCGTGTTTAACGCGGCTGCCGTAGATTGCCCGGTACGCCGAAAGAGGCGAGCTCCGTGGTCAGCTTTTTGATATATTTGTGCAGCATTTCATCCTCCTCTTCGGACAGCGGTTTCCCGGCCTTTTCACCCTGTGTCAGCGACTCAATCTTCTGGGAAAGGTCTGCAATATTCGAGCGAAGGACGTAGATGCAGTCGTTGGGCGTCGCTTCCCCGCGCACGATATCCTCGGCCAGCGTCTGACATGTGGGAGCGCCGCAGGAACCGCAGTCAAGTCCCGGAAACCGGGCAGTCAGCTTCTCCACATCGCTCATCATTTTCAGGCTCTCCTTGAACGTGTTGCCAAGGCGGAAGACAGGTTCATATTCGATATCGTCCGCCCAGTATATATTTCGGATCTCAGGGGTGTCATCCAGATGGCTTTTTGATACCGGCTGATATTTCGTCAGGCGCTTTGTCTTTGCCATGGCGATATAAGCATTTTCGACAGTGAGCGTGCCGCCGACGCAGCCGCCGCTGCAGGCGTTCAGTTCTACGAATGTGAGCCCGTGCAGTTTTTCGTCCTCCAGTTCTTCCAGTACCCTTAAGATATTTACAATGCCGTCCGCCGCAAGGTAGCTGTCGGCGAGAAGACCGCCTGCCTCGCCTCCTGCGTTGCTCCAGCCGATTCCGATCCGTCCGGAGTGGGACAGAGGCTTTAACTGGCTTTCATCATGCTTCATATGAGGCAGCAGGAGCGGGTATACGTCTTTGATCGCTACTACATTGTCAATGTTGCTCTTCTCGATCCCAAGAGGAGCTTTTGCGTAAGACACCTTGGACGGGCAGGGAGAGATAAAGATAATGCCGATCTCTTCCGGCTTCAGTCCGGTCTTTTTTATCGCCCGTGCCCGTGCAATCTCTGCTGCTACCTCCACCGGCGCCTTGATGGGCAGGAGGCGAGAAATGAGTGCGGGGAATTTCACCCGGATCAGACGGATCACGGACGGACAGGCAGAGCTGATAAAAGGCGCCTCGTCCATATGCTGCCTGATATATGACCTGGAAGCCTCAGACACCAGTTCGGCAGCGGCGCTTACCTCATATACATCGTCAAATCCCAGTTTCAGCAGAGCGTTTAAGACTATGTCCACGTTGGTCAGATTATTGTACTGCGCGTAGAGCGAAGGTGCCGGAAGGGCTACAGTGTATTTGAAGTTATTTATAACGGAGAGCGGATCATAGACCGGAATCTTGGCATGATGGGGGCAGTACCGGATACACCTGCCGCAGTCGATACAGAACTTGTCTATGATATGCGCTTTTCCGTTATGTACCCGGATCGCCTGGGTGGGACAGTATTTGATACAGTTGATGCATCCCTGACAGGCGGATTCCCGAAGCCGTACGGAACGTATAAATTTGTTTGTGCCCACAGACAGTTCCCCCTTTACAGATTGACTTTCATGGTGATCGTTGTGCCCTGTCCTATCACAGTGTCGATATGCATCTCGTCAGAATACCGCTTCATATTCGGAAGCCCCATTCCTGCTCCAAATCCGAGGGAGCGTACTTCCTCCCGGGCAGTGGAGAACCCCTCCTGCATGGCCTGATCAATATCCGGAATGCCGGGACCTGTATCCGCGAGAACCATGGTAATGTCGGTGTCGGATATTGTGACTGTGATCGTGCCGCCGTCCGCATGAATGACCATATTGATCTCCCCCTCATACATGGCGATGGCAGTCTTCCGGATAACGTCGCTGCCGACTCCGAGCATTTTCAATTTGTTTTTGACCGAGCTGCTGGCCTCGCCCGCGCGGGTAAAATCATTTCCGTCGATGACATAAGTAAAGATGAGCTGATCTCCCATTCAGGCACCTCCTCTGAGTCCGTTTTCGTACAGGATGCCGCAGGTGGTGAACATATAATGGTCCGTGGCAAGAACAGCGATAGACTTTCCTCTTGCCAGTGCCAGCATATTCTCATCCGGCATCTTGCCGCGTACGAAGATAATGCAGCAGATATCAAGCATCTCGGCTGTACGTACAACCTGCGGATTGCAAAGACCGGTGATGAGCACGGAACATTTTCCGCAGTATGCAAGGACATCACTCATCATATCGGCAGAAAAAACGAATTGTACATCTAAGTCAGCAAGTTCCTCTCCGTACAGAAATTGTGCATCAAGGACCTTCTGCATGTCTCTGATCGTCATAAGCCCTCCTCAAAGAATAGAAATCGAACAGTTTTCCGTTTCAGTCAGTATAACATTGGAATATTTAAAAAGCAATAATTGTGTACACAGCAGTGATATAATTATCTGTATTGTATAAATATTCGGGAAAATAATTCCTATATATAATATAGACAAAATTTTCACACTTTTAAGTAGCATATTGGGATATCGTGTGATATCATTGTCTTAATGAGCATAAAATATACCCTGTTGTCCGATCGTTTATATAAATAAAGGACGCAGGAAACAGAATTGGAGGTTGAAGAATGGCAGCTAAGAAAGGAACCGTTCCGTTTTCCGGAACGAAAGAGCAGGAGGAGGCTCTCACGAAAGTAATCGATGAGCTTCGGGACGAAAAAGGAGCTCTCATGCCGATCCTGCAGAAAGCACAGGACATATACGGGTATCTTCCCTATGAAGTGCAGAAGATGATCTCGGATCAGACCGGCATTCCTCTGGAAAAGATATACGGCGTCACTACATTTTATTCACAGTTTACTCTGAATCCGAAAGGAAGATACAGGATCTCCGTCTGTCTTGGCACAGCGTGCTATGTAAAAGGTTCCGGAGATATCTACAATGCCCTGATGGAGAAACTGGGGATTGAGGGCGGACAGTGCACGCCGGACGGAAAGTTCTCGCTGGATGCGTGCCGATGCGTGGGAGCCTGCGGACTCGCACCGGTCATGATGGTCAATGATGAAGTCTACGGCCGGCTGACGGTGGACGACATTGACGGTATTCTGGCAAAGTACGAATAAGCCATGATGCCGGAGATATCTCTGAATATTCTGGATGTTGCCGAGAATTCTGTGCGGGCAAAGGCGGCGCTGATTGAGATCACAGTGTCCGTGAAGACGAAGGAGGATACACTGACTGTCATTATCCGGGACGACGGATGCGGGATGACGGCAGATCAGGTAAAACGTGCACAGGATCCGTTCTTTACAACAAGAACGACAAGGATCGTAGGCCTCGGGCTCGCGTTTTTTAAGCAGGCAGCGGAGAGCACGGGAGGAACATTCAGCATTGATTCAGAAAAAGGAATAGGAACTATTGTAAAAGCAGTATTCATCTTATCCCATATTGACAGGATGCCGCTGGGTGATATCAGTTCTACCATACATACACTGGTCGTGTTCAACGAGCAGATCGATTTCAAGTATACCTACGAATATGACGATAAGAGTTTTTCACTGGATACCCGGGAAATGCGTGAGATGCTGGGCGATGAAATTTCATTTATGGAGCCCGAGGTATCGCTGTTTATCTGGGAGTATCTGGATAATAACAAACAGGAGACAGACGGCGGAGCTGATATTTAAGAATTGGAGGAATTATATGAAATCTCTTGAAGAATTACGCGCGATCCGCGCAAAAATGCAGGGAAAAGTCGGAGTGCGCGCGGAAAATGAAAACCAGATCCGTGTGGTCGTGGGAATGGCGACCTGCGGGATCGCAAGCGGAGCAAGACCGGTCCTGACCGCGCTTTCCGACGCGGTTCAGGAACAGAATTTAAGCGAAAAAATCTGCGTGACACAGACCGGATGCATCGGTTTGTGCCAGTATGAACCCATTGTAGAAGTGCTGGAACCGGGAAAAGAAAAAGTGACTTATGTGAAGATGACTCCTGAGAAGGCTCTGGAGGTGCTGCGTCTTCATCTGCTGGGCGGACAGGTAGTGACCAAATACACTCTGGGCGCGGCACAGAACAGCCTGTAGAGAACAGGCGGAACACAGAGAAAAGGAGGCTTGAAATATGTATCGTTCACATGTACTCGTCTGCGGCGGAACCGGATGCACCTCGTCCGGCAGTCAGCGGATCCGTGAGAGACTGGAAAAAGAAATCGCGGCCAACGGGCTGTCCGAAGAAGTCGGTGTAGTTAAGACTGGATGCTTCGGACTGTGCGCGCTCGGTCCGATCATGATCGTATATCCGGAAGGAACTTTTTATTCTATGGTCCAGGAGGACGACATCCCTGAGATCGTCTCTGAACACCTGTTGAAGGGGAGAGTTGTCACTCGTCTGCTTTATGATGAGACGACCAAGACAGACAAGATCATCCCGCTCAATGAGACGAATTTTTATAAGAAACAGCACAGAGTGGCGCTGAGAAACTGCGGTGTGATCAATCCTGAAAATATCGAAGAATATATCGGAACCGGCGGCTATGAGGCGCTGGGCATTGTGCTGACAGAGAAAACGCCGGAAGATGTGATCCAGATCCTTCTGGACAGCGGCTTAAGAGGGAGAGGAGGAGCAGGATTCCCCACAGGATTAAAGTGGAAGTTTGCCGCGGCAAATGAAGCGGATCAGAAATATGTCTGCTGTAATGCAGATGAGGGGGATCCGGGAGCATTCATGGACCGTTCGATCCTCGAGGGAGATCCCCATGCAGTGCTGGAGGCAATGGCAATCGCGGGATATGCGATCGGAGCATCGCAGGGATATATCTACGTGCGTGCTGAGTATCCGATCGCAGTAAAACGTCTTGAGATTGCCATAAACCAGGCAAGAGAATACGGGCTGCTTGGAGAAAATATATTTGACAGCGGTTTTAATTTTGATATAGAACTGAGGCTCGGCGCCGGAGCATTTGTCTGCGGAGAGGAAACTGCGCTCATGACGTCTATCGAAGGCAACAGAGGCGAGCCCCGCCCCCGTCCGCCGTTCCCGGCACTTAAAGGCCTTTTCCAGAAGCCGACAATCTTAAATAATGTGGAAACATTTGCAAATATTCCGCAGATCATCGTAAACGGTCCGGAATGGTTTGCATCTATGGGAACGGAAAACTCAAAAGGGACGAAAGTATTTGCTCTAGGCGGCAAGATCCACAACACCGGACTTGTGGAAGTCCCCATGGGGACGACGCTACGGGAGATCGTGGAGGAAATCGGCGGCGGTATCCCTAACGGTAAGAAGTTCAAGGCTGCCCAGACCGGAGGGCCGTCCGGCGGATGTATCCCAGCGGAGCATCTGGATGTGCCTATCGATTATGACAACCTGAAAAAGATCGGATCCATGATGGGCTCCGGCGGACTGATCATCATGGATGAGGATACCTGTATGGTGGACATCGCCAAGTTCTTCCTCGAATTTACCGTGGATGAGTCCTGCGGCAAATGTACGCCCTGCCGGATCGGTACGAGACGGATGCTGGAAATTCTTGAGAAAATCACAAAAGGTCAGGCGACCATGGAAGATCTGGATAAGCTGGAAGAGCTCTGTTATCACCTGCAGTCCAGTTCGCTGTGCGCCCTCGGCCAGACAGCGCCCAATCCGGTGCTCTCCACACTGCGTTATTTCAGGGATGAATATATCGCCCATATTGTTGATAAGAAATGTCCGGCAGGGGTCTGTAAAGATCTGCTGCAGTTTAAGATCGATCCGGATAAATGTAAAGGCTGTACACTCTGCGCGAGAACCTGTCCGGCGGATGCGATCATAGGATCGGTAAGAGAAGTGCATATGATTGACTCCGAGAAGTGCTTAAAATGCGGCGCCTGCATAGAGAAATGCCGGTTCGGCGCGATCTACAAAGAATAAGGGAGGGCAGTGATAATGGAAAATGTAAATTTGAAAATAAACGGCCTGAATGTAACTGCACCCGCAGGTTCTACGATCCTCGAGGCGGCGCAGGCGGCGGGAATCCGTATCCCTACGCTGTGCTATTTAAAAGAGATCAATGAGATCGGCGCCTGCCGCATGTGCGTGGTGGAAGTAAAAGGAGCGAGAAATCTGGTGGCAGCGTGTGTCTATCCGGTTTCCGAAGGCATGGAAGTGCTGACGAATACGAAGAAGCTGCTGGATTCCAGAAGGAGAACGCTGGAGCTGCTCCTGTCCAACCATGATAAGAAATGCCTCTCCTGTGTGCGAAGCGGACACTGTGAGCTTCAGGAACTATGTCAGGAACTGGGTGTGACGGATGAGGATTATTTTGCAGGCGAATCGCCCCACTATGAACTGGATGAGAGTGCGGTACATATGGTGAGGGACAACATCAAGTGTATCCTCTGCCGGAGATGCTCCGCTGTGTGTGAAAAAGTACAGAGCGTGGGCGTCATAGGACCGAATAACAGAGGTTTTGCCACATTTATCGGTTCTCCGTTCAATATGGGACTTGGGGATACGAGCTGTGTATCCTGTGGGCAGTGCATTGCCGCCTGTCCTACCGGAGCACTCTACGAGAAGAGCAATATTGATGATGTGCTTGAAGCAATCGCCGATGAGACAAAGCATGTGGTCGTTCAGCCCGCTCCGTCCGTGCGCGCGGCGCTGGGTGAAGAATTCGGTTATCCCATGGGAACAGATGTGGAAGGTAAGATGGCGGCGGCTCTTCGGAGGATCGGATTTGATAAAGTGTTCGATACGGATTTCAGCGCTGACCTTACGATCATGGAGGAGGCGCATGAATTTATTGAACGGGTGCAGAACGGAGGCGTCCTGCCGATGATGACCTCCTGTTCGCCGGGATGGATCAAATACTGCGAGCACTATTATCCGGATCAGCTGGCGCATCTGTCCAGCTGCAAATCACCCCAGCAGATGTTCGGAGCCATTACTAAGACATATTACGCAGAAAAGATGGGGATTGCTCCCGAAGATATTGTGTGCGTCAGTGTTATGCCGTGTACGGCGAAAAAATTCGAACTTCAGAGGGACGATCAGTATGCGGCGGGAGTGCCGGATGTGGACATCTCCATCACAACAAGAGAACTGGCGCGGCTCATCCGCAAAGTGGGCATTGATTTTCGCAGTCTGCCGGATGAAGGGTTCGATGACCCTCTTGGCGAGTCCTCGGGTGCGGGCGTTATCTTCGGAGCGACCGGCGGCGTGATGGAAGCAGCCCTGCGCACAGCTGTGGAGACACTGACCGGAGAGCCGTTAGAGAAAGTTGATTTCATAGAAGTGCGCGGCACAGACGGCATCAAAGAGGCGACCTACAACGTAGCAGGGAAAGACGTGAAAGTCGCGGTTGCATCCGGACTTTCCAATGCAAAGATCATTATGGATAAAGTGCGTTCTGGTGAGGCCGACTATCATTTTATCGAGATCATGTGTTGCCCGGGCGGCTGCGTAAACGGAGGAGGCCAGCCTCAGGTACATGCAAATGTGCGGAACTTCACAGATGTAAAGGCAGCCCGCGCGAAAGCCCTCTATGATAACGATGCGGCAAAAACGATCAGAAAGTCTCATGAAAATCCGTCTATTAAGAAACTGTATAGAGAATATCTGGGCGCGCCGGGAAGCGAGAAGGCGCATCATATACTGCATACAACCTATGTAAAGCGAAGCATAAATTAAATTTAGATTTTTCGGACTGACAAAGTATCCGCCGGAAGGCAGGTATTGCTAACGCACACATTTTCATTCGGTCGCAGCGTAACGGTACATA
>CAMMSL010000020.1 GCA_946499505.1 uncultured Lachnoclostridium sp.
CTCGCAAAGGGCTGGGGTAATTTTAAATTTTACCGCGGTATTATTTGGCGGTTACCATATATTACATGCTTCCCGCAGACAGGAGGGTTTATGCTTGAGATACAGGGATTGAGCAAATCTTATGGGAATAATGTGGCGGTTGATAATGTGGATTTTACAGTTCGGGACGGCCAGGTCGGCATTCTGCTCGGACCGAACGGCGCCGGCAAGTCTACGATCATCAAGAGTATTGCAGGGCTGCTGAGGTATAAAGGGATGATACGGATCCAGGGACTTCCGGCACGTACTGTCGAGGCAAAGAAAGTATTTGCATATGTGCCGGAAATCCCGAATATGTTTGACGCTCTGACTGTCAGAGAACATATTGAATATATCAGGATGGCATATAACAGCGATATCACGGATGAGGAAGTGGAAAAAATCCTGAAAGAATTTGAGATGGATGACAAGCAGGATAAGCTTGGAAACGAACTGTCGAAAGGAATGATGCAGAAAGTAAGCATTTGCTGTGCCCTTGCGGTAAAGCCTCAGGTGATCCTTCTCGATGAGCCGATGGTAGGTCTTGATCCGGCTGCGATCAAAAAGCTGAAAGAAGTAGTGCTGGAACTTCGAAATCAGGGAGTGACGGTGCTGATCAGTACACATATGCTTGAGATGGTAGAGAATCTGTGGGACATTATGTTTGTTATGGAGAAAGGCCATATTATTGGTTCTTATACAAAACAGGATGCAGAAGGCAGGGATCTGGACGATCTGTTCTTTGCGATGACGGGCGGTGAAAAAGAATGAAAGCGCTGATATACCTTACAAAACGGAGTTTTATAAATAATTTAAAACGCGCGGTCACAAAACCTACGACCCTGATCGCGCTGATATTCGGGATTGCCTATGGAGCATTCGTCATATTCGGACTGGGCGTTATGGCGATCGGCGTACATATCGATTCGGTGAAAGGACTTCTGGCAATTCTTACAATATGGAGTATTTATGACACATTTGGTAATTTTCTCGGATATTCTTCGCGAAAAGGAATTATATTCAGACCCGGACACGCACATTTTGTCTTCACGGCTCCGATCGATCCGAAACTTGTGCTTATCAGCAGTGCCTGGATGAACTATCTTTTTTCGATCATTGTCTGGCTCCTGATCGGAATCGGTTCACTGACGGTATTCCGTATTCCAATCCTGAGCGCAGCTGTGATCTTTCTGGGAGGATGTGTGCTGGAGCTTGCGTTTGAAGTAGCGGTCATGATTTTTCTCTATACAAATGACCGGGTGCCGGAAAAACTGATGAAGGCAATCCGGATGGGAATCAAGATATTTCTCATCGTGTGCGCGCTGGCGGTCGTACTGTATTTCCGGAAAAACGGGCTTACACTTGAGACTGCATGGGCTCTCCTTGATATGCCCGGATTGCAGATGATACCGGTGTTCGGATGGCAGATTGCCATTTATCGCCTGATCCTGCTTGGACCGACTGTGCTTAATGTCATTTGCTCGATTCTGTACCTTGCCATGGTGGCGGTCTCCGTGATAGCAGCGGTGCGCATGAAATGTGACGGCGGATACTATGAAGAGGCGGCAAAATTTGCCGATGATTACGCAGATCTGAAGAAACGTCAGAAAAACGGCGAGATGGTGTTCGGGCTGAGCGGGAAGAAACGCAGTTTCCGACGTGTCAGAGAAAAGATTGCAGGAAAGGGAGCGCAGGCAATCTTTTACAGGCAGCTTCTTGAATATAAAAAAGAAAAATTCTTCATATTTGACAAGATTACACTGATCTCACTCGTACTTGCATTTATATTTTCTTACAGCCTCAGTGATTCAGCAGCAGAGTCAGGTGTGGGACAGCTGTTTCTGCTGGGGGTGGTTGCATATGTGTCGCTGGTCATGAGCGGATATCTCGGGAAATGGGAGAGCGAGCTGAAGAATCCCTATCTGTTCCTTGTACCGGACACGCCTCTCAGGAAAATGTGGTATGCAACGTTGATAGAACATATCAAAGCTTTTGTAAACGGATGTATCATCTGTATTCCGATCGGCATCTTCTGGCATGTGAATCCGGTCGAGATCATATTCTGCATCCTGATCTATGTAGTGATACAGGCAGACCGGCTTTACACCACGGTTCTGGCTCAGTGTCTGCTGGGCGACGTGCTTGGAAAGACCGGACAGAATGTGCTCAGAATGCTTATACAGAGCGCTCTGCTGGGAGCGGGAGCAGGAGTGGCTGTTGTAGTCGGGATCTTTGTAAATATGGATTTCATCTTTCCAATCGTGCTGATTTATAGTATGATGGTTACAGTGGCAGTGGGTGTTCTGGCGTCTCTGAGGTTCAATACAATGGAGCAGCTGGTATAGCCCGCCAATGACAGGAGGTAACACATATGCTCAATGACAATTTTGTAACAATGGAAATCGGCAAGACGAAGCATATCGCTCTGATCGCCCATGACGGCAAGAAAAAAGAGCTGGTGGACTGGTGTGACAAAAATAAGGAGATCCTGAAAGGACATTTCCTCTGCGGGACCGGCACAACGGCACGTCTGATCGCGGAACGTACCGGACTTCCGGTAAAAGGCTTCTGCAGCGGCCCTCTCGGCGGAGACCAGCAGGTCGGTGCAAAGATCGTGGAAGGACAGGTTGATCTTATGATCTTTCTGTGGGATCCGCTTGAAGCACAGCCCCATGATCCGGATGTGAAGGCACTGCTCCGTATCGCTGTTGTATATGATATACCGGTAGCGAATAACCTTGCGACAGCAGATTTTCTGCTGAATTCGAAGTTCATGGAAGAGCCTTACAGCAGAAAGATTGAAAACTTCAATAAGACGATCGAAGAGCGTGCGAAAAAATTGAAGTAACAGTTGAGCCGCAGTTAGCACGTGAGTGCGGCTTTGCGAATGGCGCGGCTGAACTGTAACAGCATCCATCGGATGAAATCATGCTTGACACGGGCTTTCTGCCCGTGTTATTCTATACCAGTAAACTTTATTGCTTTAAAGCGTAGAACTTTAAAGCGCAACGCTTTAAAGCGAATAAGCGAGAGAAAAAACAGGAAAGTTGAGGAATGAGAGATGGTGATTAAAGTCATACTGCTTGTCGTATTTTTTGCAGTCATGGTATGTGTAGGACTTTATGCGAGAAGACATGCCACAAGTGTAGACGGATTCGTGCTGGGCGGCAGATCCGTGGGGCCGTGGCTTACGGCATTTGCCTATGGCACATCGTATTTTTCAGCCGTTGTATTTGTGGGATATGCAGGACAGTTCGGATGGAAATACGGGATCGCGAGTACATGGATCGGTATCGGGAATGCCGTGATCGGAAGTCTGCTCGCATGGGTCGTGCTCGGTAGAAGAACCAAGATCATGACACAGCATCTGGGCTCCAAGACAATGCCGGATTTTTTCGGACAGCGTTACAGCAGTAAACCGCTGAAGATCGCAGCGTCGGTGATTGTCTTTGTATTCCTTATTCCATACACTGCATCTGTATATAACGGACTGTCCAGACTCTTTGAGATGGCGTTCAATATCCCCTATACATGGTGTGTCATCGCAATGGCAGTGTTTACAGCCCTGTATGTGATACTGGGCGGATATATGGCTACCGCCATCAATGATTTTATCCAGGGGATCATTATGCTGGTCGGCATTGTTGCGGTTATCGCAGCTGTACTGAACGGTCAGGGCGGTTTTATGAATGCGATTTCCGAGATGGCACAGATTCCAAGCGACGTGGCGGTTACAGAGGGACAGCCGGGAGCGTTTACATCTTTCTTCGGGCCGGATCCGCTCAATCTGCTCGGCGTCGTTATACTGACGTCTCTCGGAACATGGGGACTGCCTCAGATGATCGGAAAATTCTATGCGATAAAAGACGAGAAATCGATCAATACAGGAACTGTCATCTCCACATTGTTTGCAGTTGTCGTTTCAGGAGGGTGCTATTTCCTCGGCGGTTTTGCAAGACTTTTTGACAGCCCGCAGATTTACGATACAACGTCCGGAGCAGTAGTATATGACAGTATTATCCCGCACATGCTCTCAGCACTGCCGGATATCCTGATCGGCATTGTTGTCGTACTGGTCTTGTCAGCTTCCATGTCCACACTGTCCTCGCTGGTACTGACATCCAGTTCTACGATGACACTGGATCTTATAAAAGACAATGTAGTAAAAAATATGAGTGAAAAGAAACAGATCATCACCATGCAGGTTCTGATCGTATTCTTCCTCGTGGTATCTGTGGTGATCGCTCTTGATCCGCCCACATTTATCGCTCAGCTCATGGGAATCTCATGGGGCGCGCTGGCAGGAGCATTCCTCGCTCCGTTTATGTACGGACTCTACTGGAAAGGTGTCACCCGCGCAGGCGTGTGGGCCGGATTTATCGCAGGCGTCGGCCTGAC
The DNA here is from genome assembly GCA_946499505.1 of uncultured Lachnoclostridium sp. Lineage (GTDB taxonomy): Bacteria > Bacillota > Clostridia > Lachnospirales > Lachnospiraceae > Mediterraneibacter. The sequence continues at coordinate 4,417 of CAMMSL010000020.1, forward strand.
TGTGGCAAATATGTTCATCGGCTTTATCGAATCCCCGATCAACGCAGGAGCCGCGGCAATGATAGCCGGACTGATCGTAGTACCTGTGGTAAGCCTCATTTCACCGAAACTGGAGAAAAAGAAAGTGGATGAAATCTTTGAATGCTATGAAGAGAAAGTTGTGATATCAAGAAAACGGTCGCTGCAGGAGTAAATTCTGTATTTGCTGGACCGAATGCTGATGATATAGGATCCGAAAACGGACGGAGATGAGGTACTGAAATACTTTTTTGAGATGACCGGCATGTGCTTCAGGCTCCGCTCCATAATCTGAGAAAAACTAAAGGGTCTGGAAGCTGATTAAAAACAAAGGCACAAAATAAATAACTCGCCTTCGGCTCAAACAATCCATTTTGTGCCTTAACATCAGCTTCCAGACCCTTAATTTTTTCTGGCAGATTACTTCGAAGTCGCCTTCCTCACATACTGCTCATCTCTTTTTATGTCTTTCTGCGCCTCATCTTCATCCGTTTTCTACTTCATCGTATTCGGCAGTCACTCCGACAAATATGAAAGCTAAAGAAACCGGTTGAAAAGGGAACGGAGCCGAGAACGTTTACCCTTTTGACCGGTTTTCTGCAAATTCCGTGATTGTCGGGGCGACACTTCTGATTGGATAAGCACAGAAAATCAAACGGACACAACTGATCTGATGAACCGTCCGTATATGGCGGGAGAATGAGGCCGGTGACTGTGGAAGAATGTTAGTCAAAGTTAAAATCCGTGATACAGCGTTAATCAATAAAATGAATATGTCTGAGCGTATGCGAGTTTATTCATTTTATTGATTGTTTTTAGCTGTAGCACGGATTTGTTACTTTGTCTTACGTTCTGTAACCGGAACCGGAATCATTCTCCCGCCATATACGAATACGTTATTAAGACACACTGTATCCGATCGATTTTCGGATGTTGTCCGAAGAAATGTCACTCCGGCAAACACAAATTTACAGCTTCAGATTTTTGAAGAGATCCCCAAGGCTTGTTCCAATCTCTTCACTCTTCGGCAGTACCACTTTTTCTTCCGGCTCTTCTTTGACTTCCTCGAGAGCCTTCATGCTCAGGCTTACCTTGCCGTCTTTGATGCCGATGACTTTTACTTTGACTTCGTCGCCTACGTTGAGTACATCTGACGGTACTTTTACACGTTTCTGTGAGATCTGAGATACGTGTACCAGACCGGAAAGGCCATTCTCAAGTTTTACGAAAGCACCATAGTTCTGGAGTGTCTCAACTGTTCCGTTTAAGACGGTTCCGACTTTCAGATTTGCGATTTTCTCTTCGCGTGCTTTTCTCTCTTTTTCTTTCAGAATCTCGCGTGCAGAGAGAACGAGACGGTTATTTGCCTGATCTACATCGATTACCTGTACCTCGATATCTTTCAGAAGATATGTCTCGAGATCTTCGATATAGGTAAGGGAAAGTTTGGAAGCGGGAACAAATCCTCTGAGTCCCTCAACCATACAGATGACGCCGCCGTTTACGACACCCTCGACTTTGACCGGGAGAACTGTTTTGTTTTCCATATATTCAGTAACTCTGTTCCATGGATTCGCGTCATCGATATGATCTTCGTAATCAGCCATAGTTTCAACAGTTTCGTTTTCCTGCAATTCTTCTTTCATTTCTTCGCTCATTGTACAGCACCTCAACTTACTTAGATTTTCAAAAATATTCAACGCTGTCAGTATACCATAAAACAAACAGAAAAAACAACTGTGGCTTGACTATCTATGAAAAAAATGGCAATCTTAATAAGGGACGAAATGGACCGTAAATGAATAATAGCGGCAGTGTGATCTGACAGCAGTTGATGCGCTGGCGTAGAAAATAACAGGAGCATGGAAATATGAGCAGGGAAAAAGACAGAAAAGTATATGTTGTAGGGCACAAAAATCCGGATACGGATTCCATCTGTTCTGCGATCGCCTATGCGGCTTTGAAGACAAAAATTACCGATATCCCTCATGAACCGAGAAGAGCGGGACAGTTAAATGAAGAGACCCAGTATGTTCTGGAGCGTTTCGGAGTAAAAGCTCCAAGACTGCTGTCTGACTTAAGGGAGCAGATCAAGGATGTAGAATTAAAAGAGGTAGACGGCTTAAAGAGCAGTGTATCTATCCGTACTGCATGGGAGAAAATGCAGGAGTCCAACATACATACACTCCCCGTGACAAGAGGCGGAAAGCTTGAAGGGCTTATTACGATCGGTGATATTGCAAAAACTTACATGGAAGTGTACGACAGTACCATCCTTTCTAAAGCGCGTACCCAGTACCGGAATATTGCACGTGCTGTGGACGGAGAAGTGCTCACCGGAAATGAGCACAGTTATCTGCTGAAAGGAAAAGTTGTGATTGCGGCTTCCAGCAGGATTCTCATGTCAGATTTCATTAATAAGGATGATCTGGTCATCATGGGCGACCGCAAGGATGCACAGCAGTGTGCTGTTGACGTGGATGCAAGCTGTATGGTAGTCTGCCAGAATGCGCCTGTATCCGACAAGATCATTCAACAGGCACAGGAAAAGGAGATTGTGATCATACGTACGCCGCACGATACATTTACTGCGGCGCAGCATATTAACCAGAGTATCCCGGTAAAATATTTTATGACAAAATCGAATCTGGTTACATTTAAATTAAAAGATTACGTGGACGACGTAAAGGAAGTTATGGCGCGTAAACGATATCGTGATTTCCCTATCGTTGACAATAAGGGAAAATTCCTCGGTTTGATTTCCAGACGCCGACTCCTGAACGTGCGGAAAAAACAGGTGATCCTTGTCGACCATAATGAAAAAAATCAGGCAGTTGATGGAGTAGAAGAGGCAGAAGTACTTGAGATCATCGATCACCACAGACTGAGCAGTATTGAGACGATGGGCCCCGTATTTTTCCGGAACCAGCCGGTGGGATGTACCGCTACGATCGTATATCAGATGTACCAGGAGGCGGGAATTGAACCGGATCCGGTCAATGCAGCACTTCTCTGTTCAGCGATCATTTCGGATACACTGATGTTCCGTTCGCCGACCTGTACGCCTCTTGACGAAAATACAGCGAGAAAGCTTGCAGAGATCGCAGGAGTGGAGGTTGAAAATCTGGCACAGGAAATGTTTAATGCCGGAAGCAACCTAAAAGGAAAGAGCGCAGAAGAGATCTGTTTCCTTGATTTCAAACAGTTTACAGTCAATGACACAGTGTTCGGAGTCGGGCAGGTCAACTCCATGAGCGCAGATGAATTGAAAGAAATCCGGAAGATCGTGCAGCCCCATCTCGAGAAGGCGCGTGTCAATCACGGGCTGAATATGATCTTCTTCATGCTGACTAATATCATTACAGAATCCTCCGAGCTTCTCTGCTGCGGACCGGAGGCAAGGGAGAAGATCTTAAGCGCATACGACCTGCCGGAGGATACGGAGACGATCATGCTCAAGGGCGTTGTATCAAGAAAGAAACAGCTTGTGCCTACTCTGGTCGGTGCGCTGCAGCAATAGGAGAATTGTATGGCAAAACAGACATGGAAACCGGGAAATATGATCTACCCCCTGCCCGCTGTTATGGTGAGTACGGCGGATAAAGAGGGCAACAGCAATATACTGACCATCGCGTGGACAGGGACTGTGTGTACGAATCCTCCTATGGCGTATATATCCGTCCGGCCGGAGCGGTATTCCTATCATATGATCAAAGAGAGCGGAGAGTTCGTTATTAACCTGACCACAAAAAAACTTGTCCGTGCCACAGACTATTGCGGTGTCCGCTCGGGCAGGGAAGTGGACAAGTGGAAAGAGTGCCGGCTGACAAAAGGAAGTGCATCGTCTTTGAAGTATGCGCCGGTGATCGAAGAGGCCCCCGTTAATATCGAATGCAGGGTAAAAAGCATACAGGAACTGGGCAGTCATCATATGTTTCTCGCGGAAGTGACGGCAGTGCAGGTTGACGAGAAATATATGGACGAAAAAGGGAAATTTGATCTGAACAGTACCGGACTGATTGCCTACTCCCATGGAGAATATCTGGATCTGGGAGAAAAGCTGGGGACATTCGGGTACAGCGTGCGTAAGAAGCAGACTGCACGGAAGCCAAAAGTATCGGGCGGCAGAAAATCAGATGCCAAAAATGCGGGCCGCAAAAGATCAGATGCCCCAAATACGGGCAGAAGGAAATCTGCCGGGAAGAAACATACAACAGCGCGAAGAAAGGCGGACAGATAATGCTTTATTTTGAAAATGATTATTCAGAAGGCGCTCATGAAGAAGTATTAAAACGTCTGATCGAGACAAATATGGAACAGCTTCCGGGATACGGGACAGACCGGTATACAGCATCCGCAAAGGAGAAGATCTGTACCGCCTGTGGATGCCCGGACGCGGAGATATACCTTCTGACAGGAGGAACCCAGACGAACCAGATCGTGATCAGTTCTATGCTGGATTCCCATGAGGGCGTGGTCGCGGCAGAGACAGGACATGTGGGTACTCATGAGGCAGGAGCCATTGAGTGGACCGGACACAAGGTCCTTACATTGCCCCAGACAGACGGGAAAATATCAGCAGCGGATCTGGCAGAATATCTGAGTATCTTTTACGGAGATGAGAACTATGAACACATGGTATTCCCGGGAATGGTTTATATTTCTCACCCGACAGAATACGGCACTTTGTATACAAAAGGAGAACTGGCTGAATTATCCGCAGTCTGCAGTGAATACCGGATTCCCCTTTATCTGGACGGGGCGCGGCTCGGATATGCGCTTGCCGCAGCGGACACGGATGTGACACTTCAGGATGTGGCAGAATATTGTGATGTATTCTATATCGGCGGGACGAAAGTCGGGGCTCTGTGCGGGGAAGCGGTCGTTTTCCCGAAAGAGAATACACCGCTCCATTTTGTGACAAAGGTAAAACAAAGAGGAGCGCTTCTCGCCAAAGGGAGGCTGACCGGCGTACAGTTTGACGCTCTCTTTACCAATGATCTTTATCTGAAGATCGGAAAAAACGCTATCGATACGGCGGATGAGCTGAAGCGGATACTAAGAGAAAAAGGATATGAGTTCTTCATCGATTCTCCTACGAATCAGATTTTTGTGGTGCTGGAAGATTCTCAGATGGAGAAACTAAAAGAAAATGTAGTGTTCAGCTACTGGGAAAAGAAAGATGAAACCCACACAGTTGTGCGGTTTGCGACGAGCTGGGCGACGAAAATGGAAGATGTGAAAAAATTGGCTGCGTTCCTTTAACGGGAACGCAGTTTTTCTTTCGTTTACTGAAGAACGGAGGAAAATATCAGTTTTCTGCTTTTCTTAATGGAAAAGTTACGCTCCAATTTCCCTCTATGGGCCCGGATGAAGTAATAAATTCCCCGTAGAGATCATATTCACCAAGTGTTTCAGCAGAAATTTCGGTGAAGATATAATCTTCATAGCTGTTTTCTCCTGTAGTATCAAAAAATGCGATAGAACCATCACAGCTGATCGTCTCGCCGGTTTCTTTGTTTATCAGAGCAATCGTTCCGTGATTATCCGTCTTTAAAATATCTTTATAATAAACCTGAACATGGAGATATCCGTCAATATAACCGATACCTGTCAGAGATACTCCGTCGACAGGCGAACAGATATTACCGGATGGTTTGAGAACCGTCAGCAAATCCTGCCCGGCAGATTCTTCGTATTTCTCTATAAATTCCGAACCGCCGATACCTCGCGGATCAACTCTCTGGGGTGTGCTGTCAAGCCGGATGTCAGACAGATTTACTTCATTGATGATCCCTTCATATGTTTCCTTATTGCTCAAAATTTCCCGAAGAGAGAATGTCAGCTTGCCGCCGGTGACATCCTGATCATCCCACTGCTCGATCGTGATAAGGAATTCAGCAGTATGGGTATCGGGATCATAGCCGGACAGGATGCAGTGACTTGAGCAGTCAAATGGAGTATTGAGCTGGTAACTGTCAAAAAGGTCAATTGTTTCACCAAATTTCGTCCCCTCCAGATCCTGTACTGAAATGTAGATTTCAGCAGTATTTTCATGTATATACGCTGCCGATACTTCCATGCGAATGCCATTGTCTTCGCAGGATAACTGCACCGGCTTGAAGAATTGCGCCGTGGAAGGGGAGATGGCATACAGCACATTATAAAATGCAGGCATTGAAGCGGCCATTACAGGAACAGCGAGACTTAATACAAGACAAAGACAGGCCGCTATGGCACACCACTTTTTTAATCTCTTTCTTTTGGGTATGGACTTTCTGTCCGCTGCCTGAATATATTCCGGACTGATCAAGTCCATTTTATTAAGTAGTTCACTTCCTCTCATAGAATGTAACCCTCCTTTTCAAGATAGTCACGAAGCTGCTTACGACTTCGAAAAAGCATGGTCTTCGCTTTGCTCTCAGACAGTGCAAAACGTCGGGCTATGTCTGAGATAGAATCCAGATACCAGTATCGACGTATAAAAACATTTCTTTTTTCTTCGCTGAGTGTGCTGAGGAATCCGTTGATCGCCTGCCCTAAAATTATATCGTCTATACGACATTCCACATCATCCGGAGCAGGAATACATTGCTCCATCTCTGCACTAAGCTCAGAGATAAATGCGCGGCGTTTCAGCCGGCTGCGTTTCCGGCAGCAGTCCAGAGAAATATGACGGGTGATCCGTGCAAGAAAAGCATACAGGTATTCTCTTGGCTCATGAGGCGGTATTGAGTTCCATGCTTTTAAGTAGGTGTCATTTTCACATTCTTCTGCTGTCTGATGATCTTTTACGATACCATAAGCCAGAGCACGTAAATGGTCTCCGAATTTTTCAGAAGTCTGTTTAACGGCTGTTTCATCACGGCGCAAATATAGATCTATGATTTTATTGTCGTCCAAAGGTTCCCCTCCTCCCTCTTATGTTAAAAGGCCTTCACTATAATAAGCGCTGTGCAGAATATGAAGGTTACATTTTTTAGAAGATTATAACAACTTTTTACTTTATGTGTCCTTAATGACCAGCTATCATAAAATTAACAATAAGATGATAAGATGATAAGACTCATAATGATTCATTGCTAAGACATTGGAAATACAATTAAATTCATTACTAATATATTGAATGAGCAATTAAATTGTTTTATAATAATGACTAAGAAATAAATGAATGAAATTCATTCAATATGGAGGGATTAATATGTCTAGTACAATACAGGTAAGAGTGGATGACGAGTTAAAAGCAAAATCAGACAGTTTGTTTAAAGATCTTGGAACGGACACAACAACGGCAATTCGCATTTTTCTCACGCAGGCAGTAGCGTATAATGGATTTCCCTTCGAGATAAGGAGAAATTCAACTGTAAATAGTCCATATACTCCTATGTCAGAAGAAAGTATGCTGAAAAAACTTGATGAATCAAAGAAACATGCTAATCAAGGACAATGTAGACGAGCAGACGATGTTGCAGCGGATATGAGGACAAAATATGGATTATGAAGTAATTATGACGATAGATGCCGAGAATGACTTAAACCAGTTTTTAGAATACCTGGTGTATGAAAAGCAAAGTGTTCAAGCAGCAAAAAATTTGCTCGACGATTTCGAACAGACACTACAAAATCTTCAAATGGCTGCAGGCAGTCTGAAAGACTGCGAAAATCCCAAATTGCGCGAAAGAGGATATAAAAGAATTAATTTTATCTCACACAGATATTTTATACTGTATCGTGTTGAGGGCAGTAAGGCAATAATTGACAACATTTTTCATGAGTTGCAGGATTATGAGAATAGAATAAATTGATACTTCAAGTATATTATAGATGATATCGGAGAAAATAATTTTGATCATCAACGCTGTATGGCAATAAATGATAATCAATCTCAATAAAACCCTTGTTTAAATCTTTTTATTCTGTTAATATACATATAGTTAGTAAAGGCTAACTGTATGTGAATGAATCATGGAAACTCCTTTGCCCCATAACGCCTGAAACGGGGCAGAGGGCGTTTTCGTGGGAAAGGACGAAGAGGTATGGATTATTTAGAGATTGAAAAAGTGATCGGACGGGAGATCATTGATTCGAGAGGAAACCCGACAGTTGAGGCGGAAGTACATCTGGCAGACGGAACCGTAGCAAGAGGCGCGGCTCCCAGCGGTGCATCCACAGGTGAATTCGAGGCGCTCGAGTTAAGAGACGGAGATAAGAACAGATTCGGAGGAAAAGGTGTCTCCAAGGCTGTTGAAAATATCAATACTGCGATCAACGACACGCTGAAAGGCATGGATGCAAGCGATATCTATGCGGTAGATAAGGCGATGATCAAAGCGGACGGTACAAAGGATAAATCAAAGCTCGGGGCAAATGCGATCCTTGCAGTATCCATTGCCTGCGCGAGAGCAGCGTCTGTCTCTCTTGATATTCCGCTGTACCGTTTTCTGGGCGGCGTAAACGGAAACCGCCTTCCGGTGCCAATGATGAATATCTTAAACGGCGGGGCGCATGCGGCAAATACGGTGGATGTGCAGGAGTTCATGATCATGCCGGCAGGTGCGGAGAGCTTTGCAGAGGGATTGAGATGGTGTACAGAAGTATTCCATGCACTCCAGGCGCTTCTGAAATCCAAAGGGCTTGCGACATCAGTGGGAGACGAAGGCGGATTCGCACCAGATCTTGCAAGTGATGAAGAGGCAATTGAATACATCCTCGAAGCAGTCCGTCAGGCAGGATATGAACCGGGCAGAGATTTCGTCCTTGCCATGGATGCGGCTTCCAGCGAGTGGAAAGGAAGCCGGAAAGGGGAATACGTACTCCCGAAATGCGGAAAGAAATTTACTTCCGAAGAGCTTGTAGAGCACTGGAAAACTCTTGTGGAAAAATATCCGATCTATTCCATCGAGGACGGCCTTGACGAGGAAGACTGGGAAGGCTGGCAGATCCTCACAAAAGAGCTGGGAGATAAAGTCCAGCTTGTGGGAGATGACCTGTTTGTGACAAATACAGAGAGACTGAAAAAAGGAATTGACATGGGCTGCGGCAACTCCATCCTGATCAAGTTAAACCAGATCGGCTCTGTGTCCGAGACGCTTGAGGCGATCAAGATGGCGCATAAGGCGGGGTACACGGCAATTTCTTCCCACCGTTCCGGAGAGACGGAAGATACTACTATCGCTGATCTGGCGGTAGCCCTCAATACCTGCCAGATCAAGACCGGAGCGCCGAGCCGGAGCGAACGTGTGGCAAAATACAATCAGCTCCTGCGGATTGAGGAAGAGCTGGGAGAGAGCGCGGTATATCCGGGATTCGCGGCATTCAATGTAAAAAGATAGAAAATCATAAAAAATAGAAAACTGTACGGAAGACACGGGGTGAAAGATTCGGGAAACGGATGTTTCACCCCGTGTTTTATGCAATAAATTACAGCAGAAAAGAGTGGCATATAAGTTGATTAAAATTTATACGGTTTAATATAAAAATTGCACTTGTAACGTCCGATGTTTGGGCGTATAATTACCCACGATCTACTAAGAGGAAAAGAGGCAGGGAACAGATATGGATAATAAGATACATGACATGACGACAGGCAGCCCGGTAAAACTGATCATACGATTTATGATCCCGATGTTTCTGGGCAACGTCTTTCAGCAGTTTTATAATATAGCGGATTCTATCGTGGCAGGACAGTTTATCGGCGTGACAGCTCTGGCGGCAATCGGCAGCACAGGTTCGCTGATGTTTTTCGTGACCGGATGGCTTAACGGACTGAGCAGCGGTTTCGCGATCCTTGTATCCCAGTGGTTCGGGGCAAAGCAATATGACAGGATGCGTCATTATGTGGCAATGTCGATTTATCTTGCGGCCGCGTTTGCCATACTCATGACAGTCGGTCTGCTGATCGCAAATGAACCGATCCTGAGACTTATGAACTACTCGGACGATATTATGCCGGATGTGAAGCTGTATATGGGGATTATTTACGCAGGGCTTATTGTCACTGCAGCGTATAATTCTCTGGCTGCTTTTTTAAGGGCGCTGGGCGATTCCAAATCCCCGCTGTATTTTCTGGTCATCTCTGCGGCAATCAACGTGGTGCTTGACATTGCATTTATCGTTGTATTCGGGATGGGAGTGGAAGGCTGCGCGTATGCGACTGTGATTGCACAGGGAATCTCAGCACTGCTCTGTTTTATTTACATACTGAAGCGTTTCCCGATCCTGCACTTAAAACGGGAAGATTTTAAGATCAGTTTTGAAAGCTTCAGAAGACTTCTGGCGCTTGGCATCCCCATGGGACTGCAGTTCTCCATCACGGCGATTGGTACGATCATCGTACAGGGAGCAGTGAATATATATGGAGAAATCTACATGGCAGGCTTCTCCGCAGCAGGAAAGCTGCAGAACCTGATCGCTACAGTATTTACAGCGTTTGGCGCAACGATTGCCACGTACGTGGGGCAGAACCGGGGAGCAGGAAGGCTGGATCGTGTAAAACAGGGCGTGCGTTGTACTCAGATCATGATCCTCATATGGAGTGTTGTTCTCATGGTGGTGATGTACTTTGGCGGCAAATATATGACATGGCTGTTTATCAGCCCGTCAGAGACAGAAGTGGTGAATGCTTCCGTGACGTACTTCCACACGGTATTCTGGTGCTATCCGTTCCTTGGAAGTATTTTCCTTTACAGAAATACACTGCAGGGAATGGGCTACGGTCTCGTGCCGATGCTGGGAGGTATCTTTGAGCTTGTGGCAAGGAGCACCATTGTTATGATCGTGGCCGGACATACAAGTTTCGCCGGTGTATGTCTTTCAGATCCGGCGGCATGGATTGCAGCCCTGATACCGCTTGTCCCATATTATTTTTATAAAATGCACAAGTTTCACAGCGGTTCAGTCATCGCAGATGGCAGAAGCTGATTTATGCCTTTGTCGGCTTCCCCTTTTCTGCGCACGTGGTATAATACTTAAAGATATCTGGACAACGAGTGAACTTGAACAGAAATAATACAGATGATAAGGAGTGAATAATATGTCTTTACAGTCATTGATTTTTTGTGTCACAGCCGGACATTCAGATGCGAAAAGAGACCGCGGGCTTAATGCTTCACCGGACGATATTCTGCGGATTAATGATATCCCCTACGGCCCGGATGTGAAGTGGAATACTCTGGATGTGTACAGACCGAAAAATGTAAAGGGAAAACTGCCGGTCATTGTAAATGTCCACGGAGGAGGATATGTGTACGGAAGTACGAAGCAGTATCAGTTTTACTGTATGGATCTGGCGCGGAGAGGCTTTGCAGTGGTCAGCTTTAACTATCATCTGGCGCCGAAGTTTAAATTCCCTGCTCCGATCTTTGATCTGAATCTTGTAATGGAGTGGATCTGTAAAAAAGCGGATATCTATGGCTTTGATATGGACAGAGTGGCGCTAGTCGGAGATTCCGCCGGAGCGCAGCTTGCCAGCCAGTATGCGGTCATCTGCTCGAATCCGGAATATGCCGAAGTGATGGAAGTTGTTCCGCCGGCTTTCCGTCTGAGAGCAGTGGGACTTAACTGCGGAATGTATGATCTGAGAAAAAGGGCATCTGAAATCTCGGAGAATAAACTGATGATAGATTATTTTACGGAACATCCGTCAGTGTACGGAAAGAAACTGGATGTACTTGACTATGTGACGGAGAAGTTTCCGCCGGCTTATCTGCTCACCTCAAAAGGAGATTTCCTTATGGATCAGTGTGAACCGATGGCAGAGCTCCTTATGGAAAAAGGCGTTCCGTGCGAGTATAAGATCTATGGGGATGAGAATACAGGACATGTATTCCACGTGGATATGCGTTCGGATCTGGCACGGGAGGCAAATGATGATGAGGTTGCATTTATAAAAAAATATATAGATAATACAGTAAAAACAGAGAAAAAGGAATGATAATTTCGTATCAAAACTATAAATATTAACAAATTTTAGCAAAATCTTAACACCATCTTGACATCAGAAGAGAGAAAGAGTAAAGTCTTATGCATAAAAGCAAAGGCGTTTTGGATGAATTTCCGAAGCGCCTTTACTTTTATCATAAAAATACCTTTCGGTACAAAGAGGTGCATCAATGGGAAGTGATCACTCCCGTCGGTGCACTTTTTTGTTCCCCGGAAAAATCAAAAGGAGGAGATATTATGTATTCGGCAACAGATGTAATGTGGGTTCTGGTTGCGGCCATTCTGGTGTTCTTTATGCAGGCAGGATTCGCACTTTGTGAGGCGGGACTTACCCGGGCGAAGAATACGGGAAATATTCTCATGAAGAATATGATGGATTTCTGTATCGGAACACCGTGCTACTGGCTGATCGGATTCGGAATCATGTTTGCGGGCAGCGGACCGCTGATCGGCGGACTGGATCCTTTGATTCGGGGAAGCTACGATTTCGGAACACTTCCTACATGGTGTTACGCTATCTTCCAGACCGTGTTCTGTGCGACTGCAGCGACGATCGTATCCGGATCCATGGCGGAGCGTACGAATTTCAAGGCTTACTGTATCTACAGTGCGGCGATCAGCCTGATCGTATATCCGATCTCGGGTCACTGGATCTGGGGCGGCGGCTGGCTTTCATCCTTGAACTTCCATGATTTCGCAGGTTCTACCTGTGTACATATGGTAGGAGGCTTGATCGCATGTCTTGGAGCTGCAATGCTTGGACCCCGTATCGGAAAATACGATAAGAATGGCAAGGCGAGAGCAATTCCGGGCCATAATATGACAGCAATGGCTCTTGGTGTATTTATCCTCTGGTTCTGCTGGTTCGGTTTCAACGGCGGTTCTACAGTGGCGATGACAACAGATGCGGACATGGAGCTTGCCTCTCTTGTCATGTTTAATACAAACCTTGCAGCAGCTGTATCTACAGTTGCAGCAATGATCTTCACATGGCTGCGTTACGGCAAGCCGGATGTATCCATGACATTTAATGCGGCTCTTGCGGGCCTTGTTGCAATTACGGCACCGTGTGACTGTGTCACTCCGGTGGGCGCATTCTTTATCGGACTGATCGCAGGTTTACTTGTAGTGCTTTCTGTTGAATTCTTCGACAATATAGCCAAGATCGATGATCCGGTAGGAGCGGTATCCGTCCATATGGTAAATGGTATATGGGGAACTCTTGCGGTCGGACTGTTCAGCAACGGCGGCGACGGCGTGGCACCCGGACTCTTCTACGGCGGCGGATTCAAACAGCTTGGCATACAGGCACTTGGCATTGTTTCAGTTGCGGCATATGTACTTATAGTAATGTTCATCGTATTTAAGATCATAGATAAGACAGTGGGCTTAAGAGTACCGGCTCAGGTTGAGATCGACGGCCTTGATATCCATGAACACGGCCTTGCCTCCGCATATTCCGGCTTCGCGATCAATGATATGACAGGAATGGATATGGATGTGAATGAAAATACGGATCTTGGCGAGGAAGATTATGAGAAAGCCTCCAAAGCTCAGGTAGACGCGGCGGTTAAGGTTGTAAATAAGAAAACTGTTGTGGACGGTGTCTATGATACAGGAATGCATAAGGTAAGTATTATCTGCAGACTGGCCAAGTTTGATGCACTGAAGACAGCACTCAATGAACTTGGAGTGACCGGTATCACCATGACGCAGGTTATGGGCTGCGGCATTCAGAAAGGCGCGGGAGAGAAATACCGCGGTGTTGAGCTGGATGCCAACCTGCTTCCGAAAGTGAAAGTAGAAGTCGTCGTAAGCAAGATTCCGGTAGATTCTGTGATCGAGGCGGCGAAGAAAGCACTGTATACCGGACATATCGGAGACGGCAAGATCTTTGTCTATAACGTAACGAGAGTAGTCAAGGTAAGGACCGGTGAAGAAGACTTCGCGGCGCTTCAGGATGTGGAATAGTTTTGATCATCCGTCTGCTTTTTCATGCAGTTTCGGGTCTTTCCGATACTGCAGCGGCGTGATACCATATTGTTTCTTAAAAGTGCTCTGAAAATGACTCTGACTTGAGAAGCATAGATAGCTGCTTATGACACTGACAGATTTGTCCGTGTTCTTAAGCAGCTGTTTTGCTTCTTCCATCTTACAGCGCAGGATGAATGCGCTCACAGAGAATCCCAGTTCTTTTTTAAAATAAGACGAAAAATAGCTCCGGCTGAATCCGACATGTTCTGCAACATCGGAAGCTGTGATATGTTCACATACGTTCTGCTGGATAAAGCGGATAGCATTTTGTATTATTCCGTCTGTGGAGACAGGCATCTGTGCATCGCGTACTTTTTCTGCAAAGGTATAGCTGATCTTACCCATCAGCTCATTCAGTGCATCCGGATCCGTGAGCTTTTCCGCAGCCTGAATGAAATCATCTGAAAGCTGAAAAGCAGTATCTGAGTCAAGACCGCCTTCAATGGCTGCGCGGGTTGCAAGGGTAGTTGTAATAATTATATTATTCTTTATCTGCCGGAGGGCAGTAGGGCCGGTAATGCCTGCATGCACCAGAGATTCATTAAAAGAAATCTTTTTCAGTGCATCTAAATTTCCGGTCCGGATGATCTCGGAAAAAAATTTTTCTACTTCATAGGAATTGTTATGTACAGCGTAGAATTTCTGTTCATATAGTCTGTCCGTACTTTCCTCTTTCTGTTCAAATGATCCTAATGCGATGATATCAGTCAGACCCAGAATCTCCCGGTTTACACAGAAATTAATAAAAATCAGTTTCAAAAGGAAGCCATTTAAAGGCAGCTGTGGAATTTTCTGCATGAAATCAGAAAAAGCCTGCCTTTCCTCCTGCGGGACGACATAGTCGATACAAAGCTGATGGATTTCGGAATCCGAGTAGGGTGTCAGACTGACCGGACCGAACAGAAGCCGCCAGTCATTATTAAAGAAGACTTTCAGGCATCCGTAATAGATACCGTATTCTGCAGACATATAGGCGATCCTGTCAGTATTTTCCAGAAGCCTGTTGACATATTTCTCCGGAGGATATGTCAGAGAGGTCTGTTCCGGCTGTGCGTATAGGATTTGATTTTCTTTACAGCTGTAAATGTAAGAGGGAATATTAGCGTCCAGATACAGCATTTTTAAAAAGTTTTCAAGGGAATATACGGAATCCATCGATACACTTCCTCCTTATATATATTCGTCAGAAACAGTATGATCCTGTAAATAAGTTTAATAGGGAAATATAGATTGGTCAAGAAAAAAGAGAACAAAAATATAAAATAGAGAACAAATATAAAATACTGATTCCGGATTCTGTCATAAAATGGGTACAGTTAAAGGAGGAACAGTAATGACGAGAGAAAAGATCAGAGATCTGGTGTCCCAAATGACACTGGAAGAGAAAGCCGGGATGTGTTCCGGAGCTGATTTCTGGCATCTGAAAGGAGTGGAACGTCTCGGAATCCCGTCTGTCATGGTTACGGACGGACCGCACGGACTGCGCAAACAGGCGGAAGCCGCAGATCATCTGGGAATCAATGAGAGTGAGAAGGCTGTCTGCTTCCCGGCAGGATGCGCAACTGCTTCCAGTTTTGACAGAAATATACTGAAAAAACTGGGTGAGACGATCGGGCAGGAATGTCAGGCGATGGGAATCAGCACCATTCTTGGACCTGCAATCAACATTAAGCGCTCTCCGCTCTGCGGAAGGAACTTTGAATATTATTCCGAAGATCCGTATGCAGCGTCTGAACTTGCAGCTTCCATGATTCAGGGTGTCCAGAGCAAAAATGTGGGAACCAGCGTAAAGCATTTTCTGGCAAATAATCAGGAAAAACGAAGGATGACCAGCTCCTCGGATGTGGATGAACGGACTCTGCGGGAAATCTATCTGACTGCTTTTGAGGGTGCGGTAAAAGAAGGAGAGCCGTGGACTGTAATGAATTCCTACAACCGGATCAACGGAAAATATGTGGGTGAATCGAAAGAATATCTTACGGATATTCTGAGAAATGAGTGGGGATTTGACGGCTATGTAGTATCTGATTGGGGCGCTGTCAATGACCGTGTGGAAAGCCTTAAGGCAGGGCTGGATCTTGAGATGCCTTCAAGCGGCGGCATGAATGACGCCCTGATCGTTGAAGCAGTAAAAGACGGCACGCTGGATGAAAGTGTAGTGGATACGGCATGCGAACGCATTATCGATATTATTTTCCGTTATGCGGAAAACAGAGATCTGGATGCGAAACTAGATCTCAGGGAAGACCATGAGACAGCGGCGGCCATCGAAGAAGAGTGTATCGTACTGCTGAAAAATGATGATAATATCCTTCCGCTGTTAAAGGAAAAGAAAGTAGCGTTCATTGGAAAATATGCGGAGTCGCCAAGATATCAGGGCGGCGGCAGCTCCCATATCAACAGCTGGAAAGTAGAATCTGCGCTTGAAGCTGTCAAAGAAATCGCGGAAGTGACCTATGCGAGAGGCTATGATGATGCAGAAGATAAAACAGATGAAGCGCTCCTTGCAGAGGCAGTAAAGACAGCGCAAGAAGCGGATGCGGCAGTTATCTTTGCCGGGCTTCCGGACAACTTTGAATCCGAAGGATATGACAGGAAACATCTGAATATGCCGAATTGCCAGAATACTCTGATCGAAAAAGTGGCAGAAGTACAGAAAAATGTAATTGTTGTCCTGCACAATGGTTCGCCGGTGCTGATGCCGTGGAAAGATAAAGTAAAGGGTATTGTTGAGGCATATCTGGGCGGTCAGGCTGTAGGAAGAGCAGTTGTCAATATCCTGTATGGAAACGTAAATCCGAGCGGACGTCTTCCGGAGACATTTCCGGCAAGGCTGGAGGATACACCATGTTATCTGACATATGGAAAAGGGGGAGACCATGCGGTATATCAGGAAGGTGTATTCGTCGGATACAGGTATTACACATCTGTAGACAGAGAAGTGCTGTTTCCTTTCGGATATGGGCTTTCTTATACCGAATTCACATACAGCGGCCTGAAGCTGGACAAGGAGAAGATGACAGATCAGGACACTCTGACAGTGACGGTGAAAGTGCAGAATACAGGCGGCAGAAGGGGAAAAGAAGTAGTACAGCTCTATGTCTCACCGTTTACAGGTGAAACGATCCGTCCGGCGGTGGAACTGAGAGGATTTGATAAGATCGAGCTGGAACCGGGAGAGGAAAAAGAAGTATCTTTTACACTGGATAAGAGAGCTTTTGCATACTGGAATGAAGAAATACATGACTGGTATGTGGAAAGCGGAGAATATCAGATCCGGATCGGAAAAAATGCACAGGATATGGTTTTATGTGTACCGGTACAGGTACAGGGAACAAGAGAAATCCCGAAAGTATATTCCCTGAACAGCTGTCTCGGCCCCCTGATGAGAGATCCGAAAGCACAGGCTGTAATGGGTGCTTTTATGGGAAATATGTCCCAGAATACAGAAGCTGATGAAGTACAGAAACAGCAGGAGCTGCAGGCTGAGAATCCTGACGCCGCCGTGAGCAGCGAGATGATGGCGGCTATGATGGAGGATATGCCGCTCAGACAGCTGCTAAGCTTTGTGCCCGGCGTCACTCGGGAGATGCTGCAGCAGTTAATAGATGCGTTGAATGCACAGAAAAAATAAAAGAATGAGGTAAGAAAAAGAAAGGAAGAGAGAAAATGGCAAAGAAACCACTTGGCAAAGATAAGATGGGAATACAGAAAGTTATGCGCATGCCTGACTATCTTGGAGACGCGGCAGGTCAGTTTTCACTGAATGCGATCAGCGGACTGGTCGGACAGCTTACATACTTTTATACAGACAAAGTAGGTGTTGCGGCAGGAGCTATCGCTACGGCGCTCCTGATCGTCAAGATTCTGGATGCTTTTACAGATATTATTATGGGATATATTGTCGATCATACGAAACCGGGAAAAGAGAAATACAGACCGTGGATCTTACGTATGATTATTCCGATGGCTGTTGTTATGGTTCTGATGTTTACGGTTCCGTCAAATGTCAGCTCACCACTGCAGATCGCGTATATGTTCATCACCAATTTCCTGTTCACTGCAGTCATCTATACGATCATCTGTGTTCCTTATCAGGCGATCATGGTTGTCCGGACGAACAGTCAGGAAGAGCGTGCAAAGATGGGAACGTGGCGTGCGGCCGCCGGCTATGTATCAGGAATGATCATTGCAGTTATGATCATCCCGATCACAAATATGCTGGGCGGAGACCAGAAGGCATGGGTAATATTCAGCGCTGGTCTCGCTGTGATTTCAGCAATCCTTCTGTTTGTGACTTATAAGACAAGTAAAGAGTATGCTGCGGCTGACGGTCAGACTGCGGAGATACCTGCAGAACCGGAAGAGGAGTCTGTTCCTTTTGCTGAGACTTTGAAATGTCTGTTCCGCAACAAATACTGGGTAATGGCCCTGATTCTTGCGATATGCTCGAATATCTTTTATGGACTGTCGAATTCGTCAGGAACATATTACTGCAAATGGATCTATGGAAACGACAATCTGGTAGGAATCTTAGGCGGAGTCGGACTGATCCCTACAATACTGGGATTTGTTGTTACTCCGATCATGATCAAGACTCTGGGCGTTACGAAATCGCTTCGTGTGTCCTTTGTGATCGGTATTATCGGCAATGTACTGCGAATCATAAATCCGTATAACTTTGTTTACAATGCGGTTCTGGGATGCTTCTCCACGTTTGCAAATATTCCGATGATGTGTCTGCTCGGAACAATTACGGCAATGTCCATCGACTATAATGAATACAAATTTGGAAAGCGGATGGTTGGCTCCTCCCAGGCGGCTGCCAGCTTCGGCTCAAAGGTAGGAAACGGTGTGGGAGCATCTATGATCGGCTGGTGTCTGGCAATCGCAGCGTATGATGCAACAGCAACAGTACTGACTCCGGCAGTAAAACAGGCAATCTTCACATTCAATATCTATGCACCGCTTGCAATGTTTGTGATCATGTTTATTGTTGCAATGAAATTCGATCTTGAGAAGAAACTTCCGGAGATTCAGGCGGAACTGCAAAAGAAAAATAATAAAAACTAAATAACTGCCGGGAGGATATGATGCAGCGGAGCGCGGGTAATCCTGTGGTCCGCTGTGTCAGAATAATGAAAAGGCAGAGTCAGGAGGAAGAGAACGTGAAAATATATGATCTCAGAACAGAATACAGAAAAGCTCCTTTCGGATTGTCTGTGTATCATCCGCGGTTTTCATGGAAGATGCGTTCGGATGAGAAGAATGTGATCCAGACCATCTATCGGATACAGGTCGCGGAGGGTGAGCGTTCCGTCTGGGATACAGGGATGACAGAAAGCAGCAATTCCGTGCTTATTCCATATGAAGGTGAGCAGCTGAAGGATGAAACTCTTTATCAGGTAAAAGTGACGGTATGGGATAATTATGGCAGGGCAGACAGCGTGGAAGATTCTTTTGAGACAGGTGTTTTTGATCCGAAGTCATTTCAGGCTCAGATGATTACCCATGATTTCCCGGAAGATGAAACGGCATGTCCCGTATTTTTTCGCAGTTTCCGGACAGAAAAACCGGTGGCAAAGGCAGTTGCATACGCGACATCTCTGGGAGTGTATGAAATGCGTGTCAACGGTGTGAAGATCGGGCAGGACAGGATGACTCCCGGATGGACCAGTTATCATAAAAGACTCCAGTATCAGGAATATGATATCACACAGCAGATACAGAAAGACAATCTTGCAGAGATTATTGTCGGAAACGGATGGTACAAAGGAATCTTCGGATTCGATTTAAGGCCGGACCGATACGGGGACAGGACGGCCGCCTTTGCGGAACTCCATATTACCTATGAGGACGGGGAAAAAGAAATAATAGTGACGGATGAGAGCTGGAGCGTACGTACCGGAGAGATCCGTTACAGTGAGATCTACATGGGAGAGACCATCGACACGGTGACGGCGGATTACCGTACCGGAAAGGTCTCTGTCATGGAGTTTGACAAGTCGGTCCTGATGGCACAGGAAAACGAGCCTGTCAGAATTACAGAGCGGATTCCCGCAAAAGAACTGATCGTGACTCCGAAAGGGGAGCACCTTGTTGATTTCGGACAGAATCTGACCGGTGTGGTGGAAGTGAAGCTAAGAGGTGAGAAAGGACAGAAGATTGTAATACACCATGCCGAGACTCTGGATAAGGATGGAAATTTCTATCCTGAGACACTTCGCTCCGCCAAATCAGAAGATACATACATCTGCAATGGGGAAGAGCAGACCTTTCTCCCTCATTTTACTTTCCACGGTTTCCGCTATATCAAAGTGGATGGGATTGAAGAGATGAAACCGGAGATGTTCACCGCCTGTGTCATGCATTCGGATATGGAGCAGACTGGGACATTTTCCTGTTCCAGTCAGAAGGTAAATCAGCTGCAGAGCAATATTTCATGGGGAATGAGAGACAATTTCCTTGACATCCCTACAGACTGTCCCCAGAGGGATG
Source organism: uncultured Lachnoclostridium sp. (assembly GCA_946499505.1). Taxonomy (GTDB): domain Bacteria; phylum Bacillota; class Clostridia; order Lachnospirales; family Lachnospiraceae; genus Mediterraneibacter. Next base: position 24,907 of record CAMMSL010000020.1, read on the forward strand.
AACGTCTTGGCTGGATGGGAGATGCTCAGGTGTTTTCATGGACAGCTTCTTATTTAAGAAATACGGCGCTGTTCTTTACAAAATGGATGAGGGATGTATCGGCGGATTCTTCTCTGGAACAGGGCGTACCCCATGTGGTCCCCGATATTCTGGGACAGTACAGTTCATCAGCATGGAGCGATGCGGCGGTCATAGTTCCGTGGGTAGTGTATCAGACTTACGGCGATAAGCGGATTCTGGAAGAAAACTGGAAATGTATGCACGAGTGGGTGGATTATATCACAAACCACTGCGAGGAGAACGGGCTGTGGATGACCGGATTCCAGTACGGCGACTGGCTCGCCCTTGATAAGGAGGAGAGTGCGGACCGTACCGGTGCTACGGACAAATATATGATTGCCAATGCCTATTATCTCTATGTGACAGATCTGGTAAAGCAGACGGCTGAGGTGCTCGGATTTGCGGATGAAGCGGAGAAATATGCACATTTGTACGAAAAAACACTTGTGGCATTCCAAAAGGAATACTATACAGAGACCGGAAGAATTGTCAGCGAAACACAGACCGGATGTATTCTTTCCCTGTATTTTAATCTCGCAAGAGAAAAAGACCGCGGCAGGATCCTGAAGACCCTGCTTACCAATATTGAGAATCACAAGAATCATCTGGCAACCGGATTTGTTGGGACTCCTTATATCTGCCATGCCCTGTCAGAAAACGGCGCCCACGATATGGCGTGTACGCTGTTTATGAGGGAGGACTATCCTTCGTGGCTGTATGCAGTGAATATGGGAGCAACAACAATATGGGAGAGATGGAATTCGATCAAACCGGATGGTACTTTTGATGAATCGGGAATGAATTCCCTTAACCATTACGCCTATGGCTCTATCGGGGACTGGATGTACCGGAAGATCGCGGGGATCAACCAGCTGGAACCGGGATATAAGAAGATTCTGATCAGGCCTATGTTTGTCAAAGGAATTGATGAAGCTGGAGCGGAGCTGGAATCTCCTTACGGAAAGATTGCATGCAGATACAGCTGCAAAGACGGCAAGATACGGATCCATGTGGAAATACCGGCAAATACGACCGCAGTTATTATCCTTCCGGAAAAGGAAGGAGAGATCGAGACCGGTTCCGGAGTCTATGATTATGAATATGACACTGCAACAAGCCTGAAAGCAGAACGGTTCAGTATGGACAGTACTCTTGCGGAAATCGTGACTCAGCCTTTGGCAGTACAGATGTTTGAACAGTTCGCACCGGGAATGCTGGACGGACCTATGATCCAGTTCGCCATGCAGATGACATTGGCCGAGATGCTGGGTGCAGCACCGGATGCAAGACCGATGTTTGAAGCTGTTGTGGCGGCTCTAAATGCGCAGGAATAAGGAAGTGGCAGTATAGAACTGCTGAATATCCATATGAGGGTCTTGTAATTTATTATTCCGTGGTTTTGCAGTTTATACGGTATTTTGTCGGAGTCATGCCCGTATATTTCTTAAATACTCTGGAAAAATGGCTCTGGGAGGAAAAACCGAGATATACACTGATATCTTTCAAAGGTTTATCCGTATAACGGAGGAGGCGCTGTGCTTCCTCTGTTTTTTTTGTCAGGATAAAATCTGTCAGCGGGATCCCTGCCTCCTCGTGAAATTTTCTGGACAGCCATGTCCTGCTGAAGTGCAGTTCTTCCGCTAGTTTTTCTGTGGAGACAGGCTCGGACAGGTGATGGAGGACATAATTTGCCACGGATGCTGCCAGCGCAGAATGATGTCCCTGATTCTGCAGGCGTGCCACCTGAGCAGTAAAGTCCTGAACCATGTGATACTGGAGATTTGCGATCCGGTCCGGAGTCTGCAGAAGTTCACACTTACGTATATAGGCATCGCTCAGAGAAAAGGCATCTCCCACGTCCATCCCGCCCCGGATTGCTGATCGGGATGCGAGGGTGGCTGTGACGATGAAAGTATTTTTCACCTGCCTGAGCTGGTCGGGAGACATGCTGCCGGGACGCACCGCAGGAGCGTGCTTCAGCCAGCTGTCCAAAGCATCGGTGTCGCCCTTTTTGATCAGATCCATAAGAGACTGCTCTGTTGTGTATGTATTGTGTATTTCCTGAGGAACAGGCTCCATAAGATCTTCGTTATATCTCTGTTCTGTTTGTTCCTTGCCCAGCTGATGTTCGTACATCTGCTGTTCCTTTTCGTAGATCGTGATATCTTTGAGCTCGAGCATTTCTTCGTTTAAAAAATAGTTTACGGCAAGGAGCATCTGCATCAGGCTTTCCAGAGGCATGGACATCACGGATCTCATACCGGAGACAAAAGTGTCTGTCTCTTCGGACGGCACGCCGGCGAGAAAGGCTAATTCACGCAGATCCTGTACCGGTGCAGCTGTTAGTCTGGTAGGACCGGCAATGATACTGTAATCTTCATAGTTGACGATGCCGTAGTAATAAAAAAACTGAGCCGTATAGTATCCGGTATGGGATCTTATATTTAAAATCTCATCTTCGCACATACAGATAGGATCCACGGGAAGCCATACAACAGAATGGAAATAAATCTGTACAGCGTTTTTATAAATGCGGACCGGTACACCGGAAAGGTTTCCGATCACAGAACAGATATAGCGAAGACCTTCTTCATTTTTCAGATTATCAGCCATGAGATCATCTCCTTTTGATCATTAGATGATGTTGGGGTCATAAGCCCCAACTCCGATGCCTGCGGATTGTTCCGTGCTCCGCACTTCCACAATCCTTCCCAATATTCGCATATCGTGGGATATACATCCCGCTTTTATGCTCATATTGGGGCGGGTCCCAAGGTCTTTTACCCACTTATGAGTAAGCTCATGTGGGCTTAGACCTTTTGACCCTGGCATCATTAGATACAATTATATAAAATGAAATACAAATATGCAAGATATATAGCCTGCTGTCTGGTAAGATTGATAGTAGAAAATCAGATGGATCATAACAGTACAGTCCGCGGCATGACCGGACTGTTACATAGAATATACAGATTCGGGAGGACAGACAAATGGACATTGAAACACTGATCAAAAAAATGACCACAGAGGAGAAAGCAGCCATTGTATCGGGAACAGACTTCATGTATACAAATCCTATCCCGCGTCTCGGGATTCCGTCTCTCTGCATGGCGGACGGACCTCACGGGCTGCGCAAACAGACCGGGGAACAGGACAACGGAATCGCACAGAGCGAGCCTGCCACAGCTTTTCCCACTGCAGTGACTGCCGCCTCTTCATGGAATCCGGACAATGCACGCAGGATTGGGCAGGCAATCGGAGAGGAGTGCAGGTATTACGGAGTGCACGTCCTTCTCGGCCCGGGCGTGAACATTAAGAGAAATCCGTTGTGCGGACGCAATTTTGAATATTTTTCCGAAGATCCCCTTCTGGCAGGCGCGATGGGGGCGGCAGAGGTGCAGGGGGTACAGTCTCAGGGTGTGGGGGTATCGGTAAAGCATTTTGCCCTTAACAACAGTGAAAACTATCGGTTTATGGGAGATAGTATTGTTGACGAACGTGCTGCCAGAGAAATCTATCTGAAAGCTTTCGAACAGATCGTAAAGGGAGCTGCCCCTGCTTCCCTGATGTGCGCATATAACCGGATTAACGGTACTTACTGTTCGGAAAACAGATGGCTTCTGACAGATGTGCTGCGGAAAGAGTGGGGATTCGACGGTGTCGTTATGACGGACTGGGGAGCCATGCATGACAGGGTGAAAAGCCTGAAAGCAGGACTGGATCTGGAAATGCCCGGAGATACGGCCATCTGCCGCCGTTGGATACTGGATGCGGTTCAGAGTGGAAAACTTTCTATGAATACTCTTGATCAGGCAGTCCGGAACATTCTGAGGTGGGTCGATCAGTATACAAAGACAGAAAAAGCAGACTCGGTTGACTGGAAGGCCCATCATTCATTAGCCGCACAGATTGCGGAGGATTCGGCAGTACTTTTAAAAAACGATGGGATACTGCCGCTGAAACCCGGGAAAAAGATACTTGCCGCAGGCGAACTGTTTGAGAAGATGCGATATCAGGGAGCAGGAAGTTCCATGATCCATCCGACCAAGGTTACTACTCCAAAAGATGCATTTGAAGAGCGAAATATCCCCTTTGAATATGTCCGGGGATACAGGGAGAACAGTACTGCGGTTGACCGCGGCCTGCTCCGGAATGCTGTTGAGCAAACTGAAAAATATGATACAGTATTGGTGTTTGCCGGGCTCACCGACTATGTAGAAAGCGAAGGATGTGACCGGGAAAATATGCGTCTGCCGGAAAACCAGCTGGAACTGATCCGTGCGCTTGCCGAGACCGGAAAGAAGATCATTGTCGTCCTTTTTGGAGGCTCCGTTGTCGAAATTCCGTTTGCGGATCAGGTACAGGCAATCCTGCATATGTTCCTGCCGGGACAGAACGGGGGAACCGCAGCCGTACGATTATTATATGGAGAAGTTAATCCATCCGGCCGTCTGGCAGAGTCATGGCCTGAAACTTACAAAGATGTTCCGTTTTCAGACACATTTGGAAAAGGAATTCAGGAGATATACAGAGAAAGTATTTTTGCGGGATACCGGTATTACCTGACTGCGGGAAAGAAAGTACGGTTTCCCTTCGGATACGGTTTGTCTTACACTGTATTTTCATATAAGCAGATGCTTGTCACTGAGACGGAAGATGGATTCCGGGTCAGCTGTCAGGTGGAGAACACAGGCGCCCGGGACGGCGCCGAAGTGGTGCAGCTTTATGTCAGGGCGCCCCATACCGGCATTTTCAAACCGGAGAAAGAATTGCGGGCTTTTCGCAAGGTCTGCATAAAAGCGGGAGAGAGTGCACAGATCGAGCTGTCAGTAAAAAAGGATGATCTGCGGTATTATCATATCAGACAGAAGCGCTGGATCATAGAACCCGGCAGGTATGAATTCCAGCTCTGTTCTGACTGCTGTACCGTAAGGCTGTCAGAGACGTTATCCCTTGCCGGAGAAGAGGCGGAATCTCCCTATTCCCCGGATGTAGAAGCAGTCTACGCCCATGCAGATCTGGCAAAGGTAACGGATGAATTGTTTAAGAAGATGAGCGGCAGAACAATCCCGAAACTTCCTGCATCCCGTCCGGTGACGCTGGAATCCAGATTTACGGATCTGAACCAGTCGTTTCTTGGCAGAATCCTGTTCCGCGCGGTACTGAGCGTAGCGGAGAAACAGATGAAAGAGACAGAGCGTATGCCGGAAGGAACGGAAAAGGACAATAAGAGGAAAGGGGCTGTATTCCTAAAAAGGATTCTGGAGTCTAATTCCCTGATCAGTATGTCTATGTCGGCGGGAAAATCCATGCCTTACCATTTCGCCTGCGGATTCCGCGAATTAGCTAACGGACATCTGCTCAAAGGAGTGCGTTTCTTTCTGTCGCCGGTGAAAGTGCCAAAACTACCGAAAGACTGTAAAAAAGACGAAAGAAATCACAGGGAAGGATGATAGAATATGAGAGAGATCAGATTACATAAACTTCCGGCAACGCGCATCCGGACAGAACATACCACAGGAAAGGAAAAGTGGCTGGGCTATCTGCTTGGCCCCAGCGGTGCGCTTCTGTTTAATGCGGTCCTGGCGACTTACCTGAATGTATTTTACACCGATGTTCTGAAGCTGACCGGCGTGTGGGGCGGCGCTTTCCTGATGATTTTCCCCATCATTTCAAAGATCATAGACGCTATTACCAATGTGATCATGGGACGTATTATAGACCATACAAGATCCAAAGAAGGAAAGGCACGGCCGTGGCTGTTTTTGTCGGCTTTCCTGATGCCGGTTACCGGGATCCTCCTTTTTACAGTGCCAAGAGCCTCGGAAACGGTTCAGGTTATCTGGATCATGGTGTCTTATAATCTGTTTTATTCGATCGCCTATACGATCTACAATATGAGCCATACCCTGATGGTGCCTCTGTCCACACGAAATACAACAGAGAGAGGCGGTCTTTCGGTATTTAACAATATCGCATCAGTGATGATGAGCGGAATCATCGTAGCGCTTGTATTTCCGATGGTTGTAATGCCGGCGCTGGGAGTCAACAGAAATCTATGGCTTCTGACCATGAGTATTCTTGCTGTCCTTATACTGCCGCTTACTCTGATGGAATACTTTTTTACAAAAGAGCGGATTACGGCTGAGGGTGACGGTTCCATGGAAGTAAGGCCTATACGGGAAGAATTAAGAGCAGTGCTCCATGACAGATACTGGGTCATCCTCATAGTGTATCTGATCATATATACTCTGGGCACGAACTTTAAAAACGCTTCGCTGGTCTATTACTGCAATTATGTCCTTGGAACTTATAATGACGGGATCACCCAGACGATGATCTCAGTGATCGGAGGTCTCCCCATGGGGATCGGTCTTTTTGCCGTGTGGCCGCTGGCAAAGAAGTTCGGAAAGCGGAATGTGACTATGGCCGGCTTTATCCTTTATGCTGCAGGCAGCCTGATCTGCTGTCTGGCGCCCCGGAGCATGGCCGTTGTGCTGACCGGGCAGTTTATCAAGAATATCGGAGGCCTGCCGTCCGCTTATGTGTTTATGGCGCTTTTTGCCGATGTTCTGGATCATATTGAATGGAAGTACGGTTTCCGCTGCGACGGGATCTCTACATCTGTCAATACTATTGTGGCGACAGTCTGTATGGGGGTGAGCACCGGAATCCTGAACCTCTGTCTGTCCCTGTCCGGCTATGTCGCTCCGGAATACAATGAGATCACACAACAGACTACAGGATTTGTGCAGAATGCGGCAACACAGAATGTGTTTATCTTCTTTTTCGTGGGGCTGGAAGTTATTACTGCAGTGGTCATCGCCATACTTCTGAAATTCCTGAATGTGGAACAGGACATTGACAAAGAGCAGGCAGAGATCAAAGAGAGAAAAGAGAATGGAGGCAAATCATGAAAGCGGTACGACTTAAAACAGAATATTTGGAAAATCCCATGGGGATTGATATTGTAAATCCGCAGCTGCTCTGGAACTGTGAAGGCGGAGCTGCACAGACTGCGTATCAGATCATATGCAGAGACGACGGAGATCATCTTTTGTGGGACACGGGAAAAGTAACGGGCAGTGCCATGCGGACCGTTTATTCCGGAAAAACATTAAAGAGCCGAACCCGGGTGCTTTGGAAGGTATGTCTGTGGGATGAACAGGACAGACAGGGGGAGTGGTCTGAGGAGGCTTTTTTTGAAACAGGTCTGTTATCCCCGTTTGACTGGACGGCATCATGGATCTGCGGAGACTATAAGGTGAATCCGAAAAAGCGATATCCGGTGGACTGCTTCAGGAAACGGTTTGTGTGCCGTAACGTGTCAAAAGCAAGACTCTATGCCACAGCCTGCGGAGTTTATGAGGGCTGTATAAATGGCAGCTGGATCGGAAACTTTGTCCTTGCCCCGGGAGTGACGGACTATAAGAAGCGGATACAGTATCAGGCTTACGATATCACAGAACTGATAAGGGATGGTGAAAATGAACTGACTTTCCAGCTGGCTGATGGCTGGTATCGGGGAAGTACCGGAGCCTGGGGGCTTGTAAATCAGTACGGGACTGAGACAAAACTTCTGGTTCAGCTGGAACTGACGTTCTTGGATGGCTCTCGTAAGACAATCGCTACAGACGGAAGCTGGGAATGGTCTGATGACGGTCCTATCCGGTTTGCGGACAATAAGGACGGCGAGATCGTGGATGCGAAAAGAGAGCCCTCCTATTCAGGAAAAGCCCGGAAGACTTCCTGCAGCGTGCTCCCCTCTGCCTCAAATAATGTACCGGTTACAGAACATGAACATTTCACCCCGGTCAGGACAAAGACTCCGTCAGGAAAACTGCTCCTTGATTTCGGCCAGAATATGGCGGGATATATCCGGTTCTCTTTTTATGCGGAACGGACAGGAAGAATGATCCTGAGATTCGGCGAGATGCTGGATGAAAAAGGAGAACTGACACTGAAAAATATCCAGTGCAGCAATAAAAAGAAGACAACGCCTCTGCAGAGGATCATTTACAGGTGCAAAAAAGGGAAAAATGAGTATAAGACGAGATTTGCGGTGTTCGGTTTCCGTTACTGTGAGGTGGACGCGGATGATTTCTCTGATCTGGGGGATGCAGATTTCACGGCTGTCGCTGTCTATTCTGATATGAAACAGACGGGATTTTTCGACAGTTCCAATAGTCTGCTCAATCGGTTTGTGGAGAATACAATCTGGTCAGCTAAGAGTAATTTTCTGGATATACCGACAGATTGTCCTACCAGAGAGAGACACGGCTGGACCGGAGACGCCCAGATTTTCTTTGATACGGCAAGCTGGATTTTTGATTGCGCCGCATTTTCCAGAAAATACGTACAGGATATGTTCGATTGGCAGAGAAAGGACGGCTGTCTGCCCCAGATCGTCCCGGAAGGAGGAGTAGATCCTTATATGTATACAATGAACGGATCTGTAGGCTGGGCGGATGCAGGTGTGCTGATCCCTTACCGGTTCTGGAAACACTATGGAGACAGTTCCATTCTGAAAAAGTATTATAAAGGCATGAAGAAGTATGCATGGTTTATGATGAAACGCTGCGGGAAGCACACCATTTTGTCGAAACCTTTACGGATTCCGAAAGCGTACAGAAAGTACGCGGTAAATGTGGGGCAGTCCTATGGAGAGTGGGCGGAGCCCGAGGACGTTCATCCTAACAAGTGGACGGATATGATCCTGCCTCACCCGGAGGTGTCCACTGCATATACCTGCTTTGTTATGGAACATATGGCGGAAATCGCAGCCGAACTGGGAGAGAAGAAAGATGCTGCGGTTTACAGGGAATATGCAGATCAGGTGTGCAGGGCCTATCAGGAAATCCGCAAACTGCCGGAGTTTACTCTGGATACAGACCGGCAGGCAATGCTGGTACGCCCGCTGTATATGAACCTGTTGGATAAGAATGAAAGGAAATATGCGCAGAAACGGCTTGTCAAAGCATTGGAACATTATGACTGGCGTTTGGGCACCGGATTCCTCTCCACGCCATTGATCCTCGATGTGCTCTCAGAGATCAATATTGAATATGCCTATCGTCTTCTGGAAAACGAGGAGATGCCCGGCTGGCTCTTTATGCCAAAACACGGTGCTTCAACTGTATGGGAGTCATGGGAAGGAACTGAGGCGCAGAACGGGATCGCATCATTGAACCATTATTCTAAAGGTGCAGTATGCGCATGGCTGTTTGAGACTATGTGCGGGATACGGATTGACGGAGAAAACCACTTCCGGATCTGTCCCAAACCGGGCGGGAAATTTGCTTATGCAGGGGCATCTTATGACAGTGTGTACGGGAAAGTTTCGTGCCGGTGGGAGAAAAATGATAAAGGCGTGAAATATACTGTTGAGATACCATCGAATACAACTGCACTCATAGTAATTCCCGGAATGAAACCATTTGAGATAAAGGCGGGGAGATATGTGTGGACGGTGGAGCCTGCAGATTGATCTTTAGAAAAAAATAACAGCAGGGCAGGCGGATTACTCCACCTTCACCCTGCTGTTAAATTTATCCAGCAGTAACGCGATCACAATACCGACCACGATGCATATGATGTTCACAATCGCTGTCCCCACACTTATGAATCCGGATACCGGGATGATCATGATAGTCGCCGCGATCACAATACCGATAATGCCGTGGAATGCGATAGAATAGAAGTTGTCAAACAGCGCGTTGATCGCTTTGGCAAGGCAGATCACTGTGACAACAGCTCCGATACCTGCCGGCACCAGGATACTCATGTCAAAATGTCCGATCCCGTCCACGAATGGTGTGTAGAGTCCCAGAGGCATGAGCAATGTAGAAAAACTCATGCCCGGCGCGATCACACTGAGCGCCAGACAGAAACCGCAGAACAGGTACCAGATGAAATTCGGCGTTACTTCAACAGAGAACATCTGCAGTCCGATCAGTATCGCAAAGATCACGATCATGCAGATGATCATTGAGATAAAGGAGCCTTTGCTGCGGCCCTGTTCGCCCGCTTCCCGGAACAGCGACGGAAGCATTCCGGTGATCAGCCCGATAAAGACGCAGACGGATGGATCCGGGTATTTCTCAAGGAAAAATGCAAGTACGTTCGCCACTCCCAAGAATCCGATCACACCGCCGATAAATACAGGAATCAGCGGAGGTACATGGGATTTGAAGTTCTTAAACGGATTGGACAGAAGCTCCATGATCGGTTTATAGATACCGAAGATCACACTCAGCACACCGCCGGATATGCCGGGAAGTACTGCGCCCAGTCCAATCAGCGCGCCCTGCAGGATGCGGTAGACAAACTGGAGCGGATTTACATTTTTTTTCGTTTCCTGATTCATATGTTCATTGATCCTTTCACTACTTTCTGATTTCAAAAACATATTTATTTATACTATGTTTTATACCCATTTTCAAGAGTATATATATTTTCTTAATATGTCAAGTTTGAGTCCGGAAAGCGGATAAGACAAAAAAATTGCAGGATTCTGCAACAAAAACAGAGCTGTATGTAGAAGCAGATAATTGATTTTCCCTGTTTTATAGATTAAAATAACTTTTGGAATCAGATATTCCAAAGACATAAATGATCAGGAGGAGAACATTGATATGAAAAAACCGGTTCTTGTCATAATGGCAGCAGGTATGGGAAGCAGATACGGCGGTCTTAAGCAGATCGATCCTGTGGATAAAGAAGGGCAGATCATTATGGATTTTTCTATCTATGATGCAAAGCAGGCAGGATTTGAGAAAGTCGTATTTATTATTAAAAAAGAAAATGAAAATGATTTCAGAGAGGCGATTGGAAACCGGATCGAGAAGTCTATGGAAGTCGCATATGCTTATCAGGATATTAATAATATCCCGGCAGGATTTGCCGTTCCGGAGGGACGTGTGAAACCGTGGGGAACTGCCCATGCAGTATTAAGTGCCATTGATGAGATAGACGGGCCGTTTGCTGTGATCAATGCGGATGATTATTACGGACAGCACGCTTTTAAAGTCATCTATGAGTATCTCACTACTCATGAAGACGATGAAAAATACCGCTATACAATGGTAGGTTACCGGCTGAAAAATACAGTGACAGACAATGGATATGTCTCCCGCGGCGTCTGTGAACTGAACGAAAATAAGGAGCTTGTCAGTGTGACCGAGCGGACCAGAATCGAGAAGAGAGACGGGGGAATCGCCTACTCTGAAGACGATGGAGAAACATGGAATTCTATCGACGGCGATACACTTGTTTCAATGAATATGTGGGGATTTACACGCAGTATGCTGGATGAGATCAAAAAAGGATTTCCGAAATTCCTTGAAAAAGGACTGCAAGAAAATCCGTTAAAATGTGAATACTATCTTCCGGCGGTAGTGAGCACCCTTCTGGCAGAGAATAAAGCAGCTGTGACTGTGTTGGAGTCAGAGGACAAATGGTATGGTGTTACGTACAAAGAAGATAAGCCGGTAGTGGTAGCTGCGATCCAGTCACTGAAAGATGCGGGACTCTATCCTGAAAAATTATGGTGATATGATATGCATGGTACTGTGAAAACAGTACCATGCAACATTTTTACCAAAAGATGATTTAAAATTATAAAGAATTATCTTACGGCATGTGCTATACTGGGCACGTAAACAGGAAAACATAATTTGCAGTCTTATCTTAAGGAGGAAACGATCATGTCTATTTTAGTAACCGGAGGAGCCGGATTTATCGGAAGCCATACTTGTGTGGAACTGTTAAATGCAGGCTATGATGTTGTTGTAGTAGATAATCTGTACAATGCTTCTGAGAAAGCTCTGGACAGAGTAAAACAGATCACAGGAAAGGATCTGAAATTTTATAAAGCGGATATCCGTGACAGAGAGGCAATGAATGAGGTTTTCGACAAAGAAGAAATCGAATCCGTGATTCATTTTGCAGGACTTAAGGCAGTAGGCGAGTCCGTACAGAAACCGCTCGAATATTATGAGAACAATATCGGCGGAACGATCACACTCTGCGATGTCATGAGAAACCACGGTGTGAAGAACATCATCTTCAGTTCTTCCGCAACGGTATACGGCGACCCGGCATTTATCCCGATCACAGAGGAATGCCCGAAGGGAACCTGTACAAACCCGTATGGATGGACGAAATGGATGCTGGAACAGATTCTGACTGACCTGCATACAGCTGATCCGGAGTGGAATGTTGTCCTCCTGAGATATTTCAACCCGATCGGCGCACATAAGAGCGGACTGATCGGCGAGGATCCGAAAGGTATCCCGAATAACCTGATGCCTTACATTACACAGGTAGCTATCGGCAAACTGAAATGTCTCGGTGTATTCGGCAACGACTACGACACACCGGACGGAACAGGAGTGCGCGATTATATCCATGTAGTAGATCTTGCCATCGGACATGTTCGCGCAGTTGAAAAACTGAAAGAAAAAGCAGGAGTGTCTGTCTACAATCTGGGAACAGGCAACGGATATTCAGTCCTTGATATGGTGAAGGCATTTGAGAAAGCCTGCGGCAAGGAAATCCCCTACGAGATCAAGCCTCGCCGTGCGGGAGATATTGCTACATGCTACTGCGATGCAACAAAAGCAAAGAACGAGCTGAACTGGGTTGCAGAGCGGGGACTTGATGAGATGTGTGAAGATTCGTGGAGATGGCAGAGTCAGAACCCGAACGGATATAATGATTAATAAAGCCCTATAACGGATATGAGTAACAGAAATCCGGGAAATGGCATGAGTAATTCAGGCATTTCCCGGATTTTTTGACTGAAGATGTCCTGAAGGCGTATTCGCAGTCCCGAATGAAAATTTGCATGGAAACAGTAAAAATACGCTGATTTCGGAAAAGAATGGCCGAGTATGAGAAAAAACATAGAACATGACTGCTGGATGATATATAATAAAAAAGTATGTGCATGACAGGACAGGAAAGTTTATCCGTTATTTGTATCTATATATAGATGAGAGACAGGAGAAAGTTTTATATGAAGCGCAACGTAGATATAAAAGAAATATCCGACGGCAGGCTTTATTCCTCCGGGGATATGGTGAAAGCAGACTGCCATGACTGTAAAGGATGTTCGGACTGCTGCCGGGGTATGGGGAGCTCGATCATCCTTGATCCGATGGATATCTGGCGGCTGTACAGAGGAATAAAAAAAGATTTCCCGGCGCTGATGGGAGAAAACTACATCGAGCTCGGAGTTGTGGACGGCATGATCCTGCCAAATTTGAAGATGAATGTACAAAAAGATGCCTGTCCGTTTCTCGATGATGATGACCGGTGCTCGATACACAGCAGCAGACCGGGCCTTTGCCGCCTGTTTCCTCTTGGAAGATATTATGAGGAAAACGGATTTAAGTATTTTATCCAGGTTCATGAGTGTTCAAGGAAAGACCGGGGAAAAGTCAAGATTAAAAAGTGGCTCGGCATCCCGAATCTGAAAGCCTATGAGAGTTATATCATGGAGTGGCACGATTTCCTAAATGTATGTGAGAATGAACTGGAAACATTAAATGATGATAACAAAAGAATCCTGACACTATATGTACTCCGCAGATTTTACGAAACCCCCTATATGTCTCAGGATGACATCGGGTTCTATGAGGAGTTCCGCGCAAGGATGACGGAAGTAAGAAAAAAGCTGGGCATGGCGCCTCAGTGAAAGAGTGTGGATAAAAAAAGTGCGAATATGCAGAAGATAAAGCTGATAGATAGATAAAGGACAGGAGAGAAAGTTTATGAGATTATTTCCAACACTGAGAGACTATAAATTGGAGTATCTTCCGAAAGATATCTTTTCGGGGATCATTATCGCGGCAGTATCGATCCCGATCGCTATGGGATATGCACAGATCGCAGGCCTGCCGGCCGTGTACGGCCTGTACGGGTCGGTGCTCCCGATTCTGTTCTTTGCACTGTTTTCAACTTCAAGGCAATTTGTATTTGGAGTAGATGCGACTCCTGCCGCGATCGTAGGCGGTGCAATCGCAGCGCACGGATTTGTGAGCGAATCGGAGCAGGCTATGCTTTATATTCCAATGGTCGCGCTTTTCACCGGCCTGTGGCTGATTTTGTTTTATTTCCTGAGGGCGGACAAGATTGTAGACTTCATCTCTACGCCGGTTATGGGAGGATTTATCAGCGGCATCGCTGTTACGATCATTCTAATGCAGGTGCCGAAACTGCTGGGGAGTCCTGCCGGACGAGGAGAATTCCTGGAACTGGCAAAGCATATCTGGAATTCCCTTCCCTACATAAACTGGCTGTCGCTTGCCATGGGAGCAGGGGCTTTAGTGATCCTTATTCTGGCAAAGAAATATATCCCTAAATTTCCTATGGCTATCCTTATTATGGTACTGGGTGTACTTGCTACGGTCTTTTTCCATGTGGATGAGAAAGGCGTGATCCTTTTATCAGCTGTAGAGCCCGGGCTGCCGAAGTTTTTTGTACCACAGTTTCACCGGGTAGATCTGACTCACGCTGCCGGCAGAGGACTTATGGTGGCGGTCGTTGTCATGGCAGAGACGCTGCTGGCAGAGAACAGCTTTGCCGTAAAGAATGGATATAAGCTGAATATCCGCCAGGAAATCCTGGCCTGTGCAACGGGTAATCTGGCGGCAGCGGCAGTAGGATGCTGCCCGGCAAACGGGAGTATTTCCCGTACATCTATGAACGAGCAGTATGGCGGAAAGACGCAGGGGGTATCTATTGTTGCAGCACTCGTGATGGCAGTGATCCTTCTGACGGCAACAGGTTTTATCGGGTATCTGCCTGTTCCGGTGCTGACAGCGATCGTGATCTCCGCCCTTCTCAATGTGGTGGAAGCTCATCTGGCCGTACGTCTCTTTAAAGTGAGCAAGTCTGAGTTCTATATCTTTATTGCGGCGGGAGTCGGCGTACTGTTTCTGGGCACGATTTACGGTGTCCTGATCGGTATTATCCTTTCCTTTGTCGCTATGATCCTCAAGGCGACCAATCCGCCGAGAGCATTCCGCGGAATGGTGCCGGGAAAATCAGGGTATTATGATCTGGATAAAAATCGTTTTGCTTATCCAATCCAAAACGTGATTATTTATCGTTTCAGCGAGGATATGTTTTTCGCAAATATCAAAGTACTTCAGAGTGATATCGAGAATGCGGTCAAGGATGATACAAAAGCAGTTATCATAGATGCAGAAGCTGTCAACAGTATCGACTTTACTGCAGCAGATGCGATTGAAATGCTCTCTGACAGCCTGGAAAAACGCGGGATCCGTTTCTATATCACTGGTCATACAGACGTGATCAACGGGCAGATGAGACATCTGGGTATCGGACACCTGATTGATGATGGAAGAGTGAGGCGCACAATCCTCGCTGCCCTGAGAGATGCAGGTATTGAAGTGCCCTGCAGACTGGATATGCCGGAAGAAGATGCCGTCAGACTGGAGAGACTAGGCGACCGTGCAAATCCGCAGGGAGAGGAAAATACACTCGAGGAATTTGTGTGGGCATTTGGAAAAGACTCTGAAAAAGAAATTGAGAAAAGAGCTCTTTATGTGATCAGTCTGATCAGGACCATGGATGATGTGGTGAAGCTGTCAGAAGAAGGCGTCGACAAGCTGGTGAGTTCCTGGGGATTTTTGGGAAATCTGGATGAAGATCTCCTGCTCCGGTCTATTGAGGATCATATCGACAAGTTCCCGGAACAGCTGATCAGAGAGAAAGAGCGTATCGCCGGCCTTATCGATAACCGGAGAAAGAAACTTCGTAAAAAACTTCTAAAGGAACATCCCGAAATGACGGAGTATCTGGAAGAAAGCAGGGAACATAGAATCAATACGGGCAGGCACCTGCCTGCATCTTACTGATATGAGGGGCTGTCGCATC
Organism: uncultured Lachnoclostridium sp.; assembly: GCA_946499505.1. Classification (GTDB taxonomy): domain Bacteria; phylum Bacillota; class Clostridia; order Lachnospirales; family Lachnospiraceae; genus Mediterraneibacter. The sequence goes on from CAMMSL010000020.1 coordinate 40,873, forward strand.
AATGATTAGAAAATCATAGATGCGGCAGCATCTTTTTGCT
>CAMMSL010000021.1 GCA_946499505.1 uncultured Lachnoclostridium sp.
CGGAAGCGGTTCTCAGCCTGACATATAACTTCCAGAAATTTATATAAGTTTCTTTCGATTACTTTTCTCCTTAAACCGGTTCCTTTTACGTTTTGATTTGTCGGTGCGACTGCGAAATTCGATGAAGTAGAAAAAGGACGGAGATGAGGTGCAGGAAGACTAAAAAGAGATGGCTGGTATGTGAGGAAGGCGACTTCGAAGTAATTCAATGGAAAAAGTTAAGGCTCCGGAAGATGATGTTAAGCCAGAAAATGGGGTGTCTAAGTCGAAGACGAGTTCCCCATTTTCTGGCTTTGTTTTTAATCAGCTTTCGGAGCCTTTAATTTTTCCTGAATTACGGAGCGGAGCCTGAAGCACATGCCGCTTATCTCAATAAAGTATTTCAGTGCCTCATCTCCGTCTGTTTTCGGACCTTATCCCAAACGTTATTCAGTCCGACAAATACGAATTTATATCTTAATGATCTTCCTCGGGCATTTTTCTGCGCACACTCCGCAATTTGTACATTTATCTGCATCGATGTGTGCCAGGAAGTTATTTACGGTGATGGCTCCTGCCTCACAATTCCTTTCGCAGAGCCGGCAGCCGATACATCCAACCTGGCATACGTCCATCAGCGCTTTCCCTTTTTCGTTGGAATTACACTGGACGAATGTCTGCTGTTTATATGGAATCAGTTCAATCAGATGTTTCGGGCAGACAGCTACACATTTGCCGCAGGCCTTGCAGGCTTCTTTGTCGACAACCGCGATACCGTCTACGATATGTATTGCGTCAAAGGGACAGGCATCTACACAGGAGCCATATCCGAGGCAGCCATATGCGCAGCCTTTTGCTCCGCCGTCCTGCATCTGGCTTGCCATGACACAGTCTTTGATTCCGTAATATTCGTATTCTGTTTTTGCCTTTTCACAGGTGCCGCCGCATTTAACAAAAGCGACTTCTCTTTCCTGCTCTCCGGCGTCCACGCCCATGATCGCGCCTATTTTTTCGGCGACGGGAGCGCCGCCTACCGGACAGCCGCCAACTTCAGCTTCTCCGGCTACGATTGCCGCTGCAAGTCCGGAACATCCGGCATAACCGCATCCGCCGCAGTTGTTTCCCGGAAGTACTTCCAGGATAGCATCTTCTCTTTCATCTGTTTCCACTGCAAATGCTTTGTCAGAGACTCCCAGGAAGATGCCGATGAACAGGCCGGTACCGCCGACTATGACGACGGCAAGAATAATTCCCATTATACTCATATCATCTTTCCTCCTATATCAATCCTGAGAATCCGAAGAATGCGATCGCCATCAGACCAGCTGTCACAAGAACGATCGGAGTTCCTTTAAAGGATTCCGGTACATTATTATGCTCTGTTTTTTCACGGATACCTGCCATAAGTACAATAGATACAAGGAATCCGAAAGCTGTTGCGAATCCGTTTACAACACCTGTCAGCAGTCCATATCCACTCTCTACATTCGTCAGCGCAACACCGAGTACCGCACAGTTCGTAGTGATCAGCGGAAGGTAGACTCCGAGGGCATTGTAAAGTGACTGCATAGATTTTTTCAAAAACATCTCGACAAACTGTACCAGCGCTGCGATAACGAGAATGAATACGATCGTATTCAGATAGTCAAGCTCGCCTCCCATAATATTCGGATTGCCGAGAATAAATTTGTAGATCAGCCCGGTCACAAAAGATGCGATCGTGATGACGAAAACAACGGCTCCCCCCATTCCGGCAGCTGTCTTTACATTTTTTGAGACGCCGAGGAACGGACAGATTCCGAGGAACTGGCTGAGTACAACGTTATTCACGAATGCAGTACCGACTGCAATTAAAAGTAATTCCTGCATTTATACTCCCTCCTGTTCATTCGTTTTATCTGCATCTTTTTCTGTAGCAGTTGAAATTTCAGAAACTGTTCCTACACCCGACAGATGGCCTCCGCAGATGCCTTTGCTTGCGCAGGAAGCACATCCCTCGCCGCATCCTGCAGTTTTCGGGACCTCTTTGCCTTTTTTCGCCAGATTTCTCTTTACTTTGTTCTGAAGAGCAACCAGACAGGCAAGGACAAAGAATGCTCCCGGAGCCAGGATGAAGATCGTAAACGGCTCATAGGAATCCGGCATAACCTGAACTCCAAAGATCTGTCCGGCACCGAGCAGTTCTCTCACGATACCGATTGAAGTGAGGCCGACCGTAAATCCAAGTCCCATACCGACACCGTCAAAAATGGACGGGAGTACAGGGTTCTTTGATGCATAACTCTCCGCGCGGCCGAGAATGATACAGTTTACTACGATCAGCGGTATGTAAAGGCCGAGGGAATCATACAGGCTCGGCACAAATCCTTCCAGCAGGAAGTCCACGATCGTTACGAAAGACGCAACGACTACGATAAATGCCGGCATTCTCACCGAGTCCGGTATGATCTTTCTCAGCATGGAGATCAGCATATTTGACATGATCAGCACGGCTGTCGTAGAGAGGCCCATACCGATACCGTTGATAGCGGATGTAGTGACCGCCAGAGTCGGACACATTCCGAGCATGAGGACGAATGTCGGGTTTTCTTTTACAAGGCCGTTGAAAATACGTTCTGTGCATCTATTCATTGACTTCGCCTCCTAACTGACTGCCGCCTAATTCATTCTGATAGTATACAAGCGCAGAATCTACAGCATTGGTAACGGCGTTTGTTGTGATCGTAGCGCCGCTGATGGCATCGATCATGTCGTCGCCTTCTTCACCCGTCTTTGTATAGGTGAATTTTTCGACATTCTTATCTTTAAACTGGTCTTTGAATTCCGCCTCATCAGCTTTCATACCAAGGCCGGCTGTCTCACTGATATCCAGCATTTCAACACCTTTTACAGTACCGTCTGTGGCAATACCGACTGATAATTCCAGTGTGCCGTCATATGCTTCGCTTGACTGAACACTTATGACATATCCGATAACTTCACCGCTGTCGTCTGTTCCTTCAACAACTTCTGTAATCTCATCGGAAGTGTAGCCGTTTTCCGAAAGTAGAGAAAGAGCACTGTCCGAATCAAAATCAACAGCTTCGAATGAAGCTGCATCAGAAAGAACTGCTTTGTATGCTTCCTGTTTTGTATTTTCCTGAGCCCGTGCGATCGGCTCCTTTGTGATATTGTAAACAATGCCGAGGAGAAGTCCGGATACGACAGTGATTGCTGTCAGGATAAGTGTATTTTTGATTATCTTATTCATTACTTCTCTCCTCCTTTACCAAATGGTTTTGGAAGAGTAACCTTTTCGATCAGCGGAACCAAAAGGTTACTGATAATGATCGCATAAGATACGCCTTCCGCTGAACCGCCGAAGAGACGGAACAGTCCGGTCAGAAGTCCCATGCATATTCCGTATATGATCTTACCGCTGCTTGTGATCGGAGACGTTACATAATCTGTTGCCATAAACCATGCTCCGAGCATCAGGCCGCCGCCGCACAGATGTGCTGTGATATACTGTGCATCAAGACCGTGTCCTCCGAACAGTACGATAAATACAACAAATGATATGATATACGATCCTGGGATCCTCAGGTCGATCACACCCATCAGGATCAGGAACATTGCTCCGATCATGATGGCGATGACAGATGTCTCACCGATCGTACCGCGAGTGAAGCCAAGCAGCATATCCATTGTGTTGACAGCTTCTCCTGCTTTCAGATTGGCAAGCGGCGTTGCACCGGTCACTCCGTCATAGACGAAATACGTCATTCTCCCAGTAAAACAGATCAACAGGAAACAGCGTGCTGCAAGAGCCGGGTTCATGAAGTTCTGCCCCAGTCCGCCGAAGAGCTGTTTAACAACTATGATCGCAAATACTGCTCCTACGATACCCATCCACCAGGGAAGTGTAGGCGGAAGATTCAGAGCAAGCAGAAGTCCGGTCACAGCTGCACTGCAGTCCTTGATCGTGATCGGTTTGTGCATTAACTTTTCCCAGATATATTCAGACAAAACAGCCGCCACTGTTGTGACAACAACAAGGATCCATGCGTTCTCATGACGGAAATTCCAGATTCCAAACAGAGTAGCCGGGAGAAGTCCGATGATGACCATGAGCATGATATTGCTGCTTTTGACCTTGTCATGGATGTGCGGCGATGATGATACATTTAATTTCTCGTTCAATTCCCTCTCACCTCTCTTACTTTTTCCTCTTGTTTGCCAGCGCTGTCTTACGCATGGAGCCGATTGCCTGTTTCAGAGGCCTCTTGGCAGGACATACATAACTACATGAGCCGCATTCTACGCACTCAAGTCCGTTCATAGCAACAAAAGCATCCTCATCATGTCGCTGAGCAAGATCCGCCAGCCTGGATGGTACGATTCTGCTCGGACAGACTTCTACACATCTTCCGCAGTTAATGCATGCCGTCTCCGGGCTCTTTGCCACAATATCTTCTTTAAAAGCAAGAATGGAGGATGAAGTTTTTGTGACAGGTGCATCCGCAGTTACCATCGCAAACCCCATCATCGGTCCGCCGGAGATCAGTTTCTCAGGTTCGGCAGAAAATCCACCTGCCGCTTCGATCAGTTCCTGATGATTTGTACCCAGAAGCACTTTAAAATTTCCGGGGGATTTGATTGCGTCACCGCTTACGGTAACAACCCTCTCCATTAGAGGTTTCCCTTCAACTACCGCAGTATGTATCCCAATCAGCGTCTCCACATTGTCCACGATACATCCGGCATCTGCCGGGAGCATCGACGAGTTGATCGCCCGTTTGGTCACGGCATAGATCAGCTGACGCTCTGCTCCCTGAGGATATTTTGTCATCAGAAGTTTTACATCCATGCGCGGCTCATCCGCGATTGCCGCCTTTATCTTTTCGGCGCAGTCTTTTTTGTTATCCTCTACAGCAAAATATCCTTTCGCGTTTGGAAACAGTGAAAGGATTACTTTCATACCGCTAACGAGCTCTTCCGTATTCTCCAGCATTCTTCTGTAGTCTGCCGTGATATAAGGTTCGCATTCAGCACAGTTTGCAATGATGTACTCGATTTTGTCCGGCTCCTTTGGGGAAAGTTTTACCCTTGTAGGAAACCCGGCGCCGCCCATGCCGACAATTCCGGCATTTCCGATTTTGTCGAGTATCTCCTCTCTTGTCATTTCACCCAGTGGTTTCACAGGCTCATACTCAGTTTCCTGGTACTCGCCGTCATTTTCGATCACAATACATTCCGTTTTGCTTCCTGTAGGATTAAAACGCTGTTCAAGCCCTTTTACAGTACCTGAAACAGAGGAATAGACAGGTGCAGATACAAAACCGCCGGCTTCGGCGATCATCTGTCCTTTCAGGACGTGGTCCCCTTTTTTCACAACCGGATTTGCAGGTGCACCGATATGCTGTGAAAGAGGGTATACCATATCGCCTTTCGGCGTGATCGGACGGATAGCCTGATCTTTAGAGAAACGTTTTCCATCGTCTGGATGGATTCCGCCTTTAAATGTCAGAAGTCCCATTTTACTCTTCCTTTCTAACAGCAAATAAACAGCAGTCTGACTAACCGCTGTTTTCGCCTTTGATTTATGTATACTATTCTACTAGATTAAAGCACTAAAATCCAGTAATTCTGCGATAAAAATTGCATATTTACACAAACATCTTGTCGATTATTTAACAATAATGCATAAAAAAACGGAGCGGTGTCAACTGCCGCTCCAATTTTTTATACATATATAATCTTATTCTTCAGTGTCCTCCGTGGAATACTCTACAGGAGCTTCTTCTGTGTGCTCCGGCTCCAGCACTTTCATGCTGAGGCTGATTTTCTTCTCTGCTTCGTTGAGATCAACGATCTTTGCTGTGATTTCCTGACCAATGGACAGCACATCAGACGGCTTGTCAACATGTGTTCTGGAAATCTGTGAAACATGGAGAAGTGCATCAACTCCCGGCGCAAGTTCAACAAAAGCACCAAAATCTGTCATACGGGCAACTTTTCCCGTAATAACCTTACCAACTGCAAAATCTTCAGCAGCATTTGCCCACGGATTTGTCTCCGGGAACTTCAGGCTGAGCGCAATCTTTGTGTCGTGGATATCCTTTACAAGGACTGTCAGCGGATCACCTACATGGAAGAGCTTCTTAGGATTATCTACTCTGCCCCATGACATTTCTGAAATATGGAGAAGTCCGTCAACTCCGCCAAGGTCAACAAAGGCGCCGAAATCTGTCACGTTCTTGACAGTACCGTCGATTCTGTCGCCGACTTTGAGCTTAGCGAACAATTCTTTCTGCTTTTCAGCACGTTCTGCAACAAGAAGCTGTCTTCTGTCACCAATTACACGGTTTCTTCTCGGATTGAACTCACTGATCACGAATTCAATCTCCTGTCCTTCGTACTTGCTAAGATCTTTCTCATAGGAATCAGATACAAGACTTGCAGGAATAAATACCCTTACTTCATCAACTGTTGCACAGATACCGCCACCAAGGATCTGAGTAACTGTAGCCTTAAGGACTTCCTTATTCTCATAAGCCTCACGAAGTCTCTCATTTCCTTTCTCAGCTGCAAGTCTCTTATATGTAAGAAGAACCTGACCTTCTCCGTCATTTACTTTCAGAACTTTGACTGTCATTTTGTCGCCGACAGAAACAACTGTTGTAAGGTCGAGTGACTGATCATTAGAATATTCATTCTTTGTGATGATACCGTCAGCCTTGTAGCCGATGTTCAGGATGATTTCGTCCGGTTTTACATCGATTACAGTACCTTCTACTACTTCTCCGTTGCGAATTGTTTTGAATGACTCGTCTAACATCTGTTCAAAAGATAATTCTGACATTATTTTGAACCTCCTCAATTATATTGTTGGGCGTGGATGCCCCTGCTGTAATACCTACTGTTTCCACTGACCCTAATTGATTCAAATCCAAATCGTCAAGTGTCTGTATATAGTACGTATTGTTACATGCCTTACGGCAGATTTCAAATAACTTCTGGGTATTGGAACTATGTTTGTCGCCAATAACTATCATAGCATCCACCGATTCTGCAATGCTTTCAGCCTCTGTCTGACGCTCTTTCGTAGCATTACAGATTGTATTTAAAACAATACTATCATAACTCTTTTTCTTGATAATTTCAACTAAATCTTTAAATTTGTTGTAATTAAATGTCGTCTGGGACACGACACATATCTTCTCTTTTTTACTGAAATCGATATTTTCAATATCATCCGCGTTCTGGATCACTGCTGCATGTTCTCCTGCCCATCCGCGAATCCCGATCACTTCGGGATGATCCGGATTACCAATGATCAGGATATATTTTCCTTCCGCGCTCTCTTTCTGGACAATGTTGTGTATTTTTTTTACAAAGGGGCAGGTAGCATCCACAATGCGGACACCCTTTGCTTCAAGTTTGTCGTAAATTCTTTTTTCTACACCATGGGAACGGATGATGACTGTCCCTCCGGAGATGTTATCCAGATCCTCCTCTGTGCGGAGCACAACAACTCCTTTGCTTTCCAGATCTTTTACGACTTCTTCATTATGGATAATCGGACCATAGGTGTAAATCGGTCCGCTGCATGTGTTAACCTGCTCATAGACTGTGTCTACAGCACGCTTTACACCAAAACAGAAGCCGGCGGTTTTTGCTTTGATCACTTTCATATGGATTATTTGCAGTGACTGCAGATCTCTGATACAACTTCCGGAATCGACATATGGGAGCTGTCCACCAGGATCGCATCTTCCGCTTTCCTAAGCGGCGCTGTCTCCCGGTTCATATCGCGTTCGTCACGTTCTTTGATATCCTGGGCAATCTGATCGAGATCACAGTCTTCTCCTTTCTCTTTGAGTTCATCGTAACGGCGTTTTGCCCGTGTTTCTACGCTGGCTGTCAGATAAATCTTAACATCTGCGTCAGGCAGAATGTTTGTACCGATATCACGGCCATCCATGATCACGTCGTTCTCCTTTGCGAGCGTTCTCTGGAGTTCGAGAAGTTTTTCTCTCACTTCTGGAACGGCAGAAGTCTTTGAGGCCATGTTTCCTACTTCTTCTGTGCGGAGCATGCCGGTCACATTTTCACCGTTCAAATACACCTGCTGAACTCCGTTTTCATAACGAATAGATATATCTGCATCCCGGCATGCCTCAATGATATCTCCTGTATTCTCCGGTGAAATTCCTTTCTGAAGGAAATGGATAGCGAGCGCCCGGTACATTGCTCCTGTATCTACATAAATATAGCCTTTCTCTTTTGCCACCAGCTTTGCAATGGTACTCTTTCCAGCTCCTGCCGGCCCGTCGATTGCTACATTATATCCCATATTTTCATTCCTCCCGGTAATTCAATTTTCAACCTTTATAGTATAACCCGATACGGAAGAATGGACAAGCACTTTTACATTCGTTCTCTTATAGTTAGGCTTTTCTGAACAAGCCGCCTCATATAATTAGCAGAAATATTTTCTTTTGTCATGCCAAAGCAAATTGAATTAATGCCTTTCCATACTGGCATTTATCCCAACCAGATACCCTGTGCTCCATGCAATCTGAAGATTATATCCTCCGGTCACTGCATCCAGATCCAGAACCTCTCCGGCAAAATAGAGCCCTTTTACCAGCTTGGATTCCATTGTTCCCGGATCGATCTCTTTGACGGATACGCCGCCCTTTGTGATGATTGCTTCATTGTAGCCACGCAGCCCTGTCAGCGTCATGGTAAAGTCTTTGACCAGATGCACGAATCTGAGACGTTCCTCTTTCGTGATCTCATGAACCTTCTTATCTTCCGGAATGCCAGACAGGTCTACGATTACCGGTCGAAGTTTGGCTGGGAAGAGGCTGTCCACAGCATTTTTGAATTGTCGGTTGTGATTTGCCTCAAATTCCCGCAGGACACGTTTGTCCAGCTGTTCTTCTGTCAGAGCGGGTTTCAAGTCTATGTGAAGTGTAAGTTCTTTATCCTTGAGCTTTTTGCCGACGATGCTGCTGGCACTCAGAATGACCGGCCCGGTCACGCCGTAATGAGTGAAAAGCATCTCTCCGAATTCCTGATACAGCTTCTTCTTTCCATCTGTGATCCGGATTTCAATATTGCGCAGAGAAAGTCCCATCAACTCACCGGCATACCATTCTTTTACTTCCATCGGTACAAGAGACGGTGAAAGTTCTGAAACTTTGTGACCACATTTGCGTGCAAAACGGTATCCGTCTCCTGTAGAGCCGGTAGACGGATAAGAAATGCCGCCGGTTGCGACAATGACAGTGTCTCCGGTTATTTGCTTTCCAGAGGCAAGCCGGATTCCTTTCACAATTTCTCCAGCAGATTTTTTTTCAGTGATCAGCTCTTTTACTTCGGCGTTCAGATTTATCTTTACACCAAGTCGTTCCATCTCGCTTTTCAGGGCCTGTATCACATCAGAAGAATGATCTGATACAGGAAATACTCTTCCACCCCGTTCCACTTTTGTCCTTACGCCAAGTTCTTCGAAAAATGAAATAACCTGTTCGTTGGTAAAGCTGTAAAATGCACTGTAAAGGAATTTCGGATTGCTGGTCACGGCAGGAAAGAAATCTTCCAGATCAGCCGCGTTCGTAATATTGCATCTTCCTTTTCCTGTAATAAAGAGCTTTTTCCCGAGCTTTTCATTTTTCTCGAATAACTCAACATTATTTCCGTTTTTCGCAGCAAAAACAGCTGCCATCATTCCGGCGGCACCGCCGCCTATGATCAGGATCTTACTCATATTTATCCCTTTCATTTATATCTTTCAACTGATTCTGCATCTGAATTTTTTTCTTTATCAGATGTTTCTTTGCCGGATGTGTCTTCAGATTCTTCCATCGGAAGCGATGTGCTGACTGGATTTAATTCGTCTCCGCTGTATACCTGATATTCTCCCCAGATATCCTCAAGTGTTTCCAGTGTCGATACCACTTCTTTCTGTTTTTTCATGCAAAGTGCCACAATCAGTGAATTGATCACGCTGAGCGGAGCTACAAGAGAATCAACAATAGACGCCATATCACTCCGGGCGATCAGGTTGCAGGAGGAATAAAGGTTCATTGGTGAATGGATGCTGTCTGTCAGCGTGATTACTTTTGCCTTCCTGTTGCTGGCAAATTCCAATGCTTTTAACGTACGCATAGAATACCGGGGAAAACTGATCCCGACGATCACATCTTCCTCGCTGATACGGATGAGCTGTTCGAAAATCTCGCTTGAGCTGTTTGTAGTTACCGGCGTTACATTGTCGCAGACCAGATTCAGGTAGAAACTGAAAAATGATGCCAGAGGCGCACAGCTGCGGATACCGATAACATAGATCTTACGGGCATTCAGGATCGTGTCGATGGCAAGGTTAAATGCCTTATGATCGATCACATCCAGTGTCTGTTTGATTTTTTCAATATCAGAATGAAGCACAGTTTCCAAAATCTCGCTCTGGCTGATCCTTCCGTAAGTCACTTCCATTCTCTGTATGGAGTTCAATTTTGTGCGTACAAGCTCTTCCAGTGCTTTCTGGAATCCCGGATATCCTTTATAACCGAGCTGTATGGCAAAGCGGACAACCGTTGATTCACTTACGCCCACAGTTTCACCGAGCTTTGCTGCGGTCAGGAAGACGGCTTTGTCATAATTCTTCCTCACATAGTCAGCAAGTCTTTTCTGCCCCTTGCTCATCTTGCTGTATCGCTCCTCAATCCGGAGGATCAGCTCATTTGTAGTTGTTTCTGTAGTTTCCATTTCTATTCTTTATTCCTTAATTTAGATTCTTTAATATTTGTATCAGATTCCAGCTGAAACTGCAACAATTAAAACAGCAGTGTTATACAGGTCTTGTATATTGTTTCAGCCATTCCCGTTCCTCTTTATCGAGATAGGGAGATACTTTTTCATACACTGATCTGTGATAATTGTTAAGCATATCCCTCTCTTCTTCTGTCATCCGTTCCGGCAGGAGCGCATCAAGATCGATGGGGACAAATGTCAGAGGTTCAAAATGCATGAATTGTCCATATTCGTTTGCCATGTCTTCACATACAAGAAGTTCATTTTCCAGACGGACGCCATGGGAGCCTTCGATATAAATTCCCGGTTCGTCAGTAATGATCATATTGCGCTCAAGGACCTGTGCCGGAGCACTTCCCTCTTTCCAGCGGAAATTAATGGGGGCTTCATGGACGTTAAGGAGATATCCTACGCCATGCCCGGTGCCGTGATTGAAGTTGACCCGTTCTTTCCAGAACACTTCCCGTGCAATGCAGTCCAGATTTGCTCCGCTGCATCCATGGAGAAATACAGTATTCATCAACCGCAGCATTGCCCTTGCCGCAAGAGTAAAATCTTCTTTTTCTCTCTGCGATATTTCACCAATGGCAACAGTGCGGGTAATATCAGTTGATCCTTCCCAGTAGTGTCCTCCGGTATCTGTCAGCAGCATGCCGCCTTTGTGAAGTGATGCGCTGGATTCCGGCGTTGCACTGTAATGGACGATGGCCCCATGTTCGCCAAATGCACTGATCGGCGCAAAGCTGGCTCCGAGATACCCTTCCTGCTTTGCACGAAAAGACTCCAGTTTATCTGATGCCGAAATTTCTGTGACAGTTTCATCCGATCCGGCTGCATGTTTCAGCCAGAACATAAACTTCGTGTGAGCAACAGCGTCTTTGAGATGCGCCTTTTTCGTATTTTCAATCTCTATGTCATTTTTTATGCATTTCATGAGGACTTCCGGATTCTCCCGCTCCGTAATATCCACTTCTTTTGGAATGCTCTGATAAAGCGTATAGTTTACCCTGTTCGGATCCAGCAAGATGACAGAAGATGGATTTATGCTCTTTACTGCAGCATATATGTCATTGTATGGTTTCATGAAAATGCGGTTTTTCTTCAGCTCATTGCGGACGACTTCCGGGAATTTCCTTTCATCAGCATATAATTCCGCATAATCTTCATAGACCATCAGATATGCCAGGACAAGAGGACAGTATGCGATGTCATTCCCACGGATATTTAGAAGCCATGCGATATCATCAAGACTGGAAAGCAGATGAATATCAGCGGAAACCATCTTCATTTCTTCCCGTACTCTCTGCAATTTGGATGCGGTGCTCTCCCCGCTGTATTTTTCATCCAGAAGAAATGCTTTTCCTATCGGAAGTTCTGGACGATCCTTCCATATTCTTCCGACCAGGTCGGCTTGATAAGACACACTGCCTTCTTTCTCTGCGGCAATCTGAGCATAACGCTTGCCTGTATTTACCCCGACAGTCCGGCCGTCGAATCCGATGCCCCCCTTTGGCGGCAGCTTTTTTTCGAGGAACTGCTCGATCGTATCTATCCCCGGTTCCCCGGACTTAAAAAGTGTGATACCGCTGCCGGCCAGCTCTTTTTCTGCCTGAATGAAATACCTCCCATCTGTCCACAAACCTGCCATATTCTTTGTGATTACAGCAGTTCCGGCTGATCCTGTAAAACCGGTGACAAACTGACGGGCTTTAAAATATTCTCCCACATACTCACTCTGGTGAAAATCGTCAGACGGTACGATATAGATATCGATATTCTCTCTCTCCATCTCACGGCGCAGAACCGTAAGCCGTTCAGATATATTCATAGAAATTCCTCCTGTAAACAGTGCGAATTTAAAAGAGGATATTCAGCACCTTATTTCGCTTTAATATGATACCACCAAAAAGCAGAGAGTACAAATAAATTCCGATTTTTCGGACTGAATGCCAATAGGATAAGGTCCGAAAACAGACGGAGAGGAGGCAATGAAATACTTTTTAAGATAACCGACATGTGCTTCAGGCTCCGCTACATAATCTGAGAAAAATTAAAGGGTCTGAAATCTGGATTCCAGTCCCTTAACTTTTTCTGACAGATTATTTCGAAGTCGCCTTCCTCACATACCAGTCATCTCTTTAAAGTCTTTCGATGCCTCGTCTCCATCTGTTTCTGTTTTATCAGAGTCGGCAGCCAGTCCGACAAATATGAAAGCTAAAGAAACCGGTTAAAAGGGTAAATAATAGAGAAGAAGTTATTTATTGGCCTGGCGGAGAACCGTTTCCGGTTATGGAGATTTCTGGTTCCGCTTGTTCGTCTTATATCTGCAGAGAACATCCCGTGTCAAGCCCTTGCCTGTAAACAGGTGCTTCGCAGGCTTGACATGGGATGGTCCTGCAGATGAATATTATTCAAGCGGATCAGAAATTAATGCGGTTCGAATTCGAACCGGAAGATCAACAAAGCCTATATCGACTGAAATAATGGGATCATAGTCGATGAAGTCGCTTCTTCTACCCGTTTGCATGAGAATTTTCGGAATGGGAAAGAAAGCAGCCGGGAGGCAGGTATTGCGTACGCACCGTTGGAGCAGCGTCGGCACTTAGAGCGCGTCTTTTGCGCTCTTATGTACCGTTACGCTGCGACCGAATGAAAATGTGTGCGTTAGCAATACCTTCCTCCCGGCGGATACTTTATCAGACCGAAAAATCGAAATTTACTTCCGGTTACGGTACTGTACGGGAGTGATGTTATACATTTTCTTGAACACTCGGTTGAAGTGCTCTACATTCTGATATCCTACGGATTCTGCGATGCTCTCAACGGTAGCGCTGCTTCCTTTCAGCATAGCGCGCGCTTTCTTCATACGGATCTTTTTGAGGATATCCCCGAATGTCATACCGGATTTCTCTTTAATGTATTTCGAGAGATACGGTTTGGACAGGTAGAATTTTTCTGCCAGGTCATCGAGAGTTACGTCTTTATAGTTCGCATAGATGTAGTTGGTGATCTCGAGAAGTCTCTCATCTTTCCCAGCCTGGGATTCAGCGATCTCTTTAATTTTATTTACGGCTACTACAAGGGCCTGGATCGATGCCTTGATGATATCGGCGTCGATTCCGACACCCCAGTAACGTTTCTTATTGCAGACAACTCCCACATATGCGACAGCTCTCGAAGAGGAGCCTTTTGTCAGGGAATGCTCCTCGTAAACTGACAATTCATAGCTTACGTCAAAGTAATGTTTGATCGCATTGCTGACTGCATCCAGACGTCCGTTTCCGACTCCGGTAATGTTAAAGCTGTTATTATTATGATGGATGGTTGCCTCGGCAATGATGCCGTCTTCCTGTTTGAAGTGGCATTCGTCTACAGTGAATACCGGCTTCGCATTGATATAGTTGTCTTCGAATATGCGGTAGATCAGATCCGGTGTAAGCTCTTTGTGAGCCTTGTCGGATACATCTTTGACAAGATATCCTACCTCTTCGCGCATCTTCTCCGGCAGGCTGATACCGAAGCTCTGCTTCAGGATGTAGTTTACGCCGCCTTTTCCTGACTGGCTGTTGATACGGATCACATCAGAATCATATCTTCTGCCCACATCCTGTGGATCGATCGGAAGGTACGGAACGCTCCATTTGTACAGATCATGCTCTTCTCTCCATGCCATTCCTTTTGCGATCGCATCCTGATGGGAACCGGAGAATGCGGTAAATACAAGTTCTCCTGCATACGGCTGGCGTGGAGAAACTTTCATCCTTGTCACGCGTTCATATACTTCGCAGATATCACTCATATTGGAGAAATCAAGTTCCGGATCAACGCCCTGGGAGAACATATTCATGGCAAGTGTGATGATATCCACATTTCCTGTGCGTTCGCCGTTTCCAAACAGTGTTCCCTCAATACGGTCAGCTCCTGCAAGGATGCCGAGCTCTGCATCGCTGATGCCGGATCCACGGTCATTATGCGGGTGAAGGGAAAGGATCACGTTTTCTCTGTCGCGCAGATGCTTGTTGAAATATTCTACCTGACTTGCAAATACATGAGGCATTGCATTTTCCACTGTAGTCGGAAGATTGATGATCGCTTTATTGTCTTTTGTTGGCTGCCAGATATCAAGAACTGCATTGCACACCTCAAGAGCGTAATCAACTTCTGTTCCCTGAAAGCTCTCCGGACTGTACTCAAACGTAAAGTTGCCTGATGTTTCCTCTGCCAGTTTCTTCAGAAGCTCAGCGCCGTCTGTTGCAATCTTTTTGATCTCTTCTTTATTTTTCTTAAAAACCTGTTCTCTCTGTGCTACTGATGTTGAGTTATATACATGTATGATCGCGTGAGGCGCACCTTTTACAGCCTCAAAAGTTCTTTTAATAATATGTTCGCGTGCCTGTGTCAGCACCTGAATCGTTACATCATCAGGAATCATGTTCTGCTCGATCAATGTGCGGAGAAATTGATATTCTGTTTCCGATGCTGCCGGGAAACCGACCTCGATCACTTTGAAGCCGATGTCCACGAGCATCTGGAAGAACTCCAGTTTCTCATCCAGACTCATAGGCTCGATCAGCGCCTGGTTGCCGTCTCTCAAGTCAACGCTGCACCAGATCGGAGCTTTGTCGATGGCATCTTTTTTTACCCAGTCATAACAAGGCTCTGGCGGCATAAAATATGTCTTTTCGTATTTCTTCCAATTTTCCATTTTTGTACATCTCCTTATAATTAATCAATTTGATTGCTTTATTTTATCCTCACTAATACTATCATATGAAATACATCAAGACCAGTGACAAATTTAATCATTTAAGTTGATTTATTTTAATATCCTTTGCTCATAAAGAATAGATCACGGATATAGTACAGGCAGATTTTAAAGGTCCTTTCTACTACTGTATTCTCTGCGTATAATGGATAAGATACGATACGGCTGCCGTTTACAGAATATGTTATTTCGCCGATCTGCTGTCCTTCCTGCAGAGGAGCTCTAATGTTATCCATGAGTTTCAGTTTGCTATCCACTTCTTCATCCTGCTTCAGAAGGACTTTTACAGGTTCTCCGTCTGAAGAAAGCTTGATCTTTACCGGAGACTTCTGCGGAAAGCCGTTTATATAGCCGTTTTCTATATTGACTGTCAGCGAAGAAATGTCCTGCCCGAAAGACGGATCTATTTTCTGATATGAATAATTTTCAATGGCATAGGTCATAAGCTTTCTTGTATCTGACCATTTATATCCTTTATTGTTTGGCCAGCCACAGGCAAGAAGAGCCACGATAAATGTCCGGCCATCATCCTGGAGTGCCCCGACATAGCAGTAACCGGCATCTGCAGTAAATCCGGTCTTGCCGGTCAACGCTCCGTCCATCATCTTCAGAAATGCATTGTGGTTTGTACATGAATATGTTCTGTTCCCGTCACAGTCCGAAAATGAATAGGAGTCTGTTCGCGTGATTTCCAGAAACTGGTCTTTTGCTGTTGATTCTGTGATACAGTATTTCATGATTCGGGCAAGATCTCTTGCGGTCGTGTGGTGGATTCCGTTTTCGTCTTCTGCATCCAATCCGTTCGGCGTGATGAAATATGTAGATGTACACCCCAGTTCTTCCGCTTTACTGTTCATCAGGTCCGCAAACCCTTTTACACTGCCTCCGATCTGCTCTGCAATCGCAACAGCGGTGTCATTGTGGGATTCGAGCATCAGAGAATACAAAAGGTCTTTCAGGAGATAACGCTGTCCTTCCGTCATACCAAGCTTTACTTCCGGCTGCGAGACAGCATTGCTGCTTGCGCTGACTTTGTCAGATAAATTTCCGTTTTCCAGAGCGATAATACAGGTCATGATCTTCGTTGTACTGGCCATCGGGGCCTCTGTTTCCCCGCTTTTGGAAAATAAAACACGCCCGGTATCGGCGTCCATCAGGACTGCATAACGGGCGTATAATCCGGAAGGTCTTATCTCAGAGTCTGCGACTTCCCGGTCGGACGTTTCAGCTGATACAGCAGAGGATGCGGCAGGCAGAAATGGCAGGGTCAGTATAACGGCGAGAATGATTCCGGCGCATCTTCTGACAATTTTTTTCACCATAAAAGGATGCCTCCGTCTACTCTCTTATTAGGGAGTATATGAAAACATCCTTAAAAATAGAATTCTTTTATACATCGAGTTTTAACTGTGCCTCATCTTCTGCTTCTTCCTTGAAGTGCTCGATCTGCTCCTGGTCGAGTGTTGGAAGTTCTTCCAGAGACTGCAGACTGAAGCGCCGCAGAAATTCTTCCGTTGTCCCGAAAAGGATCGGCCTGCCGGGGGCATCCATCCTTCCCGCCTCTTCGATCAGGCCGTACTCCACCAGTTTATTTACCGCGTGATCGGACTTTACTCCACGGATCTTCTCAATTTCAAGCTTTGTTACCGGCTGCCTGTAAGCGACGATCGAGAGCGTTTCCAGGAGCACATCCGTCAAAGTATATCTTCGCGGCTGTTTCGCCACACGGATGAGATATTCATACATCTCTTTTTTCGTACAGAACTGATAGGAGTTCTCGAGTTCTATAATGCGGATCCCGCGATCTTCCTCTTCATAGCGGTCCATCATATTGTGGATCAGCTTTCGGGTTGTCTCCTCGTCATGGCCGATCGCTGCTGCAATTTTTTCAATTTCCACGGAATCTCCCATTGTAAAAAGAATTGCCTCGATCGCTGCCTGATATTTTTCAATTTCCATCTACATCTCCAGTCCTTTCCGTCAGTATCCCTGTTCTCTCGATCATGATATCCCCGCATGTTACTTCCTGTTCCACATGGATTTCTCCCAGTTTCATCATTTCAAGGATCGCGAGGAATGTAACGACAATATGCATCTTGGTGTGCTGCTGCTCGAGGAGCTGGCGGAAACTGAATCTTTTGTGGTCTTTCATATAGCTGTGGATATACGTGAATTTATCCGTGAGAGTGACCTCTTCCTTTTCAATCTTTCCGAATTTACTCCTGACAGGGTCGATCTTGTCAGTCTGGCGCTTCATGACCTCCTGAAAGATTGCACTTAATTTTTGTAGCGTGAGGTCGCCTAACAGCTTGTCCAGGTCAACCGGCTCCACATATTCTTTCACTTCTTCCGGTATGGTAGGCCCTTTATAAAGTATCATATCAGAATCCAATTCCCGGTCTTTGAGCTCATAGGCGATATATTTGTACATTTTGTATTGCAGAAGCTGTTCTACCAGCTCCTGGCGCGGATCTTCCTCCTCGCCTTCCTCATTTACTTCTTTAGGCAGGAGCATCCGGCATTTAATATCCAGAAGAGTAGCCGCCATTACCAGGAATTCGCTCATGACGTTCAGATCTTCTCTCTGCATATTCCGGATGTATTCCATATACTGATTCGTGATCTCCACGATCGGTATATCATAGATGTCTATTTTATTTTTATCGATCAGATGAAGCAGAAGGTCAAGGGGACCTTCAAATACTTCCAACTTAACAGGAATCCCCATATTTACTCCTCAGACGGATAATTCATCGTGACGCATGATTTCTAAACTGCTAACAATCTATTATATCGAAAATCACAGATCTTTACAACTATTTTCTTCAGCAGGAATAAGGCGGATGGAAATCAGCTCAGGGACATTAAAAAGCCGGATATTGAGCGTATGAGAGCCGAGTCCCCGGCTTACGATCACGGTCTGCTCTCCCACCCGGGTCATCTCTCCTGAATATTTGGGGAAAAAGAACCCCTGGGGTGTTACGATCCCGCCCAGTCCAGGTATGCATACAAGACCGCCGTGAAGATGACCGGATAAAATCAGGTCAGCACCCCAATCCAGATAAGCATCCATGTAGGCCGGATTATGCGCAAGCAGAATGGTATATTGACCCGGTACTTTCCCGGGGGACTCTGCAGCCATGTCATTTGATGTATGAAAATGAGAAAGATGATCAGCAACATCTTTTTTTTCTATATGTGACCTGTGAAATTTCTTATAAGTATATACGGGAAATTCAAGGCCGCAGACCGCCAACTGTTGTCCATTTAAATTCAAATATTCTATGGCGTTTTCAAGAAATATGACTCCGCATTTCTCCAAAGCTTTTCTATAATCTGTATAAGCATCTTCATATTTGTCCGTATCCTCTTTCATCCGCCCCTCATGGTTTCCGTTCGCATAGTAAACCGGACAGATGGAGGGAAGCTGACTGACAAATTCAAGTGCTGTGTCAAACGGCTCATTGGGTTTACCTACAAGCATATCACCGCCGATCAGGATCAGATCCGGTTTTTCCTCCCGTATTGTCTGGAGCAGCCGTTCATTATGACTGCCATAGACGCGGTTGTGCAGATCGCTCAGGAACAAAACCCTGGTTCCTTTGCGAAGCCCTTTCAACCGCGGTGATGTTGCATTATAACGAGTAACGGCGAAGGTGTGAACTTCCCTGTATATTTCAATGGCAGCTGCAGCCGCCAGTATGACAGCTGCAATCGCCAGGATCATCAGTACTTTCATCGTATTTCCTCCCGATTCATCTCATTATAATCTATCCATCCATGAAGGACAAGTGTGTTTTTGCAGGGAAGAGGTGTCCCGCGTTTTATAAAAAGAGAGCTTCTGAGGCATCTTTCAGATAGTCCAGAAACGATGCTTCTTCTATATCTTCCGCTGCAAGGATATCCGTACGGCCAATCTCGTTTCCTTCAAGAGTATAGACGATAGCACCTACTGTCTCTCCTTTTTTGACCGGAGCAGGAATGGACTGCTCCATCTCGACAGTCCGCTCAACGGCGCTCAGGTTGGTTCCCGATGTATCGAGATAGGAAAATGGCTCTGCACGGGATACATTTACGGTATCTTCAACACCATTTTCGACAACAGCGGGAGCAATACCCTCCTCACTCCTATCGGTATAAAGCTGACATTTTCCAAAACCGTAATTGAGCAGTTTCACGGCATCTGCAAACCGGTCCTTAGAATTTTCTGCAGCCATTACGACCGCGATCAATTCAATGCCGTTTTTTTCGGCAGTTGCGGATACGCAGAATTTTGCGTCTCCTGTAGAACCTGTCTTAAGCCCTGTGGCGTACTCATACTGACGTACCAGTTTATTTGTATTTGTAAGACCAAACTCTGAAGTCCCCTTATTTGTCGTATGTGTGATATTCTCCATCCAGATCATGGAATAATCGTGAACCTGCGGATATTTTGTGATCAGTTCTCTTGACATAAGTGCGATATCTCGGGCACTTGTCACATGCCCTTCTGCGTCCAGGCCATTGCAGTTTACAAAATGCGTATTGTCCATTCCAAGACCGGCTGCTCGTTCATTCATCCGGTTTACAAACTCTTCTTCGTTTCCGCATATGTATTCTGCCATAGCGACACAGGCGTCATTCGCGCTGGCTACAGCAATACATTTGAGCATTGTTTCAACCGTCTGTATTTCACCGGGCTCAAGAAATACCTGAGAACCGCCCATAGACGCAGCGTATTCGGACACTGTCACTTCATCATCCAGACTGATTCTTCCATCTGCAAGAGCGTCAAAGATCAAAAGCATTGTCATAACTTTCGTCACGCTTGCCGGCGGGCGGGCCGTGTCCGCGTCTTTCTCAAATATTACTGTTCCGGTGGAAGATTCCATGAGTACAGCCGAGGGAGCAGTGATTTCAACTGCTGATTCATTCTGTCCCTCTCCGGCATTCTCTTCCGTTGTTTCGTCCTGAGTATTCTGCTGTTCTTCTTCATTATCAGCATACACCGCAACAGGTGCATAAAGCCATGTCAGGATCATCATAAGTCCGATCAAAGATGCCAGAATCCTTTTCATTCCAAACCTCGCCGCATTATATGTCTGTTACTAATATAATCGTTCCGGCTTGGAAATATGCCGATAAAAACACGAAATTAATCAGCATTTCCGTCCTTAAGAACAATTGACTTTTACCAGTTCCTGGCGTATATTTACCTGTGGGAGTTTAAATGAACAAGTTTAATAAGGAGGTCATGATGAAATCTCACACTTATTATGACGTATTAGGTGTTTCAAGAGATGCGACTTTAGAAGAAATCACGACGGCCAAAAATGCATTGGCGAAAGTATATCATCCTGATGCAAACGTACATAAAGATATTGACACGACAGAACAGATGCAGAACATTCTCGAGGCATACAGAGTACTTTCCGATCCGGAAAAGCGCAAAGCATATAATCGGGAAATGTTTGGGGAGACAGAACGGGTATTCCGGACATTTACTGTAGGTCCCGAAAATGGTGAAGAGGAAGAAACAACATCCTTTGTCACCTACTGGAATACGGCAAACCGGCTGCATGAAGTGATCGGCAGAAGTATCCGGCTTATGAAGCATGAAGAGCAGAAAAAGAATCTGCCGCAGCGGATTTTCAGAAAAATCGGAAAAAATGGGAAAAAGAACGAAGACAGCATGCGCAGCCGTCAGCTCTCCAGACTCTGCGAACAGGCGATGCAGTATATCACGATTCTTAAGATGGCTGGCATACCGATGAGGTACTGGTCTCCGGATGCTATGAACTGGGTACTGATCCGATGGGGACAGAAGCAGACCATGGATTTTCATATTCTGTTCTCGCGATATGATTCCTATATTGAGGAGACAAAGAGCGGAACCGAAAAAATGCGCCTCAAATCACAGAAGCGCCAGTTCCACAACAATTTAAAAAAACTGCTCTCCTACGCTTTAGAGGCGTAGAAGGCAGTCCTGAAGGAGGGCCTCACAGCCCTCCTTTACATCTCTGTAAGTTTCTTCAAAATTCCCTGTATACCACGGATCCGCAATATCTTCTCCTCTCCGTTTTGTAAAATCAAGCAGTTTGCTGACTTTCCCGTCAGGATCACCGTTTCCGATGATACGGTTGATATTGCGGATGTTCCATGTATCCATTCCGATAATATAGTCGAACTGATCGTATTCTTCCCTGCTCATCTGGCGGGCACGGTGAGGGACACACGGGATTCCGACCTGACGAAGTTCCCTCTGCGTGCCGTGGTGAGGAGGATTACCGATCTCCTCACGGCTGGTTGCAGCGGAATCGATATAGAACTGGTCGGAAAGGCCGGCCTGATCGACCATGTACTGGAAGACAGACTGGGCCATCGTTGAGCGGCATATATTGCCGTGGCAGATAAAAAGCACCCGGATCATCTTATTTCACCTCAACAAGTTCAATTCTGAAGTTCAGTTCTTTCCCTGCCATTTCGTGGTTGGCGTCAAATGTGATCATCTTCTCGTCTTTCTCCACAACTTTAACCGGGAATGGCTGTCCAAACTGATTGGACAGATACACCTGCTGTCCTGCCTCCAGCTCCTCTGAACCCGGCAGCTGCGCGATTTCAAGGGTAAAGACTGCGTTCGGATCCGGCATACCGTAAGCTTCTTCCGGCATCAGGTGCACATCTACTACCTGTCCCACTTCCATATCAGCTACGGCTGCATCGAATCCCTTGATCATCTGTCCGGCACCGCATACGAATTCAAGCGGTTCTCCGCGGTCATAGGAGGAATCAAACTGTGTTCCGTCGTTAAATGTTCCCCTGTAATGTGTGCGGCAGGTTTTTCCTACGTTGCGTCCGGTCAGCGTTGTGTGAGTGCCGCATCCGCCTCCGCAGCTGTCTCCGCATCCGGAACCGCAGGAATGTCCTTCTTCATGGTCGCCGCAGGTGTGCCCTTCGCCGTGATGGTCACAGTTTGCGCCTGTAGATACCAGCTCTCCTTTCAGATATGCTTCTACAGCCTGATCTGCATCTCCCTCAGCTCCTGCGCACAATTCCACGCCTGCCTCGGCGAGGGCTGCCTGAGCGCCTCCTCCGATACCGCCGCAGATCAGTACGTCTACGGAACGGTCAGACAGAAGTCCTGCCAGCGCGCCGTGTCCGACTCCGTTGGAACCGATCACTTCGCTGGAAACCACTTTATTATCCTCGACATCATACACCTTAAACTGCTCTGTTCTTCCAAAATGCTGAAAAATCTTTCCGTTATCATATGTTACAGCTATTTTCATCTCTTTAACTCTCCTGTTTTGTATATTTCTTCCTTTATCCATTATCGCCATTCCGCTGATAATGTCAATACTTGATTTATTGACAAATAAAATCGCAACTGCTAATATTTTTCAGGAAATACACTATAATAAGAAGCGCTGTAGCTGCGCCGGAAAGGATCTGTTACCATGAACCCTCTAAAGAAAATCTATTGCAGGACCTTTCAGACAGGATTAAAAATTGCCCTGCCGTTCCTGCCATATCGAAAGCCCAAGATCGTCGGCAGTGTAAAAGCTCTGCCGGAAGTTATCCAGAAGAAAAAATGCAGCAAAGTCCTGATCATCACGGATGCAGGCATCCGAAAGCTGGGGTTGACACGCCGTCTGGAAAAGGCGCTTGAGAATGCAGACATCCCCTGCTGTATTTATGACAAGACGGTAGCCAACCCGACTACTGATAATGTTGCAGAGGCAATGGAGATATATCAGAATGAAGGCTGCGACTGTATCATCGGTTTTGGCGGCGGATCCAGCATGGACTGTGCCAAGGCTGTGGGCGCCCGCATCGCAAAGCCAAAGCAGTCTCTGGCGAAAATGAAGGGAATTTTAAAAGTACATAAAAAGCTGCCGCTTCTGATGGCAGTTCCCACTACTGCAGGTACCGGAAGTGAGACGACGCTGGCAGCGGTCATCACGGATGCACAGACACGTTATAAATATGCCATCAATGATTTCCCGCTGATCCCGAGATATGCAGTCCTTGATCCGAAGGTGACTTTGAGTCTGCCTCCGTTTATCACGGCAACGACAGGTATGGATGCCCTGACTCATGCAGTCGAGGCATATATCGGTAATTCTACTACATATGGGACACGGCAGGATGCCCTTCTGGCTGTGCAGCTGATTTTTGAAAATATCGATACTGTCTACAATGACGGCAGTAATGTGGAAGCACGCCGCAATATGCTCCATGCTTCATTCTACGCCGGATGTGCATTTACCAAGTCTTATGTAGGATATGTACATGCCATCGCACACTCTCTCGGCGGAGAATATAATGTTCCCCATGGCCTTGCCAATGCAGTGATCCTTCCCATGATCCTGGAAGCCTACGGCGAGAAGATCCACAAGAAGCTCTCACGTCTGGCAATTGCTGCCGGGCTTGCAGATGAGGTCACTCCATGCGACGAGGCTGCCGGCAGATTTATACAGGCCATTAAAGATATGAAGAAGCGCTTCGGCATCGGTGACAAAATCCCTGAGATACAGGAGACAGATATTCCTAAGCTTGCTCATTATGCTGACAAAGAGGCTAATCCGCTCTACCCTGTCCCGGTTCTCATGGATGCGTCGGAACTGGAGCCGTTCTATCGTATGCTGATGACAGATACTTGGGAAGATCCGGACAAAAGACTGGATGCGGAAAACAATATTTCGGGAAAAGGAGCAGATGAAGATGACGGAACAGGAAATTAAAGATATCGTAACAAGGCAGAGAAAATATTTTTACACCGGTGCCACACTTCCGGTCAATACCCGTCTTGCGGCACTTCAGAAACTTTATAATGCCATCTCCGGACATGAGACAGAGATCCACGACGCTCTGAAAAAAGATCTTGGGAAAAGCGGATTTGAAAGTTATATGTGCGAAACCGGCCTGGTGCTGGAAGAAATCAGCTATATGCTGAAGCATACGAAACGTTTTGCAGGAGAAAAAACAGTCCGGACACCGCTTGCGCAGTTCCATTCCCGGAGTTATAAGAAGCCGTCGCCGTATGGTGTAACATTGATCATGAGTCCATGGAATTATCCGTTCATGCTGACGCTCTCCCCTCTTGTGGACGCTCTGGCGGCGGGAAATACAGCTGTAGTAAAGCCCAGCGCCTATTCTCCGCACACCAGCGAAGTGATCCAGCATATCCTTACCGAGTGCTTTGAACCACAGTATGTGGCTGTTGTAACCGGCGGACGGGCGGAAAACACGTGCCTCCTTCATGAACACTTTGACTATATCTTCTTCACCGGGAGCCAGGCTGTTGGAAAAGAGGTTATGCGAAACGCGGCAGAATATCTTACTCCCATAACGCTCGAACTGGGCGGAAAGAGCCCGTGCATCGTAGACCAGACGGCCGATATCAAACTTGCGGCAAGAAGGATTGTCTTCGGGAAATATCTGAACTGCGGACAGACCTGTGTTGCACCGGACTATGTTTACTGCCACCGGTCTATAAAAGACAAGCTGATAAAAGAAGTAAAGAAACAAATCCAGAAACAGTACGGCAAACAGCCGCTTCAAAATCCAAATTATGGGAAGATCATTAATGAAAAGCATTTTGACCGGATCATGGGTCTGATCGATGAAAAGAAAGTTGTACACGGCGGAAATTCCGACCGTGGAACACTCCGCATTGGACCTACAGTTATGGATCACGTAACATTTTCCGATGCGGTCATGCAGGAAGAAATTTTCGGGCCTGTTATGCCGATCCTGGTGTATGACAATCTGGATGAAGTGATCCGCCGCATCAATATCATGCCACATCCTCTGGCACTTTACTTCTTTACATCCGACAAGGCCGCTGCAAAAAAGGTGACTTCACGCTGCGGGTTCGGAGGAGGCTGCATAAACGATACCATTATCCATCTGGCCACTACGGAAATGGGATTTGGCGGATTCGGTGAAAGCGGAATGGGCGCATATCACGGAAAGACCGGGTTCGATACGTTCTCACATTATAAGAGCATTGTAGATAAGAAAACATGGATCGATCTTCCGATGAGGTATCAGCCATATCGGAAACGCTATGAAAAAATGGTGAGATTTTTCCTGAAATAATAAAACATTAAAAGAGCGCTGTAAGGCGATAGGCTGAACAGCGCTTTTATCTTATTCAGACTCATAGTTTTCTTCCTGTTTCAGGATTTTTAACGTTTTATCATCCCGATTTCCCTTATAATATTTCTCAATCACCTGCGTAAATACTCCGCCTTCTCCTTCAGCTGCCTCGAACAGCGTCATACAGGAAAGCAGTTTCAGATGATCGGGACTTCCGAATACCTGATAAGGATCATCTGTATCCAATTTAAGCAGAGCTTCACTGATTGTTCTAAGGTTAGCGCCTAGGTATGGATCATTTAGAAAATCTTTTGCTTCCGCCATACTCTGTATCGCATAATAGGCTGAAGTACTGCTGAAGCCAAGACCATGGATCTGCGGAAATATATACCACATCCAATGGCTTCGTTTGCGGCCGCTCTGGATTTCCGACAAAGCTGTATCAAAATCTCTTTTCTGAGCCTCTGTAAACCGCTGTAATCCATTCATTTCTATCCTCTCCTAGCAATTCCATAATTTTATGTACCTGTCCCCAACTATTTATTCTGTGTCTATAGACCATTGTTATAAATATCATTAAGTACAGCCTGGGCCTGTTCCATCTCTTTCTTCTGTATGATCGCATCCCGGTCACTTAGGATCGCCAGCATTTCATCTACCAGATCTTCAATCTTGGGATTGGTGACCCGGTACAGATATCCCAGCATCCTGGTTGCGGTGTAGTCCGTATTCATATTTTTATATGCAATCTCTGCGCAGAATTCTTTGGGGTATCCCTTACTCAGCAGAAGTCTGTACAGTTCATCTGTTCTCTCTGATGCCATAAGATTTACACCTGCACTTTCTCAAACCGGTACTGCTGCTTGATATCCGGGTATTTTTCTCTGTCAACTTCACTCATAAACATGGCGTATGGTCTGGCGCACACTTTAAAAGGTGAATACAGCGCCTGATAGATGACCAGTTTTTCACCAGTTTCCGTGTGCTGCGCGAAAGCGAGTACCTTATACAGATATTCCGATGTCTCAGCGGAAACCCATTCTCTCTTGAAATGTTGTACGATATCACCGACACATATGTCTCTCTCTATTTCCGATTCTTCTGCAGGCGGTTCCGGCTCCGTATCAAGCTCGACATACTCGTCTTTGTCCAGCGAGACCGGTACTCCGGATTTTCCCTCGACATGCACGCCGCCATACCATGTGCCTGTGACCTCAAAGATATCTCCGATATCATAATCACTGTTAAATTCATCATTTTTCTTTATAATTCTGATCCTTGACATATTTTTCCTCCTTAGTTATTCCAGAGCCTGCCGGTAGTAATCATTTTCAATGATCAGCTGTCCCAGCTTCAATCGGCTGCTTACAATGTATTTTATATTCTCAACATATACATTCATCTCTTCTTTGCTTATCTTGACGTTATCCGCGGGGACAAATGTCTCGGTATAGCGGCTGTATATTCCTTTTTCTGTCAGCCAGGAATTGGAGAAAAAGATCACGATCGAGTCAGCTGCAGACAGCACGTCTGTCCCGGCCATCATTCTGGAGTCATATTCAAGGCCGAGAAGATTGGACAGTGTCGGAAGTATATCCACCTGACTGCACGGCTTGTCCCATTCAACTGATTTGCCAGTGTAAACGGCAGATATGTCCCCTGTTCTCCGGTTTCAGTCATGCTGACAGGAAATCCGGCTTTCGGATACAGCCCTGTAAGGTTTTGAAATTCACCGCCTGAAGTACTTGTAAAATGCAGTGTAGAGTAAAAATTGTTAAATACAAAACCTTCATGGGACAGTTTATACAACGTAGGCGTCAGCTCGGGATCTATCATATAACCGCTGAAGCCTTCTGCTGTGATAAAGATAACATTTCATCTTTCGTCATCTCGAATCTTTATTTCATCAATCGGATCATTCCCAGTACCAGCAAATGCGCCGGGTAAAACCAGTAAAAGAACCATTTGGAAAATGTCTTTCCGTGTTCCGTCCGTTTTCCGTTATACAGACACACGATAACGACTCCGGCAGCCAGGATGCCGGCAGCAGACATCAGAGCATATACGAATCCGAGTAATATTCCCGGAAGATCAGGACCTGGGCTGAAATTCATCAGCGCAAAGAGACCTGCACCGATCAGATATGCATTTCTGATACGTTGTTTATCTCCTCCGGCACGTGCAAACAGTACTGTAAACAGCGGAGCTACAAGTGCCCAGTCGGAAAATAATGACAGGACAAACAATCCGGCAATAACAAAAATCTGCAGAAGATCATTTTTTATATGATCCATGGCAAGCAAAATACAAAAGCACAGAAACAGAGTGAAGATCATATTAAAACCACAGAATGATATAATTTTCTCCCCTGTATACACTTCTGAAAACGCAAGGCAGAAAGGGATCTCAGATATCAGTGCAAAGACAGCCAGCCGCCGGGCATACTTTTTCTTTGAACGGGTATAATGGTATCCCTCTACCAGAAAATAGCACATGACCGGTGCGGTAAAATATCCGATATCAACAAGCACCGTAAAAAGCAGTGTTCCCGGATCCAGAAAAATATTGGCTATATGATTCAGGAGCATGGTGAACATAGCAATGTATTTGATCACATCACGATTCATGTATCTTATCTCCTTTGGTGACTTCCCTGATCTTGGGTGCATTTGAACAGGACTAGTATATCACTTCTATCTGTCATTCTTCAACCGTCTTAATCTCTTCCCTGCTGTTAAATACACAACTCCTGCCAGAGGCATCGTCACCAACAGTACCGGATAGAACAGACGGATGTCCAATCCACCGTACAGTGCTCCCCCGATCATCGGACCAAGAGTCATCCCCAGATCTAATCCGATATAATACGTACTGTTTGCAAGTCCTCTCTTTTCTTTGCCTGCCAGCAGCATTGCCGTAGACTGACACACTGAGCTCATGATGCCGTATCCGCCGGCCAGAAAGACAGATGCCAGCATCATCATAATATTATTCCGCATTCCGGCAAGAAGAAGAATAGCGAGTAGCTCACATATGCAGCTCGAAAGCAGAAACACGCGAAACGGCAGTTTATCGAACAGATTGCGCAGCGTCAGTCTCAGCACGATCAGGACAATAGCATAAGTTGGAAAAAACATACTTACTGTAACAGGCAGATTCTGGACTTCCGCATATGTCACGAGAAAGGACTGTGTCGCACAGTACGGAATCGCGAAGAGCATAATGATGAATGCAATTGGAAGTACTTTTACGTCTACGAGCTGCAGCTGCGGCTTGCCGGTATTCTCTTTCACAGGCTCTGCATTCTTTACAAGCTCTCTATTCCCGGGATTCTCTGTCTGCACGGGATCGCCCTTATCTTTTACAAACTGTATGACGATAATGATCGCGATTGAAAAGAAGAGAGCGATGCAGAAAGCGGCCCGATAT
Organism: uncultured Lachnoclostridium sp.; assembly: GCA_946499505.1. Lineage (GTDB taxonomy): Bacteria > Bacillota > Clostridia > Lachnospirales > Lachnospiraceae > Mediterraneibacter. The sequence continues at coordinate 29,063 of CAMMSL010000021.1, forward strand.
CCGAACCGCTGATACACACTGACGCCGATCGCCGGAGCCACTGCCATCCCCAATGCATTCATGGTCCCATAAACTCCCATGCCGGAGCCGATTTTCTCTTTCGGCAGCATATTCGACATCCATGTAGCCATACATACCGAGCAGCAGGCAAAGCCGACGCCGTTGATTATCCTTGCAGCCACCACTACTGCTTCATTTGGCGCCAGGATATATCCGATACATGCCAATGACATGAATATTGCTCCGATAAGGGACACTCTGTATTTGCTGAGCCTGTCCGCCAGATTTCCGGCCAGAGGCCTGCAGAGCAATGAGCACAGATTCATCAGACCGCCCACAAAACCCATCACTGCGGCGGATGCCCCGATACTTTCTGTAAAGCCTGTGATCAGCGGTGTCACAAGCATCGGGCTTGACATATAAAAAAATGTAGCCGTGAGTACGAGTATGATATCTTTTGAGTACATATTTCGTTTCATTAATCATCATCCTGTCCGTTATTTGATCCTGTATTAATATACGCTCAAAGTGCCGGAAACGACACCATAGACACAGGACACTGTCTGTTTTATAATATCCATTATACACACAATAAAGCAGATTAACACGAAAAAGGGGATTACATATATGCAGTACACAGCACCACATTACTATAAAGAATTTCATTGTATAGGCGGAGACTGTCCGGACACCTGTTGTGCCGGATGGCAGATCCAGATCGATCCGACTTCACTGAAAAAGTATAAGAGAATAAAAGGAGCACTCGGCAATCGTCTAAAAAACGAGATCAACTGGAAAGAGTCCTGCTTCCGGCAATACAGCGGCCGCTGTGCCTTCCTGAACGATGAAAATCTCTGCGACCTGTATCTGGATGGAGGAGGTGAGAAAGCATTCTGCCGCACCTGCCGCACATATCCGCGCCACATTGAAGAGTTTGAGGGGCTGCGAGAGATTTCTCTCTCCCTCTCCTGTCCTGTCGCCGCAGAGCTTATGCTGAGCCGTCAGGAACCTGTCCGTTTTCTCCACGCGGAAAACCCGGACAGAGAAGAATCCTATGATGAATTCGATTTTTTTCTGTTCACAAAGCTGATGGATACAAGGAGCCTTATCTTCAGGATCCTGCAGGACAGAGACCGTCCGATCAAGCTGCGAGTTTCCATTATTCTGGCTCTTGCTCATGATCTGCAGGAACGGATTGACAGGAATGCACTGTATGACATTGACAATCTGCTGGATAGATATTCATCTGAAAATATCTGGAGTTGGTTTGAAAACCGTCTTCTGCAATTGGATCAGGCAGGCAGCCGGAATGAGAAAAGGAGAAAGACTATGCGGAGTCTTTTCTCCCTATTTGATCATCTGGAAGTCCTCCGTGAGGACTGGACGCCATATCTGAACAATGCCCGCAAAATACTGGAAAACGCCCCGGTTTCTGTTGGAAAAACGGAGCGCTGTTTTCATAAGCTGTTTTCAGATACTGCTGCAGAACAGCTTCTTGTCTACTTTGTGTTTACATATTTCTGCGGCGCAGTATATAACGGAAATGCTTACGGCAAGATAAAATTCTCTGCGGCCAGTATGATACTGATCCGGGAGCTTGTTAGAGCTGAATGCCTGGCATCCGAAAATATGGAAACGGCTGCTGCAGAAGGAACCGCATCCGATGCTGATGAATCAGTCTATATCAGCCGGATCATCAAGACTGCATGCCGTTACGCCCGGGAGATAGAACATTCAGACTTCAACAAGATCACAATGGAACATCTTCTTGACAATGAGAATATCTTTGGACTTGAAGAATTTTTCTCACTTCTTTAAGATACTGCAGCACCCGGATGTCAGCGTCTGCCGAGCTGCCAGAATGCGACCGCACTTGCAGCCGCAACATTCAGCGAGTCTACTCCGTGGTACATAGGGATCTTTACTGTATAATCGCACATATTAATGGTTTCAGGCGAAAGCCCGTCTCCTTCAGTTCCTAATATGACTGCAAGTTTTTTCTCTGCGCAGACGTCCGGATGATCGATACTGACGGAATGGTCACTTAATGCCATAGCGGCTGTACTGAATCCCTGTTCATGCAGAAAAGTAAATCCTGCTCCCGGCCATGCACCCGCATCTTCCTGACATATGAAAGTCCACGGAATCTGAAATACTGTTCCCATACTCACCCGGATTGCCCGGCGGTAAAGAGGGTTGCTGCAGCCCGGAGTCAGCAGTACTGCATCCATATTGAGGGCTGCGGCAGAACGTATGATCGCGCCTACATTAGTCGGGTTCATAATATTTTCAAGGACTGCGATTCTTAATGCACCCTTGCAGATTTTCTCAGCTGACGGAAGCGGTTTCCTGTGCATCGCACAAAGCATGCCGCGGGTCAGTTTAAATCCGGTAAGCTGTGTCAGCACATCAGACTCTGCAGTATACACCGGGATATCCCGGCACCGCTGTATGATCTTTCTGCCTTCCCCATCAACGTGTCTTTTCTCCGTAAGTATGGAGATCGGTTCATATCCCGCATCCAGCGCCCGTTCGACCACTTTCGGACTTTCTGCGATAAAGATACCGTCCTCCGGCCGGTCTCTGTTTAGAAGCTGTGCTTCTGTACGCCTGACGTATATATCAAGTTCAGCAGCCGTAAAATCTGTAATTTCAATAATATTATTCATTTTTGTGGTCACATTCGTTTTTTGTATCTTTCATCTTGCCTTTCCTTTCTTTCCCAGCTATATTTCAGGCATTGATTTTATTTTTCTTTTTCAGGATCTCTTCCTCTGAGCCGCAGATAATAAAATCTGAGTTTTTCTACAAGTACTGTCAGATACCGCAATACAGGCTCTGTCGCTATGGCAAATACGACGAACAGCATAATGCATTCCATCGTCATGCCTGTGATGGCGAACAGGTTGTTTAAGAAGATACTGCAGAACAGAAGACCAACAATACATCCTGCAAGTATAGCAATACGGATCTTGTTCATCGGTGCACTGATCTTATACAGGATCATGAAACCGACAATAGCCAGCAGCATAGTCGCCGCCGTGGAAATATCCGTCGAATCTACACCAAATGTACGTCCGAAAATGACCAGAGCTCCCACTGCCAGCGCGTCTGTGATCGCTGCCGGAAGTGCTTTCAGGAACACATTTGTAAGGAAATGCCCTTTGATCCTGTTCTTATTCAGCTCCAGTGCCAGGAAAAATGCAGGCACACCGATGGTAAACATACTGATCAGGGATATCTGTGATGGTTCCAGCGGATAAGTAAACATAAACACGACCGAAATCAGGCTCAGCAGGAAAGAGAATATATTCTTCACAAGGAACAGACTCGCCGAACGCTGGATATTATTAACTACTCTCCTGCCCTCTAATACAACTTCGGGCATACAGGAAAAGTCTGATTCCAGAAGAACGAGCTGTGACGCCTGTGCCGCCGCATCGCTTCCTGACGCCATGGCAATACTGCAGTCTGCGTCTTTAAGAGCAAGAACGTCATTAACTCCGTCTCCGGTCATGGCAACTGTATGTCCGGCTTCTTTCAATATACGGACAAACTTGCGTTTCTGATCCGGAGTGACACGCCCGAATACTGTGTTCTTGAGAACAGCTTTCCGTAGAGCCTGTTCATCTCCCAGCTCAGAAGCATCTACATATTTATCCGCATTTTTGATTCCGGCCTGCTTTGCCACCTTTGATACCGTGACAGGGTTGTCACCGGAAATAACCTTGACTTCTACGCCCTGCTCTGCAAAATATTCGAATGTCTCCTTTGCAGCCTCGCGGATCGGGTTTGCCAGAAGGACGAATCCGAGTGGAGTGATACCGTGTTCCAGAGGTTTGCCGTCCACTTCTCCATCATAAGAACCGAACACGAGGACGCGGGCTCCTGTGGAGGCATGTTCCGTGATTTCCTCCGCGTAGTCTCCGTATTTTTCTTTTAAGACAAACTCAGGGGCTCCAAGTACATAGGCTCCATCCTCGAAAGTAACGCTGCTGTATTTTGTTGCAGAAGAAAAACCGGTCTTTGAAACAGCCTTCTTTCCGGAGCCTTTTGTGAAGTATTCTTTCATAGCCGCCATGGTAATATTATCTTTTGTCATGGCAGCAGCAAAATCTCCAATGATCGTGCGAAGCGGTTCCATTGTGTCAGGATTGTACTCATCTGTCTCGATCACGCCCTGCACTTTCATTGTATTTTCCGTGATCGTTCCGGTCTTATCCACGCAAAGCACATCCACGCGTGCAAGAGTCTCGATACATTTCATGTCGTGGAGCAGGACCTTCTTCTGCGCAAGCCTTACAGAGCTGACAGCAAGCGCTACACTCGCCAGCAGATACAAACCTTCCGGGATCATACCGATCACAGCTGCGATCATGGAAGTGACGCTTTCGCGGAAGCCATCATGCTGGAAAAAGAATGCCTGGGAAAACAGGACAAGCCCGATTGGAATGATCGCCACGCCTACCCATTTTACCAGCTTGTCAAGAGAGCGGATCATCTCGGACTGCTCACCTGACTGCATCTGCTTCGCCTGCAGCGTCAGCTTAGAAATATAGGAATCCTCGCCTACCCGGTCCAGTCTTGCATGACACTGTCCGGATACGATAAAGCTTCCGGACATGAGCTTATCGCCTCTGCGTTTTGTGATCTCGTCAGATTCTCCGGTCAGAAGTGATTCGTTAACCTGTACTTCTCCTGCGCTGACAACCGCATCTGCACAGACCTGATTCCCAGCTTTGAAAATAACAATATCATCAATTACCAGTTCTTCTGCATCGATGACTGATTTCTTTCCGTCGCGCACAACGACAGCATGCGGTGCGTTCAGCATGGTAAGTTTATCCAGAACCTGCTTCGCGCGTATTTCCTGTACAATACCGATCAACGTATTAGCGATAATGACCGGCAGGAAAGTAAGATCCCGGAAAGAACCGACCAGGATCAGTAAAATTGCTAAAATAACGAAGATCAGGTTGAAATATGTAAAAACATTTTCATGTATGATTTCCTTCGTTGTTTTGGATGGAGGTTCTACGGAGCGGTTGACCCAGCCGTGCAGGCGGTGTTCCTGTACTTGCTGGCTGGTAAGCCCTTTTTTATATTCGGGTTCATAGCGCGTAGTAGGTATCCTTCTGTCCTTTTTCTCTTCTGTCTGTACTGCTCTTCTCCTTGGCATATTCTTCGGCATTGCTCTTCCTTCTCATTGTGTAAATGCCGGATTATCGTACCATCTATGCTGATAATCCGTGCATTCTTAATCTATCCTAATCTATGTTTGCGTTATCTGAAGTTTCATACGGTTTCTGCTCTTCTTCGGGCAGCTCCTCCCGCGTCAGGATCCGCATGAATTCTTCACCGGTAATTGTTTCTTTTTCATACAGATATTTCGCAAGTTCATGAAGTTTCCCCTGATTCTCTTTCAGAAGCGTCATAGCTTTATCATACGCTTCTTTTACAGTATCGACAACCATATCGTCGATCTCTGTTGCTGTCTCCGGTGAACAGCTTAGACTGCTGTCTCCGCCCAGATATGGGTTTGCCTGGGTTTCAAGCGCAACCATACCGAACTTGTCGCTCATACCGTAACGTGTGATCATGGCACGGGCAAGCTTTGTTGCCTGTTCGATATCGTTAGAAGCGCCTGTAGTAATTGAGCCAAATACCAGCTCCTCTGCACAGCGGCCTCCTGTCAGGGTCGCAATCTTATTTGCCAGCTCTTCTTTCGACATCAGGTTTCTCTCTTCCTCATCCACCTGCATGGTATAACCAAGCGCTCCCGATGTCCTTGGTATGATCGTGATCTTCGTAACAGGTGCGGAATTTGTCTGAAGGGCAGCCACAAGGGCATGGCCGATCTCGTGATATGCCACGATCAGTTTTTCTTTTGTAGACAGCACTTTGTTCTTCTTCTGATATCCTGCGATCACGACTTCGATACTCTCTTCAAGATCAGACTGAGTCACAAACTTACGGTTCTCCCGTACAGCTCTAAGCGCGGCCTCGTTTACCATGTTGGCCAGTTCTGCCCCGGAAGCTCCCGATGCCGCTCTTGCGATAGCGCCGAAATCAACGTCATCTCCCACTTTGATTTTCTTGGCGTGGACTTTCAGGATCTCTTCCCTGCCTTTCAGATCCGGCAGTTCCACCGGAATTCTCCGGTCAAATCTTCCCGGTCTTAAAAGGGCCGGATCCAGAGTATCCGGGCGGTTTGTTGCCGCCAGGATCACAACGCCTTTGGATGCATCAAATCCGTCCATCTCGGTCAGCAGCTGGTTCAGTGTCTGCTCACGCTCGTCGTTTCCGGCAAACCCCTGACTGTCACGTTTCTTTCCGATTGTATCTATCTCATCGATAAATACGATACACGGCGCCTTTTCATTTGCCTGTTTAAAGAGGTCGCGGACTTTTGAAGCTCCCATACCGACAAACATTTCTACAAATTCAGATCCGGAAATTGAGAAAAATGGAACTCCTGCCTCTCCGGCAACGGCCTTTGCAAGCAGTGTCTTACCGGTACCCGGAGGGCCTACCAGAAGCGCTCCTTTCGGACAGATTGCGCCAATCTCCTGATATTTCTGCGGATTATGCAGGAAATCAACAATCTCCGTCAGAAGCTCTTTTGCCTCATCCTCTCCTGCCACATCGTTAAAGGTGATACCGGTCTGTGACTGGACATACATCTTGGCATTGCTTTTTCCAAACTGCATAAACGGGCTTCCGTCAGCCCCGCCGCCCATTTTCTTCATAAGCTGTCTTGAAAGGATCTGTCCGATAATGATAAACACGACAATCGGGATCACGAGTGAGAGCAGCATGCTCAAAAACGGATTCATCTGCTCCTCTGCCACCCTGCCGAATTCACAGCCGGATGCCTGCAGTCTGTTTACCAGATCCGGGTCTTCAAATCTGGTTGTTTCATACTGCACCGGAGTATCGCTTTTATCAGTAAAATATATCGTCTCTCCCTCCAGCTGAACTTTCGAGACCTGTTTTTCCTCTACCATATTGAGGAATGTACCATAGTCCACTTCCTCAATATGGCTTCTCGTAATCATCGGAAATACGAAAAAATTAAATACGAGCAGCACAGCCAGCACGATAATATAATAGACGATCAATGGTTTCTTTGGCTTCTGTACCTGTTTCATTCAATAATCTCCTTATTTTTTCCTTCTGAACAGAAGGCGGATTCCTTTCATTGCCTGAATGATCGGAATATTTGCTGCAGCCAGTCCATATACGATAAGGAGCTGCGTCAGTGTAAGTGTCTGTACTTTAAACATATTATGAAGTCCCGGTATCATAACGACTGCTGTGATCAAAATGATTCCGAGGACGAAAGCACCGATCAGGAATTTGTTGTTTACTACCCTGCGTGTAAACACAACCGGTCTGTCGGACTTACAGTTAAATCCGTGGAACAGACGTGCGGAACATAACGTTGCAAATGCCATAGTGCTTCCAAGAAGTTCATTGCTGCCATGATAACCGATCATAAACGCGATCATTGTTGTCACCGCGATCGACAGACCTTCTGTACCGATCTTGATCAGGAAATCTTTCGTCAGGATCGACTCATTCATCGGTCTCGGTTTTTCGTTCATGACTTCTTCAGAGCCCGGCTCCAGTCCCAGAGCAATGGCAGGCAGACTGTCTGTCAGCAGATTGATAAACAGCAGGTGTACCGGTGCGAACGGTACCGGCAGTGCCATGATCGATGCATAGAGCACTGCAAGGATCGCGCCGAAGTTACCGGAAAGCAGGAACTGAATGGCTGCTTTGATATTACGGTATATATTTCGTCCGTTTTCAACTGCTTTTACAATTGTAGCAAAGTTGTCGTCCGTCAGCACCATTGCCGCCGCATCTTTGGACACTTCGCTTCCTGTGATACCCATGGCCACTCCAATATCCGCCTGTTTCAGTGCCGGAGCATCATTAACACCGTCTCCGGTCATTGATACAATATTTCCTTTATCCTGCCATGCGCGTACAATACGGATCTTGTGTTCCGGTGACACGCGGGCATAGACAGAGATGCCTTCTACAAAATCTTTCAGTTCTTCGTCGGACATTTTATCAATTTCCGCACCTTCGCACGCCTCGGATTCATTTTCAAGAATACCGATACGTTTTGCAATTGCAGCGGCCGTTACTTTATGGTCACCTGTGATCATGATCGGACGGATACCGGCTTTCTTACATTCTGCTACCGCAGCTTTGGATTCTTCACGCGGCGGATCCATCATAGCGATCAGACCGATAAATGTGAGGTCATATTCGTCATCAAGAGTCAGCTCTTCCTCGTCCGATACAACCTTATATCCAAATGCCAGTACCCGGAGGCCTTCCCTTGAGAATTTCTGGTTCTGATCTTCGATATTTTTGCGGTCAGACTCGGTCAGCGGACGTACCTCGTCACCGATCTGAATCAGCGTCATGCGGTCAAGGAGTACATCCACAGCTCCCTTGATCACCATAGTCGGTACGCCTTCCATGGTATGTTTTGTTGACATAAGCTTTCTGTCGCTGTCAAACGGGTTTTCGCTTTCACGCGGATACTTCGCGCGGACTGCCTCCGGATCAAGACCCAGCTTGCTGCCCAGATTGAGCAGGGCCGTCTCAGTCGGGTCACCGATCTCTACACCATCCGTGTTTTTTGAGTCGTTACAGAGCATACTGCTGATGAGCAGGCGGCTCTGTGAAGGATCGTTGATATCTACATTCTCAGCTTTGATACACTTCTCGTCTACATAGTAGTCTTCTACTGTCATCTTATTCTGCGTCAGAGTACCTGTCTTATCCGAGCAGATTATAGATACGCTGCCCAGGCCCTCTACAGCCTGCAGCTTACGCATGATGGCATGCTCTTTTGCCATCTTCTGTGTACCGAAAGAAAGTACGATAGTAACGATAGAACTCAATGCCTCCGGGATTGCTGCAACCGCAAGCGCGACCGCAAACAGGAAGGCATCTCCGATATTGTCTCCCCTGAAAATACTGATACCAAACAAGATTGCACAGAATACCAGGATCAGGATAGAAAGCTTCTGTCCGAACTGATCCAGATTGACCTGCAGCGGTGTTCTCTTCTCAGAAGTCGTTTTTAACAGACTTGCGATCTTGCCGACTTCTGTTTCCATGCCAATACCGGTTACAACAAAAGCACCGCGTCCGTAAGTAACAAAACTTCCGGAATACACCATATTAATTCTGTCGCCCAGCGGTACGTCGCTTTCACTGATAATGTCCGTAGTCTTCTCAACACCAAGGCTTTCTCCGGTCAGCGCACTCTCGTCCACTTTAAGACTGGCACATTCCGTCAGACGTCCGTCAGCAGGAATATAGTCTCCCGCATCCAGCATCACGATATCGCCCACGGTTACTTCTGACGATGGTATCTGTACTACATTGCCGCACCGAAGGACTTTTGCTTCCGGTCCGGACAGCTTCTTCAGACTGGCAAGCGACTGCTCTGCCTTGATCGTCTGGACAGTTCCGAGAATCGCATTCATAGTAATCACGATCAAAATAACGATTGCGCTTTCCACATCACCCATAAACCCGGACGCGATAGCTGCAATGATCAGGATAATGACAAGGAAATCCTTGTACTGCTCAAAAAAAATCTGGAGGGTTGTCTTCTTCTTTCCCTCAACCAGCTCATTCGGACCGTATTTTTCCTGATGTTCCAATACCTGTTCTTCAGTGAGAGGCTCCAGAGATCCGTTGACCTGCATGATCGTCTCCTCACCGGATAATTGATAATACTGTTTCATCTTTGTCTCTCCTCCTGTAACTATGCGGTGCAATAAAAAATGAGACTTCTATTGCACGACGTTGTTATGTAATGCAATAAAAGTCTCACTATTTAATCGCGATACGGATGGTATCACCATCGTACTGACGATATCGCAAACGCTTGACACAAGCGCCAGTTACTCCCTTTTACCAAATCTAATATAAAGGATTTTTCCGGAAGTGTCAACGCTTTTTACTGTTTTTTCACAATCCTTAAACGATTCCCTGTGCCTCCATAGCATCAACGACTTTCTCAAATCCGGCAATATTTGCACCTACTACGTAGTTTCCTTTGAAGCCGTATCTCTCAGCCGCATCAGCTGCATTGTGGCAGATATTTACCATGATGTCTTTCAGTTTTGCGTCAACTTCCTCGAATGTCCAGCTCAGACGCTCGCTGTTCTGTGACATCTCAAGTGCAGATGTAGCAACACCGCCTGCGTTTGCTGCTTTTCCAGGAGCGAAGATCACGCCGTGCTGCTGAAGGTACTCTGTAGCCTCAATTGTTGTAGGCATGTTCGCACCTTCTGCTACTACCTGGCATCCGTTTTCAACGAGCATCTTTGCATCGTCAAGAAGCAGCTCGTTCTGTGTTGCACAAGGAAGAGCAACATCAACCTTGACAGACCATACGCCTCTTCCCTCGTGATACTCTGAATTCGGACGATATTTCTTGTACTCTGTCAGTCTTGCTCTGTTAACTTCTTTAATCTCTTTCAGTGCTGCAACATCGATTCCTTCCGGATCATATACCCATCCGTTGGAGTCGCTTACAGTAACTACTTTAGCGCCCAGCTGCTGTGCTTTTTCTGTAGCATAGATTGCAACGTTTCCTGAACCGGAAACTGCAACAGTCTTTCCTGCCAGCTCCATTCCGTTCATCTTCATCAGCTCGTCTGTGAAGTACAGAAGTCCGTATCCTGTAGCCTCTGTACGTGCAAGGGAGCCACCGTAGGAAAGACCCTTTCCAGTGAGAACGCCTTCATATACACCGCGGATTCTCTTATACTGTCCGAACAGATAACCGATTTCTCTTGCGCCGGTTCCGATATCTCCTGCCGGAACATCTGTGTCAGCACCGATATGTTTGCACAGCTCTGTCATAAAGCTCTGGCAGAATGCCATGATCTCTCTGTCAGATTTGCCCTTCGGATCAAAGTCGGAACCACCTTTTCCTCCGCCGATCGGAAGTCCTGTCAGTGAGTTTTTGAATACCTGCTCAAATCCAAGGAATTTGATAATACCAAGGTTTACTGACGGGTGAAGACGAAGTCCTCCCTTGTAAGGTCCGATCGCACTGTTGA
>CAMMSL010000022.1 GCA_946499505.1 uncultured Lachnoclostridium sp.
GTTAGCAATACCTGTCTCCTGGCGGATACTTTGCTAATACGAAAAATACGAATTTGATTTACAGAAAAATCTCTGCTTTCTTATCGCTCTGGCAGACTTTCTTGAGTTTCCCTTCAGCTACTTTCATTTTCAGTGAATTTACGCTCCTTGCGTTCTGCTTACAGACGCGGACGCATTTCATGCAGCCGATACATTTTTTTGTATCTGTCTTTTTCGGCTCTTTTATCGGGATTGCTCCCGCCGGACAGACTTTGGCGCAGGCGCCGCACAAGGTACACATATTTGCGTCTGCTTTCGGAAAGAGGACGTTTTTGCCATATTTCTTGTAAGGTGTATTGCCGGGCACCTGAATGTTGATATGATCGAAGGATTCTTCCTTTCTGATCCTGCGGTTAAGTTCCACACCATATTCAGCTATGGTCTTCAGATCTGCTTTATTCGGTCTTCTCGAGCCGATCGTCGGTACGATGGAGTGCTCTGCCGGAAATGCTGCAGCGCCGATGACTTTAAAGCCGCGGTTCTCCACTTCTGTCTTCAGTTCCAGAAGAGCGTCTTCGTATTCGCGGCATCCGTATGTAGCGATCAGGGCAGCGGGGGTGTTGTCGCCTGAGATATTCTGGAGATACTCCATGAAAAGCGCAGGCACTCGTCCGTAATACACCGGGATCGCGAAGATGGCAAAATCATTATGAGCAAACTTTAATGTCGGTTTCTTCTCTTTGTAAACAGAAAAATCGAAAGATACGGATTTCAGGTCAATGCTTCGGGCAGCTTCCATGACTGCTTTTCTTGTTGCGCCTGTCGGACTGAAATAGACAAGCTTCAGTTCATTCATTTTCATAAAACAAAACTCCTTTGTATGTATTTGATCTTCCGTCAGATAGACAGACATCTGAGTACGGAAGTCATAATCCGGTAACAACTATGATAGCATACTATGTGAAAAAATGCACGGTATTCGGGAAAAAGCTATTGTATTAATTGTACTATATGATATAATACAAAACAACAAAGGCAGAAGACGCATTTGATACGGGATCGGAAAGAGTTGTGAAGAAAAGAGGTAGTCTGTATGATACTTAAGATCGATATGTCGGGTGAGATTCCCATTTATATCCAGCTCAGAAACGAGATAGTCAAGGGAATCGGCAGGGGAGAACTGGCGCCGGGAGAGAACCTGCCCACGGTGCGGCAGCTTGCATCGGAGCTGGGTGTCAATACGATGACGGTGAGCAAAGCGTACCAGCTTCTGAAATCCGAAGGGTTTATCGAGACAGACCGGCGTAAAGGGGCTGTTGTTAAGCCGGCGCAGGCTATGGGTGAAGCAGCGGAAGCCGGATACAGGGAGCATCTGGAAGATGAGCTGGAGCTTTTGAGCGCCGAGGCAAAATTGCGAGGCCTGAAGCGGGAGGACTTTCTGAGGCTGTGTGAAGATGCATTTGCGGAGATGGGGGTGTAGGCAATGTTTATGTTTCTCATGTTCGCGTTGATCGACCTTGTTGTCATCGGTATTTTCTATGCAGTTTATGGAACGAAACGGAAATATTCCGAGGGAATGCTTCTTGGGGTGCATCTGCCGCAGAGCGCGGCGGAGAGTGAGGAAGTCACGGCCTTTATGGCACGGTATCGCAGAAACACGAAGATATTCTACGCGGTAAACGTGGTGATCAGTACTGCCGTCTGTGCGTTCTGTTTCTGGTACATCTCTGTTTTTATGATCGTATGGTCGGTATGGCTGCTGGAATTCTGCGTCGGGGCTATGGCGCTTCTGTATGGAAACCATCGGAAACTGTATGATATGAAAGTGGAGAAAGGATGGATCGGGAGCGGCGGAAGCCGGATCATGGCAGTGGATACGAAAGCGGCGGTCCAGTCCGGCAGGATGGGATTGTCCCCGTGGTGGCACCTGCTTTTCTGCGCGTTGATCCTGATGCCGTGCATCGATACAGATATCAGAAAATATCTGATAACGTCCGACGACGGCTGGATATTTCCGGTCACGGGGATCCTCATCAGCCTCACCTTCGGTATCCTGCATATTGCCATACTCAGGATGCGCAATAAAGTGTACAGCGAGGATTCCGGTCTGAACGTAGAAGTCAACCGGATGCAGAAAAATGTATGGTCATGGTCGCTGACCGGGAGCAGTCTGTTTAATGCGGCGGCGTATCTCGTTGTAGTGTCCGGTATCGATGAGACTGGATGGATCAGTACGGGTGTGCTTGTGATTTACAGCATTATGGAGGCCATACCGGGATTCTTCCTGATCGGCGGATTTTTCTATATGCGCAGCCGGAAAGAAAAGCTGCTTCAGAAAAATGTCCGGCCGCTGTATATTGACGATGATGTGTACTGGAAGAACGGCTGGTACAGCAATCCCAATGACAAGCGTCTGATAGTCCAGGACTGGGCGTGTTCATGGAACTACACGACAAATATGGCGAAACCTGCGGGAAAGATCTTTATGTTTCTGGCTATTGTATTCGTGGCGGTATGTCTGGTATGGGGGTGCGTTGAGATGTGGAAGATTGATTTTGTCCCCATCGAGGTGGATCCGACAGGTACGAAGGTAGAAATCACATCGGGATATTCAGATTACGACATAGCCTATGACGATATCACGGGTGTGGAACTGCTGGACAGTCTTCCGGATGATGATTACCGGAGAATTAACGGCGGGGAAGATCGGCATAAGATGATGGGCAGATTTAAAGGCGAAAAAACAGGAAAATGCCGGATGTATCTGTATGTCGGATATACGCCTGTTCTGGAGATCATGACAGAAGACGGGCCAGTGTATGTGAACAGCAGAGACGGGCAGGAAACAGAGGAGTGGATGCGTGAAATAATGCGGCAGGTTCAGCCTGCGCCATTCGGAAAAACGCACTGACGTGCTTACTGCGGCAGTGCCATGAACTGTACTGTTGCAAAAAATATCTAAAAATTTCTTGACAGCTCCGGTTGTCTGGTGGTAAGATGCACAAAACGAAATATATTTAAACCGTTGATGCGGAGATCAAAGTATTCATGCGCGCACAGAGAGTCCGGGTGGGTGAGAGCCGGGTCGAGATGCAGTTTACCAAATGGACCGCGGAGGGCGCAGTCAAAGGGAGATGATCCTGAGTATTCTGCGACGTGTGGGCATACGTCAGTTGCCGGGGATATGCTGGTATCTCGCAGAGCGCACGGGGAAACCGTGAATCAAGGTGGCACCGCGGAAATTATATTTGATGAATTTACCGTCCTTGACAGAATAATTATATTCTGTCAGGGACTTTTTTTGTATCGTAGTTCAGCCATCTGATGACGGGAGTCGGATTTATGCTTGCATAAGAATCCGGCGACTGTCAGTCAGATGAGCAGAGCGCCTGTCAATGAGCAAAACAGCGGCGCAGCCGCAGTAAGCACGTCAGTGCGGTTTTGCGAATGGCGCGTGCTGAACGGACATTTGCAGGGCGACGGACAGCGAATGGCGCGGGCTGAACAATTGCTTTATCTCCGGCAGAATGAACAGTAGCAATCCAGTAATTAACAGCATCACAGTCAAAAGGAGGAGACCAGATGAAAAATATGCTTGAAACATTGCAATCCTATGCAGATGCCGGGATGTATAAAAGAGTTCCCGTGAGCAGAGAACTGTATGCAGATGCATTTACCCCTGTGGAAGTCATGCGTACGCTCCGTGCGGCGAGCCGGCATTGTTATCTGCTGGAAAGCGCGGAGGACAAACAGCGCTGGGGAAGATATTCTTTTCTCGGATACGCCCCTACGATGGAGATCACGTGTACGGACGGTCATGTGATTATTACAGAGGGCGGTGAGGAGGAAGAGAAAGTCCGACGGGAGTTTGATACGGATCATCCGGGTGAAGTGCTCCGGAAGATACTGGAAGATTACAGAAGTCCGGTGATGAAGGAGATGCCGCCCTTTACCGGCGGTCTTGTGGGATACTTCTCCTACGATTATATGAAATATGGGGAACCGTCGCTCAAAGGTGTGCTGAACCGGAAGCGGGACGGGGAAAACGGGCAGGAATTCCGGGATATGGACCTGATGCTTTTTGACAAAGTGATTGTGTTTGACAATTACAGACAGAAGCTGCTCCTTATAACCGGCGTCAGCCTTACAGGTGATCTGGAGAAGAACTGCGTAAAAGCATTACAAGAACTGGACGATATGGAGCGGCTTATAAAGAGCGGAGCAAAAGCAGATTTCCGTCCTCTGGAACTGGAAGAGCCAAAGCCGGAGGCTGATCAGGAGACATACTGCAAAATGGTGGGGAAAGCGAAAGAATATATCAGAGACGGAGATATATTTCAGGTGGTACTTTCCAATCCCATGACGGCAAAGGCGAAGGGCAGTCTGTTTGATACGTACCGGGTCTTAAGGACAACGAATCCGTCGCCCTATATGTTCTACTTCTCCAGTGACGACATCGAGGTGGCCGGGGCGTCTCCCGAGACGCTGGCAAGACTGGAGAACGGACGCCTGTATACATTTCCCCTTGCGGGGACAAGACCGAGGGGAAAGACGGAAGAGGAAGACCGGCAGCTGGAAAGGGAGCTCCTAAGCGACGAGAAAGAGCTGGCAGAACACAATATGCTGGTAGACCTTGGAAGAAATGATATCGGGAAGATCAGTAAACCGGGAACCGTACACGCAGAAAAATATATGGAGATCCAGAGATTTTCCCATGTGATGCACATCGGTTCCACTGTCTCGGGAGAGATCAGGCCGGAGAAGGACGGTGTGGACGTCATCGACGCGATCCTGCCGGCAGGCACACTTTCCGGGGCACCGAAGATCCGGGCCTGCGAGATCATCGCAGAGCTGGAGCACAGCAAGAGAGGAATTTACGGCGGGGCTGTCGGATATCTGGACTTTACGGGAAATATTGACACCTGCATTTCAATCAGGCTGGCCTATAAGAAAAACGGACGTATCTGTGTACAGTCCGGAGCTGGGATCGTGGCGGACAGCGTCCCGGAAAATGAATTTATGGAGTGCAGGAATAAGGCCGGCGCAGTGATCAAGGCGCTGCATATGGCGAAAGGAGGACTGGCATGATACTTTTGATCGATAATTACGACAGCTTTGTTTATAACCTGTATCAGTTCCTCGCAGTGGAAGATCCGGATGTAAGGCTGGTGAGAAATGACAGGATCACACCGGAGGAGGCGCTCGCTTTGAAGCCGGACGCCATCGTCATTTCCCCCGGCCCGGGAAAACCTTCAGATGCAGGCGTCTGTATCGAATTGATCCGTCAATTGAAGGGCAGGATACCGATCCTGGGCGTGTGTCTCGGACATCAGGCGATCGGGGAGGCATTCGGAGCAACAGTCACGCATGCATCGCAACTGATGCATGGCAAGACTTCTCTGCTGACAGATGTGGCGGACGACGTCATTTTTAAAGGAATAAAGAAGCCGATACAGGTGGCCAGATACCATTCCCTGTCAGTGCAGGAGAACACGTTTCCGGAAGAACTGGAAGTGACGGCGCGAAGTGAGGATGGAGAGATCATGGCGATGCGGCATAGAGAATATCCCATATATGGACTGCAGTTTCACCCCGAATCGGTGATGACGCCGGACGGCCCCGCGATGATACGGAACTTTCTGGCGGCGGTATAAGGTAAAAACAACGAAAATCAAACAGCTATAGGAGGATTACAGATATGATTAAAGAGGCAATTATCAAACTTTCACAGAAACAGGACCTGACATACGAAGAGGCGGAACAGGTTATGGATGAGATCATGGAAGGAAAGGCGACGGATGTGCAGAAATCCGCTTACCTTACCGCATTGTCCATGAAAGGAGAGACGATCGACGAGATCACGGCGTCTGCTGCGGGAATGCGTTCCCACTGTGTCAAGCTGCTCCACAATATGAATGTGCTGGAGATCGTAGGGACGGGCGGAGACGGGGCCAACTCCTTTAATATCTCCACCACGGCATCCATGGTCATCGCGGCGGCGGGCGTCCCGGTGGCAAAGCACGGCAACCGGGCGGCGTCTTCCAAGTCAGGGGCAGCGGATGTGCTGGAGGCGCTGGGCGTAAAGATCGATCTTCCGCCGGAGAAGAGCGCCGAGCTCCTGAAGAAGATCAACATTTGTTTCCTGTTTGCACAGAACTATCACATTGCCATGAAGTATGTGGCGCCTATCCGGAAGGAACTGGGAATCCGTACGGTATTCAATATTTTAGGACCGCTGTCCAATCCGGCGGGAGCCAATATGGAGCTGATGGGAGTTTACGAGCAGGAGCTGGTAGAGCCGCTGGCACAGGTTATGGCAAAGCTGGGCGTTGTCCGCGGCATGGTCGTCTACGGACAGGATAAGCTGGATGAGATCTCCATGAGCGCACCTACATCTATCTGTGAGATCAGGGATGGATGGTTCCAGTCCTATGAGATCACACCGGAGCAGTTCGGGTATATACGGTGCGAGAAGTCAGAACTTACAGGAGGCACGCCGGAGGAAAATGCACAGATCACGAGAGATATTCTCTCCGGGAAAGAGCGCGGGGCAAAGCGCTGCGCTGTGTGTCTGAATGCGGGGGCGGCGATCTATATTGCAGGCAAAGCGGCATCCATCGAAGAGGGTGTGCGAAAAGCAGAGCAGCTCATTGACGACGGACTTGCAATGAAGAAGCTGGAGGAATTTATCGACAACAGTACAGCCATCTGATGTCAGTATATGAGCAAAACAGCGGCGGCAGCCGCAATAAGCACATAGTGCGGTTTTGCGGATGGCGCGGGCTGAACGGATATGTTTATTAAGGAGAACAGAAAATGAATATATTAGAGACGATCACGGAGAGGACCAGAGAGAGGATCCGGGAGCAGGCAAACCTGATCCCGCCGGCTGAGATGAGACGTATGGCGGAGGCCGTGCTCCGGGAAGAACAGATAGATGCGGTTCCGGCCTTTGAACGGGCGCTCCGCCGGCCGGGGATGTCCTTTATCTGCGAGGTGAAAAAAGCCTCCCCATCCAAAGGGATCATTGCGGAGGATTTCCCATACATGGATATTGCAAAAGATTATGAAGCTGCGGGCGCTTCGGCAATCTCCTGTCTGACAGAACCGTACTGGTTTCTGGGCAGCGATGTGTATCTGGAGGAGATCGCAGAGGCGGTGTCTATCCCCGTGCTCCGCAAGGATTTTATATGCAATGAATATATGATCTATCAGGCAAAGGCGCTGGGGGCCTCCGCGGTGCTCCTGATCTGCTCTGTACTGGACGATGGTGAACTGAGAGCATATCACCGGCTGACGGAGGAACTTCATATGTCGGCCCTTGTGGAAGCCCATGACGCCGGTGAAATCGAGCGGGCGAAACAGGCGGGCGCCCGGATCATCGGAGTGAACAACAGGAATCTGAAAGATTTCTCTGTGGATATCAGCCACAGCGCCCAGCTGAGACGGCTGGCGGGAGAGGATACAGTGTTCGTCTCCGAGAGCGGCATCCGAGGGCCTGAAGATATGAAAGCTCTCTATGAAAACGGCACAGACGCGGTACTGATCGGCGAGATGCTCATGCGTTCTCCTGACCGGCAGGCGGCGCTTAGAGCCCTCATGCAGGAGGATGCGGGAAGATGACGGCAGGAAAGACAGACAGGAAAACGGGAATTAAGATCTGCGGCTTAAGCCGTATGGAGGATATCGGCTATGTCAATGAGGCGCGGCCGGATTACTGCGGTTTCGTCATCGGAGTGCCGGCGAGCAGGAGAAATGTCACGGTCACGCAGCTTGCAAGGCTGAGACAGCGGTTATCGGAGCAGATCTGTCCGGTGGGAGTCTTTGTAAATGCTGTGCCGGAGTTGATTGCAGAGCTTTTAAATGACGGCGTCATCGATGCGGCGCAGCTTCATGGAAGCGAGGATGAGACCTATATCGCACGGCTGCGGGATATGACCGATAAACCGCTGATCAAGGCGTTTTCAATACAAAATCTTTCTGATCTTGAGGAGGCGGAGAAGAGCAGTGCGGATCTGGTGCTTCTGGATCACGGAAAAGGCGGCACCGGGGCAGCCTTTGACTGGGAACTTCTCCGGTACTGGAAGAAAAGGCCGTACATTCTGGCAGGCGGCCTTGACGCCGGAAATATCCCGGAAGCGGTCAGAAAGTATCATCCCTATGCAGTGGATCTGAGCAGTTCGGTGGAGAGTTCGGGAAAGAAAGACAGGGAAAAAATATTGGCAGCAGTGGCTGCGGTAAGGAGTATTACGATATGAAGAAAGGAAGATACGGCATTCACGGCGGACAGTATATACCTGAGACGCTGATGAACGCGGTGAATGAATTAGAGGAAGCATATAACTATTATAAAAATGATAAACAGTTCAATGAGGAACTGACACAGCTTCTCAATGAATATGCGGGAAGGCCGTCCCGGTTATATTATGCAGGGCGGATGACCGAGGATCTGGGCGGAGCGAAGATCTATCTGAAGCGTGAGGATCTGAACCACACGGGGGCGCATAAGATCAACAACGTGCTCGGGCAGGTACTCCTTGCGAAGAAGATGGGGAAGACAAGAGTCATTGCGGAAACAGGAGCAGGACAGCACGGCGTTGCAACGGCTACTGCGGCAGCTCTTATGGGCATGGAATGTGAAGTGTTCATGGGCGAGGAGGATACGAAGAGACAGGCGCTCAATGTCTACCGGATGCGCCTTCTCGGGGCGAGGGTCCACGCGGTTACGACCGGAACAGCCACGCTGAAAGACGCTGTGTCCGAGACAATGAGAGAGTGGACGAGGAGAATCGAGGATACCCACTATGTACTGGGATCCTGTATGGGGCCTCATCCGTTTCCTGAGATTGTGAGGGACTTTCAGGCGGTCATCTCAAAAGAAATCAAAGAGCAGCTGATGGAGAAAGAGGGAAAACTCCCGGATGCGGTTCTCGCCTGTGTGGGCGGCGGTTCCAATGCCATCGGGGCGTTCTATCATTTTATTGAAGACGAGAGCGTGCGGCTGATCGGCTGTGAGGCGGCAGGAAGAGGCGTCAACACGGCGGAGACGGCTGCCACCATCGCCACCGGAAAGCTTGGTATCTTCCACGGCATGAAGTCTTATTTCTGTCAGGATGAGTTCGGGCAGATCGCTCCGGTGTATTCTATTTCCGCAGGGCTGGACTATCCGGGCATCGGACCGGAGCACGCGGCTCTGTACGACAGAGGCAGGGCGGAATATGTGGCTGTGACAGACGACGAGGCAGTGGATGCATTTGAATATCTGGCGCGGACAGAGGGAATCATTCCCGCTATCGAGAGCGCCCACGCGGTGGCTTATGCAAGAAAACTGGCGCCGCAGATGGGAAAGGATCAGATCATGGTGATCAATATTTCGGGAAGGGGCGACAAAGACTGTGCCGCCATCGCAAGATACAGAGGGGAGGATATTTATGAGTAGGATACAGGAAGCATTTCAGGGAAAGAAAGCATTTATCCCGTTTATCACGTGCGGGGATCCGGATCTTGAGACAACGGAGCAGCTTGTCTATGCAATGGAGAAAGAAGGGGCGGCCATCATAGAGCTGGGAATCCCGTTCTCGGATCCCACGGCGGAAGGGCCGGTGATACAGGCGGCAAACCTGAGGGCATTAAGCGGCGGCGTAACTACGGATAAAGTATTTGAGACAGTAGAAAAGATCCGGAAGAATTCCCGGATTCCCCTCGTGTTTATGACTTATGCCAATGTAGTATTTTCATACGGAACCGAGCGCTTTGTAAAGAGAATGAAAGAGACGGGGATGGACGGACTGATCCTTCCGGATGTGCCTTTTGAAGAAAAAGAGGAGTTTGACTCTGTCTGCAGGGAGTACGGCATTGAACTGATCTCCCTGATCGCGCCGACTTCTCATGAACGTATCCGCATGATCGCAGAGAAAGCATCCGGATTTGTGTACTGTGTTTCCTCGCTGGGAGTTACGGGAACAAGAAGTGAGATCACAACAGATATCGGTGAGATGGTGAGACTTGTAAAAGAGGCGAAAGATATTCCGTGCGCGGTGGGCTTCGGAATATCGACGCCGGAGCAGGCGGCAGAAATGTGCCGGCATGCTGACGGCGTCATTGTAGGAAGCGCGATCGTGAAGCTGTGCGGCGCTCACGAAAGAGACTGCGTGCCTTATGTGGCTGAATATGTGAGATCCATGGCAGAGGCAGCCAAATAAATCATTTTCTTATGCCAGTCCTTTTTCTTCCAGCCAGTCGATGAAAAGCGGCTGGCTGTTTTTGCGCCGGTGAGACATACGGTGAAACTGCAGGATCGTAAGTCCGGTAAATACAACGGTCAGCAGGGAGAGCAGGATTACGGAATTCCGTATGCTTCCTCCGCCGCTGATCGTACTTCTAAATGCGTCCACAGTATAAGTAAACGGCAGATAAGCATGGATGTCAGCGACAAATGCCGGTGAGATCTCAACCGGATAAGTGCCGGCGGAACCGGAGAGCTGCACGACCATAAAGATCAGCATGAGAAAACTTCCGACTTTTCCGAGCGTAATATTAAAAAAGTACATGATAGATGTAAATGCTACGGCAGTAAGACAGGCAAACAGTATTGTCTCAGCCATTTTTGCCGGAGTGAACCCATCGATCACATGAAGCAGCCAGATCAGCATAAGTCCCTGCAGGACTGCCACCGGATAGAGAACGGACGCTTTGCCGGCCCACCAGGCAAGTCCGGATTTCAGTTTCCCGTTATATTTTGTCAACGGATACATAAGGCAGAAAGCCAGACATCCCACCCACAGTCCTACAGACATCATGTACGGCGCCATGGCATGCCCGTTATTTTCTACTGTTGTAATCTGTGTCTCATCTGCATTTACCGGAGAGGCAAACATATGGATTGTATCTTCGTCTGCGGTCGTGCCGGCGGCCTCATCCGCTCCTTCGGACAGACTGACTGCAAGAACATCAGCGCCGTCTTGCAGCTGTGCCATCCCTTCATCCAGTTCCATAGAACCGTCATAAAGGCGGGAAGCGCCGTCACAGAGCTGACCGGCTCCGTCTGCGAGAAGCGCCGCGCCGTTATTCAGGCTGTCATTGTTTTTGACCAGCGAGGCAGTTCCTTCTGCCAGTGCGTCGGTTCCATCGGAAAGCTGTCCGGCTCCCGAACAGAGAGCGCCTGCGCCGTCAGCCAGTTTTTCAGTACCGTCTGTCAGTGCAGGACTGTTATCTGCAAGTGCGGATACGCCGCCGGTATAAGTGCGGATACCGTTTCCCAGCGCCTGAATGCCCTCGGAGACTGTAAGCCCTCCGGAGCGGACGCTGCTGATCCCGCCGGTCACATCGGTTCCGGCTGCGCGGAGGCTGTCTGCCCCGCTCAGAAGAGCGTCATTGTTGGAAAGGAGAGTATCGAACCCTGTGTTAAGTTTTTTGATCCCTTCGGCTGCCGCCGGGAAATTTTCAGTCTGTGTCTTAAGATCGGTCAATGCGTCTGAGACGGCCGCTGTGCCGGCAGACAGCTGGCGGGCCTCATCACACAATACACCGGCGCTTTCGGTCAGATCCTGAAAGGTATCCGCAGAGATATCCGGGATGGAGCCGGCATTCTCTTCCAGTCCTGCTGCAGTATCGTTAAGCCGGCCGGCAGCAGTACCCAGCGCTTCGTCCAGAGAACTGAGCCCGGAGGCAGCGGTATCGGATATCTGTTGTGCCCTGACAGTATAATCATCTGTTTCAATACTGGAAACCTCCTGAATACTTCCTGCGGAAGAGCCAAGAGAATCGATTATCTGTCGAAGTGAAGCGAGAGTGTCCTCCGAAACCGAATCATTTTCAGCCAGTTCCCCATAGACTGCTTCCAGAGAAGAGGCGGACGACGTCAAGGTATCCTTTGCGCTCCGAAGCTGTCCGTTGGCAGTACGGATCCTGTCATTTCCGTCAGCCACGCAGGATGTCACAAGAGAGATGCTGCTGTCTGCAGCGGCTGAAACAGAGTCCTTTGCAGCACTGATCTGCGAAGCTGTATCTGAGAGAGTACCGGATGCAGACCGCAGGGCATCGGCAGACTCTTCCAGCATCGGAGAAGCGCTGCTGATAACGGATGCATGTTCCGAAAGCTGCTGCATCCTGCTGTACAGGCCGTTAAGATCATTGCTTAAGCCCTCGGTGCTGTTCCTGAGAGAGGAATCCCCTTCAGAGACAGTCGCGTTAAGCCGGGAGATCGCGGAAGCTGCCTGATCCAGATTTTCCAGCGGTTCCAGCTGCCCTGCACCCTGTGCGAGCTGTTCTGTCCCCTGTACATAAAGAACTGCGCTCCGGGTGAATGTATTGACTGCGCTGACGTACCGGTCCGTGCCGGTCTGCAGGGTATCCAGCCCCCAGGCGAGGCTTTGGGCTCCTGTTTCAAGATCCTGCGCCCCTGTCAGCAGCTGCGGGGAATTTGAATTTAGCGCATCTACTCCGCTGGTATAGGTCTTTACACCATTATTTAATGTATAGACACCGTCGGTCAGCGCGGGCAGAGAGGCGGTAAGAGCGTCGGTCCCTTTTTTTAACTGTGACGCACCCGTATCGACCCGGCTGACTCCGTCTGTATATTCCTTCAGCCCTTCCGTCAGAGTTTCGGCTCCATCGGAAAATACCAGCGTGCTGTCTGCAAGCTTTCTCAGGTTCTTCGTAATTGTCACACTGCCGCCGGAGGCTTCGTCAATTCCGTCTGATAATTGCATCGAGCCGTCCGCAGCTTTTGAAAGTCCGCTGCCGGCCTGTGCGATCCGGTCAAAGACGATGGCGGTGTAAGTCTCTGTAACCTGAGAAGCGACCTCGTCGCGGATGCGGAGCAGGGCAGTCTCGCTCATTTTGGAGGCAATATAATTGGTGCCCGGGTTCGTTGCGTATTTCAGCTCCATTTTCCGGGGCGCGTCGTCCAGAAGAGTTGCCGCGCTGCGGGAAAAATCTTCCGGAATCGTGATCACCATATACCACGTCCCGTTTTCCAGACCTTCTTCGGCTTTTTCGCTGTCCATAAAATGAAAGTCGAGAGAGTCATTATCTTTCAGTGCTTCTGTAAGGTCATCTCCTATACACAGAGTATTTCCTTCGTATTCCACCGGCCGGTCTTCATTTACAACCGCAACCGGGAGCTTGTCGAGATTTCCGTACGGGTCCCACATAGATTTCAGAAACAGACCTGCATAAATAAAAGGAATCGCAATAATTGCGATCAGGACAACAAGGAGAATTTTATTTTTCAGCAGGCTTTTCCACTCGTTTTTGATCATATAATTCCTTCTTTCTGGTTATTTTACTTACAGAAAGATAGCATGACCGGCGGCGGTTTCATACAGACATTTGAGGCTCTGTGCCTGAAAACCAGACAAAGAGCCTCAAATGTCTGTATGAAACCTGCTGACAGGTTTACTGTACAGATAAACTATTCCGTCTCAAATCTGCGGATCATTTCCTCCACAGTTCCTTTTTTCAGTTGATAGATACGTTCAAATGTGGAGCGGATCTCTTCTGTAAGGCCGGACTGAAGCCATGCGGATGCAATCCCGAAACTTAATGCTTTGAGGTACTGGACTATGATGCGCCTGTCCTCCGGGCGTATCTGACGCCCGTTCAGCACGGAATCTACATAAAGGGTTACGACCCGTTCGCATACCTGCCATAGATACTGCTCAAACAGCTCCCTGTTTACAGAGTTGTAGATGTGCAGAAACATGGTTTTCTTCTCTAGTACATAATTGATGACGGTTTCAAAAAAGTCCTCGATCGTATCGGCGGACGGGTATTTCTGTATGATGTATTCAGCTTCCTCCGTCACCATATCTTCGATCAGAGAAGGAATATCATGGAAATAATAGTAGAATGTATTCCGGTTGACTCCGCAGTCAGCTACAATGTCTTTCACTTTGATCTGGGACAGCGGGCGTTCGCTTAAAAGCTTTATAAATGAAGCTTTGATCGCATTGTATGTAAAGTTCGGCATAGTTATTCTCCTTTTTGAAGTGTAATAGTTATATTATTTTTACCTTATCATACTTTTCGGTTGTATGGTATTCTTTCATATCTTTTTTAGAAATGACGGGATGATTAAGAATATGTCTATTTTTCTGGTATGCCCGACCGGAATATGATAATATAAAATAGGAATCCGATGTAACAGTACTGGTGACAGAAAAGGGGCAGATTTATGAGTTACAAAAATGAGTGGTTTTTACTAGAAGCGGATGATGATATAGATGAAATTGAACACCGTGAGCCGACGGAAGAATTCCTGTTCTACCGAGCGGTGGCAGCAGGAGATGTTGATAAGGTCAAACAAAACTGTGAGCAGGGACGGTTTGTGGAGGGGGAGGGGGTCGGTGTCCTCTCAAGGAATCCGGTGGTCAATCTGAAATATCATTTTGTGATCACAACAGCGATGATCACACGGCTTTGCAGGCAGAATGGCATGGAGTTGGAGCAGGCGTTCCGGCTGAGTGATTTTTATATTCAGAAACTCGATGATATTCATACTGGAGAAGAAGTCCACAGGCTGCACGATGAGATGGTCATGGATTATGCGGAGAAAATGCGTAAGTATTCCCGAAGTGATACAAATTCAAAGCACATCAATGCGTGCAAGGAATATATATATTCGCATATCAAAGAGCGGATTACGATCGAGGATCTGGCAGATGAACTGGGGGTTTCTTCAGGGTATCTGTCCCGTCTGTTTAAGAAAGAAACAGGGGTATCTGTAAGTGCTTATATACGCAGCCAGAAGATAGATATGGCAAAAAATTTACTCAGGTTCAGCGATTATTCTATGATAGAAATAGCAAACAGGCTTTCTTTTTCCTCCCAAAGCCATTTTATACAGCAGTTCCGTGAAGTGGTCGGTATGACTCCGAAAAAATATCGTGACGAGTATTATATGGTTCAGTGGGATATTGAATCTGAGGGACTGCATATGGACTGACGACACTGAAAGAGTTAGAGATAAATATGTCTTTTGGGAAAAATATCGGGATACAGTTGTTATTTGCACTGTATCCCGATATTTTTACATTGTCAGGAGAACTTCGTTATTTTCCGCAAGTAATTCTTCAGGTATATAATTATCAGTCAGTTCTTTCCCATTCAGAATCATGCTTTTGCATCCGGATTCATTATGATCAGGATTTTCGATGCGAATATGCAGATGTTTACCACGAAAGTCTTTATCAATTTCAAATGAACTCCAAGTCTCAGGAATTGCCGGTTCTATGCGAAGACCGTTAAGATCCGGACGAAGCCCCAGAATCCCTTCCACACATCCGACCATTACTGTGGAAGCGGTTCCTGTCAGCCAGTGCACATGGGAGCGGCCGAAATGACTGCTTGCCGGTCCTTCTGTAAACTGCCCGTAGCAGTAGGGCTCAAGATGGCGGATCTCTGCCCGGTCATTCTGAGCGGCAGGCGCATTTTCTGTAAAATATTCGAATGCACGGTTTCCATGTCCTCTGAGAGCCTCTGCAAGGATCAGCCAGCCCTGAGACTGGGAGAAAATTCCGGCGTTTTCTTTTGTGCCCTGATTGTAGATCACGGCAAGTGCACCGTCAAATGCGTGCGCATGGTAAGGCGGATCCATCAGGATGGCGCCGTATGCGGTGTTAAGTCTTTGATACACATTTTCCAAAGCGGCATCTGCCTGCTCTTCGGATGCAAGACCGCTGATGACGGCCCAGCTCTGTGGATTCAGCCACATATTTGCCTCCGGATCCGTTGCTGCGCCGATGCGCTCGCCCATCTCGGTATAGCCGCGGATGAAACGGTCGTTATCCCAGCACAGCTTCTGGATCTTCTGCCCGATTTCTTCCTGTTTTTCCTCGAGATAGCGGATGTATTCGCTGTCCTGTTTATAGACGGCAAATTTTTTTAATATAGTCATTGCATAATAGAACTGCAGTGCGACAAAGGAGGATTCTCCTTCTGCTCCGAGGCGGAGGCAGTCATTCCAATCCGCATATAATCCGGCAGGCATACCGTGGGGGCCCAGATGGTCAAATGAAAACTGTACGGCACGTTTCAGATGGTCATAAACGCTTCCCTCGCCTTTGTTGGCAAATGGGATGACTTCATCGAGAAATGCGGTATTTCCGGTTTCCGCAATGTATTTGTAAACTGTCGGGAACAGCCAGAGGGCGTCATCCGCGCGGTAGGCGGGATGGCCTGTCTCCCGGACATAGGAGGCGTCATCCGGTGTATCTTCGTGCCCCGGATTGTGGGTGAATTTTACAAGCGGAAGACCGCCGCCGTTATCTACCTGTGCCGAGAGCATGAAGCGGATCTTCTCATATGCCATTTCAGGGGCGAGATGGATGATTCCCTGAATATCCTGTACGGTATCCCGGTAGCCGTAGCCGTTTCGGAGTCCGCAGTAAATGAAGGATGCCGCTCTTGACCAGACAAATGTGATGAAGCAGTTATAGGCATTCCATGTGTTGATCATAGTATTGAAGGCAGGATCCGGAGTACTGATCTTCAGATGATCCAGCTTTGCATACCAGTCTGCTTTCAGCGTATTGATTTCCTGTCTGACTTGTCCGGCCGGATCGGTGTAGGAGCTTATAATGGCTTCCGCTTCCGTAGAGGGCTTCATACCGAGAAGGAAGAGCACGGTTCTGGATTCGCCGGGAGCCAGAGCGACGGTACAGGAGAGAGCACCGCAGGAATTCTCATTGTAGCTGGTTACATTTCCCAGGTCAGCAGAGATTACACCCTGCGGATTACCGTATCCGTGGTATTTCCCGAGAAAAGCCTCCTTATCTCCGCAGTATGAGGAGACTTCTGCTCCTGCAAGACCGAAAAAGCGTTCAATAACTCTTTTATCGTCAACCTCTTCATCTACTTTAAGGGTATCGAGGTTGCCGTGAATCTGCTGGATGATCCGGTTTTTCTCAAATAATGTGCGGGTAATGAACAGGGAATACTGGAGATTTACCTGATCCTGTTCGTAATTGCTGTGGTTTGTGAACTCTGCGTATCCTGTAAGGGTAAGCTCGCGCGCGCGGTCCGATTCGTTGGTCACGGAAAGCGCCCATACTTCATAGGATTTCCCAAGCGGAACATAGTAGTCCGCTTCAGAGTGTATGCCGCTGTAGTCTGCGAGCATTCTTGTATAACCCATACCGTGGCAGCATCTGCTCTGATATTCTTCGGTATCCTTTCCCACCGGCTGCCATGAGGCGGACCAGTAATCACCGGATGCATTGTCCCGGATATAAATATAGCGCCCCGGCTGGTCAAACTGGTTGAAGATATACCGGAGAATACGTCCGTTTGCACCTGATCTGGCAAAACTGTATCCGCCTGCATTGTTTGAGATGATCGCTCCGTACTCCGGTGATCCCAGATAATTTACCCAGGGGGAGGGAGTGTCCGGACGGTCAATCACATATTCCCGTTCTTTATCGTCAAAATATCCATATTTCATAAGTTTATTCCTGTCCTTTCAGTTGGTTTTAAATGAGTTTTACAATTACGCGGTGACAATCACCCGAAAGCGTATCCAGTATTCTGCGTGTGATAATAACGTGTCCGAGGTCGTCTGTCGGAAGTTGCTGTCCTTCGCAGACAGCCGAGAATACGGTGTACGTTCCGCTGTCTTTCCGATCCGGATTTTCATAGATAATTTCAAGGTTCTTCCCGGCGAAAACAAGGCTGACAGATGCCTTCCCCTGCTCGTCGAACTGCTCGGACATAAGCTGGGGTGCAAGGATGAGATCGCCTGCCTGTCCCCGGACGCCGAAGACCTGGGTGATCATGGTCATCATGAACCAGCTTGCAGCTCCGGTCAGATAGTGATACATACCGCGGCCGTCGGAACGGAAATATTCCGGAATCCCCGGATAGATACGGCTGGTGTCAAAGTCCAGCGCGGTATCTGCCAGTGTTTTCAGCGCCTTCCATCCTTCTTTCGCAAAGCCGCGGCGGTACAGTGCATTGGCATACATTACTGTCATATGTGAGAATACGGCTCCATTTTCTTTTTCGCCGTATGCAAAGCCGAACATACGGCCCATGTCAAACTTGAGTTCATGGAAATTTGTGTTCAGCCGGTAGCCGCCGATCTCTTTTCGGTAGAGATAGTGGTCTGCGCTGTTTACGATCCTGCGGATCTGCTGTTCAGAAGCGACGTTTCCCATAATGGAGAAGACCTGCCCTGTAAGCATCATGCGCACCTCATTCGGAAAAAATCCTTCCACTGCACGGCCATGATCATCGTAATAGCTGTTAAACCACCCTTCATCCGCTCCTCCATCGATCCATTCGTGATTCTGGAGATATCCTGTGAGCCAGTCAGCCTTGCGCTCCAGATTTCCCGCCAGCTCGGACAGGCGGACGGTAATGCGTCTGCCGCTGACCCGGTGTCGGCAGCTTTGGGTATAACTTGCGAGCAATTCCTTTTTGGCCTCTGTGTTCTCAAATAATCCGGTATCGTCATTGAGCAGAATACGCAGTTCTTCGATCAGCTCTGCTTCGGCTCCAGGAGAGCGGTGGTCAAGAAGCCGGATCATTGAGGCGAGTTCACGGAGATTTCCTGCATAGGCGCAGGTAAAAGCAACGCTTTCTCCGTGTTCGGGAGCCATATCCAGAGCATCGTTCCAGTCAGCTCCCCGCAGACGGTAAATGTTGTGGTCACCGACCTCGTAAAAGGCGGTCAGCTGCTGGATCAGAAGATGTTCCAGTATGGTTCCGGTGTAAATATCATTGTCCTCTGTGCGCAGCAGGCTGCCCTGCCCGGCGTCCCACAGGGCATCGATCTGTGTTCCTCTGTCTGCCTGAGCATCCTTAAAATAAGAGGCCTGCCTGTTCAGGATATCGATATCCCCGGTCTGGTCGATATAGAGTTTTGTAGTCATCTGTGGCCAGAGCGCGTGATCCATCCATACCCGTGCGATTCCGTTGCGGTCCGCGATAAAATTTCCGTCTCCGTCTCCGATGATCGTTGCGTTGGTTCCGTCGATCCGCACTCCGCCGAAGTTTTTTTCTATCATCTGTCCGACTCCGCCGGGATCCATGAGAAGGAGTGAGAGACAGTCCTGCCAGAGATCCCGCCATCCCCGTCCGCCTCTTCCGTAATCGTGATGTGGCAGGAAGGAGCATCCGAACAGACGCCGGAGAAACGGCTGGAAACAGATCCATTTCATTAACCGGTCAAAATCAGCGTCTCCGGTATGAAATCCTGTGTTGACTTTTTCTTTCCACCATGATTTCGTTGCTTCAAGGGCATTCCGGACCTTATCCGGGGTATTGTATTTTTCAAAAATACGGCTAATGTCCTCTTCGCTGTCTTCCACTCCGAGGAGCAGGATATATTCTGCCTCTTCACCGGGAGCAAGATGAATCTTAGGAAACCGGAAAGCGCCCATTGCTTCTTTGCCTGCAGCAGTGGAGCCTGCCGGAACACCGGAGCAGTTTTCATATACAGCGCGTGGATGTGTGTAGGAACCTCCTTCTCCCAGAAAGTCTTCTACAGTGGGATAGAAGCTCTCCGGAGCCTGTCCGTTATCGTTGCATCCGCATACATAATAGATTTTTGTATTGGGACGATGTCCCCGCTCGTCAAAAGACATTGTCGGCCGGACGAAGACTCCGTTGGAATCTGTCCGGATGCGGTGGAGCATGGAAGTTACATTTCTGTGATCCCTTATATTATCAGCGCTCCGACCGTAGATCGGAATTGCGGCGTAAGGGATCAGCTCCTTTGTACTGTCTGACTGGTTACGGACAGTAATGTGCATGATTTCTACATTATCATTTACAGGAATAAAGGAAGTGATCCGTGTCTCAAGGGAAAGGGCGGAAGAGATCCTTTCCAGTGTATGCCACATGAATCCTGCGGTGATTTTGCTTTGATCCTGAAGGTCTGTAAATTTTACCGCTTCCTGCTCCGCAGACGCGCCTGACGCGGAGAAAACCCCTTCCTTTTCACATACAAGCCAGAAATTTCTGACAGAACGGTTATTATGAAGATTTTCCGCACTGACAGGTTCTAATAAGAAGGTTTCCTGATCCGTCTTGGTATCACCGCCCAGATTCGGTGTAAGAGAACTCTTCAACCCTGTTTCTGACGCCAGCGGAAAATAAAGATAACTTATATTTTCCGGCTGTTCTATGGAAAAACTGCCGTACTCGTCAACAAACTGCAGATGTTTCATTTTGCGTCTCCTTTCATGATTCAGTATTTATTATTTATGGAAATTATATAAGAATCCTTGTATGGCAAAAATCAGAAAAAGGGGGAAAAATATCAGAATCATGACATAAAATCAAAATGTGCCGAAAACGGGTCATGAATCTGATATTTTTTTGAAATTTATAATATATTGAGCAGCCGGATTGAGCTATAATTTCATCATCGTAAGCAGGGCGGAAGCCTTGTGGATAATATAAGACAGGAGGAATGAACAATGAAAAAGAGAGTATTTGCTGCTTTAATGGCAGCAGTCACTGCGGCAGGATTGCTGGCAGGCTGTGGCAGTTCAGGATCTGATGAAGGATCCGGAACAACAGAGAGTACGGAAGAGGGAAAGGTCATCAACATTTACAGCTGGAATGATGAGTTCCGTACCCGTCTGGAGGCTGTGTATCCGGAAGTTGAGAGCACATCCGATGACGGAACGGTGACCACATTGAAAGATGGAACGGAGATTCACTGGATAATTAACCCGAATCAGGACGGCGTTTATCAGCAGAAACTCGACGAAGCACTTATGAATCAGGCGGACGCGGCTGCGGACGACAAGATCGACATTTTCTTATCCGAGACAGATTATGTTTACAAATATACGGATGCAGAAGCCGACGTTGCAATGCCGCTTACTGATCTGGGAATCGATCCGGATACAGATCTTGCGGATCAGTATGATTTTACAAAGACAACGGCTTCTGACAGGGAAGGAGTTCAGAGAGGTTCTACATGGCAGTGCTGCCCGGGAGTTCTGGTATACCGCAGAGATATTGCACAGGATGTATTCGGAACTGATGATCCGACAGCAGTAGGAGAGAAAGTAAAAGACTGGGATACTCTGAAAGCAACTGCCGAGGAGCTGAAAGCAAAAGGATATTATACATTTGCCTCATATGCAGACACTTTTCGTGTGTACAGCAATAATATCAGCGAACCGTGGGTTGCGGACGGTGAGACAACAGTAAAAGTAGATCCGCTGATTATGGATTGGGTGGAAAATTCCAAAGAATGGCTTGACGCCGGTTATCTGGACAAGACTGTAAAAGGTCAGTTTAATGACGACTGGAACAAAGCAATGGGCTCTTCCTCAAAGGTATTTGCATTCCTGCTTCCGCCGTGGGGAATTGACTTTACTCTGAATCCGAACTGGGATGGCGATACAGGTGCATGGGCTGTTACAAATCCTCCGCAGGAATACAACTGGGGCGGTTCCTATATCCATGCGGCAACAGGAACGGATAATCCGGAACACGTAAAAGACATTATCCTTGCAATGACAGCGGAGAAAGACACACTGCTGAAAATTTCACAGGATTACCTTGACTTCACAAATACGGTAAGCGGAATGGAAGAAGCGGCTGCGGACGATACATATGCATCGGATTTCCTCGGCGGACAGAACGCATATGAATATTATGCGCCTGTAGCAGAAAACATTCAGATTGCTCCTCTTTCTGCATATGACTTGGGATGTGTAGAGTTGTTCCAGAATTCATTCAGCGATTATTTCCAGGGCAATGTGGATTTTGATAAAGCGAAAGATAATTTCGAAACAGCTATAAAAGAACGTTATCCGGATATTACAGAAGTTCAGTGGCCGGAATAACAGATGAGGAGGCGGCTGCACCGAAGAAGTTTCGGGGGCAGCCGCCGGACACAGAAAGGAACGGTAGCTTATGAAAAAGAAACGCAGAAGCGTCAGCTACGCAAAATGGGGATATATTTTTATCCTTCCGTTTTTTATATGTTTTTTCATTTTTTCGCTGATCCCTCTGATCGATACGATTCGATATAGTTTTTTCGAATATTACCGGTCGGGAATCAAAGAAATCGGTCCGAATTTTGTAGGGCTGCAGAACTATATCAGCCTGCTGGGATCAGATATGCTGAAATACGCTGGTAACACTCTGATACTGTGGGTGATCGGATTCATTCCCCAGATCGTGGTGGCACTGCTCCTTGCAAACTGGTTTACGGATATCCGTCTTAAGATTCGCGGAAAGCAGTTTTTCAAGGTGGTCATCTATCTTCCGAATCTGATCATGGCATCTGCATTTGCAATGCTGTTTTTTGCAATGTTCTCAACAAACGGACCGATCAATTCGATCCTGATGTCTCTGGGATGGATCAGTGAACCGATTGATTTTCTCGGATCCGTAATCGGTACGAGATCTCTTGTAGGTCTGATGAACTTCCTGATGTGGTTCGGAAATACTACGATCATGCTTATGGCCGCAATTATGGGTATCAGTCAGGACATATTTGAAGCCTGTGAACTGGACGGGTGTACAAGTATCAAAAGATTTTTCTATATCACTCTTCCGCTGATCCGGCCGATTCTTGCATATACATTGATCACATCAATTATCGGCGGACTGCAGATGTTCGATGTTCCTCAGATCCTGACAAACGGCCAGGGTAATCCGGACCGTACGTCCATGACGCTGATCATGTTCCTGAACAGCCATCTGGAGAGCAGAAACTACGGTATGGCGGGGGCATTGTCTGTATATCTGTTCATTGTGAGCGGTATCCTCTGCTTCTTTGTATACAGAATGACAAACGGCACTGACAGCGAAGCAAAGGCAGCAAGAAAAAGAGCAAAAGCAGCAAAAGGGGGAGATAGAAGATGAAATCTAATAAAGCGAATCGTGTACAGACGATTATAGCTCATGTGGTGCTCATATTTCTGTCATTTTTGTGCCTGTTCTTCTTCTATATCCTGATCGTGAACGCAACGCGTTCTCATGCGGATCTGCAGAAAGGATTTTCCGCGATCCCGGGAACATATTTTCTGGAGAACTTAAAGAATGTTGCAAATGACGGAAGTTTCCCGATGTTCAGGGGGATTCTCAACAGTCTGATCGTATCGACATGTTCAGCGGCTCTGTGTACATATTTTTCATCGCTGACAGCGTATGGTCTGTATGCATATGATTTCAAGATAAAGAAAGCAGCATTTACGTTTATCATGGCAATACTTGTCATGCCGACACAGGTGACAGCGATGGGATTCCTGCGGTTGATCACGAATATGGGTATGTATGATTCGCTCCTTCCGCTTATCATACCCTCTATCGCATCTCCGGCTGTATTTTATTTTATGTACAGTTATCTGCAGTCATCCCTTCCGCTGTCTCTTGTAGAGGCGGCAAGGATCGACGGCTCCGGAGAATTCAGGACATTCAACCGGATCGTGCTTCCGATCATGAAGCCGGCGATCGCGGTGCAGGCAATCTTCTCGTTTGTAGGATCATGGAATAATTACTTCGTTCCTGCGTTGGTGATCCAGTCCAAGGATAAGATGACAGTTCCGATCCTGATCGCAACGCTCCGGGGTGCAGATTACATGAACTTTGATATGGGAAAAATCTATATGATGATCACAGTAGCGATCGTACCGATCATTATTGTATATCTGCTTCTCTCCAAATACATCATCGCGGGCGTGACCCTCGGCGGTGTTAAAGAATAGGAGAACAGAGAGAAACTGAAAAGCCGCCATAGGGCGATCCTTCCGAAATCCGCAGGAGAACGCTATGGCGGCTTTCTTATACTGCAGCTAAAAATTTATGACGGATAAAGAGGTAAGAATGATGAAAAAACGGACACACAGCGGCAGCCTGAAACAGGGGCTGTCCCATCGCGAAGAAAAACACAGAACTCTGGCCAGAAGAGCGGCGGCAGAAGGAATTGTGCTCCTTAAAAACGAGGGGATACTCCCGCTGAAGACTTCGGATCCCATCGCCCTGTTCGGCAGCGGTGCGGAGAAGACAGTAAAAGGCGGCATCGGATCAGGCGATGTCAATAACAGGGAAAACATCTCTGTTTACAGAGGAATAAAAGAAGCAGGAGTATCCGTTACAAACGAAGACTGGATCCAGGATTATGATAAACGTTATAAAGAAGCCAGAGAAGAGTGGAAAGAAAAGATACTGGAGGATGCGCGTCATGTACAGAATCCATTTGATGCCTATGCGGCAAATCCGTTTGCTCTTCCGGACGGACGCAGGATCACAGAAGCAGATCTGAAAGGAGCCGCCGCGGCGGTTTATATGATCAGCCGGATCTCCGGAGAGGGAAAAGACCGCCGCCTTGAAAAGGGGGATTATTATCTGAGCAGCAGAGAGAGGGAGGATATATTGTACCTTGACGGGCTTCATATTCCTCTGATTCTGATATTGAACTCCGGCGGTCCGGTTGAGCTTACGGATATCCTTCAGGAAACGGAGAATATCCGTGCAGTTCTGAATATCTCCCAGCCGGGGCAGGAAGGTGGACACGCTGTTGCGGATATTCTTTTCGGCAGGGCGGTGCCGGAAGGAAAACTGACGACAACATGGGCACGGCGGTATGAGGATTACCCCTTCGCAGATACATACAGCTATCTCAACGGAAATCTGGAAAAAGAAGAGTACAGGGAAGGCATCTATGTGGGATACCGTTATTTTGAAAGTTTTGGTGTAAAGCCGCTGTTTTCTTTCGGATACGGACTTTCCTATACATCGTTTAAACTGGAATTTCACGGCCTGCAGACGGAGAAATCTTCGGTTCAGGCGCGGATTGCGGTCACAAATACAGGAAGAAGCTATGCCGGCAGAGAAGTGGCGCAGGTATATGTATCTTTTCCTCAGGGAGGAATTGAAAAAGAGAGCCGAAGACTTGCAGGATTTGCAAAGACAGACCGTCTGATGCCCGGAGAGAGCCGGGAAGTAACTGTGGAGATCCGGCAGAAGCAGCTAGCCGTATTTTCTGAAGAACGGCAGGCGTGGATCGTGGAAGAAGGAACATACGGTATATGGGTGGGAAACAGCCTGGATTCTGCTGTGCTCTCGGCTTATCTTACAGTTTCCCGGGAAGTGGTTCTGGAGAAAACGCACCGGATCTGTCCCCGGAAAGAGCCGTTTGAAGAACTGTGCCGGAACAGCTCCGGAAACAGCGAAACCAGAGCGGAGGAAGCAAAGGAAAAAGCGATACCGGTATATGAATTCGTGCCATGCAGCCAACCGGAAATCCAGTATGTATCACCGGCAGAAGAACAGTATCCTGTAGAGGATCTGATTCCGCTTCTCTACGGAAACATTACAGCGGGAGCAAGCACACTTGGTTCAGCCGGAATCCGCGTGCCCGGTTCTGCTGGGGAGACAACAGAGACATTGGAAGAGAAGTACCGGATCCGTTCTCTGATCATGGCGGATGGACCGGCGGGTTTAAGACTCAGACAGAGTTATCAGGTCGATAAGGAGACAGATTCCGTCTACGGAACCGGTGTTCTCGGATCTCTTGAAAACGGATTTTTGGAGCCAATGAAAATTCACAAAAACGCGGATACATATTATCAGTACTGTACGGCATTCCCGGTAGGTACTGCCCTGGCACAGACATGGGATCCTGAACTGCTCACTGAGTTCGGACGTGCGGTTGCGGAAGAAATGAGAAAATTCCATGTAGACCTCTGGCTGGCGCCCGGCATGAACATCCAGAGAAATCCTCTCTGCGGACGTAACTTTGAATATTTCTCGGAAGATCCGCTCCTCTCGGGAGTTCTCGCCTCCGCAGTTACCCGGGGAGTGCAGTATAAAACAGGATGCGGTGTGACGATCAAGCATTTTGCCTGCAATAATCAGGAAGATAACCGGATGGGAGTGGATGCCTGTGTTTCTGAGCGGGCGCTCCGCGAGATCTATCTGCGCGGTTTTGAGATCGCGGTAAAAGAAAGCGTCCCGGCGGCGATCATGTCTTCCTACAATCTGATCAACGGAGTACACGCGGCAAACAGCCGTGATCTTTGCACGGTCGTTGCGCCGGAAGAGTGGGGATTTCAGGGAGTGATTATGTCAGACTGGAACACGACAGTGCCGGAAGACGGAAGTATCCCGTGGAAATGTGCGGCTGCCGGAAATGATATCATTATGCCCGGGAACTGTGATGACGACGAGAATATCCGGCAGGCATATGCGCAGGGTGAGCTGACAGAGAAAGAGATCCGCGAATGTGCGGGGAGAATCATAGCATTGGTGAAAAAATTAAGTGAGGAGGTGCAGAAATGACGAAGAAAAAAAGAATAACAGTCGGGATACTTGCAGCTGTTGCTGCAGTGTTGTTGGGAAATACTACGGTAATGGCAGCAGCAAAAGCCGGGGAACCGGTATTTTCCATTGAAACAGATAAGACGGAATACAGCAGTACAGACCCGATTAATGAGACAATAAAAATATACAATGCATCGGATGATATACTGACCGATATTGAGATCAGCGGGAACATTCCGGACGGCTATCTGACGGAAGACGGAATATCAGCGCCGGAACAGTGGAAAGCACAGATTGAAAGTGTAGATGTCGGAGAAACCAGAGAAAGCACGGTCAGACTTGTGCAAAAGACAGGCTCTGAAGACAGCGGTCTGTCTGATCAGCAGAGCGGAGACCGGACGGGAGATACAGGAACAGTGCAGACAGGAGATACAGCCAATATAGTACCCTGGAGTATCGCAGGCGCCGCAAGTTTGTGCATTATCATTGGTGTTGTTGCTGTGGTAAGAAAGCGGAAAGGCAGGAATTTACTTTCTTTGTTGCTTGTGCTGGCAATGGCAGGCACTCTTCTTCCGGCATCTATGACTGCGAAAGCAGCAGAACCCGGAGAAAAGACCGCAGAAGAGAAAACGGAAGAGATTGAAAAGACGATTACGATAGACGGTGAGGAAGTTACATTGAAAGCAGTGATTACATACCAGACGGAAACTAAAGATCAGGAACAGGATACAGATCTGTCCTATGAAGGATATAATCTGAAGTGGGAAGACCAATTCGAAGGGGAGACTCTCAACCGAGACGACTGGAATGTGGAACTCCATGATCCGGGATGGGTGAATAATGAGCTCCA
Organism: uncultured Lachnoclostridium sp.; assembly: GCA_946499505.1. Taxonomy (GTDB): domain Bacteria; phylum Bacillota; class Clostridia; order Lachnospirales; family Lachnospiraceae; genus Mediterraneibacter. Next base: position 27,065 of record CAMMSL010000022.1, read on the forward strand.
GTCCTATGTGGATTCACCGGAAAATATTTATATTGAGGACGGAAGCCTTGTGCTGAAACCTGTAGAGACGAAGAATGAAGACGGAAGTGTGTCTTATACTTCCGGGCGTGTAAATACACAGAATAAACATGACTTCAAATACGGACTGTTTGAAGCGAGAGTGAAAGTTCCGGAAGGGCAGGGATTCCTTCCTGCATTCTGGATGATGCCGACAAATGAAAATCTGTACGGACAGTGGCCGCGGTGCGGTGAGATTGATATTATGGAAGTGCTCGGAAATGATACGGATACTTCATATGGAACTATACATTATGGAAATCCTCACAGCGAGAGTCAGGGAAGTTATACTTTAGAGGAAGGAACATTCTCAGACGAATATCATGTGTTCGACGTGGAATGGGAACCGGGGAAAATCAGCTGGTACGTTGATGGAAAACTGATTCACACAGAGGATAACTGGTATTCTGCAACAGAAGGACAGGGAGAAGTTACATATCCCGCTCCGTTTGATCAGCCATTTTATATTATCCTGAATCTTGCAGTCGGCGGAAACTGGCCCGGCAATCCGGACGAGACGACAGATATTGCAAATTCGGCATATTATATTGACTATGTGAAAGTATATCAGAAAGACAGTTATGACGAAAATGTTACAAAACCAGTTGAAGAAGTCATTTTAAGAGATCCTGATGAAAATGGCAACTATGTTGTCAATGGAGATTTCTCCGAAAAAGAAGACCTGACAGATGATAAAGACTGGATATTCCTTACAGCACTGGGCGGCGAAGCCGGAGCTGAGATTGGTGACAATGAAATTGCAGTAAATACTGCAAATGAGGGTACAGTGGACTACAGCGTTCAGCTTGTGCAGCCGGATCTCCCCATGAAACAGGGCGGTGTATACCAGCTTTGCTTTGATGCATATGCAGATACGGACAGAACAATGAAAGTAGGCGTATCTGCGCCTGACAGATCTTTCCGGCGTTATCTGGAAGATACGGTGGTAAACCTGACACCGGAAAAACAGACATATACGTTTGAATTTACCATGACAGACAGCGATGATGCGAACGGACGTCTGGAATTCAATATGGGTGCGGCAGGGTCAACTGCAGGAATCCGGATCAGCAACGTGTCATTGAAGAAAATCAAAGATATAGAAATTACTGAAGGGGACAAGGGTATCCTTGCCGACGGAAACTATGTGTACAACGGCAGTTTCCAGGAAGGAGAAGGGCGTCTCGGATACTGGGATGTACAGAAAAATGACGGAGCGGAAGTAAGTGTTACCAATGAGAATAACATACGGAGACTGATGGTAAATGCTCCGGAGGGAACATCGGCGGATAATCCGGTCATTGTATCACAGAGTGACCTGGCACTGTCCGCAGGCAACACATATGCAATGAGTTTTACGGCAGAGGGAGAAGCAGGAAAGAATATCATGGTAAAAGCTGCCGGTAAGGAATACACGGCTGAGCTGACCGGCGCAGAGAGTGCATATGATTATAAACTGACGCTGGATACAGAACCCTCAGATACGAATCTTGCATTCTGTTTTGAAGAGCCCGGAATATATTATGTTGACAATGTGCGTATCGAAGAGGACAGCCTGATTAAAAACGGAAGTTTTAATGCCGGATTCTCCGGATACGAACCTTATGTTGACAGCAGTATCTCATCGGATGTTACTTATGTGGTAGACAGCCTGAATGAAGACAACGCGGCTGACTTTTCGATCAACAATACGGGAGACGCTGCATGGAAGATCCAGCTGAAACAGAACAATGTGGAGCTTGAAAAGGGACAGTGGTACAGGCTTTCTCTTGACGCCAAGGCAAGCATATCGAGAAAATTGATGTTTGCGATTCAGAGAGACGGCTCCGGTGATGACGACTGGACACCATATTCAGGAGAAAAAATTGTAGATCTGAAAAACGACTATAATAAATATGAGATTGTTTTCCAGATGACAGGCGAGACAGATCCGAAAGCAGTGCTGAGTATTTCCATGGGAGCTTTTGATGGAATTCAGATAACAGAAAAACACCGTATCTGTATTGACAATATCAATCTTGAAAAGATTGATGCACCGGATATCGGTGAACAGCCGGCAGGAGAAAATCTTCTGGTAAACAGTGATTTTGCTTCTGGAAATGAAGGATGGGAAAATGCGGTTACCGATCCGGGAGCGGCGGAGGTTTCTTTTGAGAACGGCCGTGCAGTATACAATATTACTGATGTGGGAACCGAGGACTGGAATGTACAGCTCAAACAGAACGGAATCGTTCTGGAACAGGGCGCTCACTATAAAGTTACGTTCAAGGCAAAATCTTCAGAGGCGAGGACGATCAAACTTGCCATGCTCAGCCCCAGCTATACATGGTACGGCGGAGCGGACATAGCGCTGGAAAAAGACCAGGAGAAAGAGGTTACAGTAGATTTTGAAATGACTGAGGCGACAGATATGAATACTGCCATGGTTGTATCAATGGGAGCGATCGCGGGAACTGAGACTCCAGCATCAACAATCGAACTGTCAGAGTTTTCTCTGATCAGAATGGAATAGAACTCCCACCGTGAGGGAGCCGCTCTATTGTACTGGAAAAATATTCAGTTGTAAAAACCATATATCTGGAGTATAATACTTGTAGAGTTAACAGAGAAGTTAACCTGGGATGTGCGACAACCCTGTGATTTTGAACCTACATTTGTTTAAACGGGATTCCTATATTTCTGTAATATGTCAGGCCTCCGATATGCAGTGGACGACAGAAAAGCAGATGCGGTTGCCCACCTGGCTGCGGCTAGGACTCAAAATACAGGACCGGCATTTTGGGTGAACTACTAAAGATAAAGGCGGTCGTCTTGTACGGCCGCTTTTTGCTAGTACATCGTTACTAATGCGGGGGGCTGTGAATAGTAACAGTACATTGAGCCACAGTCCGGGCCTGCCCGGATATAAGAATTTAGAAGAGCGGTATTATGGAAAAGAAAAAGAAGTTAAAGGACCAGATCATCAAGTTCATAGAGACTGTAAATTCCCACCATACCGGCGCTTATGCGGCTCAGGCGGCGTATTTTTTTGTGCTCTCTCTGATCCCTATCATACTGCTTCTTTTGTCCATGGTACGGTATACGGACCTGACGAGAGATGTAGTGATGAATGCAGTGCTTCAGGTATTTCCTGATTCAGTAGTATCACTGCTCAGAAATATCCTGAATCAGGTATATCGGGCATCGGAGAATATGATTCCTATCACAGCGGTCGTTGCGCTTTGGTCAGCCGGAAAAGGGGTGCTTTCAGTCACCTCGGGATTGAATTGTATCTATTCCAATACAGAGACGAGAAATTATTTTTACCTGCGTATCAGGGCTTCACTATATACCGTGCTCTTTTTAGTTGCGATCATTTTATCCTTGATCATATCTGTGTTCGGAAACAGCATCAGCGCAGTGGTATATGAACATATTCCGTTTTTGATCAAGGTGGTAGATTTTATTATGCGTATCAGGACGCTGGTAACGCTTATCGTGCTCACGGTGTTCTGGGATTTTGTATATAAATTCCTGCCGAACAGGAAGCATAAAGCCAAAACTACTCTCAGGAAACAGCTTCCGGGAGCAGTCTTTACGGCGTGTGGATGGCAGTTGATTTCGTTTATATTCTCCATATATCTGGATATATTTACAGGATTTTCCAACATGTACGGCAGCATGACAACAATTATCCTGATCATGCTGTGGCTTTACGGATGTATGTATATCATTTTGCTTGGCGGAGAGCTGAATGCATTGCTGGAGAGGATTTCTTATAACAGAGAAATTGTATTATCAGAAAAACCGCAGGAGTGATTTATTGACAAAAAATATATTCTATGCAATAATTACATGGATTTAGACTGTGAACATACGTGAGTAAAGAAGATGTAGTGTCCCAGAGACGGAGTGTCATCGGCTGGAAGCATTCCGCGCGACCCTTTTTGAAGTTTCAGTATGGGAGTCTTCCGGCGAAAAGCAGCCGATTTAGACAGTTTGCGTTAAGCCGGATGTTCGTGTAGCAATAATTTTACACAAAGAGAGTGCAGAGCGAAAAAGAAGTGCTCTGAAATAGGGTGGTACCGCGATCAACATCGTCCCTTGTCAAAATGACAGGAGACGATTTTTTGTTTTATGGGAAATTAACGGCTTCGACGGGCGGCTGCCTTAAATAGGAAAGGAGAAGTGTAATGAAAGATAAAATCAACAGTATTTTATCAGAAGCAAAAAACAAGATTTCTGAATCGGCGAGTGAAGGCGAATTACAGAATGTGAAGAGCGCGTATATCGGAAAACAGGGCTCTCTGAGCCTTCTGATGAAAGAGATCCCGACGCTGGATGTGTCTCTTCGCCCTGAGATGGGTAAACTTCTGAATCAGGCAAAAAATGAGGTCAAGGAACTGATCGATGAAAAAAGAGTGGAACTGAAGCTGAAAGCTTCGGAAGTATCCCCTGATTTTGACTGTTCTGTCCCGGGAATCATGCCGTCCGGCGGCGGACTTCATCCAATCACACAGATGTGCTATGACCTGAACGATGCATTCCGCTCCATGGGATTTGAGATTTTCGAGGAAGATGAGATCACAAGCGAGATGTATGCTTTTGACAAACTGAACTTCCCGCCGAACCATCCTGCCCGCGAGAGCATGGACACTTACTGGCTGGAAGGACACGACAGCGGAAGCACGAACGAAAAACTCTGCCTGCGTCCGCATCTGACCGGAGGAAGCGTCCGCTATATGCAGACACACAAACCTCCGTATCGTTTCGTATATCCGGGGCGTGTGTACAGAAATGAGACTACAGATTCACATCATGAGAGGGCGTTTTTCCAGTATGAAGCTCTTATCGTGGACAAAGATATTACATTTACATCAGGAAAGGTAATGATCCAGAGTATCCTGAGCAAAGTGTTCGGAAGACATGTGCCGGTAAGGATGCGCTCCGGTTTCTTCCCCTTTGTGGAGCCGGGATTTGAGATTGATATGGAGTGTCAGGTATGCGGCGGAAAAGGCTGCAGTGTCTGCAAGCATGTGGGATGGATCGAGGTAATGCCGGGAGGTTCTCCGCATCCGAACGTGCTTAGAGCAGCAGGACTGGATCCGGACGAGTACACAGGATTCTATGTAAACATCGGTCTGGACAGACTTGTTATGATGCGTTACGGTGTGGATGATGTGAGACTGTTCCACAGCGCTGATTTAAGATTCCTGAAACAGTTTAGATAAGGAGAGAAAAAATGAAGTTATCATTATCATGGATCAAGGATTATGTGAATATTCCGGAGGATGCGGATCTGAAAAAACTGGCGTACGACCTGACCATGTCCACAGTGGAAGTGGAGGACGTGGAAGATCTTGCACGCCGTTTTGACAATATGCTGGTGGGAGTCATCGAAAAGATCGAACCCCATCCCAATGCGGACAGATTAAGAGTGTGCAAGGTAGATATCGGCGGCGGAGAGATCAAGGATATCGTCTGCGGCGGCATCAACCTGAAAGAGGGGATGCGTGTCGCTGTATCCTGCCCGGGCGCGGTTGTCCGCTGGCACGGGGAAGGCGAACCGGTAGTGATCAAAAATTCCAAACTTCGCGGCGTTGAGTCGTACGGTATGATCTGCGCTTCCGATGAGATCGGGCTGGGAGAACTGTTCCCGGCAGAGCAGGAGGCAGAGATTCTGGATCTGTCTGCTTTTGACGTGCCGGCAGGTACTTCTCTTGCCGATGCGCTGGATATGAATGATGTCCTTCTCGAGATCGATAATAAATCAATGACGAACAGACCGGATCTCTGGGGACATTACGGAATCGCACGCGAGATTGCGGCACTCTATGACCTGCCTCTCAAAGAGATCAAACCTTTTGAGACAGACGTTCAGTCTGATTTTAAGGTTGAGATCGATGCGCCGGACAGATGTACAAGATACATCGGCGTTGAGATGTCCGGTGTGAGCGTGAAGCCTTCACCGTACAAAATGCAGAACCGGATCTGGAAAGCTGGAATGCGGCCGATCAACGCGCTTGTAGATATCACGAACTATGTCATGCTTGCAGTCGGAAATCCGACACATGCATTTGACGCGGACAATATTACAGACCACATCGTAGTAAGACATGCGTCCGAAGGAGAGAAGCTGCTCCTTTTAAACGACAATGAACTCACGCTCTGCGATGATGATCTTGTGATCACGGATTCCGAGGGACCGGTTGCACTTGCAGGAGTCATGGGCGGAGCCAAGGATTCCATCCTTCCCAAGACAGAGAGGGTGATCCTGGAGGTTGCAAACTTTGAGGCTGCCGGGATCCGCCGTACGGCGCTGCGCTATGATACACGTACGGAGGCGTCCTCCAGATATGAGAAAGCCATTGATCCGGAGAGATGTGATCAGGCCCTTGCCCTTTCCATGCACTATTTCATGGAACTTTATCCGGAACTGAAAGTGACCGGATTCTGCGATAACTATGTGAAGAAACTGGAGAGAGCGCAGATAGACGTAAGCCTTGCATGGCTTGAGAAGAGACTTGGAAAACATCTGACAGACGATGAAATCCGGGGCAAGCTTGAGAAACTCGGATTCGAGGTTCAGATTGACGGCGACAATATGCATGTGACTGCTCCTTCATGGCGTTCCACAGGCGATATTTCCATCAAGGATGATGTAATGGAGGAAGTTGCCAGAATGTACGGTTATGACAACTTCGACGCTACACCATTCACGACTTCCTTTACCGGAGCAATCAACCAGAAGGATAAGAACCTTGTCAGAAGTATCAAGGAGTATCTCGCGATCCGCTGCGGCATGCAGGAAGTGTACACCTATCCGTGGATGAATGATGTGTTTGTAAACGCAGTTCTTCAGAACACGGACGGAATACTGAGGCTTTCCACTCCGCCGGCACCGGAACTGGGATATATCCGTTCTTCTCTGCTTCCGAACCTGTGCGAGGCTGTTGCAAAAAACGAGCGTTATTTCAATGACTTCTCCATTTTTGAGGAAGCTCAGGTATTCTTCGATAGAAATTATACATCTGTATACGACGAGACAGAATCACTTCCGGAGCAGCGCAGACATATCGGGGCGGCTTTCGCGAGCAGCGTGAAAAATATCAACACGCTTTTCAGAGAGGCGAAGGGTGTCCTCGAGTATATGCCGCGCTATACGCATATGGAAGCGTATGAGTTCAGAAAAGAAGAGAAACCGGTGTGGGCTGACAACGTTGTCTGGCTCAATATCTATCTTGGAGATGAGAAGATCGGTGATATGGGACTGGTGGCAAAGAAGGTTTCCATGGAGTGCGGTATCAAGAACCTGTCCGTTATGCTGTTCGAATTGGATGCAACGAAACTGAAACCACTGGCATCCAGAACGAATAAATTTACTCATCTGGCAGAGTACCCGGAGACAGATTATGACATCTCTATGCTCTTTAATGCGGATGCGGCATGGCATGATATCTATGATGCGGTAATGGGTAAGAAGAAAGCCAGCGCGCTTCTTAAGGATGCGTCCTTTGTTGATGAATACAGAGGGAAACAGATTCCGTCCGGAAAGAAATCTGTGACCATCAGACTGACGATTGGATCAGATGAGAAGACTCTGACGTCTCAGGAAATCGAAAATGCTGCAAATCAGGTGATGAAAAAACTTAGCAAAAAGATGAATGCAGAGCTCAGAACACAGTAAAACAGAAATAATGATTCAGGCGGGCCTTGTGTGGAATGCATACAGGGCTCGTTTGTCGAAGGGAATAGGTTTACAGTATGAAAACAAGTGATTTTTATTATGACCTGCCTCAGGAACTGATCGCTCAGGACCCGCTGGAAGACCGTTCTGCCTCCAGACTTATGGTACTGGATAAGGAAACCGGAGAGATACAGCATCATGTATTCCGTGATATTATCGATTATTTAAATCCGGGAGACTGTCTTGTGATCAACGATACAAAAGTTATTCCGGCAAGGCTGATCGGAGCCAAGGAGGAGACCGGAGCCAAGATTGAAGTCCTGCTTCTAAAGCGGGGTGCGGACGATGTATGGGAGACTCTTGTAAAACCGGGACGCAAGGCGAAGCCTGGCACAAGGATCAGCTTCGGTGATGGGCTTCTTACAGGGGAAGTGGTAGACATTGTAGATGAAGGAAACCGCCTGATCCATTTTGAGTATGAAGGGATTTTTGAAGAGATACTGGATCAGCTGGGACAGATGCCTCTGCCTCCGTATATCACACATCAGCTCAAAGATAAAGACAGATATAATACAGTCTATGCGGAACACTCAGGCTCAGCCGCCGCACCTACCGCAGGACTGCACTTTACGCCTGAACTTCTGAAAGAAATAGAGGGAAAGGGCGTCGATATCGCACGCGTCACTCTCCATGTAGGTCTGGGCACATTCCGTCCGGTCAAAGTGGATGATGTGGAAAACCATCATATGCATTCGGAGTTTTATATGATAAACGAAGAGGCGGCGGAGAAGATCAATCGTGCCAAAGACGGCGGCGGACGTGTGATCTGCGTCGGTACAACGAGCTGCCGTACCATCGAATCCGCGGCAGACGAAGACGGTCACCTGAAAGCCTGCAGCGGCTGGACGGAGATATTTATCTATCCGGGGTACCGCTTTAAAGCACTGGACTGCCTGATCACCAACTTCCATCTGCCGGAATCCACACTGATCATGCTTGTGTCTGCGCTGGCAGGAAAAGAACACGTGCTGGCGGCATATGAAGAAGCGGTGAAAGAGAGGTATCGGTTCTTTAGTTTCGGGGATGCGATGTTTATCAAATAAATGAAATTTCGATTTTTCGTACCGACTCAGGAAAGGAAAATCGTTTGAAAAGGGAGCAGATACG
>CAMMSL010000023.1 GCA_946499505.1 uncultured Lachnoclostridium sp.
GAAATTCGTATTTTTCGTATTAGCAAAGTATCCGCCAGGAGACAGGTATTGCTAACGCACTCGTTTTCACTCGGTCGCAGCGTAGCGGTACATAAGAGCGCAAAAGACGCGCTCTAAGTGCCGACGCTGCTCCAACGGTGCGTACGCAATACCTGTCTCCCGGCTGCTTTCTTTCCTAGCCCGAAAAACAAATTTGAACGGAAGGATTAAAATCGGAACTTTATCGACTGAGATTTATTTGGATTCTGATTGATAAAGGATCGGTTAAGCCAAGGGTTCGAATTCGAGCCGCAATGATTTCTGGTCCGCTTGATTAATATTTATCTGCAGGATGCTCCCATGTCAAACCTGCGAAGCACCTGTTAACAGGCAAGGGCTTGACATGGGAGCATCCTGCAGACATAAAGCAGACAAGCGGAACCAGAAATCTCTATAACCGGAAACGGTTCTTCTCCTGATATATAAATAAGCCCTTTTCGGTCGCTTCCCCGTCAACCGGTTTCTTTGACTTTTAGTTTTGTCGGAGTGAGTGCCGAATCCGATAAAGCAGAAAACAGGCGGAGATGGGGCACAGGAAAACTTAAAAAGAGCTGAGAGGTATGTGAGGAAGGCGACTTCGAAATAATCTGTTAGAAAAAGTTAAGGGTCTGGAAGCTGATGTTAAGCCGCAAAATGGACTGTTTGAGCCAAAGGCAAGTTGTCCATTTTGCGGCTTTGCTTTTAATCAGATTTCAGAGCCTTTAGTTTTTCTCAGATTATGGAGCGGAGCCTGAAGCACATGCCTTTCAGTTCAAAAAGTATTTCCGTGCCTCATCTCCGCTTGTTTTCGGATATTATGCGCAAGGCATTTAATCCGACAAATTAGAATTTAGCCAATACCTCCAAAGAAGATCCCGAGTACATACACCACCAGCGCCACCCCGCAGAATACATACTTTGTCATGGGCTCGAACCAGCGCCCCAGTGTGCGCCTGCGCCCCAGCTGTACGGCATTGCGGGCAAACGTCTTTCCGCATACCCAGAACATGGTGATGCCTGCAAGCAGCGCGCCGAGCGGAATGACATAGATGGAGATGGAATCCATCCACGGGCTTAAAAGATTGCCCTCTACGAAGAGTCCGACAATTGCGGTTACCGCTCCTACAAGGATCAGGGCGGATCGTCTGGACCATCCGAATCTGGACTGCAGGGCTTCCACCGGGCTTTCCAGCAGATTGATCAGTGATGTCGTTCCGGCAAAGAGTACCGCAAGGAAAAACAGAATGGCAAATATCTGTCCGAAAGGAATGCTCCGGATAACTGCAGGAATTGTAATGAAGAGAAGTCCCGGGCCGGAATTCGGTTCCATGCCGTAGGCGAAGACAGCGGGAATGATGACCAGACCTGCAAGGAGGGCGGCGATGGTGTCAAAAAATGCCACATACTTTGCACTGCTGACAATATCTACATCTGATTTCAGATAGCTTCCGTATACAACTGTCCCGCTTCCGGCGATGGAGAGGGAGAAGAAGGCCTGTCCCATGGCGTATACCCATGTCTGCGGATCGGCCATGGCTGACCAGTCCGGCTTGAACAGATAGGCGTAGCCCTCTGCCGCGCCGTCAAGAAAGGCAACCCTTATCGCAAGAAAAAGGAACAGGACAAAAAACGCGGGCATCATGATCCTGTTTACTTTCTCGATGCCCCGGGCGATACCGAAAGACGTGCAGATCAGCGCGAGCACAAGACCCAGCAGATGCCACGGGATACTGCCGAAGTCACGGGAAAGCACGCTGAATACCTGTGCGGGATCCTCGTCATTGACAATTGCTCCGGTGACGGAATCTGCAAGGAACTTTAAGATCCAGCCGATGATCACACTGTAGCCGATGGCGATACCAAGGGAGCCTATGACGGGAATCGGACCGATAACTGTTCCGATGTGGGATTTTTTCTGAGGACTTTTCATATCGAAAGCTTTCTTAAATGCTCCAAGAGGGCCTGAATGCATGGCGCGCCCGAAAGCCATTTCACCGATCACGCCGGTAAAGCCGATGAGCAGGACAAAGATAATATATGGGATCAGGAATGCCGCGCCGCCGAATTCGCCGATGCGGTACGGGAACATCCATATGTTTGCCATACCTACGGAACTGCCGATGCAGGAGATGACAAATCCCCACTTGTTATTGAATTTATCTTCTGATACCATATTTTTTGAACGCATGGATATTTTTCTCTCTTTCTTTATTATTATGTCCGGGAACTCTGTACAAAATGTTTTCTGCCGGATAGATAGAACAGCAGTATTATAACACGGGCAGGACGCAGAATGTGAAAAAAGAAATGAAATTCGATTTCTCAAATCCCAAAATATTCGCGATACCCAAAATATGCAAAAAATAGCAGAAAAATAGCAGTATATTGTTGACAAAGCGGATAGGATATGGTAGATTAAACACTGCGTGAAGCAAAAAACAAAGTAGAGTATCCACTCTCACCATAGCACAATCGGGTGACTATTGGTCTGATAATGATGCAGCGGTTCCGAGGTTCGGGACGTTTTATTGATTGTCGGGTGGATATGATATTCACTCGTTTTTTTGTGTTTTCGCATAGGAAACCTGAAGGAATTCATGTGACGGAGGTATACAACAATTAGCGATTTAATGATTAACGAGCAGATCAGAGACAGAGAAGTACGTCTGATCAGCGAGAATGGAGAGCAGTTAGGTATCATGTCAGCCCGGGAGGCTTTTAAAATCGCACAGGAAGCAGAACTCGATCTGGTGAAGATCGCGCCCATGGCGAAACCGCCGGTCTGCAAGATCATCGACTACGGTAAGTACAAGTACGAGCAGACAAGGAAAGAAAAAGAGGCGAGAAAGAAGCAGAAGACGGTCGAGATCAAAGAGGTCCGTCTGTCACCGAATATCGACACAAATGACCTGAACACGAAGATAAACAACGCCAAGAAGTTTATCTCCAAGGGAAATAAAGTGAAGGTTACACTGCGTTTCCGCGGAAGAGAGATGGCTCATGTTCAGCAGAGCAAGCATATCCTCGATGATTTCGCAGAGACTCTTGCGGACATTGCGGTCGTTGAGAAACCGGCCAAGATGGAAGGAAGAGCGATGAGCATGGTTTTAACTGAAAAACGTTAAATTTGATATGTCCGGGATGAAGTCCGGCAGGCAGCACAATAAAGGAGGAAATTATCATGCCAAAAATCAAAACAAACAGAGCAGCAGCAAAGCGCTTCAAAAAGACAGGTACAGGAAAACTGAAAAGAAATAAAGCTTACAAGAGCCATATCTTAACGAAGAAGTCTACAAAGAGAAAAAGAAATCTCAGACAGTCTACGATTACAGATGCAACAAACGTAAAGAACATGAAGAAAGTTCTTCCGTATCTGTAAATTGCGGTTCGGCTTTGCAAATGGCAGGTCTGAACGGAAAGACACGATTACAGACACACTGTTTTAAATGAAATAGGAGGATTAAGAAATGGCAAGAATCAAAGGCGGAATGAACGCTAAGAAGAAACATAACAGAACACTGAAACTGGCAAAAGGATACAGAGGAGCACGCTCCAAACAGTACAGAGTGGCAAAACAGTCTGTCATGAGAGCTCTTACTTCTGCATATGCAGGAAGAAAACAGCGCAAACGTCAGATGAGACAGCTCTGGATCGCACGTATCAATGCTGCAGCAAGAATGAACGGTCTGTCCTACAGCAAATTCATGCACGGTCTGAAACTGGCCAACGTTGATATGAACAGAAAGATGCTGGCTGAGCTGGCTGTAAATGACAAAGAAGCATTCGCAACACTCGCAGCACTTGCAAAAGAGAAAGTAGCGTAGTAGAATAAAGGCAGAAGCCCGGTCCCGGTTGGGATTCGGGTTTTTCTTTTTCTGCAGGAAATCTCAGAGAAATTATCCTGTACGCTGAGGGAAGAATAAACTGCGGTGAAAAAGCATTTGATATTTCACCGGAAACGGGGTGTGACAGATATGAGAAATCATGAAGTAACGAAAGAACAGCCGCTGCTTGGAGAAGACGGCAGGATTGCGGAACCGGGCTGGGCACGCCGCCAGGTCTGGAAGTATGACAGAAAGCGTATTCAGTCACCTGCTTTCCGTATCAAGGAGTGGGACTACTATCTGGTGATGAATGAGGATTATGCTGCGGCATTTACTCTGTCTGACGACGGATATATCGGACTTCAGTCGGTATCTCTTTTGAACTTTAAAGAGAGATGGGAGCATACAGAGACGATCCTTACGCCTTTTCCTTTGGGAAAGATGAAGATGCCGTCTTCCTCGTCAAAGGGAGATATCATTTACCGCGATAAAAGGATGCGTCTGGAATTCCGCGTGGATTCGGGGAGGCGCATGATTTCCTGTGACTTCAAAGATTTTTATGAGGGAAAACCATTCTACTGTGAGATCGCGCTGGACCAGCCGGATATGGATACCATGACGATCGCGACTCCGTGGAGCGGAAAGAAAGCCTTTTACTATAATCAGAAGATTAACTGTATGCCTGCGGAGGGATATATGTCTTTTGATGATATCACTTACTGGTTCAGCCCGGATAAAGATTATGGCACGCTCGACTGGGGAAGAGGCGTCTGGACCTACGATAATACATGGTACTGGGGATCTGGGAATGGCACGGTAGGAGGAAAGCCTTTCGGATTCAATATCGGATACGGGTTCGGCGATACTTCTGCCGCCACGGAAAATATCCTTTTCTATGACGGGATAGGACATAAGCTGGGCGATGTGGCGTTCCATATACCTGAGGACGACTATATGAAGCCGTGGAGATTTTCCTCCAGTGACGGACGGTTTGAGATGGAATTTGAACCTGTGCTGGACCGTGCGGCCGCCATGTCCGCTTTACTGGTGTCCTCAGACCAGCATCAGGTGTTCGGCAGAATGAGTGGAAAGGCTGTACTGGATGACGGGAAGTTTATAGAGCTGAAAGATTTCATGTGCTTTGCGGAAAAAGTGCATAACAGATATTAAGCTGCTGTCTGAGCATGAGGCATTCCATTGAGAATTGAGAATTTTCTACCAAGGATGAGAATTTGTGGTTGACATCCATGTTGTGACGTGGTAAAGTCATTTTAAACCGTTGACGAAGAGTAAGTAACTTTAATGGAAACCACACAGAGAGCTGCGGCAGGTGGAAAGCGGCAGGTGTACATGGAGTGAATGGGCTTCTGAGGGCGAACTGAAAGCATATTGCAGACAAAATGACGTGATTTATAGTTCTGCTGCATGTGAGTAGGTGAGACGGAGAATGTAACTTCGTTAAGAAAAGCAGCATATGTCGGTATGCGATGAGTGGATGTGAAAAGCATCAAGCCGGGTGGCACCGCAGGAGTTTTGAATGTATATAAGCTCTTGTCCCTGCAATAGTTTAATTGTATGGGACGAGAGTTTTTTTATTTGCAGAATACTCACAGCATTCTCGAGTCCCGCATAGAAATGTTTGAAAGGAGAAAGGAAAATGAGCGAAAAGAAGATCCCTTACAAAATCTACCTTGAAGAGAGCGAGATGCCGAAGGAATGGTACAATGTCCGCGCAGATATGAAGAATAAGCCGGCGCCGCTTCTCAATCCGGCTACGCTAAAGCCGATGACAGCAGAGGAACTTGGCGTTGTATTCTGCGAAGAGCTGGTGAAACAGGAACTCGATAACGACAATCGTTATATTGAAATCCCGGAGAAGATCCGTGATTTTTATAAAATGTATCGTCCGGCGCCGCTTGTCAGGGCTTACTGCCTTGAGGAGAAGCTTCAGACCCCGGCGAAGATCTACTATAAATTCGAAGGAAATAATACATCAGGAAGCCATAAACTTAATTCAGCTATTGCACAGGCTTACTATGCAAAAGAGCAGGGGCTGAAAGGCGTTACGACAGAGACAGGAGCAGGCCAGTGGGGAACGGCACTTTCCATGGCGTGTGCATACCTTGATCTGGACTGTAAAGTGTTCATGGTAAAATGCTCTTATGAGCAGAAACCGTTCCGCCGCGAGGTGATGCGGACATACGGAGCGAGTGTAACTCCGTCACCGTCCGATACGACAGAGGTCGGAAGAAAGATCCTTGCCGAGCATCCGGGCACTACAGGAAGTCTTGGATGCGCGATCTCCGAGGCAGTCGAGGTGGCGACACATACAGAAGGCTACAGATATGTTCTCGGCAGTGTGTTAAATCAGGTACTCCTGCATCAGTCCATTATAGGAGTGGAAACAAAGATCGCGATGGATAAATACGGAATTAAGCCGGATATTATCATCGGCTGTGCCGGCGGAGGTTCCAACCTGGGAGGGTTGATCTCTCCGTTTATGGGCGAGAAGCTCCGCGGTGAGGCTGATTATCAGTTTATCGCAGTAGAGCCTGCATCCTGCCCGAGCCTCACGAGAGGTGTGTTTGCATATGATTATTGTGATACCGGAATGGTGTGCCCGCTGGCAAAGATGTATACACTCGGAAGCGGATTTATCCCGTCGGCGAACCATGCGGGAGGACTGAGATACCATGGTATGAGCTCAACACTGTCACAGCTCTATGCTGATGGGTATATGGAAGCCCGTTCGGTAGAGCAGACTTCGGTATTCGAGGCTGCGGAGCAGTTCGCGAGAGTAGAAGGCATCCTGCCTGCACCAGAGAGCAGCCATGCGATCCGCGTTGCAATTGACGAAGCTATGAAGTGCAAAGAGACGGGAGAAGAAAAGACAATCCTGTTCGGACTCACAGGAACCGGATATTTTGATATGGTTGCATACGAGAAATACAATAATGGCGAGATGACAGACTATATTCCGACAGATGAAGACCTTCAAGCCGGATTTGATGGCATTCCCAAATTTGACGGAAACATGCAATAAGCATTGAGCCATGCACAGGAAGAGAGGGAGAGCTGTTTGTGCTTGCACAAATACAGCTCTCCCTCTCTTCCTGTATAGGGCGAAAGCCCGCAGTGAGATGGAGCGAAGCGGAATCGAACTGGCATGGCTGGGGCGAAAGCCCGCAGTGAGATGGAGGGGAGCGGAATCGAACTGGCATGGCTGGGGCGAAAGCCCGCAGTGAGATGGAGGGGAGCGGAATCGAACTGGCATGGCGGAAAAAGCCCCGCTTGTGTTTGAAAAAAGTTGTTGAAATTTTCGGTATTTTTCAAAAAAACAGAATAATTTTCGAACTTTAATTTTTTCGCGAATATTAGTTGACATTTTGCGTTTGTGATAGTATTATATTACTTGTGGTCAGCACGAGAAATCAAACAGACCACTATGAATATGGAATGCGGAAGTGTCGGAACTGGCAGACGAGCAAGACTAAGGATCTTGTGACATTCGTGTCGTGTGGGTTCAAGTCCCATCTTCCGCATTATAAGTCCCTATTTTACTGGGCTTCCGGTAAGATAGGGTTTTTTCTTGTCTAAAACATCTTCAATTTCCGCGCAAGACTATCAGACCAAAAATCAAGTAGTCTTACACGGAGGTATTATCATGAAGAGACAAGTTATCACTATGCAAAAATCTAAAAATTTATCAATCGATGAAGCGTTTTCCAATTTTATTAAAAAATCAAAAATTCGCAATTTGTCAGACGAAACATTAAAAACCTATCACAATCACTATAAGGTGTTTTCGGAACTCATAGACAATGCAACTCCTATTGCGGATGTTACATCTGACACATTGGATGATTTTATCGTCTATCTCCGGGAAAAACGTAAAGTGAACGATGTTACCGTAAACACATATCTGAGGACGCTCCGAGCATTTTTGTACTATTGCATGGACTGCGGATATTTAAAAGCATTTAAGATAAAAATGCCAAAAGTCGAGAAAAAGATAAAAGAGACATACACGAATGACGAATTGGAACGGCTACTAAAGAAACCCGATGTTGATAGTTGTGGCTTTGCTGAGTTTAAAACATGGGTATTTGAAAACTATCTGCTTGGCACTGGTAATCGTGTTTCGACCGCTCTAAACGTCCGTATAAGAGATGTTGACTTTACAGGCGGTACAATTACCCTCCGCAAGACCAAGAGCCGTAAACAGCAGATTATACCGCTCTCAGCCACATTGTCTGATATCTTGTCAGAGTATCTGGCGTATCGTGGCGGCGAGGGTGAAGATTTCCTCTTTTGCAATAACTACGGAGAACAGGCAAGCGTTAGGACATATCAGGATCTTGTAAGAAAATATAATCGCGTGCGCAATGTCAACAAGACCTCCATCCATGTCTTTCGGCATACGTTTGCTAAAAACTGGATACTTGCAGGCGGTGATGTTTTCAGATTGCAGAAAATACTCGGACACTCTGACTTAACGGTAACACGGGAGTATGTCAATATGTTTGGACAAGACCTTCAGATGGATTTCGAGAAATTCAATCCTTTAGATAAAATCTCAAAATCCAAAAAAACGATAATCAGGATGTAGGAAGGGGTGAAACATTGAACATAGATAATATTACGCAGCGACAGTTTGATTTCTCGTTCCGGAGGGAGAAAATAACAATTACAGATTACTATGACTCGTCAATACAGTATGATGTTTTCTTCCGGCGTGATAATCGCGGAACATCGCCGCAAGGTAAACTCAGATTATTTTATGCTGATGATACGCCTATATGTATCGGTACAATCTTTATACTAGGCAATGCCAATTATCTTGTTATAAGCAAAGAAGCAGTTGAGGGCGTTGTATATCGGTCTTCGATGGCGGTCAAATGCACCGAACAAATAAGTATCAAGAATACAGATGGCACATATACAGTTGTACCGTTTGCAATGGACACAGGACGATATGTCACAGCCTCAAATGGTACAATCAGTATCATTGACGGATCGGTGACAATCTATACTGGACTGAATGACACTGTAAAACAGATGGATGGAGATTATAACTGCTTTGGCGGCAGATACAGCGTCCAGAATCATCTATATAATGATGGGATTGCTTATATCTATCTGAGCAGAGAGGCGGATATGCCAGACGTATATGCTCTCACATATAATGGCGATACCTCAGTTGAACTTGAAACAGGTACATATCAGTTATCCTATACTGCGACCGTTAATAATATACCTGTGCAAAATCCAACGTTGTCTTATGTATCCGGTAATACTGAGGTTGCAATAGTATCAGACTCAGGATTGCTCACTTTGTTATCAGCCGGTGATACTACAATCACGGCTACATGGACGGAGCAAGAGATAACCTGTGAGACAAGCATAACTGTTACGGCACAGACAACAT
Organism: uncultured Lachnoclostridium sp.; assembly: GCA_946499505.1. Classification (GTDB taxonomy): domain Bacteria; phylum Bacillota; class Clostridia; order Lachnospirales; family Lachnospiraceae; genus Mediterraneibacter. The sequence goes on from CAMMSL010000023.1 coordinate 9,271, forward strand.
CAGGCACAACATCAATTGAAGGAAAAACTAATCTCATCAACGGATTTAGCAGGGAATATACAGGTAAGGTGTTAGATGGTTCGGGTACAGAAGTGCCAGGCATTACAGGTGTATGGACTATCACGGACTGTACCTTTACAGATGAAATTGAGCAGATTGTAGACGGTAACAAGATAACACTCTCTGTAGACAACAGGAGTTTGATCGGTGATACGTTTACACTTAATTTCTCTGTACAGGATGAAAATTATACACCGTCCTCGCTTGTAATAACTGTCACTTCACTTTATTAAAGTAAAATCTTTTGAGGGCAGGATGCAGAACATATTGTATCTTGTCCTCTGTCTCAAAAAGTTCCCTTTTTAATTTTTGAAAACGTCATTTTTCCCCGTGGTTAAGGGATATTTTAGAGATTGAGATAAGGAAACCATAGGGAGAAGATAAAAATGCATTTTTTTTGATATCGCAAAAGTGCGTTTTATCCCGTGGTTAAGGAATTTTTTGAAGGTTCGGATAAGGGAACCATAGGAGAGAATGATTTAGGAAAAAACTAATGCCCACAATAGCAGTGTTTTCAATGGTTTTTGGAGTATTATCCCGTTTTCCTTTTTATGTATAGTATATATCTGTGCGTTGATTTTTAGGAAAAGCATACAAGCCTACAATCCAGTAAAATCAAGGGTTTCGCGGCTTTGTCACATTTTTCTTTTTATGTAATAGTATGGAATGATCACAACTAGACTTTTTTGATTGCCGGTTTTCATTGATTTTACAGGCTTTTCGGGGCACATATCCCGTTTTTCTTTTTATGTATATAATGAATCAATGCTTACAGAGATGAGAGGAAACCGGTCAATACATTGTCAACAATTTGGAAAATAATCTTAATGTAAGAAAAACAAAATATATCCAATGTATTGATTGCGGCGAATGGGTTGAGGTGGATATATATTCAAACGCAATAAGATGTAAAAAATGCCAACATGAATATAGAAAAATGTATTATCGCGAAAGGAAACGGAAAAATTCCACAAACCCTTAAACATTTTTTTCGCCCACTATATACGGACGTTTTCAAAATCATAAAAATTAAAACGTCCGATATATGCGGACGAAGAAATGTGTTAATAAGAGAGAACTATTCATATCGCTACATAACTAAAGGAGATTGAGAATGTTATTATTTACAACACAAGATATGAGTTCATATATCAGATCTGACGGAATGGAGGGAATTAAACTATTTGATTTTAACACAGGATGATTTAATAAAACGAATAGCGAAAAAAGAAGATATGAATGTGGCGATGGTTCGTAAGGTATTCAAATCTGCCGAGAAGATAATTTTCGACCACCTATCTTCTACTACTCCATCTGAAACAATAAAGAAACGATAAAAAGAGTCATGCTCCCCCGGGAGTGTGGCTTTTTGTAATTACACAACAATCTGGGCCGCAAGCAGAGAACTATTTATAGGGCAATGTTACCGGCGGAACAGGGAAAGGAGCACAAATTTATGGAACTTAATGAAATCACGGGGCTTACAGAGGAACAGATTGAGCAGGTAAAGCGTTATGCACAAGGATGTGAGGATCGCGTCCGGACAGACTACAGCAAGCAGTTAAAGGATGTACGTGCGGAACTCGACAAATACAAACCTGCCGAAAAATCTGAAACCGAAAAAGACCTCGAAGCACGTCTCTCTAAAATCGAAGCAAGAGAAAAAGAACTTGCTGCTAAAGAGAGACAGATGACAATTTCTACGAAACTGAAAGAAAAAGGGTTGCCCTCCGATTTGGCACAATATCTCAACATTGGTGAGGATATTGATAAATCCATCGATGGAGTCAATACGGTACTGGCATCTGTAATCCTGAATAATGGAAACAAGCCGACAACTCACACAACAAATCAAGGAGTGACCAAGGCTGACTTTCGGAAAATGTCATACGGAGAACGAGCAAAACTTTTTCAGACAAATCCAGAACTTTATAAATTACTGGCTAAATAAAGGACGGTGATAAAGTGGATCTTGCTCAAATGGTTGAACACGCCATTACAACGCTAGGATTTCCCATTGTCTGTGTCGTTTTCCTTGGATGGTTCGTCTGGAAAATCTGGCTACGCCAACAGGAACAGAATGAAAAGCGTGAGGAAAAATTATATGCCTGTATCACTGAAGCACAGAGCGTAAACGAGCGATTGATTGAGACAAACTCAGAGTTTATGGAAGTGCTGACGGACTACAAGACAGATCTTGATGAAATTAAACAAAATGTAACTGAGATAAAGAATACTATTACGAAAGGATTAGGTGAATAATATGGCAACAATTAATACAGGACTTATTGTACCTGAGGTTTATTCTCAACTTGTTCGTGAGAAAATTGCAGGTCGTATGCAGGTAGGTCAGTTTTTGAAGAAAATCGATGATCTTACAGGTGATGTTGGCGAAACTGTTACAATGCCTGCATGGTCTTATGTCGGCGATGCTAGTGATTGGACTGTTGGAACTGCAATGACAACTAAGAAACTTGCTCAGACAAAGAAAACGGCAACCATCAAGGCAATCGCCGCTCCGGGAGTCGAAGTTTACGATTATGATAACAAAGTCGCTCTCGGCAATGCACTTGATGAGGCGGCAAAGCAGCAGGCAATCTCCATTGCTCGAAAAATTGATATTGATGCAATCAACGCTGCATATGGCACACCGCTTAAACAGGCACTTGCAACTAAGGATGCTATCACACAGACTGAAATCCTCAGTGCGCTTTCTATTTATGGCGATGAGCGTGATGCGGAGGATTTCTCTCGTGGCGCCATTGTGATGCACTCTGCATTTGCAGATGATTTATATTCGATGGATCTCTTCACAAGCAGAGAGAGAACGACCGTAGCAGCCGGTTCTGAAAACGGAATTACAAAGAATGGCGTGATTGGTCAATTTTTAGGAATTGATGTTGTTCTCTCTGATAGACTCTACGATAGTGCGACTTCCGAGCCGTATCTTATGTTTATCAAGAATGATAGTATCGGTTGGATTCCGAAAGAGGCCCCGTTCGTTGAGACGGAAAGAGATGCATCCAAGAGACTGACAAATATCTATTGCTCCGAGTTTTACGCAATGGCTCTCGTCCGTGATGATGGCGTTGTGCTTTGCAAAAAGACTCTCCCGACACAGGACGAAGATTAAATCTCAGTCAGATACATAGGGGTGTTGAATATCAGCACCCCTCTATAATAGGAAGGTGATTGGATGTTATCAGGTGAAAAATTACAGTTTTTGCGAATTACCCATAAAATCACACAGCGACAAATGGCTGAGTGGTGCGGCGTATCAACTCGATTTATCGGCATGATTGAACATAACGATAGACAACCATCGCCGGAGGTCTACAATGCAATGATAAATTGCATCTACGGCATAGGTAAGCCATTAAAGAAGAATAAATCAAACAATCAAGAACAAGAATCAGAATAATCTCAAAAATTCAAAAGTATAAGACATTTCATTTTTTATCAATTTAATTTCCAAAAAAGAATATATAAATGTGGGATAAACGATAGCCACAATAAATAAACGCAATAATCAAATAACGATAGAAAGGCTGGGTGAGACGATGCATGAATCATAATGCAGTTTTCACTTCACTTTTCTACCAATGGGATGATGCATTGTCTCATCTTGATGGTAGAAAGATTGAAGGACGAATTAAAGCAAAGAATACCTCAATGGTACCAAGACACAGAAAACAAATATGGACTCATACTCACGGATGATATTGATTCACTTTTCGGTTGTGCAATCCTGAAAGCACAAATGAACTGGAACATTCAAGAAGTCATGTTATTTAATGCAAAGCACAATTCAGAAATATCCATTGACTGGCATGGAGTAGCCGACAACGCCACACATGAAGCAATTGGCGTTGATTTTGCAAGAGTCAACGGAAAATGTTTTGACAATCATTTGTGTATGTTTAATTCAGACGATACATATAATAATGAAGCAATTAATCTAAATCATATCTACGGGATCAACAGAAACTCCTATACAAAAAAATACAACTTATCCACGGCATTGTTATTATGGAGTCTTTACGATCTCCCGAAGGACAATTTGCCGGATGAATTAATGATGTTGTTATTGTGCATCGACAGCAGTTTTTACAGTTTCTTTCACGGCTTTCAACGACAGAATTACAGATGGCTTGTGGATGAGTTGGATTTGCCAGAATTTTATGAGTGTCAGAAACGTCACACAGAATACGAGTTTATCAAGATCGCAAAAAAATATGGAGTAAAAGAGAAAATATATGTGAAGGATCATCACTTACATACAGATATTGACATTGATGGAATCAATGATTTGCTGTTATGGGATACGCCATGTTGGATAGAGTTACCAACCAACAAGTTTTACACAAAGGATTTCTACAAGGATATCACAGTGGATATAAAAGGTAATCCACAGAGTATCTATGATATCTGCGATGATCCGTACTGCTATGCCATCACAAGGAAAAATCAAATCAAATTTTCAGAGAGGATCGATTTGGATGCACTACGACAGCGAGTTAAAAAATAGAATAATAATTTATAGCGGACGGATCGCAAACGCACTACTGGACAAAGGATATCAAATCGTGCAGGTACGTCCAGACAAGCGTAACAAGATAAAATCAGTTTTTGTGTTCAGGGCCGATGATGGAATTGAGGATGAACTGTGCATGATGATTAATTTATAGCCGCTACCCTCATATTGAGGGTGCCGGTGAATGGTTAGAGGTTAGCCCTAGATTGGGGCTGACCTGATCCAAGAAAATACAAATCAAATGAAGAATAATGTAAATGTCCACGAGACGGACATTGAAAATAGGTTTTGATAAATTTGCCAAAAGCGGTTTCGACCGTTTTGAAGAATTCTGCAAGACAGTATTTAGCAATTACCGAATTATTCGGTTTTTGCTACTTATCAAGCCAGTAGTAGCCAAATTGTCTAGTACTGAGTATTAACCAGAATGGTTAGTACTGGAAAACAGGTAGGCTCGTTTTGATACCCATCTGATAAATATGCTTCGTACACCAGACGGACGAAGGCAAAGAATAATTTTCTCTTTACTGGCTAACCCGAAAGGGTTTGGTGCGTTAGCACCTTTTATTTAATTCTACCGATAGGAATGAAGAATATATAAGTAGGGCAAGTTCACATTACACAAAATCATTTTACAGAAAGGAAATGAATTATGAAAAAAGAAGTTATTACAGTATTTACAGCAAAGAAAGCAAGGAAGTTGTTAAAAGAAGGATTTACTATCGTAGATATCAAACCGGATAAGACAGATTTTGAAGGTAAGAGGACACTCTTCCTATTCAAATACGAAGATGGAATTATGGAGAGTTTATCAACAAAAGAAAATTAAACCTAAAAAAAGAATATGATTGTTGGACTCGTTGAACGAACAAAATCCGTCAGGATTTTGTAAATGTGGGAGTCCAAATAATTTAATCTTTTACTGATTCAATTATCTGTTACTTATATGAGTGACAAAAGTGGTCGAAAAACGCATAGATTTGACTCAAAATTTATGTCAAATGTCATCAAAAAACGGGTACTTTTGGCACTCTGGAAAACTACTCAACTAAAAATGAAACGGAGCGATAAAAAGTATGACATTATTTTTGAACAAAGAAACAGTGACAAGTGACATGAGTGATAACGCTTTACTGGCGTATGTTGCATTGCGACACGCAATGAGTGATTCGATTGCATTGGTCGGCAAATCTACTACCAAGATGTATGTATCCTCGGAGCAATTGTGTTATAACCTTACAGGCAACATCGCAGCCGGATATCTCTCGATGATAAACAAGGGCATAAGCGAACTTCAGGCCCGTGAGATGATAACGTTGGAGGATGCAGGTAAATATGGATTGATATTCGATGTTGAAAAATTATATCTTGACACAAAGAAACAATACTTTGTCATGATTGAGGAAAGGGAAGTCAGGAAGATACTTAACTGTGAACAGATTACATATTGTAACAAGCGTGTGTCTCTAATGAGATATTTTATTGCATTGATTAGCACCTTTGACAATTCAGCATCCTTTGAATATGGTGCCGGAAAGATTGGTCACATGACGATTGATTTTATAGCGGCGCAGGCGCATACATCGTTGCGTACTGCTAAGAGATACAATGATGAGTTATCCGACATGCAAATAATTTACATATATAGGACAAATGACAAATTAGTAGTCGATGGTAAACTAAAGCAAATCAAGAATACCTACAGCCGATATAAGGACAAAGATATATGCATTAATTTCGGTGAGAACTCAGAAAGTCAAGGATATATCCATCAGGTCGTAATACCACGAAAGAACAAAGAGCAAGCAGATCGAAACCGTAGTCTGGGAGCAAAATATAATGCTCTGCTCAATTGGCACACTGACGGTAGAGAATATAAATATGATGAGGACACAATCCGTGAGGTATATCGATACGTGGACAATAAAAACAAACAACTGAATGAACTGATTTCGGAGAAAGAAGAAGAATGCAAACGGGTTGGAAAAATTTCAGAGAGTGAGCAAAAATATCTTGATGGATTAAAAGAGCAACTTCGGGATCTTGATTTCCTGGAAGAGTATAAACCTATTCCGGCGAAGGATAAAACTCAGGAGGTATGGGGTGATCCGTTGCCGGTGGACGATTGGTCAGATGAAGAGTTGTTATATTATTTGGATCAACTGTAAGATGCAATGTATATGAGATGTACGAAATCCATTGGACGTTAAACGTCTATTGGGATGCAATGGTGGTGACTTAATATTATTTGAAGTCACCACCGAAAATTTTCGGGAGTGAAATGTATATTATATAGAAGAAAGTGAGGATTTTTACTATGATAAACAGAACAAATAGAACAACGGAGACAGCAAGGTTTGCAGGACTTGAGGATGAATTCCTCTATAAAAATTATCTTGGTATCAAGCAGAGAATTGCAGAGATGTTAGAGGATGATTATTTTGACGTGGATAAGGTAAAGTTTACTCTCTGGTATCTGGACGAGGAGCGACATAAATTAGATGAACTGAAAGCACACAGATACGTGGAACGGATGCAGAAAAAAGAAGGTGAGGACTAATGGCAACTATTACGAAAGATTATAAGACGATAATCCAGAAGATGCAGGAAGTTGCACCGAATTACATTGCGAAATATGTAGAGTGGTATCTGACTGATCCAGAGGACAGATGCACATGGGAGGAATTGTGTACCTGTGACCAACAGTTTAAGTCTCGGAGCGGCGGATATAAGACCGAGGAATTTGCCAAGGAAAACTGGCTGACTCGAGAGGATACTCAGAGAGCAATCCAGATATATATGAAGCACATGAAAACCTACAACACAATGCGGATTTACCGGAAGATGTTGGACAAGGCATTGCAGGGAGATGTTAATGCGGCAAAATGGGTTGAGCAATTCCATGAGTCAGATTTCTTTGATGAGTCCACAGATGAAATTGATGAATTTCTCAACAAGGTAAACATCCCGAAATTGAAAAAGGTCAGGGAATGATGTTATGGCAATCAGTAAACAAAATATGAAAAAACTGGAATGGCTGTTTGCGGATGAAAACAAATGTGACTTTATTCAGAACTTTATCAAGATTGCCGATAAGAACGGTAATATTGTGCCGTTTGTATTGACACATGAGCAACGGGAATTGATTGAGGGGCTGGATCATCTCAATATCATCTCTAAGAGCCGACAACTGGGAGTAAGTGTGTGCTGTGCTGCGTTGGCAATCAGAGAATGTATAGTTAAGGAACACTCGACCAATGTATTAATATCACACTCTCAGGCAAGTACCAATGCGGTATTTGATAAGTTGAAGCAGATGTTTTATTCATTGCCGGAGTGGATACGTCCTGATTTGTTGGCTAACAACAGACAGGCACTTACTTTTGCTAATGGCTCATCTATCGTATGCCAGACAGCAGGCAACAAAGAATTGCTCCGTGGTAATACGGTCACAGGTATCTTACACGCTTCTGAGTTTGCCTTTTGGAAAGATCAGGATAAAGCACTGCAATCAATGATGCAGGCGGTATCATCTTCATCTACAGTTATTGTGGAGTCAACATCTAATGGATTCAATCGATTTTCAAAAATATATATGGAAGCAAAGAATGGTGAGAGTGCTTTTAAACCATTCTTTTTCAATTTTATCAATGGACGGACTCTGTTTGAGAGCCAGTATAAGCAAGCAGTGAAGTTGTACAAGGCTCAAAATAATGGGAAGATGCTCACGGAAGATGATTATGACGATGAGGAAAAGCGTCTTGCCAAGTTAGGAATGACACCGGATCAGGCAATCTGGCGGCGACAGAAAATATCAACATCATCGCCGGAGGCGTTTCGTGTGGAGTTCCCTGCAACACCTGAGGAAAGTTTTCTTGCTACTGGCACAAGTGTATTCGACAGTATGCGGGTATCGAAGTTACAACAGGCACTTGTTACGAAAAAAATTAAGCCTTTGACCAAAAATCAGATTGTGGGAATACCTGCAATCCTGCAAACATATCTAGGCAAATCATTATTAATCTGGAAAATCCCACAACACGGAATGAAATATTATATTGGAGTCGATGTGTCGGAAGGACTCGGCGGCAAGCATGACTACTCTACTATGTTTATCATGGACAAGGACGGTCACCAAGTAGCCGAGTTTCGTAATAACTCCATCAAACCGTATCTGTTTGCGGATATTGTTGACGCAATGGGCCGTTGGTATAACAAAGCATTGCTCACAGTTGAGAAAGCGTCTGGCGGTCACAGTGTCATCGAACGTCTACGATATGAGAAGCACTATATGAATATGACCAAGTATAAGACCTATGACGAGTTTAAGCGTGTGATCTGGAATGTGGGATTTGACACCAATAACAAAACTAAGAGTATTGCTGTTAATGATGCACGGGAATGGTTTGACAAGGGGCTTGTAGATATAAACAGTAATAATCTTTTAGAGGAAATGAAAACTTTTGTTGCGGATGATAAGGGTGGCTTCAATGCAGTGTCAGGCAGCCATGATGATTTAATTAGTGCGCTATGGCTGTGCATACAGGGATATAAACAAAATCTGTGGTATCCATTTTAGGAAGGAAGGTGCGGAATGAATAAGACAGAAGAATATATATTGAAACAATACAGTGGTGATCCGCTATGGTTTACCGAAGAGGTGAATCAGGGCAATCATGTCGCAAGGATCGCCAGTGTGATTTCAAATAGAAATTATCTGGCTGGACGGCATAAGGTGTTACAACGTGAGGACAGCCACTATAAGGGAAAAGAGTTTATTGTAAGGAAAACGATACTGAACTACGCAAAGACAGTTATCAGATTCCATAATACATACTTACTTGGCAGACCAACACAGTTATCTTCATCTGATGCAGATACGGTCAAGACATTTAATGAGATTTATAAGATGGCTCATTATGATACTGTGGATTATGAGGTGATTGATCGTGTCAATAAGTTTGGGGATGCTTATGAGGTTGTGTACTTTGATGAGGGTATGATTAAGAGCAAGGTGCTTGACAGTTCGTGTTGTTATCCTGTTTATGATGATTGCGGTAATTACATTGCATTTATTGAGTACTGGACTGACGCATATACGAATATCAGTTATTATAATGTATATTATCCTGAGTACGTGGATCATTGGAGTAATGAAGGCGGCGATCTGTATCTTGTCTCAACCGATACAAGCGTTGGACTTCCGATACATTACCATAATTTCTCGGATGAGGATTATAATTTTGGTGTGAGTTTACTGACGGACATTAAACCGATCATGGATGATTTAGAGGATATGATGAGTAAACTCGGTGATGCTATCTATACCAATAGCATGAGTGTCATGCCTATTGCTATCGGTCAGAGGATTGAATCCAGTATCCCTGCGGATGCTATGGGATATGTGCTTAATTTGGATAACGGTGATTTTAAATATGCGTCTGCGACAATGGATTACAATACCATAAAACTGTATCTGGATAATCTCAAGCAGATGCTAAATGATATTGCCTGTATACCGAGTGTACTGGGCAGCAGTACCTCGATTGCGAACATATCAGAAATTTCAATGGAAATACTCATGATGATGGCAAACCTTAATGCGGATGAAACAAAGAAGTGGCTGAATATTGGATTTGCTAAGAGGTTTGAGAAATTTCAGAAGATACTGGCAATGCAAGGTATTGCGGTGACAACGGATGTATCTGTGATCTATAACGTGTCGGCTCCGATTGCATCAAGTGATATGATTGCTAATCTGAAAGCGTTGAAAGAACTTGGAGCGATTTCAACGGAGAGTATCATGGAGAAGAGTGATGTGATTAGTGATGTAGATGCGGAGAAGGAACGATTGAGGATTGAGAAAAGCACCGGCGGAGGTGCTGAAAATAAGGGTGAATGATGGAAACTATATATAGTGTTGCGTAAAAGAATAAATGTACTATATATAGTAGAACATAATACTTTAGTGTAGTAAAGTATTGCAGTTAAATTTTCGCCATTCTATTAAATTGTGCACACAATTATATGATATCCAGTATAAAGCCAAATGTACCCTAATACTACACTATTATGGTATGTTTGGTGGCTGGATACTTTACCGTGATAAAGTAAAATGCAGGTATAAGACGAAATCTGCCATGCAGGGGTATTTGCAGTTTTGGAGAATGTGCAAATGTCACTAAAATGTTGCTCAAAATTCGCAAGACTCTTAATCTTACGAACGATTTTGACTCAAAATGGCGTGTTTTTGGGGCTTTTTGGGGGTAAATAATCGGATGAAAGCAAAATTTCATGAGGTGGTATAAGTGTTGTGCAGGATATACAATGCTGCCGGAGATGGATTTATCGGCATATATAACAAAATTATGGTGCGAATTTTGTGCAATATTATATGCCGTTACCCCTCTTTTGAAATGGGGCGAAAATGTGACTCAAAAAATCCGCACAGACAAAAAATGAGATATCCGGACAGGACACCTCATTTATCTCTTAACATATTAACAATCTGCATAACAGCACTAATCTCATCATTGCTTAATCCAGTAACATCTATATTGCGTGTTTCCGTAATACCGAGCAAATAATCTGTTGATACATGAAAGATCCGGGAGAGACTAATCAGTACTTCATAGGATGGATACCTGCTACCAGATTCGTAAGAAGAGATTGCACTAACGGCAACACCAAGTAATTCAGCGAGTTGCTGTTGGGTAAGCCTTTTTTCATGTCTTAATTCCTTTACTTTATCTCCAAAATTCACCATTAGTATCACCCTCTTTCACATATGGTGATGTTACTGTATCAAAAAGAATATCTGCATAGGTGAAAATATATACACTAAAACAGAAAATTATTGTTGAATTTAGATGTGCAGAATACTATAATTGAATTATCTAAATTTAACAGGGGGATATTATCAATGAAGAGAAAATTTCTCAAAGTACTATCTGGCGTGAGTGTATCATTGCTAATAGGCGTAACATTGTGCGGTTGTGAGGATACAGATACTTATGATTCGAATAATGAATATGAGTCCACGTCTACAAGCAATGATTATTCATCGGGATATGAGGATGACTATGACTATGGATCAACTGATAACTATGATACATACGAAAATGACTATGATTCATATTCGGATGATTATTCAAGTGATACGGAGGATTCCGCCGGAGATGGATATAGTTACAGTGATACAGACCCTTTTTACAAGGCAAATGATCATAATGGAGATGGCAAAATAAATGATGAAGAATTTTCTGATGCAATGTCAGATGCTATAGATTATTATTATGATGCGTATGAGCAAATGATGGAGGAAGAAGGAAATGGCGAATAACAATAATAATAACGGCGGCGGTATGGGTTTTTGGGGAATGGTTGGTGCAATTTTAGTTGCTCTCTTCATTTTTTCAGTGATTGGCTGATATGGTTCGTAAAAACATAATATTGATACTCATAACATTAGTCATATATGCAATCAATCAAAATGTAAAGATGAGTATTGCCAATGATGCTATTCGGTGGTTTATGACTTGTTACTTTAATGACATGATAGGCGGTATTACTTTTACCGCCTATTGTTGTATTTTTGTCGAGTTATATAAGGGTTCAATTATAAAACTGTATCAAATTGAAGGAATACTTTTTCTGAGTGGTGTATTTTGGGAATATATTACACCCTTGTATAGAAATACTACAAGTGATCCGTGGGATATTGTCGCATATATGTTTGGAGGATTATTATACTGGGTGATTATAAAGATATGGACGAAGAACGAGAAGAGCGGTTTTGGAAATTCATAACAGGTGATGATCTGGACTTCTATGAAGAATACACCATTCATCTCACGGATGAAGAACAGGAAAAGTTTTTTGAGGAAAATCCAGATTTTATGTGTGATTATCCTGTGAGTCGTGATAAAATGTATCTATTGAGAGATGTGGTGTTTCGAGGAATTTTGAGGAGAATCAGAGAGTACGAGGGAGGAAAAAGTCTATGAAAAAGTGTCCAAAATGTAACAATTTGTGTGAAGACAAATTTGATTATTGTTTGACGTGTGGGTATCATTTTACAGGGAATGAAGAAACTATTGAAAATCCTGAAAGTGATAAGACATCAGATAATGAAGATATTGAAAACCATGACATTATTGAAAAAGCGACTACTGAGGAAAATGTAGAGTCAGATGAAAATAAAAATATCGACTTTGATGCTCATGCGGAGAAAAATGAAGAAAGTCCAGATGTACAAGAAACTGACTCGCCAATAAATCATGAACCTGTAAAGAAGATAAAACGAAATCTTGGTAAACGTATGATAGGAGAAGTCATTGGCGGTGTAGTGTTAATAATTGCGTTAATTGTGGCAATTAGTAAAAGCGTACAGGTGACTTCACTTCAAAAACAGTATGATGAAGTTTCACAGGAATTAGAAGCGGCAAACGAGCAAATTGCTTCTCTTACAGATGATAATGCAGAATTATCACAGGCCAATGATGAATTGACAAGCAAAAATGATGAACTTGAAAATGGTGCGGCTAAACAGTTAGTTGATATTAAGAATGCATATGAAGATGGAGATTGGGAAACGGTAATAAGTTTAGCGGATACTTTGCATGAGCAGTATAATGGCAGTGAAGAGGACAAAGAAGCACAGGAGTTAGCATCTGCAAGTCAGGCTAAGATTGATGAAGCAAATGCAGCCAAAGCCGCAGAAGAAGCAAAAGGTTATGAAACAGGAATTACATATGACCAACTTGCACGTACTCCAGACGATTATTATGGAAAAAAAGTAAAATTTTACGGTAAGGTTGTTCAAGTAATTGAGGGCAGTGGAGATGATGTCCAGATTCGACTTGCTGTAGACGACAATTATGATACTATTCTGTTTGGACAGTATAGCAGTGATATTGTATCATCAAGAGTTTTGGAGGACGATTATATTACTATATATGGAACGTCTGTAGGTACAATAAGTTATGAGTCTACTATGGGCGGTACGATTACAATACCGGGCGTATATATTGATAAAATAGATCAATAAAACACATAAAGGGATTACGGCAAACACCGTAGTCCTTTTGTTACGAAAGGGGGGCATACAATGCAGATATTAGACCGATTAAAAATGGAACTGTCTAACCAAAAGTATTTCCCGGATGAACAATACACTCAATTCCTGACAGAGAACGGGCTGACAGCAACGGCGGAATACAACAAGGAAACCGACCAGAGGAAGTTACTCTTGACGGTACTGGATATTTTAGAAGCAATCTCCAATGACATTGACATTATGACAAGCGTGACCACAGAGTTTAATACTACAGGTGCGGCATACAAATATATTGAGCAGAGGATTGCACAGGTTAAGGATAAGATTTCATCCTTACCGGATGAAAATGAGGAAGAAGAATACAGTTGTTTTTCGTTGATGTTTACGCACAATGGATGATAAAATTTATGATTGACAGGTCGGTGATCTGAGGGTAATATAGTGATGTAACAAAAAAGAGTCTTGCGCGATAGACTTAAAAAAGTCTTGCGAAGATGATTGGAAACCCTTATAAATAGGGCCTTTTTGCGGAAGTGTCGGAACTGGCAGACGAGCAAGACTAAGGATCTTGTGACATTCGTGTCGTGTGGGTTCAAGTCCCATCTTCCGCATTAGGGAAAAAGTCTTGAGTTATCATCAAGGCTTTTTCTTTACTAAAAATGCAGGAGCGGATGACCATGAAGAAAAAAATACTAATATTGACCTTTGCATTGATAGTCGGATCAACGGGACTGACCGGGTGTACAGAAGAGAAAAAAGCGGGTAAGTCTACTACAGAGAAAGTGGACAGCTATACATCCGAGATGGAGGACACACTGGGTGGCCAGCTTAGTGCGCCAAGCGAGGCTGTGACGAAGGCTATTTCAAACACTTGGGCTGTTCAGGGAAACAATGATATATACGAATTGAAATCAGATGGCACAGGGAAGAAGAATGATGAGGATCTTACTTTCGAGTGCGGATTCGATGATGAAAATAATATAACATTACTGATGAGGATCGGTGATGACGAAATGCTCTATGCAATCTCAACTGATGAGACGGGGTATGGAATTGAACTGACCTCTCTGGACGGTGGTGAGGATTTATATTTTCTGCCGGCTAATCTCGAATTCCTTGAAATGACAGATGAACGCGCTGAGGGAATATTGGGAGAGTGGTCGGATGAGAGCGGTAACACATACAAGTTTGACGAAGACAAAAGTATGGAGATCAAAGGAGAAAGCGGTAAGACAGAAGGTACCTTCAGTGTTGTTCAGGATGAAAATGGTACTCTTCTTCTCAGGATCGTGGTATCAGGCGGCTCTCTTGAATATGAATATACTCTGAATGAAGATAATACACAGATGGATCTTGTGAGTCCTGGAACGGATACGGTGCATCACTGGACGAAGAATAAATAGTTTATATATTACCAAAAAGGATGTCCTGCGGCAGTTATGGCTGCGGAACATCCTTTTTTAGCGTCTGACCTTATGGGGAGACTTACTGCTTCTCCCGGTAAGTTCATCTAAAGTTACATCAAAAAAATCGGCAATCCTGATGAGCAAATAGATATCGGGCAGAGTAACACCACGTTCATATGCAGAGACAGACTGTCTTCCGATATTCAGTTCCAGAGCAAGAGTTGTCTGCTTCATTTCTTTCTGCACTCGTAGATTTCGTATGTTTTCACCGATCGTATTTGTATTTTTTTTATATTCTTTCATCTAGATCCCCATATAAGATTTTCTTTTTATTATTCTAACATCATTTATATTATGAAAGACAGGAGTATGCTAAAAATGAGCGCAACAATACGTTGCACTTGCAGATGATACAACAGTTTACCAGATGGAGCTTACATACATGGCGAAAGAGGACTTGAATCCACTGTAAATTTTTTTTCTTTTTATTGATTATATGATATAATTACAATAATTTAGAGGAAGTCGTCAATAATATCAGAATAAGAGTGATGGAGGAAGTGTTATGTTAGAAAAAGTGGATCTGACGAAAAAAATCTCAAAAGAAGAATATAAGGAGAAAATGCCGCAGCTCGAAGTAAGGATCGGAAGACTTCAGAGAGAGTGCAAAGCTTTGGGAATCCCAGTTCTGATCGTATTCGAGGGATTTGGAGCGGCTGGAAAGGGGCTGCAGATCGGACATCTGATCCAGAGTATGGATCCGAGAGGATTTGAGGTTCATCCGATCAAAAATGAGACCGAAGAGGAGCGGATGCATCCTTTTATGTGGAGATTCTGGACAAAGACACCGGCCAGGGGAAGGATTGCCATTTATGACGGGAGCTGGTATAGACGGGTGCTCATAGACCGCTTTGAGAAACGTACGAAAAATAAAGATCTTCCGGCAGCGTTCCATTCCATCAATTCGTTTGAACAGCAGCTTGCGGAAGATGGAAATCTGATCATTAAGCTGTTCCTGGATATTGATAAAAAGGAGCAGAAAAAGCGTTTTGACAAACTTGCAAAAAATAAAGAGACTGCGTGGCGTGTCAGCCAGGGGGACAGGGAACGCAATGCACATTATGATGAATATGCTGCGATGATGGAGGATATGCTCTTTAAAACAGATACGGATTATGCACCGTGGACGATCATTGAGGCTATGGACCGCAGATTCGCGACTCTTAAGATTTATACTACAGTGATCAAGGCTATGGCGGATCAGATCGAGAAAGTACAGCGCCAGAATACCGAAAAAGCGGCGGCGAAGGCGGAGCAGGCAAAGGCAGAAGAAGGGATACAGTCAGCAGGAACAGGCAAAAATGGCTGTGAAAATGATATAGAAGAAATCGCGCGCGAGACAGATGCCGAAATGAAGGAGCTCCAGGTGTCGATCCTGTCCAAGGCGGATTTGACTTTGAGTTATACGAGAGAAGAATATAAGGAAAAGCTGGACAAACTCCAGAAGAAACTGGAGAAGCTCCATGGAGAGCTGTACCGCAGAAGAATTCCGGTCGTTCTCGGGTTCGAGGGCTGGGATGCCGGCGGAAAAGGCGGGGCGATCAAGAGGCTTACGCAAAAAATGGATCCCAGAGGTTATGTGGTAAACCCGACGGCTTCGCCGAATGATATCGAGAAAGCTCATCATTATCTCTGGAGATTCTGGAGGGCAATGCCGAAGGATGGCCATGTGGCAATCTTCGACAGAACATGGTATGGACGTGTGATGGTAGAACGCATTGAGGGGTTCTGTACGACAGAGGAATGGAAACGAGCCTATAAGGAAATCAATGATATGGAGAAAGACCTGTATGATGCAGGAGCCATTGTGATCAAATTCTGGATGCATATCGACAAAGATGAGCAGGAACGGAGATTCAGAGAGCGCCAGGAAAATCCGGAGAAACAGTGGAAGATCACGGATGAAGACTGGAGAAACCGCGAGAAATGGGATCAGTACGAAGATGCAGTCAATGAGATGCTGATGCGTACATCTACCGATTATGCACCGTGGGTCGTCGTAGAAGGCAACAGCAAGTATTATGCACGTGTGAAAGTGCTCAAAACAGTAGTAGATGCAATTGAACAGCGTCTGAGAGAGGAATGATACCATGACGATCAGGGAGCAGCTTGAAGAAAGGGAAACCAAAAACTTAAGCCGTTATGCGACACTGAGCCGTGATACAAAGGGGAGGGTACGGGAGGAGCCTCAGTGTGATATACGTCCTGTATTCCAGAGAGACCGGGACCGGATTCTGCACTGTAAGGCTTTCCGAAGACTGAAACAAAAGACACAGGTGTTTCTCCTGCCCAGCGGGGACCATTACAGGACCAGACTGACACATACGCTGGAAGTTTCGCAGAATGCAAGGACAATCGCAAAGGCTCTGCGCCTGAATGAAGATCTGGTGGAGGCAATTGCTCTCGGTCATGATCTGGGACATACTCCGTTTGGTCATGCGGGTGAGAGAGCTCTGAACACGGTCTATCATTTCTCACACAATAAGCAGAGCCTGCGGGTTGTCGATTGTATTGAAAAAGAAGGAAAAGGACTGAATCTTACCTGGGAAGTAAGAGACGGAATCCTCAATCATCAGACGGCAGGGCATCCCCATACTCTTGAGGGGCAGGTCATGAGGATTTCGGACAAACTGGCATATATCTATCATGATATGGATGATGCGATCCGGGGAGGGATACTGACAGAAGAGGATATTCCCGCCGATATCCGTAATGTGCTTGGAAATTCCTGTAAGGAAAGACTCAATAAACTGATCCACGATGTGATCATCAACAGTATGGACCGCCCGGAAATCTGTATGTCCCCTGCGGTGGAAAAGGCCATGACGGATCTCAGAAAGTTCATGTTTGAGAATGTCTACCTTAATCCTAAAGCAAAGGGGGAGGAAGATAAAGCGGTACATATGATCGAACAGCTCTTTGATTATTATATGAAGCGTCCGGAGGCGCTCCCGCAGCAGTTCAGAAATATGCTGGAACACACGGATACCAGCCGTGAACAGGTCGTATGTGACCATATCGCAGGAATGACGGATTCCTATGCGGTAAAGAAATTTCAGGATTATTTTGTTCCGGAATCATGGAAAATTTAAAAAAATAAAGGAAACCAAAAACTTTTGTCGAATATATATTATAGGGTATTCTTTATGGAGGCGGAACATGTACTATCCAGACGAGCTGATCGAAGAGATAAGGACAAGAAATGATATAGTAGATGTGATATCCGGCTATGTCCGGCTTCAGAAAAAGGGCAGTTCATATTTTGGACTCTGCCCTTTTCATAATGAGAAATCTCCCTCCTTTTCTGTCAGCAGACAGAAGCAGATGTACTACTGCTTCGGATGCGGCGCGGGAGGAAATGTCTATACTTTTCTGATGGAGTATGAGAATTTCTCTTTTGTGGAAGCAGTGAAATTTTTGGCGGACCGGGCCGGAATTGAACTCCCGGAGATGGAATATTCAAAAGAGGCAAAGGAAAAAGCAGACCTTAAGGCATCAATCCTGGAGGTGAATAAAAAAGCCGCGAAATATTATTATGTACAGCTGAAATCCGACCGGGGCAGGAAAGCTCTGGGCTATTTGAAAGACAGAGGACTCTCTGATGATACGATCAAGACTTTTGGCCTCGGGTATTCAAATGTATTTAGTGACGATCTGTATAACTATCTGCGGGGAGAAGGGTACAGTGAGGAACTGATCCGCCAGGCCGGACTGATCAACACAGATGAAAAAAAAGGTGTTTATGACAAATTCTGGAACAGGGTTATTTTTCCGATCATGGATGTGAACAGCCGGGTGATCGGTTTCGGAGGACGTGTTATGGGGGATGCGAAGCCTAAGTATTTGAATTCTCCGGAGACACCGGTGTTTGACAAGAGCAGGAATCTTTACGGCCTGAACAGAGCAAGAACATCGCGGAAGCCGTATTTCCTTTTATGTGAAGGATACATGGATGTGATCTCACTGCATCAGGCCGGTTTTACCAATGCCGTGGCCTCTCTTGGAACAGCCCTTACACCCGGACATGCTTCCCTGATCAAGAGATATGTCAAAGAAGTATATCTTACATATGACAGCGACGACGCCGGCACCCGGGCTGCGCTTCGTGCAGTCCCCATTTTACGGGAAGCCGGGATCTCTGCAAAGGTCGTGCGTATGGATCCTTACAAAGACCCGGACGAATTCATAAAAAATCTGGGCGCAGAGGAATACGAGAAACGGATACAGAAAGCAAGAAACGGCTTTATGTTCAGCCTGGAGATGCTGGAAAAAGAGTATGATATGGCTTCACCCGAGGGCAAGACAGAGTTCTTCAAGGAGACAGCGAGGCGGCTGCTGACTTTTGAAGATGAATTGGAGCGCAATAACTATATTGAGGCTGTCGCGTCTGCCTATAAAGTAAGCAGAGAAAGTCTTGAAAAACTTGTAGCGAAGACTGCTGTCAATGCGGGAATGGCCAGACCTGCATCCAGACCAAAACGGGCAGAGGGAGGCACAAAAGAAAAACATCGTGAGGACGGAATCCTGACATCCCAGAAAGCACTTCTTACATGGATGATAGAGGATGAAAAGCTGTTCGGGAAGATCAGCAGTTACATTCATCCGGATGATTTCGCCCCGGGGATTTATCGGAAAGTGGCAGAACTGCTTTATGAACAGTACGATAATGGAGGACTGAATCCTGCCGGGATCCTGAATCACTTTACTGAAGAAGCGGATCACCGGGAGGCTGCATCGCTGTTTAATACGAAGATCAGGCAGCTGGAGACAAAAGAAGAAGAGGAACAGGCTTTAAAGGAAATTATCCTCCGGGTGAAAAGCCACAGCATCGATGAACGAACCCGTGAACTTGACCCTGCAGATATGGCGGGACTTCAGCGACTGATGGAGGAGAAGCGTAAGTTGGAAGGCTTACGGACACTGCATATTTCTATTGATTAAGGATAAAATAAAACAAGATAGCCCGCGCCTGTGCGCCGGCAAAGGAAGGATGGACACATGGAAGAGAACACACAGAAATTTCTGGAAAGAATGAATGAACTGGTAGCGCTGGGAAAGAAAAAGAAGAGCATACTGGATGTTCAGGAGATCAACGATTTCTTTACAGATATGGAACTGACGCCCGATCAGATGGAAAAAGTATTTGACTATCTGGAGGCAAATAATATTGATGTCCTGCGTATCAATTCAGATACAGATGACGATGCAGGGATAGAGATCGATGATATGATATCTGATGAAGAAGAGGTCGATATGGAAAATATTGATCTGTCTGTTCCGGAAGGTGTGAGTATCGAAGATCCGGTCCGCATGTATTTAAAGGAGATCGGCAAAGTTCCTCTTTTAAGTGCCGAGCGCGAGATCGAGCTTGCAAAGAGAATGGAGGAAGGCGATGAAGACGCGAAGAAAGAGCTGGCAGAAGCAAATCTCCGCCTTGTTGTCAGTATAGCCAAAAGATATGTCGGCAGAGGGATGCTCTTCCTTGATCTGATCCAGGAAGGAAATCTGGGCCTGATCAAAGCGGTAGAGAAGTTTGACTATCATAAGGGATACAAATTCAGTACCTATGCAACATGGTGGATCCGTCAGGCAATCACAAGAGCGATCGCAGACCAGGCGAGAACAATCCGTATTCCGGTGCATATGGTGGAGACGATCAACAAGTTGATCCGTGTGTCCAGACAGCTGCTTCAGGAGCTGGGAAGAGAACCGCTCCCGGAGGAGATCGCGAAGGAACTGGACATGCCTGTGGACAGAGTGCGTGAGATCCTTAAGATTTCCCAGGAACCGGTCTCTCTGGAGACTCCGATCGGCGAGGAAGAGGACAGCCATCTTGGCGATTTTATCCAGGATGACAATGTACCGGTTCCGGCTGAGGCGGCTGCACAGACTTTATTGAAAGAACAGCTTGACGAAGTGCTGGATACTCTGACAGAAAGAGAACAGAAAGTACTTCGGCTGCGCTTCGGAATGAACGACGGACGTGCCCGTACACTTGAGGAAGTGGGCAAAGAGTTCGATGTTACAAGAGAACGTATTCGTCAGATCGAGGCAAAGGCCCTGAGAAAACTGAGGCACCCGAGCCGCAGCAGGAAGCTGAGAGACTACTTAGACTAACAGTTCAGCCATGCGTAGCTGTATCCAAAGGAATATGCTCGCATATTCAATCGGATACAGCTACGCATGGAGTGAGCGCCTTTCTATGAGGAAATCGGCGGCGATAGCCGCGGGAAGCACGGAGTGCGGATTTCCGAATGGCGCGGCTGAACTGTGGACGCGCAGAGCGGGAAATCGGCGGCGATAGCCGCGGGAAGCACGGAGTGCGGATTTCCGAATGGCGCGGCTGAACTGTGGATGGAGAAACTATGGAATTATCGAAACGTTTAAATGCAGTTGCCTCTCTGGTGACGAGTGGATACAGATTAGCAGATATCGGGACAGATCATGCATATATCCCGATTTTTCTGGTTAATACCGGGAAGATACCGGCGGCGGTTGCTATGGATGTAAACCGCGGACCTCTCCTGAGAGCAGAGGAAAATATACGGACGCACGGACTGCAGAACAAGATTACGACCCGTATTTCAGACGGTTTTGCCTCACTGAAAAGAAATGAGGCAGATGCGGCAGTAATCGCAGGGATGGGAGGACCGTTGACAATCCGTATTCTAAAAGAGGGAAAGGATATTGTCTGTTCTTTGAAAGAATGTATCCTTCAGCCCCAGTCGGAGATAGAAAAAGTCAGAGCCTTTCTTTTAGAGGAGGGCTTTTTCTTTCTCGGGGAGGAGATGGTGGAAGAGGACGGGAAATATTATCCTATGATGAAAGTAAGACCGCCCAGGGGCGAGCACAAAGCTGAAAGTGAAATGAATTGTGAAGAGCTGGATGGGAGACAATGCAGTGTGCAAGGCTGGGATGAGGCAGAACTACGGTATGGAAAAATTCTGTTGGAAGAGAAGAATCCGGTGCTCCGGGAATACCTTCAAAGAGAGATTCGCATCCGTGCTCAGATTCTGGACACGCTGAAAGATAGAGATTCAACAGATGTGCGGCGAAGGATAACGGAACTTGAGAAAGAACTAAAAATAGCTGAGAAAGGGATGGGACATTATGCTGTGTAAAGAAATCATGCAAGTTATCGAGGCAACATACCCGAGAAGTGCGGCACTTGATTTTGATAATGTAGGGCTTCTTGCGGGTAGGGCAGAAAAGGAAGTAAACCGCGTATATCTGGCGCTTGACGCAACAGATGGAGTTATTGACCGTGCGATCGAAGCGGGGGCAGATATGCTGATCACCCATCATCCGCTGATCTTTTCTCCTCTGAAAAGGGTAACAGATGAAGATTTTATCAGCAGAAGAGTGGTCAAACTAATCCAGAATGACATCGCTTATTATGCTATGCACACAAACTACGATGTGCTCGGCATGGCGGCTCTTTCGGAGAAAATCCTGGGGATAAAAAATACACAGGTGCTGGATGTCACTATGAATGAAGACGGAAGAGAGGAAGGAATCGGGCGCATCGGAGATCTTGAAAAAACAATGACTCTGGAGGAATGCTGTGTCTATGTGAAGCATAGACTGAAGCTGGGCAGCCTGAAAGTGTTTGGAGACATGGATAAGAAAGTATCAAGGCTTGCAATATCACCGGGATCAGGTAAATCGTCTGTTGCTCCCGCTATTGCAAAAGGAGCGGACGTGCTTGTTACGGGAGATATAGGACACCACGACGGACTGGATGCTGTCGAGCAGGGGCTTTCAGTCATTGATGCGGGGCATTACGGGACAGAATATATATTTATTGATGATATGAAGCGGTTTTTAGAAGAAAAGCTGCCTGTACTGGAAATTGTGACAACTCCGATCGTCCACCCATTTCAGGTGATCTAAAAAGACAGACTGCTCCGAGAACAGTAAAAAGCGGGTGGCTCTTTTGGGAGCGGAAGGAGGAGACAGATGGCTGCACGTATGTGTAAAGTTACGATAGACGGCGAGACAAGAGAATATAAAGCGGGAACCACGTACCAGGAGATCGCGGCAGATTTTCAGCCGCATTATGAGCATCAGATCGTGCTCGTATTTGCCGGCGGATTCCATCTGCAGGAACTCAGAAAGACACTGGAAAAAGACTGCGAACTGCGATTTGTGACGACCGGGGATGCAATCGGGCATGCGGCTTACAAGAGAAGTATGTGTTTTCTGCTCGTTAAAGCCGTCCATGACGCAGCAGGACATGATAAAGTAGAGCGCGTCAGGATTCATTTTTCTCTCGATAAAGGCTATTACTGTACTGTGGAGGGGAGTGTGGGCCTCGATGAAGAATTTCTCAAAAAAGTATCAGACCGTATGAAAGAACTCATCGAACAGCGGATACGGATTGACAAGAGATCTGTGCATACGGATGATGCGGTGGAGCTTTTCCACAGACACGGAATGTATGACAAAGAGCGTCTCTTTGAGTACAGGCGTGTGTCGAAGGTCAATATATACAGCATCAATGAATTTGAGGATTATTATTACGGATATATGGTTCCGGATGCGGGATGTCTGAAATATTTTTCTCTGCATCTCTATGACGAGGGATTTGTGCTTCAGATGCCTGTACGGGAAAAGCCGGAAGAGGTGCCGGAGTTCGTTCCCAGTCCGAAACTTTTCCATGTCCTGAAAGAATCTGTACAGTGGGGAGACTGCCAGGATATAGAGACGGTAGGTGCACTCAACGATATGATCACGAAGAATGATATGCGTGAAGTCGTGCTCGTGCAGGAGGCCCATCAGGAACGGCAGATCGGAGAGATTGCAAAGCAGATATCCGAAAAGGAAAATACAAGGTTTGTCCTGATCGCAGGACCTTCTTCCTCGGGCAAGACGACGTTTTCCCACAGGCTCTCAATACAGCTCAGGGTCAACGGGCTCAAGCCTCACCCCATAGCTGTGGACAATTACTTTGTGGACAGGGAGCATACACCGAGAGATAAAGATGGAAATTATAATTTTGAATGTCTGGAAGCAATTGATATTGAAAAGTTTAATACAGATATGGAGATGCTTCTGCGCGGCGAAGAAGTGTATCTGCCGGTGTTTGATTTCAAAACAGGTAAAAGGAAATATGAGAATCGACCGAAGAAACTGGGACCGGATGATATTCTCGTGATCGAGGGAATCCATTGTCTGAATCCAAAGCTGACAGAAGCGATGAGAGATGACTGCAAGTTTAAGATCTATATCAGCGCCCTGACCCAGCTTAATATCGATGAGCATAACCGGATCCCGTCCACAGACGGTCGCCTGATCCGCCGGATCGTGCGGGATGCCCGTACCCGTGGCTCTTCAGCCATGCGAACCATATCCATGTGGCCTTCCGTCCGGCGGGGAGAAGAGGAAAATATTTTCCCGTATCAGGAGCAGGCAGACGTTATGTTCAATTCATCGCTCCTCTATGAGCTGGCAGTCCTTAAACAGTATGTGGAGCCGCTGCTGTTTGGTGTGGATAAGGAATCAGAAGAGTATCTCGAGGCAAAGCGGCTGCTTAAGTTTTTTGACTATTTTGTGGGGATCGGAAGTGAATATGTACCGACGAATTCTCTGTTAAGAGAATTCATCGGCGGCGGATGCTTCCGCGTATAGAACATCCCTGAAAGACAGGGATTAAGAATTTGATCAATAAATTTTTTTCAGATTGTCCATTCTGGCTGTCATATTCTGAAGAAGCAGGTCAACGAGTGTGATCGCAGTCATTGATTCTACGACTACGACTGCACGTGGAACAATCACTGGATCATGACGTCCGAGCACTGTGATGTCCGTATTTTCACCGGAAGTATTGACGGTGTGTTGTGTCCTGGCGATAGAGGAGGTTGGCTTGACAGCAGCTCTCAGGATCAGTCTGGAGCCGTCGCTCATGCCGCCGAGCGTTCCGCCTGCATGGTTGGATTCCTTGCGGATATGCCCATCTTCAGCACGGAATGGATCATTGTTCCGGCTGCCGGTTGACAATGAAGCTTTAAATCCATCGCCGATCTCCACTCCTTTGACAGCGCCCACTGACATGACAGCCTGCGCAAGAAGAGCGTCAAGCTTGTCAAACACCGGCTCTCCAAGGCCGACAGGAAGATGGTCGGCTATGCACTCGATAATACCGCCGCAGGAGTCTTTTTCTGCCATTAGAGAACTGATATATTCCCCAGCCTGTTCTGCTACAGCATTGTTTGGCATGTACAGGCTGTTTTCTTCTATTTCGGAAAAATGATAATCCTCTTTGTTGACAGAGAATGGACCTATGGCTTTTGTGTATGCGCGTACAGAGATGCCCAGTTCGTTCAGGACAAGAGAAGCAATGGCTCCCGCCGCTACACGTCCGATCGTCTCTCTGCCTGAGGAACGGCCGCCGCCTCTGTAATCCCGGATCCCATATTTTTCTGTAAAAGGATAATCTGCATGTCCAGGGCGGAACAGCTCGGCTATATTGCCGTAATCACGGGGGCGCTGGTCCTGATTACGCACAAGAAGAGAGATGGGGGTTCCGGTAGTTTTCCCCTCGAATACCCCGGAAAGTATCTCTACCGAGTCTGCTTCGTTTCTCTTTGTTGTATATTTGCTCTGTCCAGGTTTTCTGCGGTCAAGGAACTTTTGGATGTGCTCCTCGGAAAGCGCAAGTCCGGCAGGACATCCGTCTATTACAACTCCGATACCTGGGCCATGGGATTCCCCCCATGTTGTTATGCGGAATATTTTTCCAAATGTTGAACCACTCATAATAGATGTTCTCCTTTCTGATCTGTACATAGAAACCATTATATAGGATGATACCTGTTATTGACAAGTGGAAGTGCACTTTACTTTTTGTACTGTACGTACTATAATCCCGTCTTTGACAGTTTAAGAAAGAAAAAATGGCTATATCCCTGATTT
>CAMMSL010000024.1 GCA_946499505.1 uncultured Lachnoclostridium sp.
TGAGTTCAGCAAAACATTTTACAGAAGTATTGATCGGGGGAAAGGTATATACTCTCAGTGGATTTGAAGGCGAAGAATATCTGCAGAAAGTATCCTCCTATCTGAATCACAAGATAACAGAATGTGCGAACAGTGAGGGATACAGAAAACAGAGCGCTGATACCAGAAATGTACTTCTCGCCCTGAATATTGCGGATGACTATTTTAAGGCAAAAAAACAGGGAGATTCTCTTGAGAATGATATTGAACTGAAGGATAAGGAAATGTATGATCTGAAACACGAGCTGATTTCCGCACAGATCAAACTTGAGAATGCTGAGAAAGAGCTTGCAAAGATCAAAGATGAAAACAATGACCTGCAGATGCAGATCGTAAAGCTCGAAACCGAGATGAAAAACCGTAGAAGATAAGTAGAAGATAACTAATAAAGGCTGTCCTAATCGACAGCCTGTTTCATTAATAGAGAGAAAAGGACATAATTCGACAATATGACAGACAGAAAGATAGAAATCCTTTCGCCGGCAGGCTCCTATGCTGCATTTAAGGCCGCTCTGAAAGCAGGAGCTGATGCCGTCTATATCGGCGGGGCCAGATTCGGAGCCAGAGCCTATGCGGAAAATTTTGCAGAAGAAGAATTGATACAGACGATCCGCGAGGCTCATTTTTATGACAGAAAACTTTATCTCACTGTAAATACCCTGCTCAAAGAGGAGGAGATTGACTGTTTATACGACTATCTTGCCCCCTATTATGAAAACGGGCTGGACGCTGTGATCGTGCAGGACGTGGGTGTCGCTGAATATATCCGCAGATATTTTCCGGGGCTTGACATACACGCCAGCACGCAGATGACTATCACGGGAGCTCTCGGAGCAAAATTCGTTGAATCTCAAGGCATTACACGTGTTGTACCTGCACGAGAACTGTCACTGGAAGAGATTCGCCAAATCCGCCGTGAAACAGATCTTGAAATTGAGTGTTTCGTGCACGGAGCTCTCTGTTACTGTTATTCCGGGCAATGCCTCTTAAGCAGTATGATCGGAGGCCGGAGTGGCAACAGAGGACAATGTGCCCAGCCATGCAGACTGCCTTACACGTTTGATGAGAAAAAGAAATATTATTTAAGTCCAAAAGACATCTGTACTTTGGAGATCATACCGGATCTTATCGAAGCAGGAATTGATTCATTCAAAATTGAAGGGCGCATGAAAAAGCCGGAATATGTAGCCGGGGTAACCGCTCTTTACCGCAAGTATACCGATATGTATCTTGACAGTGGAAGAAAGAATTTCCACATTCTTCCGGAAGACCGTGAGATGCTTATGGACCTTTACAACCGGGGCGGCTCCTCGACCGGTTATTTCCAGATGAGGAACGGCAGAGAAATGATGTCCCTCAATCGGCCGAATCATGCCGGAGTTCCTGCAGTAAAAGTACAGTATCAGAAAGGACGGGAAGTACATGCTCTGGCAGTCACGAATCTGAATGCTGGCGACGTGCTTGAGATTACCGGCGGAAAAAGTAACTACACACTGGGAAAACCGGTCAAAAAAGGGGAAGTGCTCACTTTTCTTGTTCAGAAACAGATTCGTCTTTCAAAGGGCTTACTGCTGAACCGCATTCGAAATGAATCCCTTCTGCAGCGCATAGACGCCGATATTATCGGAAATAAACTGCAGAGGCTGGCAGACGGTAGTCTTACAATAAAAGTTGGGAGTCCTGCCCGTCTGTTTGTATGTTCCGGCGGAGCGTCTTTTCAGGTCTTCACCGACGAACCGGTACAGCCCGCACAGAACCGTCCAATGGACCAGGAGCGTATTTGCGCACAGATCAGAAAGACAGGCAACTCCAAATTCTACTTTAACGAGCTCTCTGTTGAAATGGATGACAATATTTTTGTGCCTGTCCAGCAGCTTAATTTCCTGCGCCGCAGTGCCCTTGAAGGTTTAAAAGAGCAGTTGTTATCCCGATATCTCAGGAAACCGGGATGTTCTCCGGCAGACTCCAGCCACAGAAACTGTCCAGATACTGCCCTAAATTCGAATAGGAGTATAGAAACAAGTACAGAACAGGCAGGTTCAGAAAGCTGGATTCCCCATTTTTCCATCTATGCAGAATCTGCAGAACAGCTTAAAGCCGCAGCATTCTATATTTCAGAAAAACACCTTGTTCCGGTCCGAATGTATCTGGGTACAGATGTACAGACAGCCCTGATGAGAGAAAACGGAAACGGGCAGGTTTCCAGTTTTCTCAGTCTGATCAGAGAAAATAAAGTTGAGATCATAGCCGCAATGCCTCACATCCTGCGCAGTACGGAAACCGCGTTAGCCGACAGACTTCTAAATGCAGCGGACCGTTTCACTACCGATGGTATCCTGATCCGCAATTGCGAGGAGTTTCAGCTGCTCAGAGAACGGGGATTTGACAAAAAGATAATTCTGGACCATAATTTATATGTGTTTAACCGATTTGCGAAAAAATTCTGGAATGCTCTCGGAATTTCAGACTTCACCGCACCTTTGGAACTGAATGCCGGCGAACTGTCCCGGCTATGCTTAAGTGACTGCGAATTGGAAATCTACGGCAGGGCACCGGTCATGGTATCTGCCCAGTGCCTTTTTAAAACATCCGGAAAGTGCCGAAAACAATCGGATATTTCCAGCATTACGGACCGCTGTTCCAGCAGTTTTCCTGTACGGGCGTACTGTGATTTCTGCTACAATGTAATTTATAATGACCGTCCGACTTGTCTTGCTGCTGATGTAGAAGAGATCCGCCGCCTCAGGCCACAGCTCTTACGGATCAGATTCAGCACAGAAACACCGGATCAGGTAAACGATGTACTTGCTATGGTACAGAATTCCTTTATGGGAAGTACGGATACTTCCGGATCCACTTCTTATGAACAGAGATCCGAATTTACACAAGGTCATTTTAGAAAAGGTATTCTGTAACGGAATACCGGAGATAACAAATAAATGGTGATAATATGACAAACATTATAATCCAACTTTCAAAATACCTGATCATTGTCCTTATGGCAGTATATACCTTTTCCTGTTTTTCCATTTTTACCAGGAATTATGAGGACGAGGAGAAGAGAGTACTGATCCGTCAGGATGTACTGCTCTTTCTGATACAGTTTGTCGCATTTGGCACGATGTACCTTGCCACAGAAGACATGCGCATTCTGTTTTTGTATGCGGCGCTTGCCGTCGTACTGCTTGCCGTCATACTCTTATATAATCTGATCTACCCGAATGTATCCCGGTTGGTCGTCAATAATATGTGTATGCTGATCACCGCAGGTATGATCATGATCACACGTCTGTCTGCGGATAATCCTTCCCCCTATGGAAGTGCGATCCGCCAGCTGATTTTTGTCGTTCTGGGAATCACATTCGGACTTGTTGTTCCGGTCTTGATCCGTAAACTTACCTTTCTTGATAAATGGACCTATGTCTATGCGGCTGTCGGCGGGGCAGCACTGCTTGCTGTCGCACTGTTTGCGCCAAAGTCCGGCGGCGCAAATCTGGGATTCGAAATCGCAGGAATCAATGTACAGCCCTCTGAGTTTGTAAAAATACTTTTTGTATTCTATGTTGCCGCCAGTCTCAATAAGTCAAGAGAATTTAAGAATGTCGTTGTGACAACGGCAGTTGCTGCCGCACACGTCCTCATTCTTGTCATTTCAACAGATCTCGGAGCTGCGTTGATCTTTTTCGTAGTTTATCTGGTCATGCTCTATGTGGCCACAAGACAGCCGCTTTATGCAGCCGCCGGCCTCGGGGCCGGGGCATTGGCTGCAGTTGCCGGCTATCATTTGTTCAGCCATATCAAGGTCAGAGTTGAAGCATGGCAGGATCCGATCGGAACATACAGCGGCAGCGGATATCAGGTCGCACAGTCTCTGTTTGCAATCGGAACAGGCAGCTGGTTCGGGACAGGCCTTTTTCAGGGACAGCCTGACACGATCCCTGTAGCGGAAACAGACTTTATTTTCTCAGCGATCACAGAGGAGATGGGAGTGATTTTTTCTCTCTGCATCATCCTGATCTGTGTGAGCTGTTATGTTATGTTTCTTAATATTGCAATGGAACTTCACAATCGTTTTTATAAATACGTTGCCCTGGGACTCGGCACCTGCTATATCTTCCAGGTGTTTCTCCAGATCGGCGGCGTGACCAAATTCATTCCTTCCACCGGTATGACACTTCCGTTTGTAAGTTACGGAGGAAGCTCAATGCTCAGCACCATGATCATGTTCGGCATCATCCAGGGGTTGTATATCCTGCGGGAGGATGAAGAAGAAAAACTAGAAAAAGAAAGGGAGTCAAGAGATGGCTTGGGAAGAACAACGCCCCGAAAGACCAGAAAGGCGCCAAAGAGCGGGCCGAAATTCGAAGAAGTCCCCAGACAGAGGACGCGCAAAAAGCAAAGAACGCACTCGAAATAGAGAATTCGCCTGGATCACATATTTCTTTGTAATCCTGTTCATTGCGCTGATGGGCTATATCGTTTATTTCACCATTGCGCGTGCCGGCACATTTGTGAACAGTCCTTACAACCAGCGTCAGGATGCTTTCGCAAAAAGTGTAGTGCGCGGCAGCATTACTGACAGAAACGGTAATATCCTTGCCGAAACCCAGGTGGCCGATGATGGAACAGAGACAAGATACTATCCATATGGCTCTCTCTTTTCCCACGTGGTCGGATACAGCAATGACGAACTTGGGAAAACAGGGCTGGAGTCTGTTGAGAATTTTGAACTGCTTACATCAAATGCTTTTTTCATAGAAAAGATCCAGAATGAGTTCAATGGATCTAAAAACCAGGGAGATACGGTGGTAACTACGCTCGATGCAGATCTTCAGCAGGCAGCGAGCGATGCGCTCGGCGATTACAGGGGAGCAGTTGTTATCATGGAAGCGGATACAGGGAAAATACTCGCCATGGTATCAAAACCTGATTTTGATCCGAATGAAATTTCCGCCAACTGGGAAACCTTGAACACTGATGAACAGAACAGTCCCCTGCTGAATCGTGCAACCGGGGGCTCATATGCGCCCGGATCGGTATTTAAGATTGTCACAACACTGGCCTATATGAGACAATACAGCAATTACAGTGATTATTCCTATGATTGTACCGGATCGATCACAGAAGGCGATACAACGATTCCCTGTGCAGGAGGCAATGTACACGGGTATGAAGATCTCCGGAGTTCTTTTGCGAACTCGTGTAATTCCTCGTTTGCAAATATCGGCCTGCAGCTCGATATTTCCGGATTCAGGGATACTGCAGAAGACCTGCTCTTTAATTCACAGCTCCCGAGCGTACTGGATTATACAAAGAGCTCATTCGTACTGAACGAGGATTCACCGACTTCAGAGATTATGATGACTGCGATGGGACAGGGAAAAACGACCGTAAGTCCGTATCATATGGCTCTCATTACTCAGGCGATCGCCAACGGCGGTACATTGATGGATCCATATCTGGTAGATTCTGTCACAAATTATACCGGAACCGAGGTGCGCCGCAATGTTCCTAAAAGCTATGCAAGGCTTATGACTTCTGACGAAGCCTCCCAACTGAAAGATTATATGTCTGCAGTCGTGGAAGAGGGTACGGGTTCTGTACTTTCCGGCCGGTCTTATACAGTAGCCGGAAAAACAGGAACTGCCGAATATAGTTCTGAGAGCAGTGACAGGACACACTCCTGGTTTACCGGTTTTACGAATGTCGACAATCCGGAGCTGGTCATCACCGTGATCACAGAAGGATCAGACGGAAGCGCCGGCGGAAAGGCTGTTTCCATAGCAGGGACAATACTTGACTCTTATTACAATTAATATGCTGTGAAAGAAGAACGCTTATGCAGATGAAATTTTACTGTGATCTGTATGTCAGTGAATGCTGGCAGAAAAAAAAGGAAAAAATAATAAAAAAGCTGAAAAGAAACCGGATTCAGCCGCAGGTCTATGTGGTCGCCCTGTCTCAGGGAGACCAGAACGAGCTCGAATTCTTCTCCAGCATTCTTTTAAAGCAGCATGTATTTGATAACACCGAAGTTTTTGTTGTCGGAATCGCGAATGGATATGACGAATCCCTTTTTATGGTCAGAGATATCACAGAACAGATATACGCTGAAACAGGGACGGCTGATCTCAGAAAATATATCCTGGAGCGCCAGAAAGAATATGTAAAGGCAGGGCAGTAGTTCAGATGTTACATATTATTTTGCTCATTTTAAAAATAATCGGATTTCTGATCCTGGGAATACTGGCGCTTGTCCTTCTTCTGACAGCGGTAATTCTGCTGACTCCCTTTGTCTACGGACTGGAATTCTCTGTAGATAACAGTCTGGAAAGCGCTAAAGGCCGCATCCGGTTCCACTGGCTGATGCACCTTATATCAGGCGAGGTACGTTACGAAGACGGCTCCTTTGACTGGCATATACGTGCCGCATGGAAGAAACTTGGAGATGAAGCCGACGGATCATATAGGAATAATGCTGACGGTCATATAGTCGCTGATAACACACAGATCAGTAAAGAGAATGATCGAGCGGATAACCGGGCGGCTGATCGTATGGGCGATCATAAGCCTGTTCGTACAGAGAAAACAGCAGATGAGACAGCAGATAATGCAGCGGATGAAGAAGAAAAGCCGACGCATGAATTGGAAAGTTCCCCAAAATCCAGTCCGGATCCCCATATACGGAGTATTACTGACAAAAATGTCTCACCCAAAAGACGGACAGACAATAAAAAAATATCCGGCTTTTATGAAAGATTTAAGAAGATTCCGGAAAAGATAAAATATACTTTCCGCAAGATATGTGATAAGATAAGAACATTGAGGAAGAAAAAGGACAGAATTGCGGCTTTTCTCAGGAACAGTACGCATCAGAATGCGTTCTCCCGCCTGATAAAAGAATTAAAACGGCTGTTACATTTTCTAAAGCCTTCAGGTGGTTCTGTGGATCTTGAGTTTGGCTTTAGTGATCCGTCTTATACAGGATACACGCTTGCCGGCATCAGTATGATCTATCCGATGATCGGTGAGTATACACAGATCAAACCAGATTTTGAACACAAAGTATTAAAGGGAAATGTATTTATAAAAGGAAAGGTTCGTATTTTATACGGACTGATCTTTGCATGGAATATGTTCTGGGATAAAAATGTCCGGGTGACATATCGGCATATACGTAAATTCAAATTATAAGTTTGATCATTCAATGCTTTAAACAGATTCAGAAAAGTCATATGAGGAGGACAAAAAAATGGCTGAAGAAAATAATAGCTTCAAAACAACACTGGAATCACTGTTCAGAGGAATGGACGGGGTCGTATCATCAAAAACTGTAGTCGGCGATGCGATCCATATAGGCGGAACGATCATTCTGCCGCTTGTCGATGTTTCTTTCGGTATCGGGGCAGGTGCTTTTTCCGGAGATAAGAAAGAGAAGGGCATGGGCGGAATCGGCGGAAAGATGTCTCCGAGTGCGGTAATCGTGATTCAGAACGGAAAGACAAGACTTGTGAATATCAAAAATCAGGATACGATCACCAAGATTCTTGATATGGTGCCGGATGTGATTGACCGATTCACGGCCGATAAAGAGGATAGAATGACAGAGAGGGATGTAATGGATATTCTCGATTCTGATGAGGAAGATAAATAATTGCGCGGAATATTCTTTCAGGCGCAGGCATAAGATATGTAAAGAGCTTTACTCGGAAGTGACAGCATGAAAAAAGTATGCGGTTTTGCATTGTTCTGGACAGCAATAGGAATGTTTATCATGATGCTGCTTCCGAATCTGGTATGGGGTGTCATACTCTCGATCATCTTTCTTGTGCTGGGATACAGGCTGTTCTGCTGTTGAGTACGATGCCATACACGCGATACCGTACAGCTCACGCTGTCCGCTGTACCGGTCAGCGCAAAAATATAACCCCGGATCTGATTCCACAGTTCCGGGGTTATTCCGTGTCTTTCAAATAGATCTTTGTCTGATTACGCACGCTCTACACGTCCGGACTTCAGACAGGATGTACAAACATACATTTTTTTGGATCCGCCTTCTGTCTTAACTCTGACAGATTTTACATTTGATTTCCACATTTTCGGTGATCTTCTATGAGAGTGGCTTACATTGTTTCCAAAATGAGCACCCTTTTCACAAATAGCACATTTAGCCATGACTGCACCTCCTAACAATCTGAACTGGTCATTTAGACTCATAACACTGATATTCTAGCAGAAACGTTTTAGCAATGCAAGCATTTTTTAAAAAATCACTTCAAAAAACGAATCATTGTTGTAAAATCAATGAAGTGATAGTATAATAATCATGTTATTTATGGCAAAAACCATTAGAAAACTGGAGGTATACATTGATGAAAGGAAGTATGAGCACTGATCTGGGAATCATTACGGTCAATCCTGAAGTGATCGCCAAATATGCAGGTTCCGTAGCAGTGGAATGTTTCGGGATCGTCGGTATGGCAGCGGTAAATATGAAAGACGGTCTGGTCCGTCTTTTGAAAAAAGACAGCCTGACACATGGAATTCAGGTAGAGATCTCAGATGATAACGCCCTCACCCTGAATTTTCATGTCATTGTCGCCTATGGCGTGAATATCCTTTCTGTTTCTGACAATCTTATGAGCAATGTAAAATATAAGGTTGAAGAATTCACCGGTATGACGGTAGAAAAGATCAACATCTTCGTAGAAGGTGTGAGAGTGATAGATTAAGGAGGATATTGTCGTGGCTGTTAAAACGATAAATACGGAGATGCTCCGGAAAATGTTCCTTGCAGGAGCGGCGAATCTGGAAGCAAAAAAAGAATTCATCAATGAATTGAACGTGTTCCCTGTGCCTGACGGGGATACCGGCACAAATATGACCCTGACGATCATGTCAGCGGCAAAAGAGGTACAGGCACTTGAGCATCCTGATATGGTCTCCATGGCGAAGGCAATCTCATCAGGTTCTTTGAGAGGAGCCAGAGGAAATTCAGGCGTTATCCTTTCAC
The DNA here is from genome assembly GCA_946499505.1 of uncultured Lachnoclostridium sp. Taxonomy (GTDB): domain Bacteria; phylum Bacillota; class Clostridia; order Lachnospirales; family Lachnospiraceae; genus Mediterraneibacter. Next base: position 9,053 of record CAMMSL010000024.1, read on the forward strand.
AGCTTCTCCGTGGATTTACAAAGGAAATCAGAGAACATAAGGAAATTGATGTAAACATTTTAGCAAAAGCATGCGACCGCGCCACAGCGACAGCATATAAAGCTGTCATGAAGCCGAAAGAGGGAACCATCCTTACTGTTGCAAAAGGCATCTCACAGAAGGCGGCTGAACTGGCTGAGACAACAGATGATCTGGAAGTATTTCTTCCGGAAGTGATCCGTCATGCCGAGCAGGTTCTGGAAGAAACTCCGGATCTCCTTCCGGTACTTAAGGAGGCTGGTGTTGTAGATTCCGGCGGACAGGGTCTCCTGGAAGTCATCCGCGGTGCGTATGACGCATTTTTAGGAAAAGAGATCGACTATGCGGCAATCGAGGCAAGTTCCGGGACAAAGATGGTAAAACCGGGTCAGCAGGCCGAAGCTGATATCAAATTTGGCTATTGTACGGAATTCATCATCATGACGGACAAGCCGTTTACAGATAAAAATGAGACGGAGTTCAAGGCTTATCTGGAGTCTATCGGTGATTCCATTGTGTGCGTGGCGGACGATGACATTGTCAAAGTCCATGTCCATACCAATGATCCCGGACTTGCGATCCAGAAGGCTCTGACATACGGGCAGCTCTCACGCATGAAGATCGACAATATGCGGGAGGAGCATCAGGAAAAGCTGATCCGTGACGCAGAGAAAGTTGCTGCACAGCAGGCCCAGGCAGCAGAAGTAAAAAAGAAAAAAGAGCCCAGAAAACCGGTAGGATTTATCGCTGTTTCCATCGGAGAAGGGATGAACGAGATTTTCCGTGAACTCGGAGTAGATTATATCATCGAGGGCGGACAGACAATGAATCCGAGTACGGATGATATGCTCACGGCGATCGATGAAGTAAATGCAGACCATATCTTTATCCTGCCAAACAATAAAAATATCATCCTCGCTGCAAATCAGGCGCGGTCTCTGACAAAAGACAAAGATATTATCGTAATCCCGACAAAGACAGTTCCACAGGGCATTACAGCGGTGATCAGCTTTATGCCCGAAGCAGACGTGGATGCAAATATTGAGGCTATGGAAGAAGCCGTCAAGAATGTTAAGACAGGTCAGGTAACTTATGCCGTACGCGACACAAAGATTGATGATAAAGTAATCCACGAGGGCGATATCATGGGAATCGGAGACCAGGGTATCCTTTCAGTCGGTCAGTCTGTCGAAGAGACTGTCAAAGATATGCTTTCCCAGCTTGTGGATGACGACTCTGAACTGATCAGCCTCTATTACGGACAGGATGTCCACGCGGAAGACGCTGAAAAATTTGCACAGTCTGTCGAGGAACTCTATCCTGACGTCGATATTGACGTTCACATGGGTGGACAGCCGATTTACTACTATGTGCTTTCAGTAGAGTAGAACAAATTAACATTATTGTAATAAACAGGGCGTTCTTCCGACAGGGAGGACGCCCTGTTTATTAAATGAAATATTACGGAGCATTTTATGAAGAGCAGATCCAGCATCGGATCCCTCAAAGGGATCGGAGAAAAAACTGAAAACCTGTTCCACCGGCTTGGAGTTTACAAGATAGAAGACCTGATCCGCTATTATCCTCGCGGGTTTGAGATATATGAGGACCCGGTGCCGATCAGCGAGGTGGAAGAGGGGAGAATCAATACGATCGCAGGCAGTGTGTTCGGGCGTATTTCCGTATCCGGAAATCGTTCGCTTCAGGTTACTACATTACATTTAAAAGATCTGACCGGCACGATCAGAGTGCTGTGGTTTCGTATGCCCTTTCTGAGAAATACACTGGGGAAAGGCGGCATGCTCATTCTCCGGGGACGTGTGGTAAAAAGAAGAGAAGGGCTTGTAATGGAGCACCCTGAGATATACTATCCGGCGTCCAAATATGAGGAAAAGCGTCATTCCATGCAGCCGGTCTATCCTCTGACCGCCGGTCTGACGAACAATGCGGTAATCAAAGCGGTCCGGCAGGCCCTGGAAGCTGTCGACGAGTCTCAGGACATTCTCCCTCCAAGTCTGTCGGCGGTACACAGATTTCTTCCTTACTCTGATGCGGTTCGGAAGATGCATTTTCCAGAAAATAAGGAGGAGTTCATCCAGGCAAGAGAGCGTTTTGTCTACGAAGAATTCCTTATCTTTATCTTGTCCCTGCGCCGGATGAAAGAAAACGAGAACCGGGCAGAAAACCGTTTTGCCCTGGAAGACCGGCCGGAAATTGAACAGTTTCTGAAAGAACTTCCTTATGATCTGACTGATGCTCAGAAAAAAGTTTGGAAAGAGATACAAAATGATATGCAGGGGAGTCATGTCATGTCGCGCCTTGTTCAGGGAGATGTGGGATCCGGAAAGACGATCATAGCTTTCCTGGGACTTCTGCTGGCAGGACTGAACGGTTATCAGGGAGCATTGATGGCACCTACCGAAGTACTGGCCAGACAGCACTATGAAAATATATCAGGGATGCTGGAACATTATCATATTCCTTTAAGAGCAGAACTTCTCACAGGATCAATGACGGCTAAGCAAAAACGGGAGGCTTATGAACGGATTTCATCCGGTGATGTTTCGATCATCATAGGTACCCACGCTCTGATCCAGGATAAAGTATCCTATCATGATCTTGCCCTGGTCGTGACGGACGAACAGCACCGTTTCGGTGTAAAGCAGCGTGAAGCTTTGGCTGGAAAAGGCTGTATGCCTCATATCCTTGTCATGAGTGCGACCCCTATTCCGCGGACGCTTGCCATTATACTGTATGGTGACCTTGACATTTCCGTAATTGATGAGATGCCAAAAAACCGGCTTCCCATCAAAAACTGTGTTGTAGATACAGGATACAGAGAAACTGCATACCGTTTTATGAAAAAACAGGTGGCGGAAGGGAGACAGTGTTATGTCATATGCCCTATGGTGGAAGAAAGTGAAAGTCTGGAAGCTGAAAATGTCCAGGACTATTCCCGCATGCTTGCTGACGAAATGGGGAATGATATCTGTGTCGCCTGTCTCCACGGCAAGATGAAACAGCAGGAAAAGGACGAAATCATGGAGGCATTCGGACGCAATGAGATACAGATCCTTGTATCAACGACCGTAATCGAGGTCGGCATCGACGTACCCAATGCAACGGTCATCATGATCGAAAATGCAGAGCGCTTCGGACTTGCACAGCTCCATCAGCTGAGAGGACGTGTGGGCAGAGGGAAACACCAGTCCTACTGCATTTTTATGACTTCCTCAAAATCAGATGAGACAAAAGAGCGGCTTGATATCCTGAACCATTCCAATGACGGCTTCTTTATCGCCAGTGAAGACCTGAAACTTAGAGGACCAGGTGATCTCTTCGGAATCCGCCAAAGCGGAATTCTGGATTTTAAAGTCGCTGATGTATTTCAGGATGCAAAGGCCCTGCAGAGCGCCAGTGAGGATGCCGGGAAAATCCTGGCAGAAGATCCGGAACTGACAGCTCCGGAAAATACCGGTCTGCGGCGTTATATCGACCGAAAGATCAGCGAGATCATGCTGGAGACAACGCTGTAAAATACCGTTTTGTCAGGAAGGAAAAAGTATGGAAGACGCATATGTACTCACACTGAAAAACCGAAAATTTTCTGAATTCTATCTGTGTTACTGCGGCTATGCAAAATGCGAACCTCTGCACAGCTTCGGACCGGCTGTCCGTCCCAATTACCTGATTCATCTGATACTTGATGGAAAAGGCCGCTATCAGATCGGCGATACGCAGTATGAGCTTACAGCGGGGCAGGGCTTTCTGATCGAACCGGAAGTACAGACATTCTATCAGGCAGATAAGGATGATCCGTGGACCTATCTATGGATCGGTTTTTATGGCAGCCGGGCCAAAGAATATCTGTCTGATATCGGACTGGGAAGCGGACATAAGATTTTTCGCTGTGAAGACACCTCCGGGCTCAGGCAGCTTCTGGTCGAAATTCTGAAAAGGAACACATATACCGTCGAAAACGAGTTTTACCGAGAAGGCTTTCTGTATTCATTTTTCGGTCTTCTTTCTAAAAATATAAAAGGAGAAAATATCTCTCGTCATGAGACAGAAAATCTGTATGTAAGAAAAGCATTGGAGTATATCCAGAATAATTATCACTATGGGATCCGGGTATCTGATATTGCAGATTATGTCGGCATCACACGTGGATATCTCCATACTCTTTTTACCAAAACCCTTGGTCAGTCTCCACAGGAATATCTTGTCAATTACCGCATTACACGGGCGCAGCAGCTCCTTGAGATTACAAATCTGGCCGTGGAAGGTGTGGCTCAATCCTGCGGATACTCTGATCCGCTTGTATTCTCAAAACTGTTCAAAAAAAAGACAGGAAAAACTCCTTCAGCCTATCGCAGGGAATGCTTAGAAAGAGCCCGTACTCATCTGTGCAGGAATCAGGACCGTCTCGATATACTCTGATCCATTTCTTCGCAGCACTTCATCGTACATAATAACTGTTTTTTCTTACATTTTCTCCTGTTTATTACCGGAAATATCCATATAATAAGATTTAGTAATAAACAGGAGGGATAGCATATGAATATTTCAGTAAATGTTGAACAAAACACATTCCACCTTTATAACAATGAAATCAGTTATATCATGACCGTACTTCCAAACGGACAGATGGGACAATTATATTTTGGCAGAAGAGTACACGACCGCGAAGACTATTCCTATCTGCTTGAAATGAGATCACGCCCCATGTCTTCCTGTGTATTTGACACTGATAAAAGTTTCTCCATGGAACATATCAGGCAGGAATACGCTGTATTCGGCACGACAGATTACCGGATACCTGCTATGGAGATCCTTCAGAAAAACGGCAGCCGGATCTCGGAATTTCTTTTCCACGACTATCGGATTGAAAACGGAAAGCCAAAGCTCCCGGGGTTACCTGCTACATATACAGAAGATGAGAACGAAGCTCAGACACTCATTGTTGGTCTGGAGGATCCACTCACCCAGATCCGTCTGGAACTATTCTATACAATTTTTGAAAAAGGCGGTGTCATCGCACGCAGTGCACGTTTTATCAATAACGGCGTGGAAGATGTTCACCTGACCACTGCCATGAGTTTATGTATGGATCTCCCGGACAGCGATTATGACTGGATCCAGTTCTCCGGAGCCTGGGCAAGAGAACGCTATCCGAAGGCACGGCACCTCGAGCAGGGAATCCAGTCTGTAGGAAGCATGCGGGGCCATTCTTCTCACAACCACAACCCGTTTGTAATCCTCAAGCGTCCGACTGCTGATGAATTTCAGGGAGAAGCCATCGGTTTCAGCCTGATCTACAGCGGTAACTTTCTGGCACAGGCAGAAGTAGACGCCTATGATACAACAAGAGTTCTTATGGGGATACATCCCGCGGGATTTGACTGGAAATTGTCAGCCGGCACATCTTTCCAGACTCCGGAAGCCGTTATGGTATATACGGATCAGGGGCTGAACTGCTTAAGCCAGACATTTCATCGACTGTATCAGAAGCGACTCGCCAGAGGATACTGGAGAGACAGGGAGCGTCCGATCCTTATCAACAACTGGGAAGCAACGTATTTCGATTTTAACGAAGAAAAACTGCTCCAGATTGCCGGAAAAGCAAAAGACTGCGGGGTGGAACTGTTCGTGCTGGACGACGGCTGGTTCGGAAAACGGAACAGTGAACACGCAGGACTCGGCGACTGGTTCGCAAATCCTGATAAACTGCCGGAGGGCATCACAGGACTTGCAGAAAAAATCGAAAAAATGGGAATGATGTTTGGCCTCTGGTTTGAGCCGGAAATGGTAAACGAAGATTCTGACCTGTACCGGGAACATCCGGACTGGATCCTGCGGACGCCGGAACGCAAAGCATCCCATGGCCGGTTCCAGTATGTACTGGATTTCTCAAGAAAAGAAGTTGTAGACAGAATATATGAGATGATGGCAAAACTTCTTTCCAAAGCGAAAATCTCATATGTCAAATGGGACATGAACCGCAGCATCACAGAATGCTATTCCACGGCACTTCCGGCAGACCGGCAGGGCGAGGTATACCACAGATATATTCTCGGTGTTTATGATCTGTATGAACGGCTGACAAATCGTTTTCCAAAAGTGCTGTTTGAGTCCTGCGCAAGCGGCGGCGGACGTTTTGATCCGGGGCTTCTCTACTATGCGCCGCAGGGTTGGACAAGCGATGATACTGATGCCGTCGAGCGCCTGAAAATTCAGTACGGTACATCCTACTGTTATCCCATAAGCTGCATGGGAAGCCATGTCTCAGTTACGCCCAACCATCAGCTAAACAGATGCACACCACTTGCTACAAGGGCAAATGTGGCGTATTTCGGTACATTCGGCTATGAGCTTGATCTGAACAGGCTGACAGTCGAGGAGCAGGAAGAAGTAAAGGAACAAATTCGTTTTATGAAAAAATATCGCCGGCTGATCCAGTTTGGCACGTTTTACCGACTCCAGAGTCCCTTTGAAAACAATGTGGCCGGATGGATGGTCGTCAGTAAAGATAAAAAAGAAGCAATCGCGGGCCGGTATAAAATTTTAAACGGAGCGAACCAGCCATTTGAAAGAATGTACCTGCAAGGACTAGACGCAGACATCCAATACCGGATCAATGAAAAAGATATCCGTTACGGAGACGAGCTGATGAACTGCGGCCTGATCACGACAGATGCATCTGCCGGCGAGTCCGCGCCGGGTGAAAAAATGAGTTATGATTTCGAATCCAAATTATATATGATCAAAGCAGAAGAATAAACGATTAAATTTGCCTGCTATGAATTTCCAGTTTAAAAGATCCGATTCTCCACATACTATGGATGTAACATGAAGGACCAAACAGCAGATGTATGATAACCGGCTGCATCAAAAGCGGCAGATTACATACAGATGCAGCCGGTTTAAAATGTTACATGACAAACGAGAGTAACTTCAAAAAAGTTACGAAAATGCAAAAGGAGGAAATTGATCATGGCAAGTCGTTCATCTAACAGAGCAGCAGTGCCTGAGGCGAAAGGCGCTCTGGACAAATTCAAGTACGAAGTGGCCAACGAGCTGGGGGTACCGTTATCTGACGGTTACAACGGCGACCTTACTTCCAAGCAGAACGGATCAGTAGGCGGATATATGGTCAAGAAAATGATCGAGCAGCAGGAAAAACAGATGGCAGGCAAATAACATCTGAAATACTGCGGATTAAGAGAAAAGCGTCCGGGATTGACCTGGACGCTTTTTTCTGTTAAAATTCAGCATATCAGGAAACGGGGTGGCAATTTTTATGAGAGTGATCGCCGGCAGCGCGAGAAGTCTGAAATTAAAGACTTTGGAAGGACTGGATACAAGACCTACAACAGACCGGATCAAAGAAACGTTATTTAATATCATTGGTCCGACCATATATGACAGCATCTTTCTGGATCTGTTCAGCGGCAGCGGCGGGATTGGGATCGAAGCACTGAGCCGTGGCGCAAAAGAGGCCGTATTTGTCGAAAATAATCCAAAAGCAATGCGATGCATCAAAGACAACCTTAAATTCACACGTCTCGAATCCAGAGCCACGACCATGACTGCAGATGTTATGGACGCACTGTACCGCCTCGAAGGCGAAAAGATATTTGATATCATTTTTATGGATCCGCCATACGACCGGGAACTGGAAAAGAAAGTACTCGAGTATTTGTCGGGTTCGGATCTTGTGTATGATGATACAACGATCATTGTCGAAGCATCAAAGGAGACAGATTTTTCCTATGTAGAAGATCTCGGCTTCTCCATCATACGCGAAAAGATTTATAAAACGAATAAACATATGTTTATCGAGAGAGCGGGGATTGAGGAAATATGTTAAGAGCAATTTATCCGGGGAGTTTTGATCCGGTCACATACGGTCATATGGATATCATCATACGATCCTGCAAGATCGTAGACGAATTGATCGTCGGTGTATTGTGTAATAAAGCGAAAATGCCGTTGTTTTCTGTAGAAGAACGTGTTAAAATGTTAGAGGAAGTGACAAAAGATCTCAAAAATGTCCGGATTGTTCCATTCAACGGACTGCTCGTTGATTTTGCGGCTAAGATGGATGCGGATTTGATCATAAGAGGACTGCGCGCGATCACGGATTTTGAGTATGAGTTACAGATGTCACAGACCAATCATAAACTGGAACCAAATGTTGAGACAATGTTTTTGACTACCAGTATTGAATATTCATATTTGAGTTCCACCACAGTAAGGGAAATCGCTGCTTTTGGGGGAGATCTTTCACAGTTTGTGCCGGAAGCAGTCGCTGTGGAACTTAGGAAAAAGATGAGTACAAAAGGAGAGTGTAACAAATGAGCAGCCGTATTGAGCAGATTATCGAAGAGATCGAGGAGTACATCGACAGAGATTGTAAATTCCAGCCGTTGTCTACGACCAAGATCATCGTTAACAAGGAGCATCTTGATGAACTTCTCAGAGAGCTCCGCATGAAGACACCGGATGAGATCAAACGTTATCAGAAGATCATCGCCAACCGCGATGCCATACTTGCCGATGCAAAAGCGAAAGCCGACGCTATGATCGAGGAAGCTCAGGTGCAGACTACTGAACTTGTCAGTGAACACGAGATCATGCAGCAGGCATATGCACAGGCAAATGAGATAGTAACGCAGGCGACAGCGCAGGCTCAGGAAATTATTGACAATGCTACATCTGATGCCAATGCAATACGTATTGGTGCGATCCAGTATACAGACGATCTGCTTGCCAATGCAGAAAGCATCATCGGGCATACGCTTGACAGTTACACAACGAAATATGACGGGCTGATCAATTCTCTTCAGGAATGCTATGACACTGTCCGCTCTAACCGTGCCGAGCTTGAGATTCCGGAAGAAGAAGATACAAATTACGATTCTCAGAATTAGAGGATGTAGAAATCGGCCGACGATAAATCCTTTCACAAAATATGTATATATATGATACCTGACAGACTGGCTGCCGTTGCGGCAGTCAGTTTTTGTGTGATATAAGGCAAAAGTGGAAGAGAAGTGCCTTTCAACATGCACTGCGTCTGCGCTGCGGAACAAAAACCGCCAAACGAAGTAAGCCCCAGAATGAGCGGATAGCTTATGGACAGATCCGAAATCGCATTATAGATCATATGAATGCCATTTGTCATTTCCAGCGCAGGAAGGATACCGGCAAGCACCGGATGATCAGATGACAATTTTCCCGGCAGAGCGATCAGTATTGAAAAAAATATGATGTAAAGACCTACTTTTACAATAGATTCAAAACTATCCGCCAGACAGGAATCCAGCATTTCGAAATTCAGCAGCTTTGCGTTATCCTTTTTTCCCTCAGACAGATCAGGAAATTTTTTTCTTCCTTTCAGATAAAATCTGCGAAAGAACAGACTGAGGAATGCAGGGACACCGATCAGGATCAGCAGTGTGGGGATCATAAGCTCTTCTCTGTCAAATGTTTTCCATACAATGAAATTCATGATAAAGATCGGGCTTGTATTATTGCAGAAGGAAAGCAGATAAGCCCCCTCGTCCCGCGAAATCTTTCCCGAACGCACCAGATCAGCCGATACTTTTGCACCCATCGGATACCCGCACAGGAAACCTGCGATCACTGCAAAAGAACCATTCGGCGATGTGGCAAATAAGGTGGAAAACAGCCTGCCGAATATCCTTGATATGACTGCAAGGCCTCCGCCGGAAAGCATCAGTCCGGATACAAGCATAAAAGGGAACAGCGTCGGAAATACAACCTGAAACCACAAAAGCAGCCCGCTTTCGGCACCGTCAAAAACTGCTTTCGGTGAAAACAGCATCGCAAGAAAGAGAACGAGAACGGGCAAACCTGATATTAACTGTTTCATTGGTGCCCTCCGTTCCTTAAATAGTTATTTTAGATATATGACGATAGTATGTTCTTTATGAATTGCTCATATAGTAAAAGAAAAAAGGAGTCATTCTTGAAACGGATTCTGAAAATCAGCTTTCTCCTTTTTCTTCTTGTTTTTTCATGTTCTCTCTGGATACCCAGACTGCGCTATATGAGCGAGATCAGCAGGCTTGATGCTGACACTGTACAAAGCGACGGCTTCAGGGAGCAGCCTGTAGCCCCCCGGACAGCCCGGGTGATCAGCGGGATGGATGAGCCCGGTGAATACCTCGCAGTCTACTGGCTGGAGAGCGGATTCGAAGAACAGAATATCTCACTTTCTCCTGACGATGCCCTGGCGATGCGGAAACGCTGGGAAAGGGCGGACGGCTGGAGCGATTACTTAAGCGCCTGCCAGGCAGTGTGGAATGATCTTGTCTATTTTCCTGTCGCTTTATCACAGAGCAGCAATATTGATGTATCTTTTGAAGATTCCTGGATGTTTGACAGGTCATACAAGGGGGAACGCGGACACGAGGGGACGGATATCATGCCGGATAAAAATGAGCGCGGTGTACTTCCTGTCGTAAGCATGACCGACGGTGTTGTGCAGAATAAGGGATGGCTGGAGCTGGGAGGATACCGGATCGGGATCAGCACTCCCCACGGTGCCTATTTCTATTATGCCCATCTGGATTCTTATGCGGACATCGAAGAAGGTGATGAAATAAAAGCAGGAGACCTGCTGGGATATATGGGAGATACAGGATACAGTACAACAGAGGGTACGAAAGGGAAATTTCCCGTGCATCTCCACCTTGGCATTTACATATACAAGGGAGGTCAGGAGATCAGCGTGAATCCCTATGCGGCACTCAAATATACGGAAGAGAAAATTATCGACTATCAGGACAGATAATGATATACTATCGACTATGGAGGAAAAGAAATGAATCTGCCATCAGCATTTGAAGAAAAGATGAAACAGCTGCTCGGAGCTGAATATACCGATTATCTCGACTGTTTTGATGAACCGCGGCACTACGGACTCCGCGTCAATACTGCAAAGATTTCTGTGGAAGATTTCCTTGAGATCTCGCCCTGGCCGCTGAAAAAAATTCCGTGGATACACAATGGATTTTACTATGACGGCGAGAACTGCCAGCCGGCAAAGCACCCTTACTACTTTGCCGGACTTTACTACCTGCAGGAACCGAGCGCCATGACCCCCGCCGACCGTCTTCCCGTCGAACCGGGAGACAAGGTGCTGGATGTCTGTGCCGCTCCCGGCGGAAAAGCAACAGAACTTGGAGCCAGATTGAACGGCACCGGCGTTCTTGCCGCAAATGACCTGAGCAATTCGCGCGCAAAGGGCCTTTTAAAGAATATCGAACTTATGGGGATCGGCAACGTTCTCGTCTTAAGTGAAGAGCCGGGGAAGCTGATCCCGTATTTCACTGAATATTTTGACAAGATCCTGATCGATGCTCCCTGTTCCGGCGAGGGAATGTTCAGAAAGGACCGCAAGATGATCCGTGCATGGGAGGAACACGGTCCGGACTATTTCGCCAAGATCCAGAAAAGCATCATTACGCAGACTGCACAGATGTTAAGGCCCGGCGGGATGATCCTGTATTCGACCTGTACATTCTCTCCTGAAGAAAATGAGCAGACGATTGAGTATCTCCTGGATCAGTTTCCTGACTTTGACGTATGTGAGATAGACGGATATGAGGGCTTTGCCTGCGGAATGCCGGAAGTAACAGCTTCTAAAGATAAACGTCTCAGCCGCACAGTCCGTATCTTTCCCCATCGCATGAAAGGGGAAGGGCATTTTCTTGCCCTTCTGAAAAAACAGAGCGATGACACTCCTGATACGTTTACAGATTCCCAGGACGGTCATCCCGCTGCAAAACATGATAGAAAATCTGCTGTAAGGGGTAATATAAAAACCGGTACGGGGCGAAAGACATTACCGGAAGAACTCACGGATTTTCTGGCTGACGTTCGAAGGGAATTTGATCCCGGCAGATTCGATATACGGGCTGATAAAGTCTATTATATGCCGGAAGGTCTGCCTGCCTTAAACGGGATACGTTTTCTGCGCACAGGACTTTTTCTTGGAGAACTAAAGAAAAAAAGATTTGAACCCAGCCAGGCTTTTGCCATGAATCTGAAGAAAGAGGAGTATCCCCGGATCATCGATCTGCCTGTATCCGACGAACGGGTGATCAAATATCTGAAAGGGGAGACTCTTGATGTGGAGGATATCGTTTCTCCCAAAGAAAAAGGCTGGTATCTCGTCTGTGTGGACGGATATCCGCTGGGGTTCGGCAAGCTTGCAGGCCAGATACTTAAGAACAAATATCTCCCGGGATGGCGGTGGCAGTCAGCATGAAGATCCGGCTTGACAAGTATCTGGCAGACATGGGGCTGGGAACAAGAAGCCAGATAAAAAAGGAAATCCGGAGCGGTCAGGTTATTGTAAACGGTATATCAATCTGCCGACCGGAAGTAAAGATCGATACCGCCCAGGATAAGGTCATATTTCACGGTGAGCCTGTCACATATGAGGAATATGAATATTTTATGCTGAATAAACCTGCCGGGGTGATATCTGCTGCAAACGACCGTCAGGAAACGACAGTGGTCGATCTGATCAAAGACAGAAAAAGAGACGACCTCTTTCCGGTGGGACGGCTCGATAAAGACACAGAAGGTCTCCTGATCATCACCAATAACGGAGAGCTTGCGCACCGCCTGCTCTCGCCGAAGAAACATGTGGATAAAGTCTACTTTGCGAGGATAAAGGGGCATGTAACGCAAAATGATGTGGAAAACTTTTCCCGCGGAGTGGATATCGGGGACGAGAAACCGACTCTGCCGGCAGATCTTGTTATCTGCACGTCAGATGAGATCTCCGAGATCCGGCTGACGATCCGCGAAGGAAGATTCCACCAGGTGAAACGCATGTTCCAGGCTGTCGGGAAAGAAGTCATTTACCTGAAACGTCTCCAGATGGGCGGCATTACTCTGGACGAAAACTTGAAAACGGGAGAGTACCGCAGACTGACAGAAAAAGAGGTAGAAAGATTATGCTCACAGGAAAGAAAGCCGTAATATTTGATATGGATGGATCTCTTGTAGATTCCATGTGGATCTGGCCAGAAGTGGACCGGATCTTTATGGAAAAATATCAACTCTCAGAGCCAGCTACATTCCACAAGGATATTGAAGGAATGAGCTACACGGAGACGGCACAGTATTTCGTGGATACCTTTCAGACGCTGGACCGGACCGTAGAGCAGGTAATGCAGGAGTGGCGGGACATGACACTCCGTCTTTATGCTACAAAAGTATTTCCTAAGCCCGGGGCAGTGAAATTCCTGAAAGATATGAAGCAGCGTGGCGTCCTTCTCGGGATTGCTACCAGTAATGACCGTACCATCGCCGATGCGGCTTTAAACGCACGTCATCTTACGCCGTACTTTGATTCCGTGCGCACAGCATGCGAGGTGGCAGCAGGAAAGCCTGCGCCGGACGTGTATCTCAAAGTGGCGGAAGACCTTCATGTTGAGCCTTCCTCATGCCTTGTATTCGAAGATGTTCCCAACGGAATCCTGGCAGGCAAAAACGCGGGTATGGAAGTGTGCGCCGTGGACGACGAATTTTCCAGACCTCTGGAACAAGAAAAGAAACAGCTTGCAGATTATTTTATCCATGATTTTAATGATATTTTCAGACATACCTATGAAAGGTGCGGGAAAGAGCAGTGACACGCAGTGATTTTTTACCGGTAAACAAAAATGATATGATCGAGCGCGGATGGGACAGTGTAGACTTTGTCTATGTGATCGGGGATGCCTACGTAGACCATCCGTCTTTCGGACATGCCATCATAAGCAGAGTGCTGGAAGCACACGGATACCGGATAGGGATCATCTCTCAGCCGGACTGGAAAGATCCGAGGAGTATCCAGGTCTTCGGAGAGCCCCGTCTTGGTTTTCTTGTATCCGCAGGCAATATGGACTCTATGGTCAACCACTACAGCGTATCAAAAAAGCACAGAAAAACGGATGCCTACACTCCCGGAGGCGAGATGGGAAAAAGGCCGGATTATGCATGTGTTGTCTACGGTAATCTGATCCGGCAGACATATAAAAAGACTCCTGTCATCCTCGGCGGGATCGAGGCCAGCTTAAGAAGACTCGCACACTATGATTACTGGTCAGACCGGATAAAGCGTTCCATCCTTCTGGACTCCGGAGCTGATATCATCTCTTACGGAATGGGAGAGTGCTCCATCGTAGAGATCGCAGATGCATTGGACGCCGGCATTCCGGTAAACGAGCTTACTTACATTGACGGCACTGTAGTAAAGGTCAAAGACAGGGACCGCATCTACGATGCGGAATTTCTTCCGTCCTATGAGGAACTGAAAGCAGACAAGAAAACCTATGCCAGAAGTTTCTATACCCAGTATCTCAATACGGATGCTTTCAATGGAAAACGGCTGGCAGAACCCTATTCAGATCACCTCTATGTCGTGCAGAATCCACCGGCAAAGCCCTTAAGCGTCACAGAGATGGATGATGTCTATGATCTTCCATATGCAAGGACATACCATCCTTCCTACGAAGAGAAAGGCGGAATACCGGCCATTTCAGAAATCCGTTTCAGTCTCATCAGCAACAGAGGCTGTTTTGGAGGATGCAGCTTCTGCGCTCTTACATTCCATCAGGGCAGGATCGTGCAGGTGAGAAGCCACGATTCTCTTCTCAGAGAGGCAGAGCTCATCACAAAAGAAAAAGATTTCAAAGGGTATATCCATGATGTAGGAGGTCCGACTGCAAACTTCCGTCATCCCTCGTGCAGCAAACAGCTTGAGCACGGTGTCTGCCAAAACCGCCAGTGTCTGTTTCCCAAGCCATGCGGTAACCTTGACGCTGACCACAGTGATTATGTATCGCTTTTAAAAAAGCTGCGGCAGATTCCCGGAGTGAAGAAGGTATTCATCCGCTCCGGAATCCGGTTCGACTATCTGCTTGCAGATAAAAAGAAAGAATTCTTAAAAGAACTCTGCAAGTATCACGTAAGCGGCCAGCTTAAAGTTGCGCCGGAACATGTAGCGAAGCCTGTGCTCGCCCTGATGGGAAAACCGGAGCACAGTGTATATGAGAAATTTACAGCAGAATTTAATAAAATGAATGAGAAGATAGGGAAAAAGCAGTATCTTGTTCCCTATCTGATGTCCTCGCATCCCGGCTCTACTTTGAAAGAGGCTGTGGAACTTGCCGAATATTGCAGAGATCTGGGGTATATGCCGGAACAGGTGCAGGACTTTTATCCTACACCATCCACTTTGTCTACATGCATGTATTATACAGGAATCGATCCCCGGAACGGAAAACCGGTATATGTGCCGAAAAATCCGCACGAAAAAGCGATGCAGAGAGCACTCATTCAATACCGGAACCCGGAGCTTTACGATCTTGTGCTGGAAGCTCTCCGACGTGCAGGACGAATGGATCTTGTGGGCTATGGGCCCAAATGTCTGATCCGGCCGAGACACAGCCAAGGGAATCGTACATTGGTCTCTCAGCGTCCAAATGCCCGACATACCGGAAAAAGCGGCGTAAACCGGGAAACATCAGAGGCGCCGCGCTCCCGTAAAAAGAAGAAAACGATACGCAATATCCACAAAAAGAAATGAGGCGTTCATTATGAAAATAGCAGTTATAACAGGTGCATCTTCCGGGATAGGCAGGGAATTTGTCCGTCAGGTTGGATATTTTTATCACAGCCTGGATGAAATCTGGGTGATCGCAAGAAGAAAAGAGCGACTGGAATCTCTCAGAAAACACTGCCGGGTGCCTCTTCGCATCTTAGATGGAGATCTGCTGAAAAAGCAGGTGTACAGGCAGTATCACAGCGAGCTGAAAGAGAAAAAGCCTGATATCCGCATGCTGGTCAATGCAGCCGGCTTTGGAAAGTCCGGCGCCTTTTCAGAGATCACATCTGAAGATAAAAAGCTGCAGCCGGATATGATCGACCTCAATTGCAGGGCATTGACACGTATGATCCAAATTTCACTGCCATGGATGAGTAAGGGCAGCCGGATCATCAACCTGGCTTCTGCGGCAGCATTTTGTCCGCAGAACGGATTTGCCGTATATGCTGCCACAAAAGCATATGTCTTAAGCCTTTCGAGAGCACTTTCCTCGGAGCTGTGTTCCCGCGGTATCATCGTCACAGCTGTATGTCCGGGACCAGTAGATACAGAATTTTTCCAGGTCAGCGGTGAGCTTACCGATCCACTGAAAAAGCTGACAATGGCAAAAGCCCCTGCTGTTGTCCATAAGGCACTCAAAGACAGTCGCAAAAGGCGGGAGGTCTCCGTGTATGGCGCTTCGATGAAAGCAGCACGCATTGGTGCCTGGCTGCTGCCGCACCGACTGATATTGAGAGCAGAGGAGCTATTATGAGAGAGATCATCATTCGCACAAATGAGGCAGGACAGCGACTGGATAAATATCTGGCCAAGTACATGTCTCTTGCACCGAAAAGTTTCTTCTATAAAATGCTGCGTAAGAAAAATATCACGCTTAACGGAAAAAAAGCTTCCGGACAGGAAAAACTCTGTGCGGGAGATACAGTAAAGCTGTTCCTATCCGATGAGACGATCGATAAATTCACGGATCAGAATCGCCCATCGCAGAAAAGCATTGCTGTTCCGGTAAAACTTGACATATTATATGAGGACAGAAATACGATCTTTATAAACAAGCCTGCAGGTATGCTTTCACAGAAAGCGGCAAAAGATGACATTTCTCTTGTAGAATATGTGATAGGATATCTTCTTGAGAGCAGGCAGATCACAGAAGAAGAACTGCGTACATTTCATCCGGCTGTATGCAACCGGCTGGACCGCAACACAAGCGGAATTGTAGCTGCCGGCAAGACACTGGCGGCACTTCAGGAATTAAGTGCCATGTTCCGGGAGCGCAGCCTGAAGAAATACTATCTCTGTCTGGTGGCGGGGGAAGTCTCAAAGGGTGGTCATATCACCGGTTTTCTGACCAAAGATACGAAAAGCAACCGGGTATCCTTTTCGAAGGAAAGAACGGCAGCGGAAGCGTCAGCAATTGAGACTGAATACCGCCCGCTCTGTACCGGCGAGGGCGTCACTCTTCTCGAAGTGCATCTGATCACCGGAAAAACACACCAGATCCGGGCACATATGGCTTCACAGGGGCATCCGATCATCGGAGACTATAAGTACGGCAGCCGGAAGATAAACGACAGCTACCGGGCCAGATACGGGCTCACCTCACAGCTTCTGCATTCCGTCAGGCTCTGCATTCCAGAATGTTCCGGCGCACTTGCGGACCTGTCGGAAAAAGTGATCACGGCTCCGGTTCCCGAACTGTTCCGGAAAATATGTGAAGACAAAAAGATAAAAAGGAGCTGTCTTATATGGCCACATGGAGTTCAAGAGGGCTTAGAGGATCTACATTAGAGGAATTTGTCAATCATACGAATGAACGTTATACGGAAATGGGGCTTGCACTGATCCAGAAGATTCCTACCCCCATCACCCCGGTAAAGATCGATCAGGAACACCGGCATATTACTCTGGCTTACTTTGACAAGATCAGTACGGTCGATTATATCGGGGCAGTGCAGGGTATTCCGGTCTGCTTCGACGCCAAGGAATGCAAAGTCGATACATTTCCTCTCCAGAATATCCACGAGCATCAGGTGGACTTTATGGAGAAGTTTGAGAAGCAGGGCGGCATCGCCTTTCTTCTCATCTACTACAGTACAAGAGATGAACTGTACTATATGAGATACAGCCAGATCCGCAGATTCTGGGACAGAGGCAACAACGGCGGGAGAAAAAGTTTTCGTTATGACGAACTGGAGCCGGGATGGTTTATGGAATTCAGGCAAGGATACTTTATTCCGTATCTCGACATGATCCAGAAAGATCTGGACTGCCGCGAAGAATAGGATATCCTGTTTCAGGGATTGACAGAATGCCTTAAAATCCGTATAATTACATAGGAATTTAACGTATTAGCACATTAAAGTGAAAGAGGAGAGCATATGGAACAGAAACTTCACACTCCGGAAGGTGTCCGGGACATTTACAACAAAGAATGCGAAACCAAACTTGCACTTCAGAAAAAGTTAAATACCGTGCTCCATCTGTACGGCTATAAAGATATACAGACACCGACATTTGAATATTACGATGTATTCCGCGAGGAAATCGGTTCTACATCCACGCAGGAACTGTATAAGTTCTTTGACCGGGAAGGAAATATTCTGGCGCTCAGACCAGATATCACCCCGTCCATTGCGAGGGCAGCTGCTACATTATTCGAAAATGAAGATTTTCCGATACGTCTCTGCTATGCAGGAAATACATTCATAAATCATTCCAGCTATCAGGGGCGGCTAAAAGAAAATACGCAGCTCGGGGCAGAGCTTATCGGACTGGACTCCATTGAGGCGGATGCCGAAATGATCGCCATGGTGGTTGACGGACTGAAAAAGACCGGCCTGAATGAATTTCAGGTGAGCATCGGCCATGTTGATTTTATACAGGGACTTATGAATGCAGCAGATCTTCAGGAAGCTGAAAGCAGAGAAGTACGCACACTGATCACCAACCGTAATTTTTTCGGCGTGGAAGAACTTCTGGACAGCAAAAATGTGAAAGAGAGCGTAAAAGAAGCATTCTCGATCCTGCCGGAACTTGTGGGCGGACCTGATGTTCTCGAAGAAGCTCTCAAAGTCGCACCGGATCTGAATGCACGGCTTGGCGTAACAAGACTTCAGCAGATTTATCGTCTGTTAACACTCTATGGTGCAGAAGACCACGTTACTTTTGACCTGAGTATGAGCGGCAGCTACGGCTACTATACCGGCGTTATCTTCCGTGCGTACACATACGGCACAGGCGATGCTGTCGTAAGAGGCGGCAGATACGATCACCTGCTTGCTAAATTCGGAAAGGATACCCCGTCTATCGGTTTTGCCATTATTCTGGATGAACTGATGAATGCACTGAACCGTCAGAAGATCACTGTGGATACCATCCATCAGAACCTGATCGTATATACGGAGGAGACGGAGAAACGCGCGATCGCGCTTGCCTGCAATTTTCGGGAAAAAGGAAGAAATATTGAGCTGATCAAACGGGAGACCGAGGTAGAAAGAGACGTCTTTGAAGCGTATGCACGCCGGACTGGCGCATCCGCTCTCTTGTATCTCCGGGATGACGAGAAGATTGAAATGGTCAATCTTAAGACTGGTGAAGAAAAGATCGCGGATATTTAGAAGCGGGATTAAAGGAGCATGACTTATGAGATATTTGACATTTGCCCTGACAAAAGGGCGCCTGGCGAGCAAGACGCTGGAGATGCTGGAGAGACTCGGCATCACCTGCGATGAGATGAAAGACAAAGAGTCCAGGAAACTTATTTTTACAAATGAGGAATTGAAGCTGAAATTTTTCCTTGCGAAAGGCCCGGATGTGCCGACCTATGTAGAATACGGAGCCGCCGATATCGGAGTGGTCGGAAAAGATACCATCGTAGAAGAGGGGAGAAAGGTACATGAAGTGCTTGACCTCGGATTCGGGAAATGCCGGATGTGTGTCTGTGGATATGAGAGCGCAGCGGAGCTTTTGCAGCATCATGAGCTGATCCGTGTTGCCACAAAATATCCAAAGATTGCCAAAGACTATTTTTATAATAAAAAACATCAGACTGTAGAGATTATCAAGATGAACGGATCCATCGAGCTGGCGCCGATCGTCGGGCTCTCCGAAGTAATCGTAGACATTGTGGAGACAGGATCCACGCTGAAGGAAAACGGGCTTGTTGTACTCGAGGAAGTCTGCCCTCTGTCGGCACGCATGATCGTGAATCCGGTCAGTATGCGGATGGAAAATGACAGAATCAAGAAACTGATCACAGATCTCAGAGTACTGCTCCGTGAAGATCAGTAACATTTATGCGGGCAAAGCCCGGTACGCAGGAGGTTTAATATGCGAATCGAAAAACTGGATGAAAATACAAAAAAAGATCTGCTTGAGACGCTGCTCAAACGCAGTCCCAACAGTTATGGGAAATATGAGGAGAGCGTGCGTGAGATTCTCGATACAGTAAAGGAGAAGAGAGATCAGGCTCTCTTTGAATATACTGAAAAATTCGATGGTGCGCACATCAATGCCGATAACATTCTTGTAACAGAAGGAGAAATTAAA
The DNA here is from genome assembly GCA_946499505.1 of uncultured Lachnoclostridium sp. Lineage (GTDB taxonomy): Bacteria > Bacillota > Clostridia > Lachnospirales > Lachnospiraceae > Mediterraneibacter. Next base: position 29,253 of record CAMMSL010000024.1, read on the forward strand.
GAAGCATACGACAGTGTAGACCCGGAACTGGTCGGGATCATACGGAAAGCGCTTAAAAATATCGAGTCTTACCATGCAAAACAGATGCAGTACAGCTGGTTTGACAGTAAACCGGATGGGACGATCCTCGGACAGAAGGTGACAGCTCTGGCAAGAGTCGGCGTCTATGTCCCCGGCGGAAAAGCAGCTTACCCTTCTTCCGTACTTATGAATATCATGCCGGCCAAAGTCGCAGGAGTGGAAGAGATCATCATGGTAACCCCGCCGGGAAAAGACGGAAAAGTGACTCCTACAACGCTTGTCGCTGCAAATGAGGCAGGAGCTGACCGTATTTACAAAGCAGGCGGCGCCCAGGCAATCGCTGCACTTGCCTACGGAACAGAAAGCATTCCGAAAGTAGACAAGATCGTAGGTCCTGGAAATATCTATGTAGCCCTTGCAAAGAAAGCGGTGTACGGCCATGTTAGCATCGACTCCATCGCCGGTCCCAGTGAGATCCTCGTACTTGCAGACGAGACTGCCAATCCCAGATATGTTGCGGCTGATCTGCTCTCCCAGGCTGAGCATGATGAAATGGCAAGCGCGATCCTTGTGACAACGAGCGGGAAGCTGGCACAGGAAGTGTCCGACTGGACGGACCGCTTTATCCAGGAGCTCTCACGGGGCGAGATCATCCGGAAATCACTGGATAACTATGGACATATCCTTGTTGCGGATACCCTTGATGACGCCATTGACGCAGCAAATGAGATCGCATCGGAGCATATGGAGATCGTGACAGCCAATCCTTTTGAAGTGATGACTAAGATCCGAAATGCAGGAGCCATCTTTATCGGAGAATATTCCAGCGAACCGCTCGGGGACTATTTTGCGGGACCGAATCATGTACTTCCCACAAACGGCACCGCTAAATTCTTCTCCCCGCTTTCTGTGGATGACTTTATCAAAAAATCCAGTATCATCTCATATTCAAGAGACGCACTGGAAAAGATCCACACAGACATCGAGAAATTTGCCGAGGCAGAACACCTGACCGCTCATGCAAATTCCATCAAGGTGCGGTTTGACGGGAAAGAATAAAGGAGGCTGCCATGGAAAAAAGAATCGGGACATGTACAAGGAAAACAAAAGAGACAGACATCGCTCTGACCATCAATTTAGACGGACAGGGAATCAATCAGATTGATACTGGAATTCCGTTCTTTGATCATATGCTGGACGGATTTGCCCGCCATGGTCTGTTTGACTTGAACGTTAAAGTGACGGGAGATCTGGAAGTGGACAGCCATCACACGATCGAAGATACCGGCATCGTACTGGGGCAGACAATAGCAAAGGCACTGGGAGATAAAGCCGGGATCAAGAGATACGGTTATTTCATCCTTCCTATGGATGAAGTGCTTGCCCTCTCGGCTGTGGATCTGTCGGGACGTCCGTATCTGAAGTACGACGCTGAGTTTACTGTGCCGGCCCTCGGCACTCTTGACACAGAGATGGTCCGGGAATTTTTCTACGCTGTCTCTTACAGCGCCGCCATGAACCTTCATCTGAAGATCATGGAACCGGGCAATAACCATCATATGGCCGAGGCTCTGTTTAAGGCTTTTGGAAAAGCTCTTGATATGGCTGTTTCCGAAGAACCGCGGATCAAAGAAGTCTGGTCTACTAAGGGCTCTCTTTAATCTGATATTAAGCCGTATAAATCACAGCTATATAAACTGACAAGAACTGATAAAAGGAGAATTGATATACATGAGCTATAAAAGACTGACTCCGTGCATCTTTATCGACGGCGGGAAAGCAGTGCAGTGGTTTGACGACAGGACACTGTTGTCTGATGACGTTGTCTCCCTCGCAAAGCAGTATTGCGACAGAGGTGCAGACGAGCTGATCGTTTTTGACCTGTCCACGTCAGATGAAGAGCACGATGAGGCTATAGACCTCATAAAGAAAATGAACCGGGTGATCAGCATTCCTATGATCGCCGGAGGAAACATACGACGCGCCGAGGATGTAAAGAAAATCCTCTACGCCGGTGCAAAACGCGCAATCCTCAATTTCTCAAAAGCACTTTCTTTTGATTTGATCGAGGAAGTTTCCAAGCGTTTCGGGAAGGAGAGAATCGCAGTTTCTCTTAATGATTTTGATACACTGTTCAAGCAGCAGCATCTGATCGAGGAGTATAGTACTGAGATTGTATTTATGCACCGTCTGGATCTCAACTCGGTTATGAACATCACCAAGCTCCCCTGCGTTGTCCTCACGGATACAATGGAGCAGAGTGAGATCTTAAGAATCTTAAAATGTGACGGTATCAAAGGTGTATCCGGGCTTTTCATCAGCAGCCTGAACATGGATTTCAACGAATTTAAAGAAATCTGTGCGGATGCCGGTATTAAGATGACTTCATTCGAGAGCATACTGGACTTCTCTGAATTTAAGCTGAATTCTGACGGTCTGATCCCGGTCATTGTACAGGATTACAAGACAAATGAAGTCCTTATGATGGCATATATGAATGAAGAAGCTTTTGACCACACGGTAAAAACCGGACGTATGACCTATTACAGCCGCAGCAGACAGTGCCAGTGGGTAAAAGGTGAAACATCCGGACATTTCCAGTATGTGAAATCTCTTTCTATAGACTGCGATAAAGATACCCTGCTGGCAAAGGTGGAACAGATTGGAGCAGCCTGCCACACCGGTAACCGTTCCTGTTTTTATACGACGATCGTGGGGGCTGATTACGACGCCAAGAATCCGCTTCAGGTATTCGAATCCGTATATAATACGATCGTAGACCGCAGGGAACATCCGAAGGAAGGATCTTATACAAATTATCTGTTTGAAAAAGGCATTGATAAGATCTTAAAGAAAGTAGGAGAGGAAGCGACCGAGATCGTGATCGCCGCCAAAAATCCGAATCCCGAGGAGATCAAATATGAAATTTCCGACTTCCTGTATCACGCCATGGTGCTCATGGTGGAGCGTGGCGTTACATGGGAAGATATCACAAACGAACTCGCAGACCGTTAAACTTGTACGGTTCTAATGAAAAATACAGGGGCATAAGATATGGTAACCATATTTTATGCCCCTGAGGTTTTATATGAATGATTCGGAAATGCGCCGCAGAGAACTGCTGAGACAGGCGCGCAGACTATATGACGACAAAAGAGAGATTCCCGCCGTCCATCCAAGATACGGAAGGATCTATCACAATCTGTATGATGATAATGCAGAAGAACAGGAGCCGTCAGGAGGAACCTTTTACATACGTCTGGTGATCGGGATCCTCTGCTTTGTCTGCTTCGTGTATATGGACCAGAGCAAGGCTGAGATTGCGCAGGTGAACAGTGTTGCTATTGTCAATCAGATTGAAAAAGACGTGGATACGGACGCTATCGTGGAGGCGTGGAAATCATTATAATTACCTTTATAAAAATTATTCCTGCTTGATATAAGAAAGTGATAGAAAGCAGCAGAAAAATCCTGTAAAATAAAAACAGAGCATCAGACCGCCGGACTTATGCGAAGCTCGGCGGTCCTTTTATATCGTTCCCTGAAAATGAACAAAATAGAGCGAGGTGCGGACAATAGAATATGCCAATAAATCCAGCCGCAAGTCCTAAGCAGCATTCAGAATGCCCACATGAACATTTCTGGCAGTATGAACCAGATGGAAAGCCGGTAGGAAGATAGAATGAACTTTTTATTGGTGTGGTAGAAGCCGGATAGAAAGGAGATACTATGGACATCCATAATATGCAAGCACAAGTAGATCAAACTGAATACTGGGATGAAAATATTTTGGATTTTAAAACCGCTTTTTTCGGTGATGAGGCTTACTTGTATATATATAAAGATAATGAAAAATGTTGGCAAATACGTTTCTTAGCTTGTTACGAAGTTACATATAAAACAGATGCTGATAGAAGGAGTATCTTTTTGGTAAGGGATATGAATAAACCTCAACTTGGATATTACGGACAAAATATAGAAATATCTAATAGCGATATACAAGGTTTTTATAGAGTAGATATGGATTTGTCTATTATGGAAATTGAACTCATATGCAAAAATATCGAGGTGGAAGAAGTAGATTTAAGAAAAATTTCGCTGCCTTCCATGGCAAGCAAGATTGTAGACTTCTTTAAAGGTAAGTAACAAAACAGGCTCTCAAATCTTTTGATCTGGAAGCCTGTTGTATTAGTGGATTTATTGTTAAAAATGGCTTGATCATAAACTGACGAGGTATTCGTAATGAAATTTGACGTCCATGAATTACAAGCAAAATTAGACTATTATTTTACAGGAAAATTATCTAAAAGAGAACTCGGAGAATGGGCAAATAAAGCTTATTATGATATTCTGAAAGGAGGGTATATTGAGATAGAAAAAGTTACGATATACCCATTGTTAAAAATTCTGTCTACATTTCATTTAGAAGTAGACGAAAGAATTGACATATATCCTTGTACAGAAGAAAAAGTAAAAAAAATCCAAGAAATAGTAAACGGAAAAATTGATATTGATTTTGATATAGAGATGTCCATTCCAGTACAAGTATACAATATGTTTAAGGGAAAAATATATTATGATAAGGAAAGACGTGAAATTTTTGTAAAATTACGGAGTATAATTTCTTCTGTTCTCAAACAAGGAGGTATAATTAATGGAGAAATGGTAAAACAATTAGAAATTATAAGATGCTTGAATTATCAAAACCAAACTGTACAGGGAATATTAGAAAAATATATTTTCAGTATGGGAAGAATTTTGCTTGAAAATAGTAAGGAAAGGTATAAATTATATGCTAAAAAATCAGATGAAAATGCAATTATGAAAAAAATGCTTGATTATTTGGATAGTTATATTGAAAATAATAATTTTCATTTGATTGTATCTTTTAAAAAAGGAGTACCAGATATTTTTATTATTGTATAATATTTGAAGGACTGTGAAAAATCCTCTAAAATAAAAAAGAACGCTAACAGGCAAAAAACCTAGAAGCGTTCTTTTTTGTTTGGTATAATGAATACAGCGTACTCTTACGTATACAGTAAACCATGAGTATCAGCTCATTTCCAAGACGGAAAACGGCGACAGCCCGGCAGAACTGCAAACAGCCACTTTCTACGGACAGCAGGGCCGCATTTCCCGGACAGTCCGGG
>CAMMSL010000025.1 GCA_946499505.1 uncultured Lachnoclostridium sp.
GCCGGGATCAACCTTTTCTCTGCCTGCGGATACGTGAGTCAGTCATTCCGTATCTCCTCCCTTTTCAAACGATTTTCCTTTCCTAAGCCGGTACGAAAAAATCAAAATTTATTTTCTTCCGCGGTCTTGTCCCATCAGATAATCCACAAACTGCTGTGCCGTCCTGCCCGACAGGCCGCCATGAGAAAGTTCCCATTTATTTGCCTCCAGCAGCAGCTGTTCCTCCGGCATGTCAATGCCTCCGCGCTGTGCCAGCGTGCGGACGATTTCCTGAAATTCCTTCTTATTCGGCGATCCGAAATAGATTGTCACACCGAAACGCGCCACAAGGGATAACTTTTCCTGTACAGTATCATTTGTATGCAGTTCCTCATCCCTGTCTGCCTTATCCTTAAATGTCTCCCTGATCAGATGTCTGCGGTTCGAAGTCGCATAGATCAGCACGTTATCCGGCTTTCTTTCAAGCCCGCCCTCGATCACTGCTTTCAGATATTTATACTCGATCTCAAATTCTTCAAAAGAAAGATCATCCATATAGATAATAAATTTATAATTGCGGTTTTTCACCTGAGCGATCACATCATTTAAATCTTTAAACTGATGCTTATACACTTCGATCATACGAAGTCCCTGATCATAATACTGGTTCAAAATCGCCTTGATGGAAGAAGACTTTCCTGTTCCCGCATCACCGAAAAGCAGACAGTTGTTTGCCCTGCGTCCCTTTACAAATGCTTCGGTATTGTCGATCAGTTTCTTCTTTGCGATCTCATATCCCACCAGATCATCCAGATGGACATGGGCAATGTTTGTGATCGGCACGATCTCCATGTCGCCCCCTTCCGGATGTTCAATGCGGAACGCCTTGTGAAGCCCCAGCTTTCCGACTCCGAATTCTTTATAAAACTGAGTCATCTTCTGTTTGAAATCTTCCACATCCGCAGCATCTCCGAGTGCTTTTGCAAGAGTACATATCCTGTCTCTCACCCTGCGGTTGAAAATCTTTCCTGTCCTGCTCCCGTTCTTATAGTCCATGAGCACCTGAATGCAGCCTGCACCCAGATCTTTCTCCAGTCCGCTGAAATCATAATCAAACAGTTCCTTGAAAATGCTAAAATCATGAAGTGCGATCTCATTGATGCTGCCCTCGATTTCCCCAACGATCTCACAGGAAGTACTGTAGGCGTTCTCATCATTTACAAGAAGAAACGTCAGGTAAGTATGCCAGAGATTGCCCTCGAATCCATGGCTCACCGAAAGTTCCAGAAGTGCATTGACACATTCAAAAAGAAGACTTCTCATATCTTCTGTATTATAGTATTCACTTCCATGATTTTCCATAAGAAATGTCATATCCTGCAGAATATCCCCATAGTCCATATTTTTATAAAGCATCAGTTCATTTGTACGCATGTTATTTCCTCCCGCTATATTCTCCCTGAAAATTTCGCCTCTAATAGTTTCCCAGAATCTTAAGGTTCTGGGATTCTTCTCTCAATCCCCGGATAGCATTCTTCACGGCCGGTTCCTCCAGGTTCCCCTCAAAATCCACGAAAAAGCAGTACTCCCAAGGTCTTCCCTTGATCGGGCGCGATTCGATCTTTGTCATGTTCAGGTCATTATAAATAAAATGTGACAGAATCCCGTAAAGAGACCCGCTCTGGTGCGGCAGTTCAAACCGTATGCTGATCTTAGATGCATCTTTCAGGAATACTTTCTGGTTCGTCACTACAATAAATCGTGTGGAATTATCAGAGTCGTCATTGATCTTGTCTTCCAGTACGGACAAGCCGTATACCTTTGCCGCATAAGCACTGCACACCGCCGCCTGTGACATATCATTATCCTCCAGCACTTTCTTTGCTGCAATTGCTGTATTTACCACACTGATCCGCTGCCAGTCTGGATGATCGTCCAGAAAACGGTTCGTCTGCATCAGCGCCTCTGTTTTTGAATAGACACGTTTTATATCAGAGAGTTTTGCCCCCGGAAGTCCCGACAGGGTATGTACAACAGGAAGTATCGTCTCTGCCACGATATAATTTTCAAATTCATCCAGAAGATCATACATCTCGATCACCGGACCTGCCGTGGAATTCTCGATGGGGAGCACCGCGTAGTCGGCAGCCCCTTCCTCGATTGCCTCCATAGCCTCCCGGAATGTCCTGACATGGAAATTATTGACATCTTCGCCAAAAAACTGGTGCATTGCGGCCTGACCGTATGCCCCTTCTGTTCCCTGGAACACAACCCTGGCATTATTCTTATCCAGGTCATCGATCCGGATAAACGGCAGTCTTCCCAGTGCTCCTGCTTCAACAAGCTGACGGTACTGAAGCTTCCGGCTCATGGACATGAGCTGCTGATACAGCTCCTGAATGCCTTTTTTATTAAAATCTCCGGACACCTTTGACGCAACATCTGTCAGTTTTTCCTTCTCTCTCTGCCTGTCAAATACTTTGCGTCCGGCCTTTACTTTATATTCACCAACCTCGCTGCAGACTTTCATCCTCTGTTCGTAAAGTTCTGCGATCTGGTCATCTATCTTATCCAGTTTATCTCTGAGTACTTCCAATGACTCCATTTTGCTGCTCCTTTCGATTTCATGCACTAAACTAGTATAGTACATTTCTTGGATAAAATCTACTTTGGAGTTGAAAATCACTCTGATTTATTATATGATTATGTGGAGAATTTAGGGAGGTACACAAATGAACGTTACTGAATGTTTAAAAACCCGCAGAAGTATTCGAAAATACACTGCTGAACCTGTTGACCATTCTGTTGTTGATTCTATTGTTTCTCTGGCATCTTATTCCCCTTCCTGGAAAAATACTCAGATTACCCGCTATATTGCAATTGAAGATTCTTCTCTTCTTGCCGAGATTGCGGACAAGTATACCCCGGATTACAATTCAAACATCATACGTCAGGTATCCATGCTAATGGCTGTCACTTTTAAAAAAGGACGCTGCGGCTATGAGCGTGATGGTTCCTTTACGACTAAAAAAGGGGACCGCTGGCAGATGTTTGATGTAGGAGTTGCATGCCAGAGTTTTTGTCTTGCAGCATGGGATCATGGTCTTGGCACAGTGATCATGGGCGTATTTGACGAGGACGGTATCACCAGACTGCTTAATCTTCCTGAAGATCAGGAACTTGCAGCACTGATTGCGATCGGTCATCCTGATATCGATCCTGCCGCACCGAAAAGGAAGACCGTTGAAGAACTGCTACAATACAGATAAAGCCATAGACCATATCAGGCATTTGGTAAAGACACTTATACATATTTAAGGAGGACACTTATGAGACATTTAATGAGCCCACTGGATCTTACCGTGGAAGAACTTGACAAGCTTCTGGACCTTGCACAGGATATTGAGGCAAATCCGAAAAAATATGCCCATGCATGCGAGGGGAAAAAACTTGCCACATTATTCTATGAACCAAGTACAAGAACACGTTTAAGCCACGAGGCTGCCATGCTGAATCTTGGCGGAAGTGTACTTGGATTTTCCTCAGCTGACTCCAGCTCTGCTTCAAAGGGAGAGAGCGTTTCTGATACAATCCGGACAGTATCCTGCTATGCGGACATCTGTGCCATGAGACACCCCAAAGAAGGCGCGCCTATGGTAGCCTGCCAGCACTCTTCTATCCCGGTCATCAACGCAGGAGATGGCGGACATCAGCACCCGACGCAGACCCTGACAGACCTTCTGACGATTCGCAATGTCAAAGGGAGACTCAACAACCTGACCATCGGGCTGTGCGGCGACTTGAAATTCGGACGTACCGTACATTCACTGATAAACGCCCTCGTAAGATACGAAAACATCCGTTTTGTCCTGATCTCACCGGAGGAGTTAAGACTTCCGGAATATATCCGCCATGACGTACTGGACCGCAACAACATTGAATATAAAGAAGTGGTCCGTCTTGAGGAGGCGATGCCTGAACTTGACATCCTCTACATGACACGAGTACAGAAAGAGCGTTTCTTCAATGAAGAAGATTATGTCCGCATGAAAGACTTCTACATTCTCGACAAAGAGAAAATGAAACTTGCTCCAAAGGACATGTATGTGCTCCATCCACTTCCGAGGGTAAACGAGATTTCTGTCGATGTGGACGATGATCCGCGTGCAGCATATTTCCGCCAGGTACAGTATGGCGTATACGTCCGTATGGCACTGATCCTGACACTGCTCGACATCCACGTGGATTAAATCAGATTAAATCGGCGCAGAGCTGTAACAGCAGCGAAACCGAGTATTGGAACATAAGACATTGATTATACGGAAGAAATTCCAGAATAACAGAAAGGAAACAACCATGGTAAAAAACACACTGAATGTAGGAAGTATCTCTGAAGGCTTTGTTCTCGACCACATCGAGGCTGGCAGAAGCATGGATATCTACAAATACCTTCACCTTGACGAACTGGACTGCTGTGTTGCGATCATCAAAAACGCAAAAAGCAATAAGATGGGCAAAAAAGATATTATCAAGATCGAGTGTCCCATCGATTTCATGGATCTTGATATTCTCGGATTCATTGATCACAACATCACGATCAATATTATTGAAAATGAAAAGATCGTGGAGAAGAAACAGCTCAAACTCCCCAAGGAGATCCGCAATGTGATCCGCTGCAAGAATCCGAGATGCATCACATCCATCGAGCAGGGACTGGATCATGTATTCGTACTCACAGATGAAGAGAATCAGATCTATCGGTGTAAATACTGCGAAGAGAAATACCGCAGAAGAAGATAGATTCGTGTTTATCGGACTGAATGCCGATGATATGAGGTCCGAAAACGGACGGAGATGAGGCACTAAAATACTTGTTCGAGATGAACGGCATGTGCTTCAGGCTCCGCTCCGTAATTCGGGAAAAACTAAAGGCTCTGAAAGCTGACTAAAAGCAAAGCCTGAAAATGGGAAACTCGTCTTCGACTCAGACACCCCATTTTAAGGCTTAACGTCATCTTTCAGAGCCTTAACTTTTTCATCGAATTACTTCGAAGTCGCCTTCCTCACATACCGTTCATCTCTTTTCAAGTCTTCCTGCACCTCATCACCATCCGTTTTCTGCTTCATCTAATTCAGCAGTCACTCCGACCAAACTTAAAGTCAAAGAAACCGGTTGAAACTGGAAGTAATCGAGAAGAGCTTATTTATATGTCAGGCAGAGAACCGTTTCCGGTTATAGAGATTTCTGGCTTCTTTCAGCTCATATGAGTATTTATCGAACCGGTGGATGGATAGGAGGCCGTGGGAAACAGATATATAGAGACGATTTGATGCGCCTTTCGCGGGCAGAGAGGGATTGATTCCGGCGACTGCGTAAGAGTATTAGGGAAACTTAAAAGCAGGATGAATGCGTTAATCGATCAAACGGAGCTGTTTGACCTTTGGGAGTTCTCCGTTTGATCGATTTGTATTTAGCATTTATCCTGCTTTGTTAGTTTCTCTTATACTCTGTAGCCGGAGTCGGAACCAATCCCTCTCTGCCCGCGAATACGTGAATCAGACAATCTGTAATTATCTATTTTTCAGAGGATTTTCGAATCGTAGCCGGTACGAAAAATTAGAATTTATCAACACTCTTCCGCTATCTTATAGATAAGCCTCTCTGTATCTTCCCAACCCAGGCACGGATCGGTAATGGACTTCCCATACACCCTGTTCTCGTCAATCTTCTGGCAGCCTTCCTCGAGATAGCTTTCGATCATGACTCCCTTGACCAGTTTTTTGAGTTCCGGATTGTAGTTTCTGCTGTGGAGCACTTCACTCACAATACGGATCTGCTCGTGAAACTGCTTATTGGAGTTGGAATGGTTAGCATCCACGATAGCGGCCGGATTCTTCAAATCTCTCTGCTGATAGGCATCGAGAAGGCGCACCAAATCCTCGTAATGATAGTTCGGAATACAGGTGCCGTATTTGTCCACACCGCCTCTTAAGATCACATGGGCAAGGTCATTTCCGCTTGTCGTCACATCCATGCCGCGGTAGATAAATGTATGGGAACTCTGGGCAGCCACAACGGAGTTGAGCATCACGGAGAAATCTCCGCTGGTTGGATTTTTCATTCCCACCGGTATATCCATGCCACTTGCTGTCAGGCGGTGCTGCTGGTTCTCTACCGAGCGGGCTCCGATCGCTTCATAGGATAAAATGTCGTCGAGATAACTTCTGTTCTCCGGATAGAGCATCTCATCCGCCGCAGTCAATCCGCTCTCTTCGATGGCACGGGTATGCATTTTCCGGATGGCGATGATACCGGCCAGGAGATCCGGTGCCTGATCCGGTTCCGGTTGATGCAGCATCCCCTTATACCCTTCGCCTGTTGTCCGGGGCTTATTCGTATAAATTCTGGGAATGATCATAAGTCTGTCAGAAACTTTCTCGTTCACCTTTGCCAGACGGTTCACATACTCACAGACAGAATCTTCATTGTCCGCCGAACACGGTCCTACGATCACAATAAATTTATCTGATTTTCCCGTGAAGATATCTCTGATCTCCTGGTCTCTTTTCTCTTTGATCTTAACAATATTTTCTGAGAGCGGATACTCTGCTTTCAGGTCTGCCGGAAGTGGCAGCTCCGCATTCACCTTCATTCCCATCTTTTTCCATCTCTTTCATACAATATCATAAAAATAGTGCCAAGCAAGACGATAAGCCGGGTTATGTCGTTGGACGATCATCTGTCTAGGCACAGCGTCGCCGCTGCGCTCAAGCGACCTACCTGAAACGTGACGGGCAGCCACATAGTTTCTATCCGGTCTTGCTTCGGATGGGGTTTACATGTGCCCCTGCTGTTACCAGCAGGGCGGTAGTCTCTTACACTGCCTTTCCACCCTTACCGGGAAGATCCCGGCGGTTTATTTCTGTTGCACTGGCCTTGGAGTCACCTCCACCGGACGTTATCCGGCATCCTGCCCTGTGAAGCCCGGACTTTCCTCGTCTGCAGCCTTTCGGCTCCTGCATCCGCGATCGTCTGTCTTACTTGACACAGTTACTGATTATACTATTTTCAAACACCTTCGTCAACAATAAGCTGGTCTCCGTCCGCTGCTGTCGTAGCAAGTTCGTCACATCTCTCATTCTGAGGATGCCCGTCATGGCCTTTCACCCAGTGAAACGTCACACTGTGCTTTTCCCTGGCTGTGAGAAGCCTTTTCCAGAGATCAACGTTTTTGACCGGCTCGTTCTTGCCTCTCTTCCAGCCCTTTTTCAGCCAACTGTCCACCCAGTGCTGATTAAATGCGTTTACCACATACTGGGAATCTGAATAAACTTCCACTGTGCATGGGCGGTTCAGAGCCTCCAGCCCCGCGATCACTGCCATCAGCTCCATACGGTTATTGGTCGTGCGCACATAGCCCTGTGATATTTCTTTTACATGCAGTTCTCCTCTGGTATCGACATATTCGAGCACACAGCCATAGCCTCCCGGTCCGTCCGGATTTCCCCTTGCCGCTCCGTCTGTATATATTTTTACAAGCATTCGTTCTTCCTCTCGATAATTATTTTAAACGATTCTACTATTTTAACTATCACGCTTCTATCAGGAACGTCTGTCCTTCGCGTTCGATCTTCATGATCTTGTCCTTATACGTTTCTGTACATTTCTCCAGCATAAGCCGATCGAAAATATCATAATTTCCCCAGAAATGCATCGGAAATACATACTTTGTATCCGTACGTTTCATAAAGCAGTCAATCCCCCAGCAATACTGCTCTCCCAGTCTGGGATCAACAGGGACAAAGGCAATGTCTATCTTCTCCTGTTGAAGCTTATTGATCTCGGACTGATAGGTACGGCGGATCATCTTATTGAACACTTCAGACTCTTCTTCCCAATGCCACCAGTTCAGGTCTCCTGCATGATAGATTGTCCTGTCCCCGCAGTGAAGGAGGTACGCCACACCCTGATCATTTGATCTCAATGTCCTTACTTTTATCCCGAATACATCTTTCTCCTCATTTGGTCCCATAGATATGATATCAGAACATAGGGAAAATCCGGCATGCGCATATTCTGACGGATCAATATCCGATGACAATACGTAACAGATTTCAGAAAAGTTTTCCCGCAGCCGGAAAATTTCTTTTCCAAAGTGATCATAATGCGCATGGCTTACAAATACCACCATCTTCTTATCACGATCCCATTCCGGGAACTCGCCTTTATAATAGTCAAAAAGGCAGTATATATTTTCCATCTCCAGTAAAAAGCCACTATGTCCTAAATATGTCACTTTCATCATAAACTGATATTCTCCACTACCTGTACTACTTCCGGCAGGATATATTCCATGTCTTCTTTTGCAGTCTTCGCACTTTCGGGCAGATTGATCACAAGTGTCTTGTTACGGATTCCTGCTGCCATGGATTCCAGAATTGCCTTTTTCGAATATCTGAGATTATACGCCCGAAGAGCCTCCGGTATTCCGGGCAGAAGTCTCTCGGACGTGTCAATGACCGCATCTGCCGCACAATCCTCTTCCAGATATCCTGTTGCCCCTGCAGTCAGGATCAGTTCTACGGATTCTGAATCTGACAGCTGTGTGATCACGGAGGCAACAACTTCTTTCTCCTGCGGAAGAATTCCTGCTGCCTTCACTTCAAATCCCGCCTGTTCCAAAAGCCGTTTCAGTGCTGTTGCAGCCGCACTCTCTGCTTTTGCTTTATAGGCGCCTGTATCTATCGCAAATATTGCTGCTCTCATCATATGTACCCCTTTCTACTATTAAATACCCACTTCTGTTAAATACGCGCTTCTATTAATTGCTCTCTCTGGTGAAACGCTCTCTCCGGCTAAACTCTTTCTTCCAATGCCTATGCACCAAGGATACGCTCTGCAACCCGGTTTGCATTTTCATAAATCTTTTCTTTTGTCTCCCCGATATAGAAAATGCCATCCTGATACAACACCTTGCCATCGATCATCGTCATCTTTACATTCTGCTTGCTCGCGCTGTATACTATATTCTTCTCAATGTTGTGAAGCGGCTGCATATTGGGCTGTGTCAGGTCAATCATGATCAGATCCGCACATTTTCCCGGTGCGATCATATCGCAGTCAGTCAGGCCCATCGCATGTGCACCGTTGGTCACAGACATCTTAAGGACATCCCTTGCCGGAACCGCCTCCGGATCGTCGCAGTACACTTTCTGAAGTCCGGTCACGAGGAACATCTCCCGGAACATATCGAGACAGTTGTTGCTGGCCGGTCCGTCCGTTCCGATCGCGACCGGGATATCCAGGTCAAGATAGCGCTTCACCGGGGCAATACCACTTGCCAGTTTCAGGTTGGATGCCGGATTTGTGACAACATATATTCCGCGTTTTTTTATGATATCAAAATCAGACGCATCCATATGCACTCCGTGGAACAGCACACCGCCATGACGGAACAATCCCAGAGAATCCATGTACGCCACCGGTGACATGCCGGAACGCTCCCTGCATTCCTCTACTTCTTTCTTTGTCTCGGAACAGTGTACACAGATTGGCGCCTGATACTTGTCCGCCGTTTCCGCCAGACTTTCCATCAGTTCACGGCTGGTCGTATACTCTGCGTGAAATCCCATCCGGTAGGACACAAGGCTGTTCCTGTCTTTATTATATTTCAAGTAATCATTCTCCACATCCTGCGCCGTTCCGCCGAAATCATTGATATCCCCGCACAGTACCATGCGAAAGCCAGTTTCCTCCGAAGCCCTTGCAGTTTCATGTTTCAGCTTGTACATATCAAAAGCCGACGTGATTCCGCTGGTCAGGTATTCCATGATTGCCAGTTTTGTCAGCCAATAGATGTCATCTTCCGTAAGTTTTGCCTCTGCCGGGAACACCTTGTCATACAACCATTCCTGCAGCTTCATATCATCAGCATAGGAACGCAGAAAAGTCATTGGCGAATGAGTATGTGCATTCTTGAATCCCGGCATGATCAGATTTCCTTCTGCATTGATCTCATTATCCCAGATTCCTTTGTTTGCATCCTCTTCATCACCATTGCATGGTTTCACGCAGGAAATCCGTCCGTCTTCAATCTGGATTTCCCCTTTAAATATCTTTCTGTCTTCTTCCATTGTCAGTATTCTTGCATTATATATCCTTGTTCTCATCGCAGTCTCCTCACATCTTCTCGATACTCTTTGTCACCAGACGTTCAAATTCGCCGGAGCGCTTGTCCGCGACCGCCTGTACATCCAGATGGCTCAGCTCTTCGTCTGACAACCCGCTTGCCATATTCGATATACAGGAAATTCCGCATACGTGCACTCCTGCATGGCGCGCGGCGATTGCTTCACAGGAAGTGCTCATTCCCACTGCATCAGCTCCAAGCACTGCATACATCCGGATTTCTGCCGGACTCTCAAAATTGGGGCCTGTAGTCTGAAGATAAACGCCTTTCTGCAGGGAGATGGATTCTTCCCGCGCCGTCTCCTCGATCAGTCTCATCAGTTCTTCATCATAGATGTGTGTCATATCCGGAAAACGCTCGCCCAGCTCAGAAACATTTTCCCCGATCAGAGGTGAGGGAACAAAGCTTGAGATCTGATCCGTGATCATCATAAAGTCCCCCACATGGAACTTCGGATTGATACCGCCGGCTGCATTCGTGAGGAAGAGAACCTCGATTCCCATCCGTTTCATCAGCCGCGTCGGGAGCACCACATCCTTCATATCATACCCTTCATAATAATGCACGCGGCCTTTCATTGCAACTGCCGGCACATTTCCAATATATCCCAGCAGGAATTTCCCGTCATGTCCCTGTACGGTAGAAACCGGAAAACCGGGAATATCACTGTACGGAATCTCCAGCTCCACTTTCATATTTTTGGCATATCCTCCCAGACCGGATCCGAGGATCAGACCCACTCTGGGGACAAAATCGGTCAGCGACCGATAGTATTCATAACATTTCTCCAGCTTTTCGTATTGTATGCTCATTTTCATTCCTCCTCGTCATGCCTGCCAGTATATGTCTCAACTGGTATTATATCTCTTCCTGTCATACGGGTTCAAGTCTTACTTTCACGAAATTCGTGTTTATTGAAGAGACACCGCTGTAATATAAAGATATTCTGATCGAACAACGGACGCAGAAAAAGAAGATACTGCAACGCTATGCCGCCCCGCTTTACCTCATCCCCTCGAATCCATGTAACGCAATATCAAAATGCTCGTCCATTGGAACTCGCATTTTAATATCGCTAACATGGAGAACGAGGTGTATTCGGAACGCTCCATGTCGATGCATAGCTTATGCAGTATCTTCTTTTTCTGCTGGCACATCCAGTCAGCAGTATACTTATTCTCAGCCACAGCGCTATCTTTCAACAAATACTCATACAAATCGGAAGAGACCGGAACTTCGTCGATAAAGCTGATCCTTTCGACCTGTTTTCTGTAAATTTCGTGATTATCGGAGAGACACTTCCAATTGGATAAAAGTAGAAAATCAGTCGGATACAGCCCATTTGATAAACCTTACGGGACGGGCGGCGAGAGGATGCTGACGGTGACTGTGCAGGAATATTAGACAAAGTTAAAACCTGAGATGCAGCGTTAATCAGGAAAATGAAATTGTCTGAGTGAAACGAGTTGTTCATTTTCCTGATTGCTTTTAGCTATATCACAGGTTTGTTACTTTGTCTTATGTTCCGTAACCGGAGCCGGAAGCATCCTCTCGCCGCCCGTCCCGGATACGTGAGTCAATACCCTGTATCCGATTGATTTTCGGACGATTTACCGAGAAGCCGTCTCTCAGATTATGATACAGACCAGTCCTCCATTGGTATCATTTACGATCTTCTGCATGGAATCCTGCAGTTTCATCTGGCTTTCATCACCGATCATAGCGATCTTATTCTTCATACCGTCCATGACAAGTTCTTCCACTGTCTTGCCAAAGATATTGGTTCCCCACACGCCTTCGGGTGTCTCACTTTCTTTTTTGATATATTCTGCCAGATCCTGCGCCTGCTTCTCACTCCCCACGATCGGCGCGATCTCGGTTTCGATATTTGCGCGGATCATGTGGATAGACGGCGCTTCCGAACGGATCTTCACTCCGAACTTGCTGCCCTGCTTGATGATGACCGGCTCCTCAAGCCTGATATCCTCTTTTGACGGTGTAACCACGCCGTAACCTTTCATCTTCACATTTGTAAAGGCATCTTTCAGGCTGCTCAGTTCTTCTCTCATGGATGCAAGTTCTTTTACCGTAGAGATCAATTCATATTCTCCTTTGATCTGCGTGCCGGTAAGTTCACTCAGCACCTCATAATAGTAGGACTTTTCGTACCGGATCTGTATCCTGACTTTTCCGGTATCCATCTCAATCTGATCCACAGTCATATCCTTGATATAAGAGCTGTCTGTATCCATCTCTTTTGAGACAATGCTTCTCACATCTTCCAGATCGTTCATAACCGAGCGCACCTGCTCCAGCAGATCCTTTTTAATCCTATGTTCTCTGGAAAGCATCTCCACCCATTTGGGAATATAGAACTCCACCTCAGTGATCGGAAATTCATAGAGGACCTGACGCATGATCTCATGGATATCTTCCGGCTTCATCTGCTCGCAGTTTACCGGCACAACCGATGCGCCATATTTCTGCTCCAGTTCCTCTTTCAATGCTTTTGTCTCCTCTGAATAAGGTTTCTTACAGTTCAGAAGTATCAAAAAAGGTTTTCCTATAGATTTTAACTCCCTGACCGTCTTTTCCTCAGCTTCTATGTAGTTCTCTCTCGGCAGATCGGTCACGCTTCCATCCGTCGTCACGACAAAACCGATAGTAGCATGGTCACGGATCACCTTCTGCGTCCCGATAGCCGCTGCTTTCGTAAATGGGATCTCATATTCAAACCACGGCGTTTTCACCTGCCGTTCTACGTCATTTTCTATATGTCCGGAAGCGCCTTCTACCATAAAACCTACGCAGTCTATGAGACGGATCTTCACTTCCACATCATCGGAAAGTTTGACCGATGCTGCTTCTTTCGGAACAAACTTCGGTTCCGTCGTCATGATCGTAGTTCCGGAAGCAGACTGGGGAAGTTCATCCTTTGTCCGCTCTCTTGCGTGTTCATCCGTCATATTCGGAAGCACAAGAAGATCCATAAATCTTTTGATAAATGTAGATTTGCCTGTCCGCACCGGTCCTACGACGCCGATGTATATCTCTCCGTTTGTACGCGCTTTCATATCCCTGTATACCTGAAATGAGTCCATAAAAATACCCCCTTATTCTGCTGATACAATGTATGCACAGAAATACGGGGGTATGACTTATTCTTCCCAGTTGAGCGATCTGTTCTCGCTCCGGGACTCTCTCATCATCAGGTCGTTTACCGCCTCTGCAGGCGATTTCCCCTCAAAGAGTACTGCATTGACCTCATCTACGATAGGCATTGACACTTCATATTTCTGTGCCAGTTTAGCCGCTGCTTTAGCGGAATACACACCTTCCACCACCATCTTGACTTCATCCATAGCTTCCTGCATGGACATTCCCTGGCCGATCAGATATCCGGCCTTTCGGTTCCTGCTGTGTACGCTGGCACAGGTTACGATCAGATCTCCGATCCCGGTCAGGCCGGTGAAAGTCTCGATCTTTCCTCCCATCTTCACGCCGAGACGGGCAATCTCCGCAATGCCTCTTGTGATGAGAGCTGCCTTTGTATTATCTCCATATCCCAGGCCGTCCGCAATTCCTGCTGCCAGGGCGATAACATTCTTAAGCGATCCGCCAAGCTCAATCCCCAGAATATCCGGGCTTGTATAGACACGGAACACATTGCTGATGAACATAGACTGTAAATATTCAGCAGTCTTCCTCGTCTTGGCGCCGACCACACAGGTGGTCGGAAGTCTGCGTCCCACTTCTTCCGCATGGCTGGGTCCCGAGAGCACTGCCACATCTGCCTGCGGGATCTCCTGTTCGATCTGACGGGAAAGCGTCATAAGTGTAGATTCCTCTATTCCTTTTGCCACATCTACGATGATCTGTCCCTCAGCCACGAAAGGAGACATCTTCTGTGCCGTGCTTCTCGTAAAAGGCGAAGGAACTGCAAGCACAAGGAAATCTTTTCCTTTTATCGTCGATTCCAGATCTCCCGTGATCACCATGTCATCCGGAAGTTTCACACCCGGCAGCTTCAGCTCATGTTCTCTCTTTTCATCGAGCATCTTAACTTCATTTTCATCAATGGACCAGACCGTAACCTGATGTCCGTTGTCGGAAAGGAGAACTGACAGTGCGGTTCCCCAGCTTCCTGCTCCAAGTACGCCTACGTTTGCCATAATTTTGCCACTCCTTTTTTGATCATTTCCTCTTGCTATTCTTTTTTCTTTGATCCGAATTTATTCTCTGTCCCGGCTGCCAGACGTTTGAGATTCTCCTTGTGTCTGTACCATGCCAAAATCGTCATCAGAGCAAGAATGACATACAGCTCGTAGCAGTATGATGCCTGCATATCCAGCCAGCCCATCTGACCGATGATGACCATCTCAATCAGAAAAACCGTATAGGCTGCAAGAGATCCCACAGATATGTATCTTGTCACGATCACTGGAACAAGAAAGCAGGCCAGTGTGACCGGGATCATCAGGAGACTCATCGGAAGATGCCAGAAACTGTTGACAGCCACAAGCCCCGCCATCACGGCAATTCCCTTTCCCCCTTTAAAGTTCATATAAAACGGGAAATTATGTCCAAGCGTAACTCCAGCTCCCGCATAAAGGGTCAAAAGCGGCCGGCAGTCGCTTCCCCGGTACATGAAAAAAACGATCAAAAATGCCACTACGCATTTGATCACATCCCCGGCAAATGTAAGGAGTCCCGCTTTCCATCCCAGCACCCTGAGTGCGTTCGTAGTTCCCGCATTGCCGCTTCCTTTCTTTCTGATATCTACATGGCTCATCTCACCTACGATATAGCCGGTCTGAAAGAGACCGCATACATATCCGATCGCAAGACAGATCAAACGTTCCATAACTTCACTGCTCCTTTACTCTACTGTTCCTTTTCTTTCCTCTCTCTGATAAAGAACTTCAGAGAGGTTCCCCTGAACCCAAATGCTTCCCTGATCTTGTTCTCAAGATATCTTGTATATGAGAAATGCATCAACTCCTTGTCGTTGACAAAGATCACGAAAGTCGGCGGCTTGACCGATACCTGCGTAATATAATAGAGTTTCAGCCGTTTCCCTTTATCTGACGGCGGCTGCTGCATCGCCACTGCCTCTGTCATGATCTCATTGAGCACGCCTGTTGCGATACGAAGTGTCTGGTTCTCGATCACCATATCGATCATATCATACAGCTTATTCAGTCGCTGTCCCGTGAGTGCTGATACGTACATGATCTCTGCATACGGCATATAAGACAGTACATGACGGATATCATTTTCATACTCTCTCATCGTCCGGTCGTTCTTCTCAATGGCATCCCATTTATTGACAACGATGATAACACCTTTTCCTCTCTCATGGGCAATTCCCGCAATCTTCGCGTCCTGCTCTGTAACGCCTTCCGTCGCATCTATTACCATAAGTACTACATCCGCACGTTCCACTGCAGTCACAGTACGGATAATACTGTATCGTTCCAGGTCTTCCTTGATGCGGCTCTTTCTGCGCAGTCCCGCTGTGTCAATAAAGACATACTCTTTTCCATTATGAACGATCGCTGTGTCGATGGCATCTCTTGTCGTTCCTGCAATGTCAGATACGATCACCCGGTTCTCGCCGAGCAGCCGGTTTACAATCGATGACTTTCCTACATTCGGCTTGCCCACGATCGCAATACGGGGACGGTCATCCTCTTCCTCCTGACCGCTGCCGTCAGGGAAATGTTCCACAACTGCTTCCAACATATCGCCAAGCCCCAGACGGGAAGCAGCCGAGATCGGCACCGGATCTCCGATTCCCAGGTTGTAAAATTCATAGACATCAGGCATATATTTTTCAAAATTATCTACTTTGTTCACTACAAGGACGACCGGCTTTCCGGAACGCCGGAGCATATCCGCCACCTTGGAATCTGCATCCACAAGTCCCTGTCTTACATCCGTAATAAAAATGATCACATCGGCGGTCTCGATTGCGATCTGTGCCTGTTCCCTCATCTGAGAGAGAATCACATCCTTACTGTCCGGCTCAATTCCTCCGGTGTCGATCATGGTGAACTCTTTATCCAGCCATGTCACGTCCGCATAAATCCTGTCTCTTGTCACTCCCGGTGTATCTTTCACGATTGAGATCATCTCACCGGCCAGCGCATTGAACAGTGTAGATTTTCCAACATTCGGGCGTCCTACAATGGCAACTACTGGTTTACTCATTTTATTTAACCTTTCCTTTCTTCCAGGATTGCATCGATCAGATCCTGTCCGCTTGATTTTACAATAACTACCGGAACTTGTAAAGCTTCGGACACCTGGCTCACCGTATAATCATCGAGAAAAACATCCTCGTCTGCTTTCAGCATATTACATGGAAGCAGAAGGCGTTCTCCCAGTTCTTTTCCTTCAAGCTGTGCCATGATATCCTGTGCCGTAACAAGTCCTGACACGGTAATTCGTTCTCCGAAGAATTCATTCCGGATCGGATATACATAGATCCGGATATTTGGATATTTTTTCTCCATCTTCTCAGACATGCGTTTCAGATAGGGATATGCCAGTCTTCCTGTGGCAATCGAAAGCGATTTTTTTCTATCATCACCTTCAGCGTTCTGGTACGCTTCTTCAAATTCATTGAACAAAAGCCGGAGCATTCCCACTCCGTTTTCAAGCTGCAGATATCCGTCATAACGTTCTTCCTCGGGAATTTCCTCCTCCGCCAGCAGATACCACTCATCTCCGGCATGGATAAAATGTATGCCGTATTCCGCGTAGATCTTTTTCTGCCAGCGGTGGATTGTCTCAAGTACCTTCTTTGCCTCATCCTTTGTAAAAGGCTCCAGCGGATACAGCCCGTCCCTGAATTTTGTAAGGCCCACCGGCACCACAGACACACTCTTTAAGAGAGGCAGATAACCGGTCAGATCCTTGATCGACCGTTCCAGTTCTTCCCCGTCATTGACGCCTTTGCATAACACAATCTGTCCATTCATCTCAATGCCGCCCTGATAGAGCTGATCCACTTTCTTCAACGCATCCCCGGCGAACCGATTATGGAGCATCTTGCAACGGAGTTCGGAATTCGTCGTCTGGAAGGAGATATTGATGGGCTCCAGACGATACCGTATGATCCGCTCGATATCATGATCGGTCATGTTAGTGAGTGTCACATAATTTCCCTGAAGAAAAGACAGACGGGAATCATCATCTTTAAAGTAAAGGGTGTCCCGCATTCCGACCGGCATCTGGTCAATAAAGCAGAATATGCATTTGTTCCTGCAGGAGCGGTATTCATCCATGAGACCGGGACCAAATTCCATTCCCAGTCCTTCATCCGCATCTTTCCCGATCTCCAGCTCCCACTGTTCGCCATCCGGCTTCTCGATCAGAAGCAGGACCTCTTCATCTTCTGAATAAAACTGATAATCAAAAATATCCTCTATCTCCTGTCCGTTAATAGATATAAGCCTGTCTCCAGGTTCGATTCCCATCTCGTCCGCAATACTCCCGGGAACTATACTTTTTACAATGTGTATATGCTCTTTCATATCAGAATAGCGTACTCCTCTCTTAATTCCTGTCAAGTATAACACAATTCCGCGCCCCGGCAAAGGTTATTCTGACTGTTCTACTTGAATTCAGGGTATAAAAATGATATAAATGATATGTAAATTCATATTTCAATTCAATAACAGGAGAAAAAAATGTCTACAAATATCGAACTTTTAGAGAAAACACTCCCTGTTGCTCCACTGAAGATCGTAGCAATGGAGAGTTGTCGGGAACTCGGTCAGAAGATCAACGACTATATTGTATCTTTCCGGCAGAACACGATCAACGAAGTATCAGAATCTCCCCTGTATGTCAACTACAGATCGAATAATTATCTGGTAGACTGTGAGTGTCCCCGGTTTGGGACGGGTGAGGCAAAAGGCGTCTTAAGAGAGACGATACGCGGTACAGATCTTTTTATCATGACAGACGTGTGCAACTACAGCCTCACGTATACTGTAAGCGGACACTTAAACCACATGTCTCCGGACGACCACTATCAGGATTTAAAGAGGATCATCTCGGCAGCCACAGGAAAAGCGCACCGCATCAATGTGATCATGCCGTTTCTGTACGAAAGCCGCCAGCATAAGCGTACAAAGAGAGAATCTCTGGACTGTGCACTGGCCCTGGAAGAGCTGACAGCCATGGGAGTCTCCAATATCATCACTTTTGACGCCCACGACCCCCGCGTCCAGAATGCTATTCCGCTGAGCGGATTTGACAGCTTCAGTCCGTCCTATCAGTTCATGAAAGCGATTTTCCGCGCAGTACCTGATCTGATACCGGACAAGGAGCATCTTATGATCATAAGCCCGGACGAGGGAGCCATGCACAGGGCGGTATATCTCTCCAATATCCTCGGAGTTGATATGGGAATGTTCTACAAACGCCGTGATTATTCAGTCATTGTCAATGGTAAGAATCCGATCGTCGCTCACGAATTTCTCGGTGACGACGTCAAAGGCAAGGACGTGATCATTATCGACGATATGATCTCCTCCGGTGGCAGTATGCTGGATGTAGCCAGACAGATAAAAGAACGCAACGCCGGCCGTGTCTTTGTATGCACTACTTTCGGACTGTTCACGGACGGATTTGAAAAATTTGATGAATACTATGAAAAGGGATATATCAATAAAGTCATTACCACAAACCTGACTTATCTTCCGCCGGAACTGTATGATAAACCGTATTTTGTAGCTGCAGATATGAGCAAATTCCTCGCCCTTATCATTGATTCGCTGAATCATGATATCACGATCGGAACAGTTATGAATCCGACTGATAAAATACACACGCTCCTTGAGAAACGTGCGCGCGGAGAAAAGATCTAGAGATAGAAAAACGCAGGGACTTCACATATGTGAGGTCTCTGCATTTTTTCTATCTCATTCTCCTGCTTTCATATCTGCTTTTAGTCTTTAAAAAGCGGATCAGCGCAGCATATCGTTCTTCCACTGTTTCGGCATTTTCCACAAATTCCAGGCTTTCCGATGCCGCAGTCAGGAATCTTGCATCAATCTCGGACTGATGTTTCTGGAGAAACTGTATCCGCTCTTCATTATCGTTAAGATCAAGGAATTCCAGGATCAACGACGTCGTATTTCCATGGCGTTTCAATCCAAGAAGATCCCTGTCCCTTGCATCCCGGCACAGTTCAAAGCGGTACTTCTGATCCGCATGGGGATATTTTCCCGTGTCCAGCGGACTTAAGAAAGTCTCGAGGAAACTGGCAAACACTTTACGCGCTCCCTCAGCCGTCTCAAAGATGACCATATCCTCTCCTGTCTCCGTACATACTGCGATATCGAGGATCTTATACTTTCTGCCCTTGAAATGTCTGTAAATATCACCTTTTTTCGGAATTCTCCTATCCATAATACAGCTCCTTACAAAAATCAATACAACTTGGCACTGATGAGTTTCGGACGGAATCCGTTCTTTTCCAGTGCATCGAGGATCCTGTTTTTATGTTCTGTACCAAATGCTTCCATCGTGATCCTAAGTTCCACAGCTGCATTCCTATTGGTGCTGACAAACTGATTATGCTCCAGCTTGATGACATTTCCCTGCTCATCAGCGATCGTTTTCGCCACCTGGACCAGCTCGCCCGGTTTATCCGGAAGAAGTACAGATACTGAAAAGATGCGGTCTCTCTGGATCAGTCCGTGCTGAACAATGGAGGACATGGTGATGACATCCATGTTTCCGCCGCTCAGGACGCAGACTACTTTCTTGCCCTTCAGATCCAGCTGCCTTAATGCTGCCACAGAGAGAAGTCCGGAATTCTCCACGATCATTTTGTGATTCTCCACCATGTCAAGGAAAGCGCCGATCAGTTCATCATCCTCCACAAGAAGCATATCATCCACATTTTCCTGTACATAGGGCAGGATCTTATCTCCCACAGCTTTTACCGCAGTACCGTCCGCAATCGTGTTTGCGCTGTCAAGCTCCACTACCTCTCCTGCTTTTAATGCCGCTGTCATACTTGCCGCTTCTGCAGGTTCCACACCGATCACCTTGATCTTGGGATTAAGCATTTTCGCCAGCGTGGCCACGCCGGAGATCAGGCCGCCGCCTCCCACCGGCACCAGAATGCAGTCAACTGTAGGGAGTTCCTGCACGATCTCCATAGCGATCGTTCCCTGACCGGTCGCTACATCGAGATCATTGAACGGATGAACGAAAGTGTATCCTTCCTTCTCCGCCAGTTCGCATGCATATGAATAAGCATCATCATACACATCACCGTAAAGGACAACTTCCGCTCCGTAGCTCTTCGTCCGGTTTACTTTGATCAGCGGTGTGACTGTCGGCATGACGATCACAGCCTTACAGCCGAATTTCTTGGCAGCAAACGCCACACCCTGTGCATGATTGCCCGCAGATGCAGTAATGAGTCCGCGGCTTCGTTCTTCTTCCGTCATTGTACTGATCTTGTAATAAGCGCCCCTGATCTTATAGGCCCCGGTATGCTGCATATTTTCCGGTTTCAGATAGACTTTTCCACCTGTCTGCTCGCTCAGGTATTCACTGCGGATCAGTTTGGTCGGGTTTGTAACCCTTTTGACCAGTTCGCTTGCCTCTTCAAATTTCTCCAGTGTCATCATTGTCATCATCCTCTTTCCTGTTGTCTTCTATGAATCTCTCCTCATTCCTCATCCCGATAGAATAATGCGTTTACAAATTCCCCGGAATCAAATTTCTGCAGATCATCGATTGTCTCACCGACGCCGATATATTTGACCGGTATGCCCAGTTCCGCCTGAATAGCGACCGCAATGCCTCCCTTTGCCGTCCCGTCCATCTTTGTCAGCACGACACCCGTGATATCTGCGACTTCGTTAAATTCTTTTGCCTGAGCCAGTGCGTTCTGCCCTGTTGTAGCATCCAGCACGACCAGAGTCTCCCGATATGCCTCCGGGTATTCCCGGTCTATCACACGGTTGATCTTCTTTAACTCCTCCATCAGATTCTTTTTATTATGGAGACGTCCTGCCGTATCGCACAGGAGCACGTCCGCTTTTCTCGCTTTTGCTGCTGCCACTGCATCATAGATAACAGAGGCCGGATCCGCCCCTTCCTGACCGCCGATCATGTCGACAGATGCACGGTTTGCCCATTCTTTCAACTGTTCTCCGGCCGCCGCACGGAATGTATCCGCAGCCGCGATCACGACCCGTTTCCCCTGGTTCTTTAATTTTCCAGCCAGTTTTCCGATCGTCGTCGTCTTTCCCACACCGTTGACGCCGATCACAAAAACGACAGATGTTCGGTCCTCAAATTCATAGGCTGTCTCTCCTACATCCATCTGTTCCCTTATACTGTCGATCAGAAGCTGCCGGCACTCGATCGGCTCTTTAATATGCTGTTCGCGGACCTTTTCTTTCAGATCATCCAGAATGTCCATCGTGGCCCGCACTCCGATATCTCCCATGATCAGAGTCTCTTCAAGCTCTTCATAAAAGTCATCGTCAATCTTTGAAAATCCATGGAAAATACTGTCCATCCCGGATACGATATTATCTCTTGTCTTTGTAAGCCCAGATACCAGGCGCTTAAAAAACCCTTTCTTCTCTTCCATTTTATTTCCTCCATCATTCTCAGGATACTAATTCATTTTCCAGCAGATCCACTGAAACGAGCGTGGATACACCTTTCTCCTGCATTGTGATCCCGTAGAGCCGGTCCGCGGCCGACATTGTACCGCGACGGTGCGTGATCACGATAAACTGGGTATACTTTGTCAGCTTATGCAGGTACTGGGCAAACCTGGTCACGTTATTGTCATCCAGCGCCGCCTCGATCTCGTCAAGAAGACAGAACGGCGACGGTTTCAGGTTCTGGATCGCAAACAAAAGTGAAATTGCGGTCAGCGCTTTTTCTCCTCCTGAGAGCTGCATCATATTCTGAAGCTTCTTGCCCGGCGGCTGCGCGATAATGCGGATTCCCGCCTCAAGGATATCCTCATCCTCCATTAATTCCAGTGTACCCTTTCCTCCGCCGAAAAGTTCACGAAATACAATGTTAAACTCCTCTGCGATCCTCTTAAACTGCTCGCTGAACTGTTTTCTCATGGCAGTATCCAGTTCATCAATGATCTGGACCAGAGTTGCCTCTGCCTCTACAAGATCATCATGCTGGCCCTTGAGAAATTCATACCGCTCGGATACATTTTTGTAGTCCTCGATGGCATTGACATTGACGGTTCCCAGCTGCCGGATCTCGTTTTTCAGAGTCTGGATCTGTCGTTTCATAAAGCTGAGATCCGTAAGATTCGGATTTCTGAGCTCCATGGCATGATTATAGGTGATCTCATATTCCTCCCACATATAATTCATCTGTTTTTCAGAAGAAGCCTCGTAGGATTCTTTCTGGCTGTTCAGTCGGAAACACTCTTTATCAAGAGCGGAGATATGTTTCGAGAGCTCTTCCCTCATTTTAAGGAAATCCTTGTGCTTCTGGTTCAGCTCTTCTCTTTTTTTGCTCTGTTCTCCAATCTCTTTCTCAATCTCGTTATAGAGATCTTTCGAATCCTCGATCGTCTGCCGCAGTTCACTGATCTTATCTTCTTTCTCTCTGATCTCTTCAGACGCATTGTCTTTATTCCGGTCAAGTTCTTTCAGCTCTGCCTCAAACTTCTCTATCTCGTCATCGATACGTGTGATATTCTCTTCGATAAACTCATTCTGCTGTTCAAAGCCTGCCAGGGCAAGATGTACTTTTTCTGACTCTTTCAGCCTTGCACTCTCATCTTCCTTCTCACTCTCCAGATTTTTCTGCAGCGTTTCAATCTCGGCATTTAATTCCTGTTCCAGACTCTGGGAAGTCTCCAGTTCCATCTGTATGGACTCTTCATTGTCGGCAATGGTCCGGAGCTGTCTTTCCAGACCCGTCTGTTCCTCACGGAACCGTTCAAACCGCTCCTGTGCCTCCCGCTGACGGACCTGTGTCTGCTCCACATTCATCTTCTCGGTATTTTCAAGGACGGAAGCCTTGCGAAGCTCTTTCTGTATTTCATCGACAGTATTATAGCACGATGCACGTGCCGCCTTCACTTCACTTACCTGCTTCTCTATAGCATCCATGTCAGCCTTAAGCATGGCCACTGTTTTCTCAAACTCTTCAATCTCACGCCTGCGGCTTAAAAGATTGCTGGAATTCTTGAAAGCGCCTCCGGTCATGGAGCCGCCTGGATTGATCAGCTCGCCTTCAAGAGTGACCAGACGCAGTGACTGCCGGTATTTTCTTGCAATGGCGATTCCGTCATCGATCGTGCGCACCACGATCGTCCGCCCCAGAAGCTGGTCCGCAAGACCTGTAAAGCGCTTCTCCACGTGTACAAGCGTGTTCGCAAGGCCGATCACTCCTGATTCTTTCAGTGCCTCCGGCGTACGGATGCCGCCGCTTCCGTGCATGCTTGTAAGCGGAAGGAACGTAGCCCTTCCGAATTTATTTTTCTTTAGAAATGCGATCATCCGTTTTGCAGTATCTTCATTATCGGTGACAATATTCTGAATACTTCCACCTAATGCTGTCTCGATCGCGATCTCATATTCCTTATCAACTTTGATAATATCAGCCACTACGCCGATCAAACCGTTTTCACGGTCTTTATTCGCCATGACCTTTCGGATACTGTTGCCATAACCGTCATAACGCTCGGTGATATTTTTCAAAGATTCCAGGCGGGAGGCCTCCCTGTGATAAGCGGTCTGCCCAATCCTCAGTTTTTCCTGCTTCTCGCTCAGTTCTTCCTGGAGCCGCTCGATCTGCTGCTCATTTTCCGTGATCTGAACATTGTATCCACGGATCGTCTCCTGTATTTTTCTCAGTTCTTCCTCATACTCTCTGAGCCGTTCCGCCAGACGTTCGCCCTCTTCCGATACTTCCAGAATATTGCGGGCAAGCTCCGCCTTTCTGACAGTAATCTGTTCTTTGGTCGTATCATAATGCTGGATCTTCGCCTGCGTGGTCGCCCGGTTTCCGAGCAGATCCATAATCTCCTGCTTTTTCTCCTCAATCTGGGATGTATGTTCCGCAATCCGGCTCTGTATTTCGATCAGACCTTCCCTGGCTTCACTGTCCTGCGCAAGTGCGCTGTTCAGTTTTTCCTGAACTTCTGCTTTTTCAGCATCAAGGGAATTTTTCTGTTCCTGTCTTGTATCGATCTCAACACGGATCGTATTGGCACGGTTTCCATAGTGCTCGTCATTCATCCGTACCGTATTGATCTGCTCTTTCAGGACATTGATCTGCCCTTCAAGCTGCTGTTTCAACAGATTCGTCTCATTGAGCTGATTTTTTGCAGTTTCGATGGAAAGGTCGATTTCCTCGACTTCCTCCTCGATAGCTTCATATTCTGCCTTCATCTTATCATATCGCTCATTTGACTCTTCCATTTCAGAAGATGCGACCGTATACTTCTCTTCCAGCTCTTTGATCCGATCCCTCAGGCGTTCTTCTTCCAGAAGAAACATATTGATATCATATGTCTTTAATTCTTCTTTTTTCTTCAAGTATTCCTTTGCCGTCTCCGACTGCTTTTCCAGAGGGCCCAGCTGTTTTTCAAGCTCTGCGAGGATGTCATTGACACGCGTCAGGTTCATCCGCTCTTCCTCCAGCTTTTTCAGGGAAAGATTTTTACGGCGCTTGAATTTCACAATACCCGCCGCCTCGTCGAAAAGCTCCCGGCGTTCTTCCGGTTTTCCACTTAAAATTTTGTCAATCTGTCCCTGCCCGATGATAGAATACCCTTCTTTTCCAATTCCCGTGTCATAAAACATCTCGTTGATATCCTTTAATCGGCAGGCAGCTCCGTTGATCAGATATTCACTTTCACCGGAACGGTACAGCTTACGGGTCACTGTCACTTCTTCAAAGTCCACGGGCAGTTTATGATCTGAATTGTCAAGGGTAATAGCTACGGAGGCATAACTGAGCGGTTTACGGTTCTCCGTTCCCGAAAAAATAACGTCCTGCATTGTGCCGCCTCTTAGCTGCTTGACCCTCTGTTCTCCCAATACCCATCGGACGGCATCCGCTACATTGCTCTTGCCGCTTCCGTTCGGTCCCACTATGCCTGTGATACCATTGTGGAAATCAAATTTTATTTTGTTTGCAAAGGATTTAAAACCCTGTACTTCTATGTTCTTTAAATACATATAACACCTGCTTTATCCCTGTTTTCTCAGCTTCAGGATCGCTCTGTATGCGGCCTGCTGCTCGGCGGCTTTTTTAGTCCGTCCGCGGCCTTCCCCGTATACTGTCTCCCCGATCATGACCTCCACACAGAAAGACTTGTTGTGATCCGGTCCCTCCTCACCGGTCAGATGATACCGGATCTCTCCGCCTTTTTGTGCCTGTACCATCTCCTGAAGGATAGTTTTACTATCATAAAAGAGTTTTTTATCTTCCAGATCTGTCAGGACAAACCTGTGGATAAACTCTTTTGCACTAGTAAAACCACCGTCCAGATAGACAGCGCCGATCAGCGCTTCCATCGCATCAGAAGTTACAGAATCCCGCATCCTGCCGCCTGTTGCTTCCTCACCTTTTCCGAGGAGCAGATATCCGCCCAGACCGATATCTCTCGCACATAATGCCAGTGAGGGTTCGCACACCATGCTGGCTCTCGTCTTGGTCAGTTCGCCCTCCGGTGTATGGGGTGACTCTTTGAAAAGGAATTCACTGGAGACCAGTTCAAGTACCGCATCTCCGAGAAATTCCAGTCTCTCGTTGCACCGGTATTTCGGCAGATGCTTCTCATTTGTATAAGAGCTGTGCATCATCGCCTGTTTGAGCAGTGTAAAATCTTTAAATGTATAATTGATCTTCTTTTCTAATTCCTTTAACTTTGTATCCATATCTCCCACTTTTTCTCATTATGAAAACGAAAAAGCCCTCAGGGGCTTTTTCGTTACAGAATGCAGATTTATTTCTTTACTCTACTGCTTTTTTGATCTGATCCACCGCATCCTGTACGGTTACGATCTTCTCAGCCTCGTCATTGTCGATCTCAATATCAAACTCCTCTTCAATCCCCATAATAATCTGGAAAATGTCGAGGGAATCTGCACCGAGGTCATCCACAAACGTTGTCTCCGGCTTAATCTCCTCTTTCTGAACGTTGAGAACATCCGCAATAATGTCCTGAAGTTTTTCAAATTCCATAATCAAATCCTCCTTACCCTATTCGCTCTCTTTGTTTTCTTCCTGCGTCTCCTGAATAGCTGCTTTTATCTTCTCATTGATCTTCTGCTCTTTAAATGTGACGCACTGGATAATGGAATTACATACTTCTGTGGAAGTAGAACTTCCATGTGTCTTGACTACGAGTCCCTTTAATCCCAGCAGCGGAGCTCCGCCGTACTCGCTGGCATCAAAGTCTTTCAGTGTGGCTTTCAGCGCCGGTTTTACAAGAAGCGCTCCAATCTTGCTGCGAAGACTGGACATCATGCCTTCCTTCACCTTCTTGATCAGGGCACCGCCTACCCCCTCGTAAAGCTTCAGGATCACATTTCCGACAAATGCTTCGCATACAATTACGTCTACCTTGCCGTACGGAATCTCCCTCGCCTCAACACTGCCGACAAAATTGATATCTTTGCAGGCTTTCAGGAGCGGGAATGTCTCTTTCACCAGAGCATTTCCCTTCTCTTCCTCTGCACCGATGTTAACAATGCCGACGGTAGGATTCTTCTTTCCCATCACGCTTTCCATATAGATGGATCCCATCTTGGCAAACTGTACAAGATGAGACGGACGGGCATCCACATTTGCGCCGCAGTCAATCAGGAGCGACACTCCTGTCAGTGTCGGAAAAAGAGGTGCAAGGGGAGGTCTCTCCACTCCCTTGATCCTGCCGACAAGCACCTGCCCTCCTACGAGTACAGCTCCTGTGCTTCCGGCTGAGACAAACGCATCTGCCTCTCCGTTCTTAACCAGCTTCATCGCAACCACTATAGAAGAATCTTTCTTGCCCCGTATAGCTTTCACCGGCGGCTCTGCGGTCTCAATTATCTCTGTGGCATTGACGATCCTGATCTGATCTTCAGGATAGGTATATTTTGCCAGCTCATTTCTGATGACGCCTTCCTGTCCTGTCAGCAGAATCTGAATGTCTTTTCTCTTCTGCACTGCCTCAACCGCACCCTTTACAATCTCTACAGGCGCATTATCTCCGCCCATTGCATCGAGTGCAACTCTTGTAATCTCAGACATTTTCTCTCCTCCTAACACTACTGAAATCATTCTACTGGAAAACATTATAAAAATCAATAAAAAAAAGACGCAAAACGAAAAGTTTTTACGTCTTTTATATGTGCTTTCGATTAATCAACAGAGATAATCTCACGCTTATTATATGCGCCGCACGCCTTGCATACACGATGCGGCATCATCAGTTCACCGCATTTGCTGCATTTTACAAGATTCGGAGCACTCATCTTCCAGTTTGCTCTTCTCTTGTCTCTTCTTGCCTTTGAAGATTTATTCTTTGGACAGATTGACATAGGTTACACCTCCTTAAAATTCTTAAATAAGTCACGGACAACTGACATTCTAGGATCAAGTCCCGGATCTTCACAGTCGCAGGACCCCGTATTCAGATTCCGGCCGCAAACTCTGCACAGACCTTTACAGTCTTCACGGCAGAGCACTTTCTCCGGCCATTCTGACAAAATCTCGTGAAAAAGCATTTTGTCCACGTCAAGATGATATCCGTCAATAAAGTTTGATTCATCCAGCTCCTCTGTCAGTTCTGCGTCGGAGAGACCTAAGTCAACATGTCTCGTACAATTCAGTACAAAATCATATCTGACCTCTTCCAGACATCGATCACAGGGAATCAGAACCGTCAGTGCCGTATCGGCATTGATAAGAAGTTCTTTTCCTTTGATGTGCTCTGCCCGGACGTGAACCGGCTCACTGCTTACGACCGGATACTCTCCGGACTGCAGACAGATCTTATCCATCGTGAGCGGCACAGTCTCATCCACTGTCTTATGCTGGTCTGACAAAACGTCTGATAGGTTAATTAACATAGTTAGATCTCCTATTCACACCTAAATCATTATATCACGGAAAATGTGTTTGTCAACCAGAAAATAACACATTTCTCCACAGAATAAGAGAGGGGAACTCCCCTCTCTTTATATGCCGGTCAAAATACGGTTTATTTTACAAGTGCCAGTGTCTCTCTTGCGATCGCCAGCTCCTCATTTGTCGGGATTACAAAGACTCTTACCTTTGAGCCCGGTTTTGTAAGCTCTTTCTCAGTTCCTCTTAAACCTGTGTTGATTTCCTTATCAAAATCAACGCCGAGGTAACCAAGATAGCTGCACACCTGCTCGCGCACATAATCATCATTCTCACCGATTCCGGCTGTAAATGCGATGCAGTCCACACCGTTCATGGCAGCTGCGTATGCACCGATATATTTTGCCACGCTGTAGGAGAATACATCCATAGCGATCTTTGCTTTCTTGTCACCTGCATTCATCGCGTCTGTAAGATCACGGAAATCACTGGAAAGTCCGCCGGAAAGTCCGAACACACCTGATTTTTTATTCAGGACTTCCATTACGCCCTCGATATCAAGATTCTCTTTCTGAGCAATGAACTCCATGATCGCAGGATCAATGCTTCCGGAACGTGTTCCCATTACAACACCTTCAAGCGGTGTCAGTCCCATGGATGTGTCGACAGACTTGCCGTTCATAACAGCTGTTACACTGGATCCGTTTCCAAGGTGGCACACGATCGTCTTAAGGTCTTCGTACGGTCTTCCCATCACTTCAGCTGCTCTCTTGGAAACAAAGCTGTGGCTTGTCCCGTGGAAACCGTAGCGTCTTACTTTATATTTCTCATAGTACTCATACGGAAGTCCGTACATGTAAGCCTTCTCCGGCATTGTCTGGTGGAAAGCTGTATCAAATACTCCGACCATCGGTGTGTTCGGCATCAGTTTTTCACATGCCTCAACTCCGATCAGGTTTGCCGGATTGTGAAGCGGTGCCAGATCATTGCACTCTGCAACAGCCTTTTTCACCTCATCCGTGATCACAACAGATGAAGAGAACTTCTCGCCGCCGTGCACCATACGGTGTCCTACTGCGCCAATCTCGTCAAGGCTCTTGACAACACCTGTCTCAGGATTTGTCAGCGCCTCGATCACGAACTGGATTGCCTCTGTATGTGTCGGCATCGGTTTATCGGACTTTTCTTTCTCGCCGCCTTCCGGCTGGTAAGTCAGTTTTCCGTCAATCCCGATTCTCTCACAGATTCCCTTTGCCAGTACTTCTTCTGACTCCGCGTTAATAAGCTGGAATTTCAAAGAAGAGCTTCCACAGTTGATTACTAATACATTCATATTCTTTCCTCCAAACAACTTATATTTCCACCGGATACATCCGGGGCAATACTGAATTCACCTCATCCGCCCGCCGGCGGGTTATCCTGTTTTACTGCGCCTGCGCCTGAACAGATGTGATTGCAACGACACCTACGATATCTTCTGCGCTGCATCCTCTTGACAGATCGTTGACCGGAGCTGCAATTCCCTGTGTAAGCGGTCCGTAAGCTTCTGCCTTTCCGAGTCTCTGTACCAGCTTGTAACCAATATTTCCCGCATCCAGATCCGGGAAGATCAGTACGTTGGCATGTCCTGCAACCGGACTGCCCGGTGCTTTGGAAGCTCCTACTTCCGGCACGATAGCCGCATCAAGCTGAAGTTCTCCGTCCAGTTTCAGCTCCGGAGCAAGTTCCTTGGCAATCTTTGTAGCTTCTACGACTTTGTCCACATCAGGATGCTTTGCACTTCCCTTTGTCGAATGGGAAAGCATAGCAACGATCGGCTCATGTCCGGTCAGCGTGCGGAATGATTCAGCGGAAGAAATTGCAATATTTGCAAGTTTCTCCGGATCCGGATTCTGCTCAAGCCCCGCATCACCGAAAATGAATGTTCCGTTGTCGCCCATATCACAGTCAGGTACTACCATAAGGAAGAAAGCGGATACAAGCTTTGTTCCCGGCTTTGTCTTCAGGATCTGAAGGCACGGGCGCAGCGTATCTGCTGTAGAATGGCATGCTCCGGATACCATACCGTCTGCATCGCCCATTTTCACCATCATAACACCATAGTACAGATAGTTGTTCAGAAGAAGTTCTCTTGCCTGCTCTTCTGTCATGCCTTTTTTCTGTCTGAGCTCTACCAGCTTCGCAATATAAGCCTCTGTCTTGTCATTCGTTGCCGGATCCACGATCGCCGCACCTGAAATATCATATGTACCTTTATTTTTCTCAATCTCTTCTTTGCTGCCGACAAGGATCAGTTTTGCGATCCCCTCTTTTAAAACTGTCTCAGCAGCTTTATAAGTTCTTTCGTCCTCTGTCTCAGGCAGGACGATCGTCTTTATATCTGCTTTTGCCCTTGCCTTGATCTCATCAATAAATCCCATATTTAATGTGCCACCTTTCATTTTTAATCACATAGATTTATTATAAAGCAAATTAATTTTGTATACAAGGGATTCCTTCGTATTTTATCGGCATTTTATGTGCATTTTTGAGTACAATTCCTCCTTGACGGTTCACCCTTTTATATGTTTGTTACAAAAATAACGATCTTCTCCTGACCTGTCATATCTCGTGCCATGCGGCATTACAGCCCGAAAAATACCGTTACAATATTAAAGTACACAAGAATGGTACAGGTATCTAATATCGTAGTGATCAGAGGCGCCGCCATAATTGCCGGATCAAGTCCAATCTTCTTTGCCACCAGCGGCAGCACGCATCCGATACACTTTGCCATGATGACAACTGCGATCATCGTGATCCCCAGCGCCAGTGCCAGCATGATATTCCAGTCATACATCAGGCAGATACGGATGCCGTTTACGATCGCCAGCAGGGATCCCACGATCAGCGCTACGCGGATTTCCTTAAAAATAACCCTGAAAATATCTTTAAATTCAATCTCTCCCACTGCCAGGCCGCGGATCATCAAGGTAGATATCTGTGAGCCGCAGTTACCGCCCGTACCCATGAGCATCGGAATAAACGTAATAAGTACAGGCATCACCGCCATTGCATTTTCATAGTATCCGAGTATCTCTCCCGAGACAGTTGACGAGAGCATCATGATCATCAGCCAGGGAGTCCTGTTCTTCGCCTGCTGGAACACAGAACTCTCAAAGTAAGAGTCGTCGTCAGGGCTGACACCGGCCATCATACTCATATCTTCCGTGGTCTCATCCTGCAGGACCAGCATCGCATCGTCAACCGTTACAATTCCCACGAGACAGTCCTCGTGATCAATGATCGGAATCGCCACAAGGCCGTATTTATTGATCATATTCGCTACATGTTCCTGATCATCCAGCGTGCGCGCATAGAGTACATTCTCATCCATGATTTCCTCTATCTTACGTGATTCACCAGCCGTGAGCAAATCTTTTACATCCACCATACCGATCAGTTTCTTTTTTTCTGTCACATAACATGTATAGATCGTCTCCTTGTTGATGCCGACCTGTCGGATTTTCAGAATTGCATCCGCCACAGTCATCTCTTTGCGAAGGCTGATATACTCAATATTCATGATACTGCCGGCACTGTCCTCAGGATACTGAAGAAGGGCATTGATCTTCTGCCTCGTATCTTCATCTGTCACCATCAGGAGACGGTCTACAACGTTGGCCGGCATTTCCTCCAGGACATCTACCGTATCATCAACATACATCTCGTCCATGACTTCTTCCAGCTCCGAATCCGTCAGTGCATTGATCAGATCCTCACGCATGTCGCTGTTCATATCCGTAAATACTTCCGCCGCCTCTTCCTTCGCCAGTAGCCGGAACACAAGTGTCCGCTGCTTTTTATCTAATTCCTCGAATGCATCAACAATATCCACAGGATGCATGGATTCCAGCTCTTCTTTCAATTGTTTAAAATCATGTCTATCAAGCAGATCAGCCATGCGCTCTGCATCCATCCTGAAATCTTTTCCGAACTCTTTTTCCATGCAATCACCCTTTTCACAGTTTTCGTAATATAATCGATTTTTTCCTCTATGTGAAGCCATCTTTTTATAGTATAATATGGTAGAAATTGATATACAAGGAGATTCTTATGAAAATTGTCGGACTGATCACTGAATATAATCCTTTCCACAACGGTCACCTCCATCATATAAAGGAGGCCCTGCGCATCACCGGCGCGGACACCGCTGTTGTAGTCATGAGCGGGGATTATGTACAAAGGGGTATGCCTGCTATCATGCCAAAGAGGCTGCGCGCCGAGATGGCCTTAAAATGCGGTGCAGCGGCTGTATTCGAGCTTCCTGTCTGCTACGCATCCGGGAGTGCGGAATATTTTGCAACAGGCGCCGTCTCACTTCTAAACAGCCTAGGAATCGTGGACTGTCTCTGTTTTGGAAGCGAATGCAACAATATTGATGCTCTCAGTCGGATCGCCGACATTCTTCTGGCTGAGCCTGCGAGGTACCGCCATCTTCTGAAAAATCACTTAAAAAACGGCCAGTCCTATCCCGCAGCACGCATGCATGCTGTCTCAGAATATCTGGACACGTCTTCCTACGTTTCGGTACTTAACGATCCGAACAACATCCTCGGAATCGAATATCTGAAAGCGCTGAAAAAACTCGACAGTCCGATCCGGCCTTATACGATCAGAAGAGCCGGATCCCATTATCATGACCGGGAGCTCTCCCACGAGCACCTGAGTTCTGCATCTGCCATCCGATCTCTTTTAGCCTACTCCGGATCCGCACTGCAGACAGACCTCTCTGGCGGCACTTTTGAAGACTCATCCTTTTCTGGTATCTTAAATGAACTGGAGGAACAAGTTCCTTCCTGCTGTCTGGAACTGTTAAAAGACTATCACAGGATCTCGTATCCGGTGTACCAGAATGATTTTTCGCTCATCTTGAAATACAAGCTGCTAAATAAACAGCCGGAAAGCCTGGTCCGCTACATGGATGTATCAGAAGAACTTGCCAACCGGATCTGCGGACAGCTTGATAATTTTTTTAACTATAAACAGTTCTGCGAGCTCCTGAAAACAAGAGAGACCACACAGACCCGTATCAATCGGGCTCTCCTTCATATTATGCTGGGGATCAAAAAGGAGGATGTCTCAGAATATATAAACAGCGGATATCACAGTTACGCCCGCCTGCTCGGCGTCAGAAAAGACAAGCAGAAAATATTGGCTCATATAGCAAAAAAAAGCTCATTGACATTGCTCACGCGCCTCGCAGACAGCGACGATCTTCCCGCCGTCGGCAGAAAAATGCTCCGGAATGATATCCTCGCATCCAACCTGTATACTTCCGTGGTGACAAATAAATATAAGACAGCATATCAGAATGAATATAAGCAGAGAATCCTCAAAATATAAAATTCGTATTTGTCGGACTGAATAACGATTGGAATAAGGTCCGAAAACAGACGGAGATGAGGCACTGAAATACTTTATTGAGATGATCGGCATGTGCTTCAGGCTCCGCTCCGTAATTCGGGAAAAATTAAAGGCTCCGAAAGCTGATTAAAGGCAAAGCCAGAAAATGGGGAACTCGTCTTCGACTCAGACACCCCATTTTCTGGCTTAACATCATCTTCCGAAGCCTTAACTTTTTCCATTGAATTACTTCGAAGTCGCCTTCCTCACATACCAGTCATCTCT
>CAMMSL010000026.1 GCA_946499505.1 uncultured Lachnoclostridium sp.
GGCTCTGCCCGAAAAGGAAAAACCACCCGCTATGCGGGTGGATAATTATTTGCGCAATACGCCCGGCAAACGGCCGCCATGCTTGTATGAGCGGGCATCCGGCTCACTGCAGAAAAATTTTTCAAAACTGTATATATTTAATATTGACAGTCAGCACATGTGCTGTTATACTGTACTTGTCAGATAAGTACAGTATAAACAAAGGAGCAGAAAAATGAGTGAAGCATATATCTCTATCGACCACCTTTCAAAGAAATATGATAAAGACTTTGTGTTAAAAGATGTCAATGCCGTTCTCCATAAAGGAGAGATCCTTGGTTTCCTCGGGCCGAGCGGAGCCGGAAAGACCACTACGATCAAGATTCTGACCGGACAGCTCTTACCCACATCGGGCACGGCGGAAGTCCTCGGCATCGACTGCCGTAAGATTGATGAGCGCATCTATGAGCAGATCGGCATCGTCACAGATTCCAGCGGCGTGTACGAACGGATGAACGTCTTTGATAACCTGAAATACTTTGCCCGTATCTTGAATGTACCTCTTAAAAATATCGATCCGCTCCTGAAGCGCATCGGTCTCTATGAGCACAGAAAGAAACCGGCGTCAAAGCTCTCTAAAGGGCAGACCCAGAGACTCATCCTTGCAAGAGCTCTCCTGCATAAGCCGAAAGTCCTCTTTCTCGATGAACCCACCAGCGGACTGGACCCGTCCACTGCGCTTGAGATCCACCGCATCTTAAAGGAGCTCAGAGATGAGGGCATGGCCATCTTCCTGACTACGCACAACATGGAAGAGGCCACAAAGCTCTGCGATCATGTAGCGCTCTTAAACGAGGGCGTGATCGTGGAATATGGCACACCGGAGGAAATCTGCCTGAAGTACAACCGGATCAGGAAATACCGGGTGCAGCTCACCGACGGCACGAAACACGTTCTTCTGCAGAGTCCTGAGACCGCCGGACGCATCAGCTCATGGATGAACGAAGATAAGATTGAAACGCTCCACACCTGCGAGCCCACACTTGAAACCGTATTTTTAGAAGTAACAGGGAGGGAATTACAATGAATATCAAACCAGTACACTTAAGGAAACTTACCGCCATCATAGATGTGAAAAGCCGGGCGCTCTTCAGCAAAAACTTTATCATCATGCCCGTCTTCTCTCTGGGATTTACGTTTCTGATGCAGGTCATCTATGAGAAAGCCTCCGGAGGCATGGCAGCTATGAGCGCTTATGCTCTTGCCATGGGAATGCTCATGAATGTCTCCATGATGGGCTTCTACTGCACTGCCGCGTCTCTGGCAGAAGAAAAAGAAAAAAATACGCTGCGCACCCTGATGACCTCTTCTGTCAACGGACTTGAATTCTTCCTCGGAAGCCTCATCCCGATCGTACTGATGACCGAAGTCGTTAATGTACTCTGCGTCTTTATCGCGCATATGACCATGGACCCGATGCAGTGGGCTGCTTACCTGGCCGTCACCACAGCCGCTTCCGTCATTGCCTCTGTAATCGGAATGCTCCTTGGAATTTTTTCCAAGAATCAGGTTACTGCGAGCACACTTACTACGCCCGTCGTACTTGTATTTATGATGGTTCCCATGTTTACCGGTTTCAGTGAGACACTCCAGAAGATCAGCATGTTCTTCTTTACCGGGATTGCATTTGACGCCATTGCAAACATTTCAAACGGTCTTCCCGCAGTGGATGTAAAGGGAATCGCCGTACTTGCGGCAGAGTTTATCCTTTCCGTGATTCTTTTCCTCATCCTGTACCGCAGAAACGGATTCGAGAGGTGATCATATGGAAATTATTTTAAGCAATGCAAGCGACCGGCCGATCTACGAACAGATTACATCCCAGATCAAGGAAATGATCATGAAAGGATCCCTGAAACCCGGGGAACCCATGCCCTCCATGCGGAAGCTGGCAAAAGATCTCCACGTCAGCGTCATCACCACCCAGAGGGCCTATGACGACCTGTCAAGAGACGGATTTATCGTTACAGTGCCGGCGAAAGGCACCTTTGTATCCACACAGAATCAGGACTTCATTAAAGAGGAGAACCTGCGGCGTATAGAGAAACTTCTCTCAGATGCCGCAGCCCTCGGGCGCGAAAACGGGCTATCTCTTGAAGAGCTGAAAGCCACACTGGAGGTCGTGTATGAAGACAAATAACAATCATATGAAGGGAATAACAATCTCAATATTATCTTCACATAAGGAGCAGCATTATGGAATATGCAATCGAAGTCAGAAATCTGACGAAACGTTATAAAGGTTTTACTCTGGACGATATCTCGTTCGCACTTCCCCAAGGCACGGTCATGGGCCTGATCGGGGAAAACGGAGCCGGAAAATCAACGCTTATCAACTCGATTCTCGGCATCGCAGACAGCGAATCCAGCCTCACGGCAATGCTCGGACTGGACATGAAGACTCACAGCAAGAAGATCAAGGAAGACATCGCCGTCATTTTCAATGACTCCCACTATGACGTCAACCTGACTCCAAAGATCATCGGACACATCCTCTCTAAAGTATACAAGAACTGGGATGCTCCCCTCTTCTCAGAATATCTGGAACGGTTCGATCTGCCGGAGAAAAAGAAGATCAAAAAGCTCTCCACAGGTATGCGGGTAAAACTGGAGTTTGCAGCAGCATTAAGCCACCATCCAAAGCTCCTGATCCTGGACGAAGCTACAAGCGGGCTCGACCCTGTGTTCCGAGACGAGATTCTCGATATCTTAAGGGAATTTACCGAGGACGAGGAACATGCGGTGCTCATGTCCTCTCACATCACCAGCGACCTTGACAAGATTGCCGACTATATCGCCTATCTCCATGAGGGAAAGATGCAGTTTATCAAGACCTATGACGAGATCCGCAATGACTACGGCATCATCACCTGCGGACAGGAACTCTTCGACACCTTAAGCCGGGATGACATCGCGGCATACAAAAAGGAGCCGTACAGCTACCGTGTACTTGTGAAAAACCGTGCGAAGCTGCGTCAGATATTTCAGGATATTCCGATGGAAAACGCATCTGTCGAAGACATCATGCTATTCTACGTAAAAGGAGAAAAAGTGAAATGAAAGGGATCATGCTCAAAGACTTATATGAAAATTTTTACATAAAGAAAAACCTCGCATCCTATATATTCGGAACTTTAATTATCGGGCTTGCAGCATTTTTTTTAGACACGAGCTATGCCTTTATACTCTATACAATGCTTTTGACTATTGTCTTCGGCTCAGCTACACTGGAAGCCTCTTATGAGCAGGACGAAAAAGCGAATTTCTACAAACTTCAGTTCACGTTTCCGATGACAAAAGCAGAGATTGTGGTCTCCAAATACCTGCTCGCCCTAATCTGTACCGGTATCAGTCTGCTGATTGCCCTGATCTACGCGCTGGCAAGTGTATATCTCCGTCATCTGGTCACCTTAACAGAAGCGCTGACAGTTTGGGGGCTGAGTATCTGCGCATC
The DNA here is from genome assembly GCA_946499505.1 of uncultured Lachnoclostridium sp. Classification (GTDB taxonomy): domain Bacteria; phylum Bacillota; class Clostridia; order Lachnospirales; family Lachnospiraceae; genus Mediterraneibacter. The sequence continues at coordinate 3,494 of CAMMSL010000026.1, forward strand.
TCTTGTCTTTACATCTGTCGTATACATCTTCTACTTCCTGCTGGGGAAAAAGATCGGAACGATCATTTATGTAGCTGCGGCTGCAATCCTCGGCGGCATGTATGGAAGTTCAACCGTGTTCTTCGGGATAGAGAGCTATACTTCAACGGATACAGCTGTCCGCCTCTGCTTCCTCCTGCCGGCTTCGCTCGCGGTCTTTGTGCTGAGCTGCCTGCTGTCCATACAGATTTATAAGAAGAAATACTCATAAAAATCCCCCTGCGGCTATGAAAAGATAAAAAGTATCAGATCAAGCCGCAGGGGTTTTTTCTTTATTGCTTTATATTAAACTTCCTCTTCTGGCAGCAGATCCTGCATACTCTTCAGACTGATCGCCAGCGTCGAAGTATTGTGCAGGAGCGCCGACGTCGTCGGCTGGATCACCCCGCCCACGCCCAGAGCGATGAGTCCCGAGTTAATCCCGACGATTCCTCTGTAATTACTCTGGATGCGCTTCATCATGGCATTGGCCAGTTTCTTCAGTGTCACGATCACGCGCAGGTCATCTGCTGCAATAGTGATATCTGCTATTTCCCGGGCAATCTCCGCCCCGTCGCTGATGGCAATACCTGCATCCGCAGCAGAAAGTGCCGGGGAATCATTGATCCCGTCTCCGATCATAATGACCTTCTTACCGGCTTCTTTCTCTTTCTCTACAAACCGGGCTTTATCTTCCGGCAGCACTTCTGAATAATACTCATCCACACCTACACGTCTCGCGATGGACGCAGCCGTACGCTCGCTGTCTCCGGTCATCATCACGACCTTTTTCAGTCCCTCTTCTTTCAGCATTCTTACCATATCCGCCGCCTCTTCCCGGAGAGGATCCTCAATGCAGATGACCGCTGTCAGCTCGCCATCAATAGCCAGATACAGATGGGAATACTCTGACGGAAGAGCGTCAAAGCGCACCTGCATCTCCGGCCGGATCCTGCAGTCCTCGTCCTCAAATACAAAATGACTGCTGCCGATGACTACTTTCTTTTCCTCGATATATGACGAAATACCATGAGCAACGATATACTCCACTTTCGAGTGCATCTCTTCGTGGTAGAGCTTTCTCTTTTTCGCCGCATCCACCACTGCCTTGGCCATGGAATGTGGAAAATGTTCTTCCAGACAAGCAGCGATGCGGAGCGATTCGTCTTCAGGATACTCCCCAAAAATGACTACTTCTTTCACTGTCGGCTTTGCTTTTGTCAGCGTACCGGTCTTGTCAAATACAATCGTGTCGGCCTCCGCCACTGCCTCCAGATATTTCCCGCCTTTTACCGTGATACCATGCTGTCCGGCCTCACGAATAGCAGAGAGCACTGCAATGGGCATCGCGAGCTTCAGCGCACAGGAAAAATCCACCATCAGGACAGAGAGCGCCTTCGTCACATTGCGGGTAACAAGTCCTACGATGCCTGTACCGAGAAGTGTATACGGCACCAGTCTGTCCGCCAGATGTTCCGCCTTGCTCTCCAGTGCGGATTTCAGTTTCTCGGAGTCTTCGATCATAGTCACGATCTTCTCGAACCTGGTCGATCCGGATACTGCTTTTACAAGGATCTCAAGTTCTCCTTCTTCTAAAACCGTTCCCGCATAGACAGTCTTACCTGTTTCTCTTCTTACCGGAAGGGACTCGCCTGTGAGAGATGCCTGGTTGACCATGCCTTCTCCGCCGGACACTTCACCGTCAAAGGGGATCACATTTCCCATATGAACGACCACCGTATCACCAGGCTGGATTTCCGATGCGTTGACAAGTATTTCCTGATTGTCTTTCTTCAGCCATACTTTCTTTACGTTGAGCGACATGCTTCTGGCAAGATCGCCCACGGATTTCTTATGTGTCCACTCTTCCAGTAATTCTCCCACACCGAGCAGGAACATAACAGACCCTGCCGTGTCAAAGTCGCCCCGAATCACGGACACGCCGATGGCTGCCGCATCAAGAACCGGCACCTCGATCTTCCGCCTTGCGAGGCACTTAAGACCTTTCCATATATAACGCAGCGCCTTAAACGTCAGCCATGCCTTTCGGGCCGGATACGGAACGATGAGTTTACTGCCGTAATGCAGGAGCACCCTTGTGATCAACTGCTCCCGAAACGTTGAGTTCAGCTCTCTTCCTGAGCTGGACAGTACATTTTCGGGGACATCCGTATTTTCATAACTGAATCCTTTGAGCACTGCGATCACCTCTTCGCGGCTTCCCGTGTAACAGATCACGGCATCTGCGGTGCGCTCATATACCTTTGCATCTGTCACATATTCCTGTTTACCGAGAAACCAGCAAAGAGTATCCGCCTGCGCACACGTCATTCTCCCTTGAACGGCATGTATACGCAGACGGCCTTTTATCTCATGCTTTATGATAAATTTCATAGCCTGCTATACAGTCTTTGCACTGCTGTCTTCCGCACCATTATCCTCTGCGCCGCTCTCATCAGCCTGAACAGCCGCAGCTTCTTCTGCAGCTCTCTTCTCATTGATCTGCTGAGCTTCCGCAAGGATATCCTCTGCATTCTCCTGTACTGTCGTCGCTGTCTTCATCACACAGTCTTTCGCGCGCAGTGCAGCTGCTGTGCAGTTTGCATATACCTTCTTCGCATCCTTGCTTGAGAGTACTTTCACTCCCGCTGTTCCGAACAGGACACCTCCTGCGAATAATCCGATTTTTTTTAATGTAGATACACTTATCATGTTTAATACCTCCTGATATATATTGTAATATTTGCCGTACCCGGTCATGTGTGCTCTGTCTTCGGTGAGAGCTTGCGCAATTATTTGTGCTTATATCCTGTGTAAAATACCATCACAAAACAAAAGACTGCAGCCCACGCCCAAAATCTGTGCTGTTTCACAGTTCACCACTCCCTTGTTAATAATATGTAAAATTATCGGGTTCTGTCACATCATAGCTCCCGCTTTCAAAGCTAGTCAATTCTAACACCGGCTATCGATAAATCTTATCAATTTTCTCTGCTTTTTACAAAAATGACCGGCAATTTTTGAATTATATTTCAGACAACTCTGAATATACTTATCAAAAACACCAGTCACTTTTGAACTTCTATTTTTGCTATTTTCTGATTTTTCAGATACCCGCACCGCCGCATTCCTTCCCGCACCACTTTATTCCAGTTACCGGGGGAAAGATGGCAGATCGTATTGTCATCCAGTATGATCTCACAGCCTCCCTGTGACCCGCAGTTATCGGAACATTCCACCTTATACATATTCTTCCGGCTGATCGCCCCGATATCCTCAAGGGCATTGATCATACGGTAGACTGTCGCGACACCGATCCTGTGGTCTGCCTTTGATGCTTTGTAAAAAATCTCTTTACAGCTTGAACAGTCATTTTCCAGAATAATGTCTATGAGCATAAGGCGCTGTTTTGTAATGCGGCATCCGTTTTCTTTCAGCTTTTCGATTATCTGATCTTTCTTGTTCACCGCAGCCTCCTGACATCAACCTCTTTCTTCTCCGCACACGTTCCGGTGTCCATGTTTACGAAATACTGACGACCTCATACCCTGCTTTTTCCACTGCCTGTTTCAATTCAATCTCATCAATTGTGCGGTCATAGGAAACCTCCGCACAGTTCTGGCGCAAATTTACTTTTGCCGCAACTCCGTCAATGGCGTTAAGCGCACGCGTCACGCTGTTGGCACAGTTCTGGCAGTGCATGCCGGATATTTTGATCGTGCGTCTCCCGATCACCGGGCCGTCAAGAGTCTTTGCCTTCGGCTTCCTGTCGGGAACGGAACCACCTCCGCAGCATGCTCCTTCGCCCTTAAAATGTTTAATCGATCCTTTCAGTGCAAATATCAGCAATACTACTACGATAAGTATAATAACCGCATCAACCATAGCCATCCCTCTTTATGCTTATTCTTCCAAAATCTTCTGTCAGTCCTCTTCAAATTTCCTGTGTTCTTTTCTTTTTTTGATCCACAGGTAAATCTGATAGATTGTGGCTCCTATAATATATATGAGCAGAAAAGCTCCAAATGCATAGAACATAGATCCTGTTGAATCTCCCATGTCACGCCCGCCTTTCATTTCTTATCCGGCGTGGAAACCGGATGCGCCGGGCATCCGCCGCACGACCCGCAGTTCCCGCTGCATCCTGCACAGCCCACAGGTTTTCCTGCTTTTTTGTTTTTATATCCTTTATAAATGAGGAAGATACAATACCCCAGAATCAGGGCCAGTATCACAATATCAGCGATCATGCCCGCACCTTCTTTCTGTTTATCTGACAAATATGTTATTTCTTATACTATTTTACGGAAAAGCCGGACACCTGTAAAGTATCCGGCTGTATCCTCTTTCATCAAGCGGTATTTTCTGTTCCGCCGGAAATATTTCAATTCAAAAATCTGCAGCATTATGCGTTCTGTACAGAACGTTTGGAGTATACTTTCTGGTTCTTATACGGATCAGGTCTGAACAGCAGTACGAGCAGAATGATCGCAAAGATAAATCCGACCGCCGTACCGGCTGTAAATCCTCCGCCCAGTACGAATGTACCGATCTGGTATACTGTAAGAGATATCACGTATGCAAACACGTTCTGGAACACGATCGCAAACCAGAACCACTTTCTGGACTGCATCTGCTGTGCCATCGTAGCGATCGCCGCCAGACACGGAGAGTCGAGCAGATTAAACAGCAGGAATGAGAATGCCGCCATCGCACTCGGGAACCATGCTGCAACGCCGCCGGCTACGTTTACCGCATCTTCCGTATCTCCTGCTACGTTTGCAAGGACACCCATGGTAGATACGATCGCTTCTTTCGCAGTAAATCCTGAAAGGGATGCTGCAACCGGCTGCCACTCGCCAAATCCGAGAGGAATGAAGATCGGCGCAATGATTCCTCCGATCGCCGCCAGAAGACTGTCCGCGCTGTCCTCTACCATTCCAAAACCGCCGTCGGTAAATCCGAAGCCGCCGAGGAACCACATTACTACGCATGCAAGGAACAGAATCGTTCCGGCTTTGATGATAAAGCCTTTCAGTCTTTCCCATACATGGAGAAGAACTGTTCTGACCTGCGGAACGTGATACTGAGGAAGCTCCATAACAAACGGCGCCGGCTTTCCTGAGAACGGCTTTGTTTTCTTTAAGATGATTGCCGCAACAAGCACTGCGATGATACCGATGAAATACATCAGAGGAGCGATAAACGAGCTTTCTGTGTATCCGGCTGCCTCACCTGCGATCACACCGCCCATCAGGGCAATAACCGGGAGCTTAGCGCCGCACGGGATAAAAGTTGCCGTCATGATTGTCAGACGTCTGTCATTATCCTGCTCGATCGTCTTGGACGCCATAATTCCCGGGATACCGCATCCGGAAGAAATCAAAAGCGGGATAAAGCTCTTGCCCGAAAGTCCGAAATGACGGAATACACGGTCCATGACAAATGCAATACGCACCATATAACCACAATCTTCAAGTATGGACAGGAACAGGAACAATACCGCCATCTGCGGGACAAATCCAAGCACTGCCCCGAGGCCGCCAATGATACCATCCACTACAAGTCCCGTCACCAGATCTCCCGCGCCGATACTTCCCAGGAATCCGCCCACGGCATCCTGAATTGCCACAACGAATACATCGTTGGTCCAGTCTGTCACCCACGTACCTACCGTCGTGACAGATACATAATATACAGCCCACATAATAATGATAAAGATCGGGATTCCGAGAATACGGTTTGTAACGATACGGTCGATCTTATCCGATGTAGTAAGCTTTTCTTTTCCTTTCTGTACCGTTGTCTTAACGATCTGCTGTATGTATTTGTAGCGTTCATCCGTCACGATACTTTCCATATCATCGTCATGCTTTTTCTCGATCTTTCCTCTTAGATCAGCTACTGCTGACGCTGCCGACGCAGGAAGTTTTACGCTTTCGACTACCTTACTGTCATTCTCAAGGAACTTGACGGCATACCATCTTTTCTTATCATCGGTGATCGTTTCCGGAAGGAGCCCCTTCACTTCCGAAACCGCGCCTTCCATCTCCTTGGAGAAGATCTCTCCCGGAAGGCTGATTTCTTTTTTCTTCGCTACTTTCACCGCCTCGTCGATCAGTTCCGTAAGCCCCGTCTGTTTCAGGGCAGACGTCTCAATGATCGGGCATCCCAGCAGCATGGAAAGACGCTTTGTATCAATCTTCATGCCTCTTTTTTCAATCAGGTCAGCCATATTAAGTGCGATAACTACCGGCACTCCCGTCTCGATAAGCTGTGTTGTCAGATACAGGTTACGCTCGATATTTGTAGCATCCACCAGATCAATGATCACATCCGGGTTCTCATTCAGCACATAGTCGCGGCTGACAACCTCCTCCAGCGTATATGGGGAAAGGGAATAGATTCCCGGCAGGTCGGTTACTATGACTTCTTCCCCTTTTGCCTTCCTGCTCTTCACCTTACCTTCTTTCTTCTCAACCGTAACTCCCGGCCAGTTTCCGACATACTGGTTCGCGCCGGTCAGTGCGTTGAACATCGTCGTCTTACCACAGTTCGGGTTTCCGGCGAGTGCAATTCTTATTGCCATTCCTTTATACCTCCTTTAACCTTGCCTCTGTCTGGGCTGCGTGCCAGTCTATTTCACCTGAACGCATTGTGCGTCGTTTTTCCTTACGGACAACTCGTATCCGCGGACTGTGATCTCAACCGGATCGCCGAGCGGCGCTACTTTTCTGATGTAGAGTTCACTGCCTTTTGTAATCCCCATATCCATGATACGGCGCTTATAGGCGCTGTCACCTTCTATCTTTGTTACAACAACAGTGCTTCCCACCTTTGCATCACCTAATGTCATAACCGTTATCTCCTTTCCTTAGCTTACTATGTATAAATATACAGCGGACATAATGCATCAGATCATTATATGCCGCGCCATATCAGCATTAATGGCGACACGTGAATCTTTGATATTTACGATCACGTTGCCGCCGATTGCAGATAACACGGTGACTTCCGTCCCCGCAACAAACCCGAGATTTTCAAGGAATCTTTTCGTCTCATCGTTTCCTCCGACTCTCCGGATGGTATTAATTTCGCCTATCGCTGCCATTGTAAGTGGCATAAGAAAACCCTCTTTCCAATCATATTAAAAATCTACTTATTGAGATTGATAATATTTTTCATTTATTTTCTTTCCATTAGTTAGTATATGCTAACCATTATTAGTTGTCAAGAACTCTTTTGCATTTTTTTCAAATTTTTCCAACGCAAATCAGCGTTTGCCGTAACTAGTCGAATATGATATACTTAATGGAAAGTATTTTGAAAGAGCGAGGTGAAAACTATGCATGGAAATGAATCTGCTGAAAATTATCTGGAAACAATTCTGGTCTTAAGCCAGCGCCTCCCTGTCGTACGTTCCGTAGACGTGGCAACAGAACTGAACTTCAAGAAATCCAGCGTAAGTGTTGCCATGAAAAAATTAAGAGAAAGCGGACATATCGTAGTCTCACCGGAGGGATATATCACCCTTACCGATGCCGGAAAAGAGATTGCCGACTGTATCTATGAACGCCACACGCTTCTGTCCTCATGGCTCACTCGTCTCGGAGTAGATCCGAAAGTTGCTGCAGAAGACGCCTGCCGGATCGAGCATGTGATCAGCGCTGAGAGCTTTGAAGCGATAAAAAGACATATCAAATAAAAATACAGGTATATTAATTAAGCGGTATCAGGCATTTACTGATACCGCTTATCTTTGATCCTTTTTTACTCTTTAATCTGTGCAAGTACTGCTTTCAGCTCTTCTGCGGATTTCTTAAGCTTCTCCTTCTCCTCGTCGCTCAGATTGATCTCCAGTACCTGCTCCGCGCCTTTGTTTCCTATAATCGTCGGAATACTCAGGCACAACCCTTCAAGCCCGTATTCCCCGTTAAGTGAAACAGATATCGGCACCACTGCATGACTGTCCCTGACAATTGCCTCCGCGATTCTGGCCGCCGCCATTCCGATTCCATAATACGTAGCCCCTTTTCTCTCTATGATCTCATATGCACTGTCGCGCACTGCATGGTAGATCTCATACATCTCATCGGAAAAATCACTGTATCCCCGCATTTTCGCAAACTCTTTGATGCCGATACCGTAAACATTTGCGCAGCTCCATACCGCAAGCTCGCTGTCTCCATGTTCCCCTGCGATGAAAGCATGTACATTTCTGCTGTCCACATCAAGCTTCTCGCTGATCAGATACTTCAGTCTAGCCGTATCCAGCACCGTACCGGAACCGATCACACGCTCTTTTGGAAATCCAGATTCTTTCAAAGCCACCTGAGTGAGGATATCCACCGGATTTGATACGATCATCAGGATTCCTTCGCAGTTCACCCGTTTGATCTCACTGATGATCGATTTCATGATCTTCGAATTCTTCTGTACAAGATCCAGCCTTGTCTCCCCCGGTTTCTGATTCGCCCCTGCCGTAATGATCACGACCGCCGCATCCGCTATATCTTCATAGCTGCCCGGAATAATATCCATAGCATGGGCAAACGGAAGTCCGTGGCTGATATCCATCGCCTCTCCCTCTTCCTTTGCCTGCACCGCATCTATGAGAACAAGTTCTGAAAAAGTGCCTTTCTGCATTAATGTATATGCGATCGTCGATCCCACAAATCCACAACCTATCACTGCTGCTTTCTGTATATTTATCATATTGCGTTCCTCCTTTAATCAGAAATATGAATTTTTTATAATTCCTAGCGTTTTACTAGGAATTATTTACAAGCTTATTATATTATAATTTCCAAAAAAATCAATAGGTTGTGTGGAATTTTTCACCATTTATAAAATTTTTGATTTTCCGGACTGCGATTTCATTTTGGGGGACGATAAAGGAATCCGTCAACGTTAAACGGGCACGCGAAGTTGTCTGACGTAAGGACTTCTTTGCGTGCCCGTTTTGCTTTTAACTGGTGAGTCAATTATTCCGTATCTAACCGCTTTTCAGATGATTCTCTGCTCCTGAGCCGGTACGGAAAAGCGATTTTTTATTTCTTCTGGGCGATTTCTTCTTTGATCTTTTCTACAAACTCTCTGAGTCCGCACTGACCTTCATCGCCGTTCACCCTGCTTCTTACAGATACTTTTTCTTCTTCCTCTTCTTTTGCTCCGACCACGAGCATATACGGGATCTTCTTCATCTGAGCCTCACGGATCTTGTATCCGATCTTCTCAGCCCTGGTATCGATTTCCGCACGGATGCCTGCTGCCTGCAGTTCCTCCAGCACTTTTGTACCGTACTCCATATGTTTATCTGAAATCGGAAGCACTTTTACCTGTACCGGTGCAAGCCATGTCGGGAATGCGCCTGCAAAGTGCTCGATCAGAATTCCGATGAAACGCTCGATGGATCCGAATACTACACGGTGGATCATGATCGGTCTGTGCTTCTCTCCGTCTGCACCTGTATATTCCAGATCAAACCGCAGCGGAAGCTGGAAGTCAAGCTGGATCGTACCGCACTGCCATGTTCTTCCGATGGAATCCTCCAGATGGAAATCGATCTTCGGCCCATAGAAAGCACCGTCTCCTTCATTTACAATATACGGGAGTCCGATATCATCCAGTGCCGCCCTGAGGGCATCAGTTGCCATTTCCCAGTCTTCATCGCTTCCCATGCTGTCATCCGGGCGTGTGGAAAGCTCTACATGATATTTGAAGCCGAAGAGGCTGTATACCTCATCGATCAGTTTCACAACGCCTTTGATCTCGTCTTTGATCTGCTCTGGAGTCATGAAGATATGCGCATCATCCTGTGTGAAGCAGCGCACACGCATCAGTCCGTGAAGCTGTCCGGATTTTTCATGGCGGTGTACCAGCCCCAGTTCACCCATACGGATCGGTAAATCACGATAGGAACGCGGCTCTGATTCATAGACAAGAATGCCGCCCGGGCAGTTCATCGGTTTGATAGCGAAATCCACATCGTCGATCACGGTCGTATACATATTTTCCTTGTAGTGATCCCAGTGTCCGGAAGTCTCCCACAGATGGCGGCTCAGCATGATCGGTGTACTGATCTCAACATATCCGGCTTTGCGGTGGATCTCTCTCCAGTAGTCGAGAAGTGTGTTCTTAAGCACCATTCCGTTCGGAAGGAAGAACGGGAATCCCGGCCCCTCCTCGCGCATCATAAACAGTCCGAGCTCTTTGCCCAGTTTTCTGTGATCACGCTTCTTCGCCTCTTCGATCATAGTCAGGTACTCTTCCAGTTCTGCCTTTTTCGGGAATGCGGTTCCGTAGATTCTCTGGAGCATCTTGTTGTGCTCATCGCCTCTCCAGTATGCACCTGCAAGACTTGTCAGTTTAAAGGCTTTTACCGGTTTAGTAGTCATAAGGTGCGGTCCTGCACACAGATCCGTAAATTCTCCCTGAGAATAAAAGCTGATCGTTTCGTCCTCCGGCAGATCCTCGATCAGTTCGACTTTGTAAGGTTCCTCTTTTTCCTTAAAGTATTCTATCGCCTCATTCCTCGGCATTGTGTACTGTTTGATCTCAAGATTCTCTTTGACGATCTTCTTCATCTCCGCCTCGATCTTCTCCAGATCCTCTGTTGTAAACGGAGTCTCTCTGTCTACATCATAGTAGAATCCGTCTGCAATTGACGGTCCGATAGCAAGCTTTGTCTCCGGATAAAGCCTTTTGATCGCCTGAGCCATAATATGGGATGCTGTGTGGCGGAATGCCCCTTTTCCTTTTTCATCATTAAATGTCAGAATATTGAGTTCACAGTCGTGATCGATCACCATACGGAGATCCACTGCCTCGCCGTCTACCTCGCCTGCTGTCGCCACTCTGGCAAGCCCCTCACTGATATCAAGTGCGATTTCATACACACTCTTCGGTTCCTGATACTCTTTGAATGAACCGTCTTTCAATGTAACTTTCATCTTTTTTCATCCTTTCTTTTTTATGCAATTCTTTTCATGCCATCCACAGCCGCTTGTCGAGCTTATCACACAAAAAGAGACATCCCAAATGGAATGTCTCCTGATGCTCTCTGAAAATATGCGGCCGCATGGAAACACTCCGCGCAGGGACGGGAAATACACCCGCGGTTCCACCCTGCTTGTTTTCCATGGAAAACCATCTTAATTCATATGATGATAACGGAATCACCGTGCCGTATTAAGGCCGCTCCGAGGTGGTTTTCAGTCATGCCGTACAACAGGATCTTTTCAGCCTGTAATCCCTCTCTGTCGATGTACTGACAGCCTACTGTCCTCTTCAACGCTTTCTCTACACCGGTTATTCTACCCCAGACATACCGGCCGTGTCAAGTATGGAAACTACTTTCCCATGAACCGCCTGCGTGAAACAAAGAAACAACTGATCACCTGTATAGTATGAATACCTCATACGGTCTGAGTTCCGGGCATTCCCCTGGGCGCTCCGCCGCTTCATCCTTATAATTATGGATCAGTACCTGTGCGCCTTCCCATTCTTTCCATACCGGACACTGTGCAGGTTCACCGGTAAAGTTGGCGGCCACAAGTATCTGATGCTCTCCATCCGTTCTTGTATACGCAAAGATCTGCTCATCTTCCGGGAGAAGGAGCTCGAACTTTCCATCTATAAATACCGGATACTCTTTCCTGAGACGGATCAGCTTCCGGTAGAAATTATATACCGAATCCGGATCCCTTCTCTCACTGTCTGCATTGATCTCCTTATAATTCGGATTTAATGCGATCCACGGGGTGCCTGTTGTAAATCCTGCATTCTCGTCTCCGCTCCACTGCATGGGAGTACGCGCATTGTCACGGCTCTTCGCATAGATTGAACGCATAATGTCCTCTTTATCATATCCTGCCTCCAGTCTCTCCCGGTACATATTGAGCGTCTCAATATCCTCATAGGAACTGATATCCGGGAACTTCACATTTGTCATTCCCAGCTCCTCGCCCTGATAGACATAAGGCGTTCCCTGCATTCCGTGCAGTATCGCAGCGAGCATCTTGGCAGACTCTTTGCGGTATTTTCCGTCATCTCCCCAGCGTGAGACGATTCTCGGGAGATCATGGTTGTCCAGAAACAGACTGTTCCAACCTTTTCCGCAGAGCTCTGTCTGCCATTTTGCCAGACATTTTTTCAATTTTACAAAAGGAAGCGGCGCCAGATCCCATTTCTCTTTTCCTTCCTGCTGATCCATCACCATATGCTCGAACTGGAAGACCATAGAGAACTCGCTTCCGTCCGGATTGCTGTAGAGTTTTGCGATTTCCGGGTCAGCTCCCCAAGCCTCTCCCACCGTGATCAGGTCTCCTTTCTGGAATGTCTCACGGCTCATCTCCTGAAGGAATTCGTGAAGTCTGGGACCATTGTTCGTAATCTTCTGATCCGGTTCTTTTGCAATCTGATCGATTACATCAAGGCGGAATCCGCCTGCACCTTTGTCCATCCACCAGAGGATCATATCATAGATCTCTCTGCGCACTTCCGGGTTCTCCCAGTTCAGATCCGGCTGCTTTACAGAAAACTGATGGAAATAATACTGGCCAAGCTCCGGCACCCACTCCCATGCCGGGCCTCCAAATGTAGCTTTCATGTCATTGGGATACACGCCCTCTTCACCGTCTCTCCACACGTAATAATCGTGGTACGGATTGTCCTTTGACTTTTTCGCCTCTTGAAACCACCGGTGCTCGTCCGAAGTATGGTTCAGGACCAGATCCATTATGATCCGGATATTTTTCTCCCTGGCTTTTGCAATCAATTCTTCCATATCATCCAGACTGCCGAACATAGGATCAATGTCCTGATAATCCGAAATATCATATCCGTTGTCGTCCTGAGGGGAACAATACATCGGTGAGATCCACACTGCATCGATTCCCAGCTCTTCCAGATAATCGAGTCTGCTTATGATCCCCTGTATATCGCCGATCCCGTCCCCATTGGAATCCTGAAAGCTTTTCGGGTAGATCTGATAGACAACTGCATTTTTCCACCACGGTCTTTTTATTTCTGTCATCACAATATTCCTTTCTCCTCTCACTTTCTTCTGATCAGTGTACCGTTCTTTCCCAGTATTCCCCGGTCATAATTTCTCGAGAATATAATTTCGCCGTTTTCTCCCACATCCATCGCATCGCCGGAACAGTTCAGCACCACCTCCAGCCTGCGGTTTTCCGAATCGATCTTAATGTACTCCACACACCGCCTGTCCGAATACCGGTTCGGGAAATGAAAATGAAGGCTCCTGCACGTTTCCTCAGTACGGCGCATCCGGATCAGCTGTTTCATAAAGCCGATCTTCTCCTGATTTTCCTCCGAGCCAATCTCATCCCACGGCATACATCTGCGGCAGTCCGGATCAAAACCGCCCTCCATGGCGATCTCCGTCCCGTAATAGATACATGGACTTCCCGGCAGTGTAAACAGAACAGCCAGCTGCTGATAAAAAATATCCAGATCGTGGAACCGGTTCATCAGCCTTTCCGTATCATGGGAATCCAGAAGATTGAACAGCACATTATTATTCTGCTGCATATACATAGTATAACATCGGTTGACCATGTACTCAACCTCTTCCTTATCCATGGAGGCATCCAGAAAATAGTCATGGATACCGCTCATCAGCGGATAATTCATTACTGAATCATACTCATCTCCTGCGAGCCACTGGCTTGCGTCATGCCAGATTTCACCGAGGAGATAAATATCCGGCCTGATCTTCTTCAGACGCCGGCGCATCTCTTTCAGAAACCGGTGGGAGACCTCATTGCCTACATCAAACCGGATGGCATCGATATCAAACTCACGGATCCACTGTTCACATACACCGCAGAAATAATCGATCACTTCCGGATTATTCGTGTTCAGCTTCGGCATCCATTCTTCAAAGGCAAAAGAATAAAAACGGCCGTCTCTTGTATTTCCCTGCTTTAAGATCTGCGTCCAGTCATTGACCATAAACCAGTCCGCGTACCGGGACTCTTTTCCCTTTTTCCGTACATCCAGCCAAGGCGCAAACTTCCGGCCGCAATGGTTAAATACCGCATCCACCATAACGCGGATACCCAGCCTGTGCGCATCATCCACGAGACGGCGCATTCCCTCATTATCCCCGAAAGAGGGATCGATCTTCGTATAATCCTTCGTATCATACTTATGGTTTGTCTCCGCCTCCATGATCGGATTCAGATAGATGCCGGTGATTCCCAGTTCGCTCAAATATGGCAGTCTGGACCGGATTCCCTCCAGATCCCCGCCGTATTTCTCCTTGTTTGTCACCGGCCCAGTCTGCCAGGGCAGGATATCCGGATCATCCCGGTCCGGCGTCCCGTTGCAGAACCGGTCTGGAAAAATCTGATACCACACTGTATCATTGACCCACTCCGGTGTGCGGTTTATATCCGCCGGATTCATCCACGGCACAATAAAATACTGAAGCAGACGTCCCGGCATATTCACCTGTTCTTCCGTCAGGAACCCATCTTCAAAGTAATACCAGACTTCAGAATCCGTGTGGAGCTCAAAATAGTATTTACACCGCTTATAAGGCGGTACAAGCGTGGTCGTCCACCAGAGTTGATGGGGCAGACGCTTTTTATAGACAATCTCCTCCCTCTTCCCGTCCCACCGTTCACTGCCTCCTAGTATGCCGGCTTCAAAAGGATCTCCATGTATGATAAACACCTGTTTTACATCATACCCTGTCTTAAGGTTTACAACCAGTCTGTTCTCGTCCATGGCATAACTCATCTGTTCTGACGTCTTATGATATACTGCTGCAAAATCCATGTTGCTACCTCCTGATCAAATCAGTTTCTCTCCAGCGCCTCATATACTCTGAGGATTTCTCCTACACTCCATGCCTGGGCAAAGCATCCTTTCGACGAGACAGGCACCGCTCCGTCATAGATCTCCGGAAGCTGTCCGATACACCCTTCCCTCAGTGCACTGTAGAGTACCTCAAGCTGCGAGCGCACCTCTGCCTTCGCGTTCTCACTGTATCCGTTCACTTTCAGGTATGCCAGATAATATGCTCCGAGGGGAAAAGCCCACACGGTTCCCTGATGGTATGCCAGATCTCGTTTGAGGACTTCTCCTCCGTACTCCGGCTTAAATTCCGGATCAGCTTCTTCCAGAGTTCTCAGGCCATAAGGTGTGTACAGCTTCTCGAATACAGTATCCGTCACTTTTCTCTCCTTTTCGGCATCCAGCATCGTAAACGGCAGAGAGACAGCCCATATCTGATTGCATCTGACCTGACAGTCGGCTTTCGTTCCCGACAGCACATCTTTCAGGCATTGCTTTTCCTCCATCCAGAATTTTTCCGTAAATGACCGTTTCGTCCGTTCTGCCGCCGCTTCATACCGCTCCGCAAAGTTCCGGACATTGTTGCGGCGCATCGAGCCGTTTCCGGACAGCATCCGTGTACACTCGGCCATGATTCTGAGTGCATTGTACCAGTAAGCATTAATCTCAACCGGCTTCCCGTGTCTTGGCGTAGGCAGGATTTCGCCGACCCGGACATCCATCCAAGTCACCTGATCCAGCCCGCTGCCCGCTGTGATCAGGCCGTCGTCATCCATCCGGATATCATAATCAGTTCCCTCCATATAAGAATCAATGATCCGCTCCATGACCGGATACATTTCTTCGATCATGGATTCATCTCCGGATGCTTTATAGTACAGCCAGACACAGTTGATGAACAGAAGCGCCGCGTCCACTGTATTATACATCGGTTCGTTTTTCCCCTCCGGAAACAGGTTGGGCATCAGCCCGTTTCTCTCATAACGGGCAAATGTTCTCAAGATAGAAGCCGCGTCATCGAACTGTCTTGTGGACAGGCATATTCCGGGCAGGGCGATCATCGTATCCCTGCCCCAGTCCTCAAAGAATGGAAAGCCTGCCAGAATGGTCTCCTTTCCCGTAGACTCTCTCAGGGAAACGAACTGCCGTGCACTCTTTACAAGACAGCATGCCGTCTCATCCTTAAGGCCGGACTGTTCTTCCAGAGTCCTGCGTGATTCTTTCAGTTCTTCTATGACAGCTTCCGCCAGTTTTCCTGCGTTTCCGGACTCCTCTCCAGTCTGTTCCCGAGGACTTTCCATGTCCCCATACTTCTTCTCCATAGAAAATACAATGGAAAGTGTTTTCTCGCATCCGCCTTCCACAGACACAGAGATACAATGGCAGGATTTCGCCCGGCCGGTGCTGCGCCGTCCGTCACAGATGTCATACGCATAATAACAGATCTCTTCTGTCTCCGGGATTTTCTTATCGCAGCCGTCCGTAAGAAAGTACAATCTCAGCCCGGCGCTCTCTATACAGCCGGGTCTTCCGGCAGCCGGCTGATACTTCAGCCCGATGCCGCTTTCCGGCTGCTCTCCCTTCGGGCAGAACTGGTAGAACGGGGTCACTCTCAGACAGACATCGCTGCGGCTTCTGTTCTTCACCCGGTAACAGACCGCAATGGTATTTTCTTTCTGCCTGACAGCCGTTTCTTTCTCGATTTCCACACCGTTTACGAGATACCGCCAGACCGGGGTGTCCTCATACGCAAACTCTGTCAGATACCGGTATCCTTCCTCTCTTGTTCCGTCAGCAAACTCCTGTGACGAAAGGGTATACTTTCTGATATCCTGCCCGTTTTTCATCTCCAGCTTTTCAGACAGGCGGTGGATGATATTGTACCGGTTGTTAGGCGCTTTCGTGCACGCCATCAGAAAGGCGTGGTCATTACGCGCCGCGGAACCTGTCATAGTAAGGGAAGAAAACCCTCCCAGCCCGTTTGTCATAAGATAACAGTTCTCCTGCCCTCTCTCCAGTGTTTTCCAGTCCTGTCTTCCGTAGATCCATCTTATGCCCATATTTTTTCTGTCCTTTCTTCTCTTTCTGCCAGTCTTCCGAGCACAAGCACGCTCCGGGGCTCGATCATCATTCCTTTTTTTGCAGGCACGTGCTTCTTCCACAGCCAGCTGTCTTCACCGCTGCAGAGGATTTCCCACTCTCCTTCTCCAACCACAACGGAGCGGGCCGCTCTGCTGCTGTTGTAAATGATCTTCAGATAATCCCATTTATTATATTCTCCGGCCGGCTGATTGTCCACCGTAAAACTGATCAGTCCTTCAGATTTTTGTTCATTTCCGATCCTGCCGGCCGCATCCGCAGATTTGTCACAGAGTCCGGGAAGCCTTAACCTCAGCGCGATAAGCCCCCTGTAGTATTCCACCAGATCCCGGTTCTTCCACGCCTGCTCCCAGTCCAGACGGTTCAGCGCGATCGGCGCGTTGTATGAGTCCTCCATTCCATTCTTTGTCCGGGCAAACTCCTCGCCGGACAGAAAGAACAGCGTTCCCTGGCACGTCATATATACTGCCGCCGCCATACGGTTCAGGCGCATCCGCTCTTCTGCTCCTGCCCCCGGCATAGTCTCTGCCAGCTTATCCCACAGAGTCTGGTTATCATGGGCGGAAACATAGGTGATAATCTGTGAGGGAGCCTTGACTCCGGTTCCCTTCCATGCGCGGGCACTCTGGATAATATCTGCCTCTTTCCCCGGGGCGCCGTTGACAAATCCCGGCCTTTTGATCTTCAGGGCAGATCCTTTCACAGCATCTCTTGTATCATCGCAGAACATACCGATATTCTCATCCAGAAGAGCAATATTTTTCTTAAGGGCAGGGACAGCTCCGCCTTCCATTGCCGTCTCCGCTGCTGCCCAGGGCTCACCGAAAATAAGTTTCTCACCTTTTCCATATCTGTCATCAAGCGCTCTGCGTATCCGGTTCATGAGATCGACATCCAGAAGTCCCATCAGATCAAACCGGAATCCGTCAATATGGTACTCCTCTGCCCAGTAAAGTACAGATTCCAGAATATATTCCGCACACATTTCTCTCTCGCTTGCCACGTCATTTCCGCAGGCAGATCCGTCAGATATCCTTCCGTCGTCAAATACACGGTAAAAATACCACGGCGCCGTTCTCTGGAACCATGAATCCAGAGAATATGTATGGTTGTATACCACGTCCATGATCACCCGGAACCCATGGGCATGCAGAGACTGTATCATCTCCTTCATCTCCATGATACGCACTTCACCATGCTCCGGATCCGTAGAATAGGAACCTTCCGGCACATTGTAGTTCACCGGATCATAGCCCCAGTTAAACTCCGTATCTTTTCCCGCTTCATTTACAGAACCGTAATCATATGCCGGCATGATCTGCACGTGGGTCACCCCGAGATCTTTCAGATATCTGATCCCCGTCGGATGAATCCCGTCATTATTCAGCGTAGTATCGGTACAGGTAAACGCCTTATATTTTCCTCTGTATTTCTCGGGGAATCCTCCGGATGCATCCCATGAGAACTCTTTCACGTGAAGTTCATAGATAATCTGCTCCCGGGTCTTCTCAGGCGCCCTGTCCATATCCCACCCTTCCGGATCGGTCAGTTCAAGATTCACCGCCATGCTCCGCTGTCCGTTGAGCCCGCAGGCCTTTGCCCACGGATCCGCCGAGCGCACAGTTTCACCTTCTATTTCAAGAATATAATCATAATATACGCCGTGCAGTCTCTCGGCTGTACTCCAGTGCCAGACTCCTGCTTCCTCTCTTTTCAGCGGAACGCAGAAAAACGCCTTTCCTCTGTTTCCATCCCGATACAGATTAAGGGTGACGCTGTCCGCCGAAGGGCTCCAGAGCTTAAATGAAGTCCCGCTGTCTGTGCAGCTCACCCCGAGATCATTTCCGCTGTATATATAATTGTTCCGAAATTCCGGACTTGAATAATACTTTTTCCATTCTAACGCTGTCTTCATAATATCTGCCTTTCCTTTACTATTAGATGCCAAAATCTGAGACGGACAGTTCATGCCCGCCTCAGATTTTTTAAGTATTCGGGAATTATCCTTTGACGGCTCCCGATAGTCCGTCAACATAATATCTCTGCATATACAGGAACAATGCCGCGATCGGAATTGAGATCAGCACCGCACCTGCAGCGAAACAGGTATACCAGTTATCAATGTATTCTTTCTCAAGCATCTTCCACAGTCCGATAGCTATCGTATACTGGTCAGAGTTTGCGCGGCAGATAACCTTGGCGAAGATGAAGTCAAGCCATGGTGACATAAATGCAGTCAGCGTCGTATAGATGACAATGGGCTTGCTCAAAGGAAGCGTAATCTTGGTAAATATCTGCCATCTTGTACATCCGTCCAGAAGTGCGGCCTCGTCCACCGCGATCGGGATCGTGTCGAAGAAACCTTTTGCGATCTGGAAACTCAGCGCCGCTCCTCCCGAATAGACAAGGATCAGTGCCAGTTTGATCAGGTTTCCCTCTGTCAGTCCGATAGCTTTCAGTATAAAGTACACGGCGATCATGGACATGAATCCCGGGAACAGGCCGAGAATCATTGCCATGTTCATATACGGTTTTCTGAGCTTAAAGCGCAGTCTTGAAAGACAGTAGGACACCGCCAGCACATAAAATGTAGAAAGAATGCAGGAGCAGATGGCGATAAGCAGTGTGTTCAGGAACATCTGCGGGAAGTTCAGGATTGTTGTATCGGTAAACAGTTTTACATAATTGTCCAGTGTATACGACTGCGGCAGGAAAGTGGACACATAGGAGCCTTTCTCCGCGCGGAAACTTGTCAGGACAACCCACACGATCGGGAATACCCAGATCACAGCGAGGATTGCCAGAATCACGTGGACGATCGAATTGTTAATAAAGCGTTTTCTTTTTGCAGAATGCATTTTCTGTCCAGCCATGCTTAGAATCCTCCTTCTTCTTTATAAGATTTGCTGTTGCGATAAGTAATCAGCGCTCCGATGGCAAGGATCACAAAGGTCAGGATACCGATAACCGCGCCGATGTTATAGTACTGCTTATCGATAGTCAGCTTGTACAGCCATGTCACAAGCAGATCTGTCTTTCCGGCAGTAGACGCAAGGTCTGTGACCGGATCTCCTCCCGACAGCAGATAAATGACATTGAAGTTATTTACATTTCCTGTAAATGTCGTGATCAGATATGGCGTAGTCACATACAGCATATACGGCAGTGTAATCTTAAAGAAGATCTGTACCGCATTGGCTCCGTCAACCCTGGCAGCCTCGTAAAGTTCCTCCGGAATGTTCTGAAGAACTCCGGTCAGCTGAAGCAGGGTATAAGGAACGCCGACCCATACATTGATAATGATGACCGTCACTCTGGCCCATGTGGGATCTGTAAAGAACGGAAGACTTGCATCCGATGCAATCAGTCCGAGATTTCTTAATAGTACATTGATCGCTCCTTCCGGCTGAAGCATCGTTCTCATAATCAGCAGAGAAACGAACATCGGCACCGCACAGGAGAGTACAAAGCAGAATCTCCAGAACCCTTTCGCCCGTGTTCCTTTCCGGTTGATCATCAGTGAGATGATCATTCCGAAAATGTAGTTTGAAAATGTTGCAAAGAATGCCCACACCAGCGTCCATCCGAGTACAGACCAGAACGTACTTCCAAGGATACTGCTGGAATCAAACAGCGCTGCAAAGTTATCGAGCCCCACCCAGTCAAACAGCATAAGATGGTTATCGATCTTACTGTAGTTTGTAAACGCCATACAGATCATAAAAATCAGCGGAAGTACAGTAAACGCAAAGATAAAGAAGACCGGAGGCGTCATAAGCAGTCTGTGCAGATTCTCATGGAGCAGTGACTTTAAATCCTCCACAAAATTGTTTACATGCCTTCCTTCTTTTGCCAGGCACTCAGCCTTGTACGCGCTGCGCAGCGCTCCTCTCCATGCAAGGAACATAAGCACCGTCACAAAGACTGTCGCCACACCGTAGAGCAGAATCAGGATCGACTGGTCACCCTTTGTGTACATGTAAACCTGCTTTGCCTCATCCCAGACTTCTTCCTGAGGAACTGAACCAAGGGAAGGAAGCATCCCCAGAAATCCAATTCCGTTTACAACCATAAATACAACATAGATTACTTCCAGCGCCAGATACAGAAGCCCTTTGATCCTCTGTCCATGTACGATATTACCGAATCCCATGAGCAGCATGGAGAGTTTTGTCTCTAAACCTCCCTCTCTTATTGCTCTTGTACACGTATAGGGAGTCGGAAAATCATTTACTCTTTTTTTGAAAATTCCCATCCTCATCACCTCATTTTAGATTCCATCACTGTTCATTGCCTCGTTCATACCTTCTGTCTGCTCCTGAGCATTATCATGGGTAATGCTTCCGTTTCGGATTCCTTTACCCAGATTTTCCACCGGAGTCCAGCAGTTGTTCATCTTAGAAACAAAAGGCTGCAGAATAGAAGTATTATTGAATGTATCATTCTGCGCAGTTACAACCGGATCGGAACTGATCGATTCATCTGCAAGAAGTTCCGTATTACACGGTATTGTTCCGCACATTTCGTAGTGTGCTTTCTGTGACTCGGCAGATCCCAGATACACAGCCAGCGCGATGGCAGCTTCCATATTTTTACTGTTCGGATTGACGCCGATCGCCTTTGAGCCCGCATATGCCTTCATCTGGTGCTCTTCCCCGTTCAGCGTAAAGGTCGGAAGAGAAGCAACGCCCATGTTATCTCCCAGAATTTCCTTAATAGAGTTGGCATCCCATGAACCGGTGAACATAGCATTAATGCTTCCATCACGAAGTCCTGCAATACCGGATCCGAGATCATCGATCTTAAAGTTTTCATTCTGCTCCAGATCGATCAGATAATTGGTAACATCCACGGCGTTCTGGCCGCCAAAGTCAACGCCGGCAGATTCATCTGTTCCGTCTCCGAAAAGGGTGCATCCGTTTCCTATGTAAAACGCCGGCAGATACCATGAGTTGACAAACGGAAATGATACAACCCCCTTCTCGAGCATCGTATCAAGATTCTTCACATCTTCTTCTGAAAATACGCTCTTGTCATAATACATAAACCATGTATTCGTCGTAAAAGGCACTCCGTAAAGATCGCCGTCCATAATCAGGGAATCCAGAACTTCCTGTGTATTTGTCGCTTCAATCTCTTCCCTGTACTTTCCGCCGAATTTTGCAAGGGCGTTTGCATCTGTCATCGTGGTCAATGTGTCATTTGCAAACATAAATACATCAGCGCTTGCCTCGGGATCCTGCGCTACCTGCCCTGCCGCGCTTGCCTCATCTGCCACACCGTAGACAAAAGTAATGTTCCACTCCGGATGCTCTTCAGCAAAATTGTTACACATTGTCTGAAGCCATTCGCCGTTGTCCTTTGACTGATCATTCTGAGGTGACCAGACCATCAGACGAACGTTTTCTGTTCCTCCCTCTGCCGAATCGTTTCCGCATCCGGTCAGACCGGTGGCCGCAAGTCCTAATGTCATTACTCCGGCAAGCAGCACCGCAACTGCTCTTTTTTTCATTCTTCATTCCTCTCTTTCATATGTTTCGTATTGTTTCGGTATTTCACATCATACTCCTTTTGTTCTTAATCGTCAATTGAATTTCTGTTTTTCACTATATTTTATATTAACTGCACAAAATTTCTGTTCTTTTTTTGTGCACTATTATTTTTTAATATCAACTGCATTTCTTTTATCGAAACATTTCTAAACTTTGTGTTTCCATTCCTCTCATTTTTGTTGCAAAGTTGATTTTCATATCCATTTTTCGTATAATATTTTTAGATTTCTTCAGAATTCAGGTGAAAAGCTATTATGACCACAATACAAGATATTGCTGATAAGCTCGGCATTTCCAAAAGCACCGTTTCAAAAGCTCTAAACAATGCGCCGGACATCAGCAAATCATTACAGAAACAGATACTTGAAACCGCGGTGGAACTTGGCTACACAAAACTGCGCCGTTATAAGAAGCCCGTAAAAAAGCTGTGCGTTATCATACAGCGGGATAATATTGAATACGAAGAACCGCACCACTTCGCCTATGATATCGTCATGGGATTCCGGCAGATAGCAGAACCCGCCGGATACGAAGTGGCCGTTGTCCCCGTAGATGTTAATCTGCAAAGAGAGATCTCCTTCGATGTATTTATGCTCCAGCACGATTTTTCCGGAGCTTTTCTCCTCGGTTTTTCCCTCGGAGAGCCGTGGATGAAAGATTTGCAGACAAGCCGTACGCCTGCCGCGCTCTATGATAATCACATCGTCGGCAACCCGATGACCGCCTATGTAGGAATTGATAATGAAGAAGGAATGTATCTTGCCATCAGCCATTTAAAAAAACTGGGGCATAAAAAGATCGGCTATATCAGCAGTGCCCTCGGCTCATATATCATGCAGGTACGCCACAGGGCATTTTTTCAGGCAATGAGAAGCCACGGGCTCAAAGCTGACTCTTCTTTTGCCGGCTGCTCTTACTATCTGTCCGAATGTATGGAGAAGCATCTGCCCCGTTTTCTCGATATGGGCATGACAGCAATTATCTGTTGTCAGGACACCTTTGCCAGTGCTGCGATCACACAGTGTAAACAACTGGGATATCGTGTTCCTGATGACATCAGCATTATCGGCTTTGATGATATACCTCTGTCTGCCTACACTTACCCGCCGCTTACCACTGTACGGCAGGACCGCATCCAGCTCGGCAAATGTGGATTCAATGCATTAAGCGGCCTGCTGAACGGAGTCCCGCTCAGTACGGTTCAGCTTCACGCCGATCTTATCGTCCGGCAGTCCACAGGTACTTCACGAAATATTTCAGGGGATAAAAGTCTATGAAAAAGTATTTTAAAGTCCTGTTTCTTCTATCCGTTTTTCTTTTCTGCGCACTTTCACTTTCGGGCTGCGGACATTATAAGCGCAGTGAAGCCGCGGCATGGTTCAAAGAAAACATTGCAGATGAAACAATTGCCGTTTCCAAAGATTATACTGAACGGGAAAATGAATACGGCTATACAGACCATGTGTGGAATGCGTATTTAAAAGACCTGCCCGAAGTAAAATTCGAGCTGATCAGCCATGCAGGCTACAGTCTGTTTCCCACTTACGATATGGAGACAACCTATCATCTGGAGATGGGGAAGTATTATCTGGAACATTACCTCGATGAGAATCCCGGCGCCCTGAACTATCTTGAAATATCAGAGAACGGTTACAGCGATGTAATGTACATAAGCGGCGTCTATGATACAAAAGATGAAATCGCGGATTTCTGCAGACAGCTGGAGCATCTGGACAATTATATTTTGGACCAGAAATATCCCTGCCGGTTCTTATACGGCCTTGCTTACCGTGAGCCCCTCACATACCCGGACGGAAATACATCCGGCACCCTCCTCCGCAACGATACTTATGTTTCAGAAGCGGGCGGTACAGCGCTGGAAAATGACAGCGAACAGGACGGAAACAGTTCTTTCGAAAGCCCGTCGGAATCACTCCGCCGGAGCGCAGAGGAATCTTTTGCACATTACGCTGCTGTATACAGACTGAATCTGGACCTGTTTACCGAAGAACAGCTCAAAGATGCTGTCAATGCAGACAGTGATTACCGCTTTACGATCACCCGTCCCGACGGCACACAATTGTGTTATCCCGAACTGCTCCTGCGGCATTCGGACGAGATGTCTTTCGGGACGCTGTACGAAGTTCTTCTCCGGGAAGGGAACTATCAGCTCACAGGATCACCGGAAGCTTTTACATTCACCTCAGCCGATGGGTCCATATACTCTTTTTCCTATTCTTATTACAGAACATGGGGAATAGGAGCAGACAGTTCACAAGCCGGCAGTTCCGGATCTTTTTACTGCCTGTCAGACAACACAGAAGTATACCTCTCTGGCCAGCCGCTCATTGACACCGAATTATTTGCCGAACTGACCGGATCAACTTTTGCACCGATCTCCGACTGATGTACCAACCGTCAGAGACTGAGATCCATCCGTAAAAAAATGGAAGGGATGAAAACAATGAGAACTTTACGAATCGCACAGGCACAGTCGCCGGTATATACAGACAGGGAACAGATATGCAGCTTTCTGATGCATATTGCCGGACAGGCATCGCAGAAGGGCGCCTGTCTGCTTGCGCTTCCCGAGATGTTCTGCTGCCCTTATGACACTGCCTCTTTTCCTGATTATGCTGAAGAGGAAGGCGGTTTCATATGGCAGGCCTGCTCCCGTGCCGCCCGTTCTTTCCGGATCTTTCTCTCAGCCGGAACCATTCCCGAGAGAGACTCTTCGGGCCATATCTACAATACAGCCTATGTGTTTGACCCGGACGGGAATCAGATTGCAAAACACCGTAAAATGCATCTGTTTGACATTAACGTCAAAGGAGGACAGCATTTTCAGGAATCCGAAGTGCTCACTGCCGGGAACAAGATCACAACATTCCGGACTGATTTGTGCACGATGGGACTTGCTGTCTGCTACGACATCCGTTTTCCGGAACTGTTTCGCCTCATGGCCCTTGAGGGTGCCGAGCTTATTCTGGTTCCTGCATCTTTCAACCTGACAACAGGACCCATGCACTGGGAACTGCTCTTTCGGTCGCAGGCTGTATTCAATCAGGTATTTATCGCAGGTACGGCTCCCGCCCGGGATGAAACCGCATCCTACGTATCGTGGGGGCACAGTATTATCACGGATCCGTGGGGAAATGTACTCTCACAGATGAACGAGAAGGCTCATTTGTACGTCACCGACATCGATCTGGACGAATGCAGAAAAGCGAGAGAACAGATTCCCGTATTCCGCCACCGCCGCACGGATATTTACACACTAAAAAAATGCTGATATCCATTCACGAGATATCAGCATTTTCATTTTACAAACATAATTATTATCTGCCCGTCTTCAGACTTTCTTTGCCTCATGCACATATCTGACAAGCCGCTTTTCAAGCTCTTCCATCGTCTTCTTTGTATTTGGTTCTGTGTACGGTATCCGGTGTATAATTCTGCGGACATAATCGTTTTCTTCTACAATATCCAGACTTTCCCTGAAATTAAGATCATAGAAGTATGCCAGATACGACACCCAGTAATCCATAAGTGTCACCCTGTCCGCCGAAAGGATACTTTTTCCTTCCAACGCATCTTTTCTAATTTTCTCTGATATGGCAGTCGAACCGATCTTCCCGGCGTCCGCCCCCATAAATGTCATCAGGTCATCTGTATGCTTTACCCTGCAATTGTCAAGCTTATCCGCATCCCGGATAATGCGTGCATGGAGCAGTACCCGCTCTTCTGTAACACCTTCCAGTACAAAGTCGCTGTGTCTGGCGATAGCAGTCTCAATAATCCCGTCCCATGTATCTTCAGGAACAAACTGCCGGATCATCCCCTCGCGGAATAAAATATGCACACCGAAAGAAGCATGATCCATAGTATCAGGCATAAAACTGTCATACCGCTTCAGCTGTTCAAACCGTCCGATATCGTGCAGCAGCGCTATAATACGCGCCAGAGAGGCATCCTCCTCTCCGAGGCGCAGCCTTTTCGCAAGTTCTGTACTTTCTGCCACAACACCATATGTGTGGACAATTTTAAGCCATACCTTGTCATTCTTCCTGTCATAGCTGTTCAGATAATTTTCAAATACAGCTCTTGCAGCATTATAATCGATCTTACTCATCTTCAATACGGAATCAATCTTCAAAGACTTCCTTCACTTTGTCCATGAAGCCCTTCTTTTTCTTTCTGTCACCTTTATCATCTTCTGCATTTTCATTCTGATGCAGTGTATTTCCTGTCAGCTCGTCGAATCTGCGCAGTGCTTCTTTCGCCTCCGCACTCAGTCTCTCCGGCGTCTGGATCACAAGTGTGACATAATGGTCTCCTCTTACCTGAGAATTCCGGAGCGACGGCACACCTTTTCCTTTCAGACGCACTTTCGTATCTGTCTTGGTTCCCGGTTTAACCGTATAGATCACATCGCCGTCTACCGTCTTGATGCGGATATCCCCGCCCAGTGTGGCAACTGCGAATGAAATCGGCACGGTCGAGAAAATGTGGACATCCTGCCTCTGGAAGATCGGATGATGGGATACATTCACCTCGACAAGCAGATCCCCTCTCGGACCGCCGTTTACGCCCGGCTCACCCTTATCGCGGATGCGGACACTCTGTCCATTGTCAATACCTGCGGGAATTGTAACCTTGATTCTCTTTTTACTTGACGTATATCCTGTGCCTGCACATTTCGGGCATTTCTCTTTAATCACTTTACCGGATCCGCCGCAGTTCGGACAAGTCTGCACATTCTGTACTGTTCCGAAGAAAGACTGAGAGGTGTAGACAACCTGCCCCCTGCCGCCGCATTTCGGGCAGGTCTCGGGAGATGTACCCGGCTTAGCGCCTGTTCCATGGCAATCCTCACAAGGATCTTTCAAGATCAGATCGATCTCTTTTTCGCAGCCGAATACAGCTTCCTCGAATGTAATGCGGATACTCTTTCTGATATTGGCGCCCTTCATCGGCCCGTTTCCTGCACGGCCGCCCCTGCGGCTGCCGCCGAACAGATCTCCGAATATATCGCCGAATATATCACTGAAATCAGCGCCGCTGAAATCAAAGCCGCCGAATCCGCCTGCACCGCCGGCGCCGCCCTCAAATGCCGCATGGCCGAACTGGTCATACTGACGCCGCTTTTCAGCGTCACTTAAGACAGCATACGCCTCGGAAGCCTCTTTGAATTTCTTCTCGGCCTCCTTGTCTCCCGGATTCATATCGGGATGATATTTTTTTGCAAGTGCACGATAAGCTTTCTTGATTGCCGCCTCATCAGCGTCTTTGCTTACTCCGAGCACCTCATAATAATCTCTCTTTGTCTCTGCCATAACTGGAATACTCTACCTTTCACGAAAAAATCTACGAAACCACCCAGTGGTTCCGTAGAATTTTTCTTATTCTTATCATGAAACAATGGGAAGATTCCCTGTGCTCTATTCAGATCTGGTAACTTAGACTTCTTTATAGTCGCCGTCTACCACGTCATCGCCCTGGAAACCATCCGGAGCCGGACCAGCGCCTGCTCCCGGATTCGGACCGCCTGCTGCACCGGCACCTGCGCCTGCCTGCTCATACATCTTTGTAAACAGTTTCTGTGCGCTCTCCATCAGTTTCTCTTTTGCAGCCTTGATCTCTGCCACATCAGCGTCTGCTGCTGTCTCAGGAGTAGATTTTGCAAGTACGTCTTTCAGTGCCTGCATGTCAGCCTCAACTGCTGCTTTATCGTTTGCATCCAGCTTGTCGCCTACATCTTTGAGGGCTTTCTCTGTCTGGAATACCATTGCGTCTGCTTCGTTTCTTGCATCGATCGCTTCTTTTCTCTTCTTGTCCTGTGCCTCGAACTCAGCCGCCTCTTTGACTGCTTTGTCGATTTCTGCATCAGACATGTTGGAGCCTGCTGTGATCGTGATGTGCTGCTCCTTGCCTGTACCAAGATCCTTAGCGGATACATTTACGATACCGTTTGCATCGATATCGAATGTAACTTCGATCTGCGGTACTCCACGCGGAGCCGGCGGGATTCCGTCCAGTCTGAACTGTCCGAGTGACTTGTTGTCCTTTGCGAACTGTCTCTCGCCCTGTACTACGTTGATATCAACGGCTGTCTGGTTATCAGCAGCTGTGGAGAAGATCTGGCTCTTCTTTGTCGGGATCGTAGTATTTCTCTCGATCAGTCTTGTAGCGACACCGCCCATCGTCTCGATGGAAAGTGACAGCGGAGTAACATCCAGAAGAAGGATATCGCCTGCGCCTGCATCGCCTGCAAGTTTACCGCCCTGTACGGAAGCACCGAGTGCAACACACTCATCCGGGTTCAGGGATTTGCTCGGCTCTTTGCCTGTCAGTCTCTTAACCTCTTCCTGTACAGCCGGGATACGTGTAGATCCGCCGACCAGAAGTACCTGGCCAAGGTCTGCAGCTGTGATTCCCGCGTCGGAAAGAGCACGTCTAACCGGCTCTGCTGTCTTGTCTACGAGGTCTCTTGTAAGCTCATCGAATTTTGCTCTTGTAAGGTTCATATCAAAGTGCTTCGGTCCCTCAGATGTAGCTGTGATGAACGGAAGGTTGATATTTGTTGTTGTTGCGGAAGAAAGCTCTTTCTTTGCTTTCTCTGCTGCTTCTTTCAGTCTCTGGAGAGCCATCTTGTCGCCTGAAAGGTCTACGCCCTCTTTTGCCTTGAAGTCTGCCAGCATATAGTCTGTGATCTTCTGGTCGAAGTCATCACCGCCCAGCCTGTTGTTTCCGGCTGTGGAGAGAACTTCGATGACACCGTCGCCGATCTCGATGATAGATACATCGAATGTACCGCCGCCAAGGTCGTATACCATGATCTTCTGTTCTTTCTCATTGTCAAGTCCGTATGCCAGTGCAGCCGCTGTAGGCTCGTTGATGATACGTTTTACATCAAGACCTGCGATCTTTCCGGCATCCTTTGTAGCCTGACGCTGTGCGTCATTGAAGTAAGCAGGAACCGTGATAACGGCCTCTGTTACTTTTTCACCAAGGTATCCTTCTGCATCTGCTTTCAGTTTCTGAAGGATCATTGCGGAAATCTCCTGCGGAGAATATTTCTTTCCGTCAATGTCTACCTTATAATCTGTACCCATCTCTCTCTTGATAGAAGAGATTGTTCTGTTTGCGTTTGTTACAGCCTGACGTTTTGCAGGCTCTCCTACCAGACGCTCGCCTGTCTTTGTGAATGCCACAACAGACGGTGTTGTCCTGGCGCCTTCTGTGTTTGCGATGACTGTCGGCTGTCCGCCTTCCATAACAGCCACGCAGCTGTTTGTCGTACCAAGGTCAATACCAATTATTTT
>CAMMSL010000027.1 GCA_946499505.1 uncultured Lachnoclostridium sp.
GCATCCTGAAGATATAAAGCAGACAAGCGGAACCAGAAATCTCTATAACCGGAAGTCGTTTTCTGCCTGATCTATAAATAAGTTCTTCTCGATTACTTTCTCCTTCAACCGGGTTCTTTTGCATTCCGATTTGTCGGAGTGACTGCCGAATTCGATGAAGTAGAAAACGGATGGTGCGGAGCCTGAAGCACATGCCGTTCATCTCAAAAAGTATTTCAGTGCCTCATCCTCGTCCGTTTTCGGACCTTATCCCATCAGCATTCAGTCCAACAAATTCGAATTTATATTTTCAACACTTTTCGGGTCAGTTTCCGGTCATCTTCATCTGCATTTCTGTAATGTGTCAGAAGTTCCACCTCATCTTTTGTCAGATATATCGTATCAGCGGTTTCTACTTCCATCCCAATATAATAAGGACCGGAATTTTGATTGATAACACCCGTTCCGGTACAGGGCTGCAAAATGAGCTGCTCGAGTGTGACGTGATAGATATCCGCAATCCGGATCAGAATGTCCAGGTCAGGGATTCGTTTACCTGTCTCGTAATTGGAGTATGCCTGCCGTGAAATATTCAGTTTATCGCTGATCTGTGTCTGTGTATAGTTATGATCGGTCCTCAGACGACGTAAATTTGCCGCCAGCTGGATATTAGCCACGGAAACACCTCCTTTTACAGGAAACTACAAAAATTCTCCATCATTATATCAATATTTCCTGTAAATAAGGCGTTATGCAACAGAATGAGTAATTCAATAATATAAGCAACAAAACGTTGCCTTGTGCTATTAGGTGAAACAGAATGACTATATCCGGCTTAATGTGCTGTTGTGGTAGAGAGAGGAATATGTTACATCTTCTCCAAGCCATTCAGGCGGCTGGTAGCCCCGGGCTGTCTCCTCATCGGGAAATTCAATCTCTGCGATGACAAGAGGGGCAAGATCCCCTTCGAAAATATCCAGTTCCAGCTTCAGATTGTCTTCAAGCGGGATCACATATCTTTTTTTAGTGATGATCCGCCCATCCGCCTTTGCGAGCAGATGTTCATAACCGGACTTTGTGAGTGGCAGGTTGTATTCTTCACGTACCATGAGACCTTTTGATTTATATGTCAGAAAATATTCATCGTTGTCCCTTCGGATGCGCACGACAGGTTCTGTGCAGAGATACCCCTGTTCAATCTGACGGCAGGGATAATCTTTGGGATGAAACGGAAGATGCTCCATATCCGGCAGGAATTTGCGTTCAATTTCCATATGATTTCCTCCTGACTGGCTGCAGGCTTTACAGCCGTAATGATTGTGATGTACTGATGATGTTCCTGGTACCTATTATAATTGAAACGTATTGTATTTCAACAGAAAATGTGATAGGTTTATATTATCTTAAGCGGCAGGCGTTTCGCCGGATCTTATGCCGCCAGAGATTCTGGTAGTTCTTTGCCTCGCACATTTCGGGGGCGAAAATCAACCGCTTGTAACTGTTGGATACATTCGTTATAATGAAGAAAGGAAGAAGTCTATGAAAAATGAACTTGCCGGAGATCTTGCTCTGGCGGAAGGAAAAAGCCAGTATGATACATACTGTAAACGGATTCTGGCAAACAAGATAATTCTCGCATGGATACTGAAATATGCCGCTGAGGAATTTAAAGATATGCCGATCAGTCAGATCAAGACCTGCATCGGCAGTGATATCCGCATATCAGAAGTCAGTGTCCTGCCCGGCAGAACGAACCTGCGCGAGCCGGAAAAAATCACAGGGGAATCCGAAGCGGATTCAGTGCCGGGAGAAGGAGAGCTTAGGTATGATATCCGGTTTTCTGTATATTATGCCCGACAGAAAGAAAGGATTAAACTAATCATTAATGTGGAAGCTCAGAAGGAATTCCGTCCGGGATATTCGCTTACAACGAGAGGAATATTTTACGGGGCGCGGATGATTTCAGCGCAGAAAGGGATTGAATTTACCGGAAGAGATTACGACAATATCCGAAAGGTGTACAGCATATGGATCTGTATGAACGCGCCGGACTATATTGGCACTGCTATTTCGTATTATCATATCCAAAAAGAAGACACTATCCCGGGAATTCCAGATAAAAAAGAAACTTATGACAAGCTGACAGTTGTCACGATCTGCCTGAATCCCAGATCCGAAAAGGGCAACCGGCTGACGAAGATGCTGGGCGTTCTGCTGGCACCGGGGATTAAGGCAAAAGCCAAGATACATCAATTGGAGAATGAATTCGATATACCGATGGAAAATGATATGGGAGAGGAGTTGAACCAGATGTGCAACTTGAGTGATTATGTGGAAGAAATCGGAATAAAAAAGGGAATAGAGAAAGGAAGAGAAGAAGGAATCGAGCAGGGCAGAGAACAGCTTTTAACTCAGCAGGTGCTTAAAAAGCGGTCTAGAGGGAAGACGATTTCGGAAATAGCCGGGGAGTTGGAATCAGATGAGGATACGATTTACAGAATATTAGAGAAAATCGATCAATGATATAATCATAATGAAAACAGGAGGTATCAAGAGATGAAGAAAGTATGTGTTTTTCTCGCAGATGGATTTGAGGAGATCGAAGGTCTGACAGTTGTGGATATCCTGCGCAGAGCAGGAGTTGAGACGGAGACCGTATCAGTAATGGGAAGAAAGCAGATCAATGGTTCTCACGGGATCATCGTGGAGGCAGACAAACTGTTTGAGGAAGCAGACATTACAGGGGCAGATATGCTTGTACTGCCGGGAGGAATGCCGGGCACACTAAACCTGAAAGCCCATGAAGGCCTGAAAGAGCAGATCCTCTCATTTAACAGCCAGGGAAAATATCTTGCGGCGATCTGTGCTGCGCCCACTGTTTTGAGTGAACTGGGTCTTTTAAAAGGGAAAAAGGCATGTGCATATCCGTCCTTCGAGGAAGTGCTTGACTGCGGTGAGGTCCTGAAAGTTCCGGCTGTCACGGACGGGAATATTACGACCGGCAGGGGAATGGGAGCGGCAATTCCGTTTGCACTCAGACTTACAGCAATCCTCTGTGGAGAGGAAAAGGCAGAAGAAATCAGAAAATCTGTTGTATACGAATAAAATACTGGAAATGTGCGGTTTTATGTGCTATACTATTTCAATGACTGCAAAGGTATGTCCTGATATATTTTTTAAGTGAAAACGGGGCAATTTTGAACTTTGCGCATGCAAGGAGGAAGAAAATGAGTTTACAGGTAGAAAAATTAGAACATAATATGGCAAAGCTGACGATCGAGGTGTCAGCAGAGGATGTGGAGAAGGCACTTCAGGCAGCATACCTGAAAGAGCGCAGCAAGATCAGCCTCCCGGGATTCCGTAAAGGCAAAGTGCCGCGTCAGATGATCGAGAAGATGTACGGACCGGAAGTGTTCTATGATGAAGCTGCAAATCATATGATATCAGAGGCATATGGAAAAGCTTATGACGAGTGCGAGCTTGAGATCACATCACAGCCGAAAGTTGAGATCACACAGCTTGAGAAAGGAAAACCGTTTATCTTTACTGCAGAAGTAGCAGTGAGACCGGAGGTAACACTCGGTGAATATAAAGGACTGAAAGTGGATAAAGTCTCTACGAGAGTAACACAGAAAGAAGTTGACGAGGAAATCGACAAAGAACGTGAGCGCAATGCGAGAACAATCGATGTGACAGACAGAGCTGTTCAGGATAAAGATCAGGTAACACTTGACTTCGAAGGCTTTATCGACGGTGAAGCTTTTGAAGGCGGAAAGGGAGAGAACTATCCGTTGACAATCGGATCCGGTTCCTTCATTCCGGGATTCGAGGATCAGCTGATCGGCGCCGAGATCGGCAAGGAAGTGGAAGTAAATGTGAAATTCCCGGAGGACTATCAGGCGAAAGAGCTTGCCGGAAAAGATGCTGTATTTAAATGCACAGTTCACGAGATCAAGGCAAAAGAGCTTCCGGAGCTGGATGACGAGTTCGTTTCTGACGTTTCTGATTCAAGCGAGACAGTAGATGACTACAAAGCTGAAGTAAAAGCTAAGATCAAAGAGCGCAAGGAAAATGAAAGAAAACAGAAGAGAGAAGACCAGTCAGTTGAGCAGGCTGTTGCCAATGCAGAAATTGATATTCCTGAGCCGATGATCGACCTTCAGGCAAGACAGATGGCTGATGATTTCGCACGCCGTATTATGCAGCAGGGTATGAGCCTGGAGCAGTACTTCCAGTTTACAGGACTGAACGAAGAGAAGATGATGGAAGAGTTCAGACCGCAGGCTGAGAAGCGCATCCGTACAAGACTTGTACTGGAGGCAGTTGTGGCTGCAGAGAACATTGAAGTGTCAGATGAACGTCTGGAAGAAGAACTTCAGAAGATGGCAGATGCTTATCAGATGGAAGTTGACAAGCTCAAAGAATTCATGGGCGACAATGAGAAGAAACAGATGAAAGAGGATATTGCAGTTCAGGAGGCAGTGACACTCATTGCAGATGCGGCAGTAGAGGGTTAAGCAGATTGATCGGAAAGGTGTGCCGCATGGTGCACCTTTCAGCACTTTTATTAAGAAAGAAGGCATAATTTATGAGTTTAGTACCTTACGTGATTGAGCAGACAAGCCGCGGCGAGCGGTCCTATGATATCTATTCAAGACTTTTAAAGGAGAGAATCATCTTTCTCGGTGAGGAAGTAAATGATGTGTCAGCCAGCGTGGTAGTGGCACAGCTCCTTTTCCTTGAGGCGGATGATCCGGATAAGGATATCCAGCTTTACATCAACAGCCCGGGCGGATCTGTTACGGCCGGACTGGCGATCTACGATACAATGCAGTATATCAAGTGTGATGTGTCTACTGTGTGTATCGGTATGGCTGCAAGCATGGGCGCGTTCCTGCTTTCAGGCGGTAAGAAAGGCAAGAGATTTGCCCTGCCGAACGCAGAAATCATGATCCATCAGCCGTCCGGCGGCGCACAGGGACAGGCGACTGAGATCCAGATCGCAGCGGAGCATATTCTCCGTACAAAACAGAAATTAAATGAGATCCTGGCTGCAAATACAGGCCAGTCTCTCGAGACGATCAAAGCCGATACAGAGCGTGACAACTTTATGTCTGCAGAAGAGGCAAAAGCATACGGTCTGATCGATGAAGTGATCGTAAACCACTAAGACAGCGGTATGAGGTGAAAAAATATGGCAGGAAAAATGATGGATGATATCGTGAGATGCTCATTCTGTAACAAGACTCAGGCGCAGGTGAGAAAACTGATCGCCGGACCGAACGGCACATATATCTGTGACGAGTGTATCGGTATCTGTTCGGAAATTATTGAGGAAGAACTGGATTATAATGATGACAGGGCATTTGATGATATCAATCTTCTGACACCGGAGGAGATGAAAGCCTTTCTTGACGATTATGTGATCGGACAGGATGAGGCGAAAAAAGTTCTTTCAGTGGCAGTGTACAATCATTATAAAAGGATCATGGCGGAGCAGGATCTCGGTGTGGAGCTCCAGAAGAGTAATATTCTCATGCTCGGGCCGACCGGCTGTGGAAAGACACTGCTCGCCCAGACACTTGCCAAGATCCTGAACGTTCCGTTTGCCATCGCGGATGCCACCGCGCTTACAGAGGCAGGATATGTAGGAGAAGACGTTGAAAACATTCTCCTGAAAGTAATCCAGGCGGCAGACGGCGATATCGAGAGAGCGGAACACGGGATCATCTATATTGACGAGATTGACAAGATCACAAGAAAATCAGAGAATCCGTCTATCACAAGAGATGTCTCCGGAGAGGGTGTGCAGCAGGCACTTCTTAAGATCATAGAGGGAACCGTTGCATCGGTACCGCCGCAGGGCGGAAGAAAGCACCCGCATCAGGAGCTGATCCAGATTGATACAACAAATATCCTGTTTATCTGCGGCGGAGCTTTTGAGGGAATCGATAAGATCATTGAGACCCGTCTTGACAGAAAGTCTATTGGATTTAATGCTGAGATAGCGGAAAAGCATGAATATGATATGGATGTCCTGCTTCATGAAGTACTCCCGCAGGATCTTGTGAAGTACGGACTGATCCCGGAGCTGGTAGGAAGACTTCCGGTCACGGTTTCGCTTGATCTTCTGGATAAGGAAGCTCTGATCCGGATCCTTACAGAGCCGAAGAGCGCGATCGTCAAGCAGTATCAGAAACTTCTGGAGCTCGACGGAGTAAAACTCGAGTTTGACAAAGATGCTCTTACAGCTATAGCAGAGACAACTCTGAAACGCAAGACAGGAGCCAGAGGTCTGCGTGCCATC
Organism: uncultured Lachnoclostridium sp.; assembly: GCA_946499505.1. Lineage (GTDB taxonomy): Bacteria > Bacillota > Clostridia > Lachnospirales > Lachnospiraceae > Mediterraneibacter. The sequence continues at coordinate 6,287 of CAMMSL010000027.1, forward strand.
ATGGAAAAGATCATGATGGATACAATGTTCCGTGTCCCATCGGATGAGACGATCAAAGAGTGCCGCATCACGAAGGAAGCAGTGCTCGGAACAGGAGAACCGTTATATCTGCGCGATGGGGAGGAAAGGAGATCATTCCTGACATCCGAAAGTGCGTGACAGCGGCAAATAGAGAGAAAAGCTATATATAGCTTTTATACAGAGAAGATATGATACGGTAGAGATACAGCCGTGGGGCGGGTGCAGTGGTAAATCCCATGTGCACCCGCCTTTTACCTTATTATACCGGAAAACATTGACTACAGGAGGAGATGAAATGGACAACGAGATAAAGAGTCTGCCCATGGTAGCTCTCAGAGGAATGACGATCATGCCGGAGATGGTCGTGCATTTTGATGTGAGCAGAGAGCGTTCCATCGCTGCGGTCCAGGAGGCAATGGTAGAAGAGCAGAAGATATTTTTGACAGCCCAGAAATCCATTGATACCGAAGATCCGGGAGCCGAAGATGTATATGAGATCGGAACAGTAGGAACGATCAAACAGATCATTAAGCTGCCGAAACACATCGTAAGGGTTCTGGTATCAGGTGAGGTAAGGGGCCGATTAAAGGAAATCGAGTATAAAGATCCGTATCTCCGCGCCCAGGTGGAGATCATTGACGATGAAGAGCTGACCATACCGGATGACCTTAACGGTGAAGCCATGGAGCGGGGGCTGAAGGACATGCTGGTGGAATATGCCGCGAAGAACGGGAAGATGTCCAAGGAATCCATAGCCCAGCTTTTAGACATTAAAGGAATCAAAAAGCTGGTTGATGAGATCGCGGCAAATATTCCTCTTTATTATACGGATCAGCAGGAAATACTGAATGAGACGGATTTCTGGAAACGGTATGAGAAACTTTGTTTTAAGCTCGTCAACGAAGTCCAGATCATGAATATCAAAGAGGAGATCCAGAAGAAAGTTAAGGAACGGGTAGACAAGCATCAGCGGGAATATATTTTAAGAGAGCAGCTGAAACTTATCCGGGAAGAGCTGGGAGAGGATTCCACGATATCAGATGCAGAGGAGTTTGAAAATTCTCTGAAGAAGTTAAAGGCTCCAAAAGAAGTAAAAGAGAAGCTGCAGAAAGAAATCAACCGTTTTAAGAGTTCCCTGAATTCTCCGGCAGAGAACGGAGTGATCCGCACTTATATCGAGACACTCCTTGAGATGCCGTGGGACAAGGCGGCAAAAGATAATAATGATATCGAGTATGCGAAAAAGGTACTTGACGAGGATCATTACGGCCTTGAACAGGTCAAGGAACGTATTCTGGAATTTCTCGCGGTGCGGACTCTGACAAAGAAGGGCGACAGCCCGATCCTTTGTCTTGCAGGACCGCCGGGAACCGGAAAGACTTCCATCGCGAAGTCTCTGGCCCGTGCAATGAAGAAACCTTATGTGCGTATCTCTCTGGGCGGCGTCCGGGATGAGGCTGAGATCCGCGGCCACAGGAAGACTTATGTAGGAGCAATGCCGGGAAGAATCGCAAACGGTATCCGGACTGCCGGAGTGAAAAATCCGGTCATGCTCCTGGATGAAATTGATAAAGTCAGCACAGACTATAAGGGAGATACATTCTCGGCTCTTCTGGAAGTGTTGGACAGTGAGCAGAACAGTAAATTCAGGGATCATTATCTGGAAGTGCCGCTGGATCTGTCGGAAGTAATGTTCATCACTACAGCGAACACCCTGCAGACAATCCCGAGACCGCTGCTCGACCGTATGGAAGTGATCGAGATCAGCAGTTATACGGAGAATGAGAAACTGCATATTGCTCTGGAACATCTGATCCCGAAACAGCTGGAAAAGCACGGCCTTACATCAGACCAGCTCACCTTCAGTAAACATGCGATCTGGAAAATGGCGCGCAATTATACGAAGGAAGCGGGAGTGCGCCAGCTTGAGCGGGAGATTGGGAATGTGTGCAGAAAAGCAGCAAAAGAGATCCTGACGACTGACCGGAAGAAGATCAGTGTGACAGACCGCAATATCCACAAATTCCTCGGAAAAGAGAAATATACATACCAGATGGCGAATCCGGCTCCGGAGGTCGGTATCGTGAGAGGTCTGGCATGGACAAGTGTGGGCGGAGATACGCTCCAGATCGAAGTAAATGTGATGCCGGGAAGCGGCGAACTGATGCTGACCGGACAGCTGGGCGATGTCATGAAAGAATCTGCCAGGGCAGGAATCAGTTATATTCGTTCTGTCAGCAGTAAATACGGCATAGCGGAAGACTTTTTTGAGAAACATGACATCCACGTGCATATACCGGAAGGAGCAGTGCCCAAAGACGGACCGTCCGCCGGCATCACCATGGCGACAGCCATGCTGTCTGCAGTGACAGAGAAAAAGGTCCGGGCAGATCTCGCAATGACAGGTGAGATCACGCTTCGCGGACGTGTGCTGCCGATCGGCGGACTTAAGGAAAAATTGCTTGCAGCAAAGAGCGCCGGGATCAGGACAGTGCTCGTGCCGAAAGAAAATGTGGCAGATGTGGAAGAACTCTCTTCCGAGATCACAAAGGGATTAGAGATCATACCGGTAGAGAATATGGATGAAGTGCTGGAAAAAGCACTGACAGGAGAATGATATGGTAATCAGAAGTATTAATCTGGAGACAGTGTGCGGAGTCACAAGCACACTGCCTGTAAATGATAAACCGGAAGTCGCATTTGCGGGAAAGTCGAATGTAGGAAAATCTTCCCTGATCAATGCACTCATGAACCGGAAGTCCTATGCACGTATTTCGGCAACACCGGGGAAAACGCAGACGATCAATTTCTATAACATCAATGACGAACTCTATCTGGTCGATCTGCCGGGATACGGGTATGCCAGAGTCTCTGAAAAGGAGAAAGAACAGTGGGGGAAGATGATCGAGCGGTATCTGCACAGCTCCTCACAGCTTAAGGCAGTGTTCCTGCTCATTGATATCCGGCATGCGCCTTCCGCTAACGACAAGATGATGTACCAGTGGGTGATCGAACAGGGATACCAGCCGGTCATCATTGCGACCAAGCTTGACAAAATAAAACGCTCTCAGGTACAAAAACATGTTAAAATGTTGAAGGAAGGTCTTGCACTTGTCCCGGGGACAAAAGTAATTCCGTTTTCATCAACGACAAAACAGGGACGGGATGAAATCTGGGAACTGATCGAGACAGAATGTTTTGGAATAACCGTGGAGGAACAGGATGGAGAATAATCGTCCGTACTGGCAGGTAGCATTACGACTGCTGTTCAGTCTCCTTGCCACCGCCGCATTTGTGATCATTGGCTGGAATCTGCTGCGGTTCCTTATGCCGTTTGTTATAGGATGGATCATTGCAGCTATCGCGACGCCGCTCGTTAACTGGCTGGAAAAGCGCTTGAAGATCGTGAAAAAGCTGGGGTCGGCCCTTATCGTTATATTGGTGCTCGCTGCTATTATACTTGCGCTTTATTTCGGGATCAGCCGGCTCGTGTTGGAAATCAGAGATCTGATCCAAAACTTTCCTGAGATGTATGCGCAGCTGGAGACAGGTTTAAGACAGATCGGAGATACGCTCTCGGGCATTTTCGAGCGTCTGCCATCGGGAATCCAGAACGGCTGGAATACTGTAGTGGAGAATCTGGATCAGTATATGGGAAATCTTGTATCGAATATTAGTGAGCCGACTATGACTGTGGCGGGAAATATTGCCAAGCAGGTGCCGTCTTATCTGATCGCTTTTCTTGTCTCGGTACTGTCAGCATATTTCTTTATCGTACAGCGCGAGGAGGTACTGAATTGGATGAAGAAAGTGTCACCCGAATCCATACAGAAGCGGATGACACTTGTGATCGACAATCTGCGTTATGCCGTGGGCGGCTATTTTAAGGCTCAGTTTAAGATCATGGCGATTGTGTTTGTGATACTTCTTGTCGGTCTTGGCATACTTGGGACAGGATATTTTGTCCTTGTTGCATTTTTGATCGCATTCCTTGATTTTCTTCCGTTTTTCGGCACAGGGACAGCGATGATCCCGTGGGCAGTCTATAAATTCTTTATGGGCGATTATAAAATGACGGTTGCACTTATAGTGATCTATGTGATCACACAGGCGGCCCATCAGCTCCTTCAGCCGAAACTCGTAGGCGACAGCGTAGGGCTGAATCCGCTGGTTACACTTGTCCTGCTTTATATTGGTTATCGTATGGGCGGTATTCTCTGGATGATTCTGGCAGTGCCGATCGGTATGGTGCTCATTAACATGTGCCAGGCAGGGGCGTTTGACTATATTTTCGACGATGTGAAGATATTGGTGGACGGGATACTGGGGCTGAAGGAAGAACCAAAAGAACATTGAAAAAGCAGTAAGGGTATGGTATTATGATTAAGGGTGAAATTCCCCGTATATTTTAGCAGTAAAGAAAGAATATTTATAGTGATCACAGGAGGTATCAGATAATGAAAAAATATGTATGTGATGTATGCGGATACATTTATGACGAGGCAGCAGGCGATCCGGATAACGGTATCGAGCCCGGCACAAAATGGGAAGATGTTCCGGATGATTTCCTTTGTCCGCTGTGCGGAGTGGGAAAAGACCAGTTTTCAGAAGTTGAATAAACCCACTTGATCAGATGAAGAAAAACTGCCGTCCCACGGACCTTACAGGAGAAGTGGAACGGCAGTTTTTTGTGATGACGACGGGCCAAGTCCGGGCTTGCCCGAGACCTTGGCGACCGCTTACAATCCCGGAATGTGCCTTATGGCACTTCCGGTGATTGCGCGATACGCCCGGCGAGTTGCCGCCATGCTTGCATGAGCGGATATTTGCCGGGCAACGGACAGCGAACGGTTTTACCGTGAGCTGCCCGCGGCATCGCGCAGATCGGATAGGGGCATGAAATTTCCCTATCCGATCGATGACGACCGGGATGAAATGATACAAGATCAGAGGATGATAGCTATGGAAAAGAAGAAAGAGAAATTTGCTTCTGATACATCGGGAAGAAGTGCGTCAGACTGGGTGAAAGCACTGATCATACTGCTGATCGGGCTGACCATCGCACATCTGGGAGTGACTTTGTTCCTGTTGTCAGAGCTCGGGACAGATACATTTACCGTATTCATTCAGGGATTGTCCAGAGTGTTCGGCCTGACAGTAGGTACAGTCCATGTGATCGTGCTGTGTATCCTTATGGTGATCATGCTGCTGACCACAAAGGGATATGTGAAGCCGGGAACAGTCGTATGTGCTTTCTGTGGAGGACCGATCATTGATCTGTTTACCTGGATGCTTGGAGGATTTATTAACGTAGATGCTGGAATGCCGGTGCGCATTGTGAGTATGGTGGCAGGGTGCGTGATCCTCTCCGCCGGGATGTCCATTGTGATCAACAGCAATGCAGGAACAGGACCGAATGATCTGGTGGCGGTGATCCTGACAGATAAAATCGAGGCCGCAGAGTTTCGCTGGGTGAGGATAGGGTGTGACCTGTTCTTTGTGGTGCTTGGATTTATCCTGGGAGGAACCGTAGGAGCCGGTACGATAGTGGCGGTATTTCTTACCGGACCACTGGTACAGTTCTGGCTGCCCAAGACGAAAAAAGTAGTGCAGGCTGTGCTTCATGAAGAGTAAAAAAGAGCGTATTGACTCAAAATATATATGAAAGGAAAAAGAAAATATGGACAGATATGATGTGATCATAATAGGGGCCGGCCCGGGAGGAATTTTTGCAGCATATGAGCTGATGCAGAAAGCACCGCAGCTCAAAGTGGCTGTATTCGAATCCGGGAATCCTCTGGAGAAAAGAAAATGCCCCATCGACGGTAAGAAAGTAAAGAGCTGCATCAACTGCAAAACATGTGCGATCATGAGTGGATTTGGCGGAGCAGGTGCATTTTCGGATGGAAAATATAATATTACCAATGATTTCGGCGGTACGCTTTATGAATACATCGGCAAGGATACAGCTATTGATCTGATGCACTACGTTGATGAGATCAATGTCAGGTACGGCGGTGAAGGCACGAAGATGTATTCTACCGCAGGTACGAAGTTTAAAAAGCTGTGTATGCAGAACAAGCTGAAACTGCTGGATGCTTCAGTGCGCCATCTGGGAACGGACATCAATTATATCGTGCTGGAGAATATGTATGCCGAACTGAAAGAAAAAGTTGAGTTCCACTTTAACAGCCATGTGGATAATCTGGAGATTGACGGTGACGGCTACAGAGTGACGTGCGCAGGTCAGACTTATGAGTGTGACAAGTGTATCGTTTCTGTAGGCAGGAGCGGAAGCAAGTGGATGGAGACAATCTGTGAAGGCATGGATATTCCGACCAAGTCAAATCGTGTGGATATTGGTGTGAGGGTTGAACTTCCGGCTGTAATTTTCTCCCATCTGACCGATGAGCTCTATGAGAGCAAGATCGTGTACCGTACGGAGAAATTTGAGGACAAGGTAAGGACATTCTGCATGAATCCTTACGGAATTGTTGTAAATGAGAATACGAACGGAATCGTGACGGTAAACGGACACAGCTATGAAGATCCGGCGAAGCAGACAGAAAATACAAATTTCGCCCTGCTGGTGGAGAAGCATTTCTCCGAACCCTTTAAGGACAGTAATGGATACGGCGAAAGTATTGCACGACTTTCCAATATGCTGGGCGGCGGTGTACTCGTCCAGAGATTCGGTGACCTGATCCGAGGCAGGAGAAGTACGGCGAAGAGGATCGAAGAAGGATTTGTGAGGCCGACACTCTCAGCAGAGCCCGGAGATCTGAGCCTTGTGCTTCCGAAACGTATCCTTGATGGCATTATTGAGATGGTATATGCACTTGACAAGATCGCACCGGGAACAGCGAATGATGATACATTGCTCTACGGTGTGGAAGTGAAGTTCTACAATATGGAAGTTCAGCTGAACGAGCATCTGGAGACAATTCACAAAGGTCTCTATGTGATCGGAGACGGAAGCGGCGTGACACACTCCTTGTCCCATGCATCGGCCAGCGGGGTATATGTCGCAAGAGAGATTGCAGGGGAGTAGAAGCTGATATCCGCGCTGCATCAAAATAGTATTCGTAAAAGTTAAATATTGTGGATACACAGATATATAATTTCCTGTTTTTCATCCACACTGGGATGCAGGAAAAGAAAGGTATTCTACCATGATAAAATTACTTGCGGTTGATATGGACGGTACCTGCCTGGACGCTCGGAGCCGTATGACGGACAGAACACTTCAGGCCTTAAGGAAAGCGGCGGAAAAAGGAGTTGTTATCGTGCCGGCTACCGGCCGGAATCTGGAATGTATTCCTCATCGGCTGGCGGCGGGAACACTCCGCAGGACAGGGACTCCTGATGACTATGCGAATAAAGGGCTGTTTCGTTATGTGATCAGCTCAAACGGAGCAAGAGTAACGGATATCTGTGAAAGAAAAACAATTTTCCGGGCTTCCGTAAAGCGCGAAGACGCGCTGACGCTCCTTGAGAATTGCAGAGGCAAAGGACTGGGGATTGCCTCGCATGTCAGGCACCGATATCTTTTACAGGGACGTTTCCTCACTACGGCGGGGCTTTTGATATACGGAAAAGATGCACAAGGTGTTTATTGTGTCCGGGATATGGAAACATTTGTCCGCAGAAATGACTGCGAGGTTGAAGAATTCCAGTTCTATTTTCTCCTTCCGGGAGCAAAAGAGAAGGTGAGAACCATATTGAAGGAGTATCCTTCTCTGCATGCGGCTTATACCGGGATCTATGTAGAGGTGTATTCGCGGGATGCTTCGAAGGGAAATGCGCTGGCGGCGCTGGCCGGACATCTGGGGATCAGACAGGAAGAGATCGCCTGTATCGGTGACGGCGAAAACGATCTGTCAATGTTTGTATCGTCCGGACTTAAGATCGCGATGGGAAATGCAGTGGATAAGCTGAAAGTACAGGCGGATCATATTGCAGAGTCTAACCGGAATGACGGTGCGGCCAAAACAATTGAACAGTATATTTTATAAGACAGTCTGCAGAGGGACAAGCAGATTCAGGATGTCTCTCTGCAGACTGTCTGGTTTTTTCAGTATTTTGTCATTATCTTAATTTGCCTGTACGATGGATTTTACATGATCGATCTCGGTCTGGGTGGCTTTTTCAGCCGGAACATAGTAACTGCGTTCTCTGGCTGCATCGTACATTTTCTCCTGAGACATTTCGCACTGGTTTCGGATCTGTTTTAAGCACTGTTTCAGTTCTTTGTTTTCTGTCTGCGGGATCATGTTCCCGAACATTTTCAGTTCTCCGTTTATGCCGACAAGGGCGTCGACTACCATTGTTTTTTCATCCATTCTGATACCTCGCTGAATTAGTTTTTTTGCTGGATTACAGGAATTTCATGAGCTCCTGTTTGTTTTTCATTGCGGAATCGGCTGCATCCTGAAACAGCTTTTTGATCTCCGGATCCTCGGTTTTTGATGCATAGTCCGTCATCTTACAGTGAGTGGTTGAATAACCGCCGATCAGATGGCGCAGGTTCTGAAGATCAAGAATTGAAATTTCTGACATCGTCATTCCCTCCTTGTTTTATATGAATTCAGAAGATAGTATGTCCGCAATTCTTTCAGTTTATGAGTGAATGCAGGACAAATTCATGAAAAAGTTTTCGCATTTCAGAAGAACTGCGGTACATACATTCAGGATGCCACTGCACGCCGATGGCAAAAGGATGGTCCTTTATCTCGATGGCCTCGATGGTGCTATCCTGGGCGCGGGCACTGACGCTTACATTCTTTCCGGGGGAGTTGACGGCCTGATGATGGAAACTGTTTACAAAAAGGCTGGAACCGACATACTCCCGGAGACGGCTTCCGCGTTCCGTGCGGATCCGGTGGCTGACCTCACTGCGGACTGCAGACTGCTGCATGTGGTCGAGCGTCTTCCCCGGGATCAGTGACATGTCCTGCCAGATCGTGCCTCCGCAGGCGACACTCAGGATCTGCATACCCCTGCATATGGCAAAGACAGGCTTGCCGGATTTCAGGATACGTTTCATGAGACGGATCTGGAACAGATCTACGGTAACGTCAGTCTTGCCGTTTCCTTTCTGCGGTTCTTCGCCGAACAGGAGAGGCGTGATATCATCGCCGCCGCAGAAAAGAAATCCGTCGCACAATCCGGTGTATTCGTCGAGCAGGTGGTCGCTCCTTACGAGAGGAAGTACGAGAGGAATGCCTTTTGCGTAGCGCACGGACTGAATATATGGATTAGTGACAAACTGGCGGTCCTGAGTAAAACCGCAGACAACGATTCCGATCTTGGGTTCCATAGCTTCTCCTTCACAGATATATTTTAGACAGAAATATTGCCATGATGTATGATAGAGTATGTAAGAAAATGGAAAATTATACATAGAATGACGATGGGGGCAAAAAGTTATAAAAATGGAGGAAACAGTCATGAAATGGATCGATATGCACTGCGATACGCTCAGTGAGATCATAAAAATCAAAGAGAAGGATAAAAGTACGGAAGAGAGCCTGTACAAAAATCATTTATGTGTTGACGCAGAGAGGCTCAGACAGACGGAATCCGCGGTACAATTCTTTGCATGCTATGTAAATGCGGCGGAATATGGCGATACGGATACGCGTATGACACAGCAGAAAAAGTATCCGGTCAGACGGGAGGACAGCGGAAGGTGGGACGCGGCATATGAGGCGGTCCTGAAAATGATCAATGAAGCGCACGGTGAGGCGGGCCAGACGCTCTTCTTCCCGAAGACAGAAAGAACAGCAGGTATCCTTACGGTAGAGGAGGGCGGCGTTTTAAACGGAAGGCTTTCCCGGCTGGATGAGCTGTATGAAAAGGGCGTCCGCCTGGTCACCCTGACATGGAACTATGAGAATTGTATCGGATATCCAAACAGCCGTGACAGAAATATCATGAAAAAAGGTCTTACGGACTTTGGAATACAGACAGTGGAGAAAATGAATGAGCTTGGGATGATTGTCGATGTTTCCCATCTGTCGGATGGCGGTTTTTGGGACTGCATCAGATATAGCAGGTATCCGGTCGCAGCATCCCATTCAAATGCCAGGAGCCTCTGCCGGCATCCGAGAAACCTGAGCGATGAGATGCTGCGGGCACTGGGGGAAAGCGGAGGTGTAGCAGGTCTGAATTTCTATTCCGCATTTTTGCGGGAGAGGCGGGGGCAAACTGACGGCAGCAGGGCGTCTGTGGATGACATTACAAACCATGCCTTGTGGATGATAAAAAAAGCCGGTGAAGATGCGGTTGCATTAGGAACGGATTTTGACGGTTTTGATCCGGCTTCCCTTCCGGACGGTATACAGGGAGTCCAGGATATAGAGAAAGTATGGGATGCGATGAGAAAAAAAGGCATTACACCGCGGCAGCTGGATAAGATCGCATACGGAAATGTATTGAGACTCATCCATGAAGCGGGGTACAAAAAATAGATACAGGAAGGAAACAAAAGTATCCCGAACAGAATTATCTTCCCCATAATCCTGATTATTATGTTAGAATGTAAAGGATGTAGTTACTGATGAGAATGAGAGAACAGGAGGACTTACATGGAAAACAAAAGAATCATTCAGGTGGAAGAGAAAGTACCCTTTAAAATGCTGGTGCCCCTGAGCATCCAGCACATGTTTGCGATGTTCGGCGCGTCCGTGCTCGTACCGTTTGTGTTCGGCATTAACCCGGCGGTCGTGCTTTTTATGAACGGGATCGGTACACTTCTCTTTATCCTGATCACAAAGGGAAGAGCGCCGGCATATCTGGGATCCAGTTTTGCCTTTCTGGCACCGGCGGGAGTTGTTATTTCTAAGTGGGGATATGAATATGCTCTTGGCGGCTTTGTTGTGGTCGGTTTCCTCGGCTGCATACTGGCCGTGCTTATCTACAAATTCGGATCTGACTGGATCGATGTAGTGCTGCCGCCTGCGGCGATGGGCCCTGTTGTAGCCCTGATCGGGCTGGAACTTGCAGGAACAGCGGCGTCTAATGCGGGACTTACCGATGAAGTGATCGATGTAAAAAATGTGATCGTATTTCTAGTGACACTTTTGGTGGCTGTGCTCGGTTCTGTTTTATTCCGCGGCTTTTTGTCAGTTATTCCGATCCTGATCGCTATTATTGCCGGCTATATAGCAGCCCTTGCCTGCGGCATTGTGGATTTTTCGCAGGTTGCAGCAGCACCGCTCTTTTCAATCCCGAACTTTTCTACGCCGAAATTTAAGTGGGAGGCGATCGTGATCATTATTCCGGTATTGCTTGTTATTACATCAGAGCATATCGGACATCAGATCGTGACCAGCAAGATCGTGGGCAGAGATCTCTTAAAAGATCCGGGGCTCCACCGCTCCCTCTTTGCCGATAACTTCTCCAGTATGCTCTCGGGCCTGATTGGTTCTGTTCCGACGACGACGTACGGCGAGAATATCGGAGTTATGGCGATGACAAAGGTTTACAGTGTATATGTGATCGGCGGCGCTGCGGTGCTGTCCATCATCTGCTCTTTTATCGGAAAGATGACGACACTGATCAATACGATCCCGGGACCTGTTATCGGCGGCATTTCGTTCTTGCTGTACGGTATGATCGGTACATCGGGTATCCGCATTCTGGTAGAGTCACAGGTGGACTATAACAGATCCAGAAATATGGCTATGACATCTGTTATATTTGTAGTCGGCCTGTCCGGTATCACGGTACAGTTCGGAAGTATTCAGCTTACAGGAATGGTGCTTGCCTGTGTGGTAGGCATGCTCATGGGACTGATGTTCTATATCTTTGACAGGCTGAATCTTACCAATGACAGGGAAGACTAAAGTGTTGTTTTAATTGGCGCCGGTTTATACCGGTGCTAATTTTTTCTTAAAAAATAATATATGGAAAAGTTAAGGATCCATTCAAAAAGTTCGTCGAAAAGATTGGGTATAATCTCCTTGTTGAAAAGGAGGAGATGCCCTTATGTGGGAAGAATGGGAAAGCGAGAGCAGATACAGGGGGAACAGATATAAAGTAAACAGATATGAGGAAAGCCGATATACAGGAGGCGGCAGGTCTAAAAAACGCGGAAAAAGGAGAAGGCGGAGGAGAAGGCACAGAATTCTGAAAAGTATTCTCTGTATCGCGATTATCATACCGATGATCATGGCGGTCCTTTGGGCAAAAGATATGATCAGCGGAAAGAGCAGTCTGGCAGTAAGGGCTCTGTTCAACCCGAAAGTGAGAGAAGTGATGGCGAATAAAGACCAGTACCCGGAACAGCTGATCGAACTGTTGAAAAACAATGAGGAGACAGTGGATTTTGTTTTTGATTATCCGGAAAAGAAAGATACACCGCCGGCGGACACAGTTGGTGAAGTAGTACAAGGTCAGATTCCTCTGCTCCTTCAGTGGGATGAACGATGGGGATATGCGCTTTATTCGGATGACATGATCGCTGTCAACGGATGCGGGCCGACGGCAATCGCCATGGTGGCGTCTGGACTGACAGGCGACAATACTATAACGCCGTATAAGGTGGCGCAGTTTTCCGCTGAGAACGGATATTATGCGGGAGATTCCGGCACTAGCTGGACATTGATGACGGACGGCGCGCAGCAGTTTGGAATCCACGGGGAAGAACTGGGCCTGAGCGAGGATGCAGTCTTTTCTGCTCTGGAAAACGGTCATCCGATCATATGCAGCATGAGACCGGGAGATTTTACAACGACCGGACACTTTATCGTACTGACCGGAGTCGAAGACGGGAAGATCCGGGTAAACGATCCGAACAGCCGGGTACGCAGTGAGAAGCTGTGGGATTACAGCAGGCTGGAGTACCAGATCAACAATCTGTGGGTGTATACGGCGATGTAGAGGCTTAAGCCGGCGGTTATTCTTATTAACTGCCGGTTACTTTTTTGTCTGTATTTGTGAAAAAGGCTCAGTTGTGAGGGATATATGTAAACTGGTATAATGTGTGCAGGAAGAATATGTACAAGATGAAATGTGCATGACACGAAAATTGATGAGGAGGATACAGATATGCCGGTGGGTGAAGTGATACGCAGGAAGAGAAAAGAACTGGGACTTACACAGGAACAGGTGGCACAGCGTCTCGGAGTTTCCGCTCCGGCGGTCAATAAGTGGGAGAAAGGCAGCAGTTATCCTGATATCGCAATACTGCCTGCTCTGGCGCGTCTCCTCAATACGGACGTCAATACGCTTCTCTGTTTTCAGGAGGAACTCTCCGACAATGAGATCGCAGAGATATGTAATGAGATTGCGGCGATCATGGATGGGCAGGGCCTGGAGACGGCATTTGACGCAGCAGAGCAGAAAGTGCGGGAGTATCCGAATTGCGGGAAACTGATCCATATGATGGCGTCCATGGTGCAGGGATTATTGATGATGTCCGGCGGCTGGAGTGCAGACAGAGAAAAATATGAAGAGAAGATATATTTCTGGTACGAGCGCGTGACCGAATGCAGCGGGGACGAACAGGTGAAAAATGCCGCCGCTTATATGCTGGCGGGCGAATATATAATGAAGAAAGAGTATGATAAAGCCCAAAAGATGCTCAACTCCCTGCCGGAGCAGCAGGCAGATAAAAAAATACTCAATGCGCGTCTTCTGCTTGCACAGGAGAAATATGATGAGGCAGCGGTGCTGTTGGAACGAAAACTCATATATATGCTTAACGAACTCGTCGGCGTTATGTCCATACTGATGGATATTGCCTTTCGGGAGGGGGATATGGAACGGGCAGAAAAGATTGCGTCCGCGTGGGAACAGACCGCTCTTTTGTATGACCAATGGGGATACAGCCCCCTGATCCTGCCGATGGAGCTGGCAGTAAAGAAGAAAGAGGTGAAAAAGAGTATTGCCTATATCCGGGAAATGCTCCGGATGCTGACGGAGCCTCAGCATATGTCGGAGTCTGCGTTTTACTGCCATATATACGGTAGAGAAGACTTGGGAAAAAAGTATGATAAAGCTCTGGGTACTTATGCAGAGAGGGTGCTGCCGGGGCTGCTGGCAGAGATAAAGACGAATGAGGATTATGCATTTCTGTGGGATAATGAGGAATTTCAGAAGCTGATACGCATATATGAAAAAGAAAGCTAGGAAGCTTCATTTCCGAAGAAAGAGCTGTATAAAACGAAATAAAAAGACGGATTCCAGTTTCACGGTTTCCGTCTTTTTTCTTAACTTTTCTATTTCTGATTTTCTTTTGAGAGCTCCTGCATCTTCATGGCGCGGACCTTCAGCGGCAGGCCGAACAGTGTGATAAATCCGTCTGCATCGTGGTGGTCGTACATATCGCCTGTTGTGAAGCTTGCCAGTGACTCGCTGTACAGGGAGTACGGGGAAGTCTCGCCGGCTTTGATGATGTTGCCTTTGTACAGTTTGAATTTTACTTCTCCTGTCACATACTGCTGTGTCACATCAACAAATGCGCGAATCGCTTCGCAGAGCGGTGTGAACCATTTTCCTTCATATACAACCTGAGCAAGCTTATTGCCCATTTCTTTCTTCACTTCGTATGTAGCGCGGTCAAGGATCAGCTCTTCCAGCTGCTGATGAGCGGCCATAAGGATCGTTCCGCCCGGTGTCTCGTATACGCCGCGGGACTTCATTCCTACAACACGGTTCTCCACGATGTCGATGATACCGATGCCGTGTTTTCCGCCCAGTGTGTTGAGCTCTTTGATGATGTCGGCTACTTTCATTTCTTTGCCGTTGATCGTCTTCGGAACACCTGCCTCAAATGTCATAGTCACATACTCCGGTTCGTCGGGAGCTTTCTCCGGCGGTACTGTGAGTACAAGGAGATCGTCATAATTCGGTTCTACAGATGGATCTTCCAGCTCCAGACCCTCATGGCTGATATGCCACAGGTTACGGTCACGGCTGTAGCTGTGTTTTGTATCGAACGGGAGATCGATGCCGTGTGCTTTGCAGTATTCGATCTCATCTTCACGGGACTGCATTGTCCAGAGGTCTGTCATACGCCACGGAGCGATGATCTTGATGTCCGGAGCGAGAGCCTTGATGCCAAGCTCGAAACGGATCTGGTCGTTTCCTTTTCCTGTAGCGCCGTGGCAAATGGCAACAGCGCCCTCCTTACGTGCAATCTCAACCAGTTTCTTTGCGATGGCAGGACGAGCCATGGATGTTCCCAGCAGATATGCGTTTTCATATACAGCGCCTGCTTTTACGCACGGCATGATGAAATCCTCGGCAAATTCGTCAACGATATTTTCAATATATAATTTGGAAGCTCCGGAGAGTTTTGCCCTCTCATCGAGTCCGTCAAGCTCCTCACCCTGTCCGCAGTCAATACAGCAGCAGATTACGTCATAACCGAATGTCTCTTTCAGCCACGGGATGATCGCTGTTGTGTCAAGTCCGCCTGAATATGCTAAAACCACTTTTTCTTTACTCATTTCTGATAGCCTCCTGAATGTATTTTTATTAATTTTGCTGTCCGGGTGCCGGTCAGCAGCTTATCTTTGTTTTTCCGCTCTTGCAAGCTACAACATACTATACACCAGAACTTATAATTATGCAAGAGAAAATTATAAAAAAGAAAAATATGCATAAAATGCATAATGAATGCATAAAAATGCAATATTGTTATTGGAATATGCATAAATATAATGTTAAATTTTATCATTTTAAAAAAAATTGATGTATATTCGGGGAAAACGCAGTATAATGGTCTTGGAACATGCAATTCTGTATCCTTATACAGGATGACAGATCCAAAATATATTTTAACATCAGGAGGCAGTTATGGACTACGCAAAAGAATCATTAAAGATGCACTATGAACTGAAGGGTAAGATCGAGATTAAGAGTCGTGCAGCGGTGGATTCTAAAGAGGCTTTAAGTCTCGCCTACACACCGGGAGTTGCACAGCCCTGCCTGGAGATACAGAAAGATCCAAGCAAGAGCTTTGATCTGACAAGACGCTGGAATACAGTGGCAGTCGTTACAGACGGAACAGCAGTGCTGGGCCTTGGAGATATCGGACCGGAAGCCGGTATGCCGGTTATGGAAGGTAAATGCGTTCTGTTTAAAGAGTTCGGCGGTGTAGATGCGATTCCGCTCTGTGTCAGATCAAAAGATGTAGATGAGATCGTAAAAGCTGTAAGTCTTTTCGCAGGAAGCTTCGGTGGAATTAACCTGGAGGACATCGCGGCTCCGAGATGCTTTGAGATCGAGAAACGGCTGAAAGAGTGCTGTGACATTCCGGTATTCCATGATGACCAGCACGGTACAGCAGTGATCACACTTGCCGGTATGATCAATGCACTGAAGATTGTTGGCAAGAAGATCGAGGACATCAAGATTGTAACTTCCGGCGCAGGCGCTGCAGGTATCGCTATCATCAGACTGCTTATGTCCATGGGTCTTAAAAACGTTATTATGACAGACCGTCACGGAGCAATCTATGAGGGAAGAGATTATCTGAACCCGATCAAAGAAGAGATGGCTAAAATCACAAACTTTAATCATGAGAAAGGAACTCTCGCAGAGGTGATCAAAGGCGCTGATGTATTTATCGGAGTATCCGCACCGGGCACACTGACACAGGATATGGTGCGCAGCATGGCAAAAGATCCGATCATCTTCGCGTGTGCAAACCCGACGCCGGAGATCTTCCCGGATGAGGCGAAAGCAGCAGGAGCGGCAGTCGTATCCACCGGAAGAAGCGATTTCCCGAATCAGGTAAATAACGTGCTTTGCTTCCCGGGTATCTTCCGCGGAGCTCTGGATGTGCGCGCATCTGATATCAATGATGAGATGAAAGTTGCAGCGGCTTATGCAATTGCAGGGCTGGTAAGCGACGAAGAGCTGAATCCGGAATACATCCTTCCGGCAGCATTTGATCCGCGTGTAAAAGACGCTGTGGCAAAGGCAACAGCTGAGGCTGCAAGAAAGAGCGGAGTGGCAAGAATCTAATTTGCTTTTATCCGTATGTCTGTATATAAATGTTGTATATGGGCAGTAACAGAATAGATTGAAAATGAAGGCAGAGAATTTCCCGAGAGGAACAATTCTCTGCCTTTTTGTGCAATAAGCCCGGCAAGCAGCCGCCATGCCTGCATGAGTGAATATTTGCCCGGCAAGCGGCAGATTCTGAAAGTAATGAACACATAGATTAATGAACACCTGAAATTTTCCCGCATAGACTGAGATATAGTGAAAAACGATATAGAATCCGGAGAGTGAAGCTGAATGATCACAATCAGTCTGTGTATGATCGTGCGGGATGAAGAAGAAGTTCTGGGAAGATGTCTGGATAGTGTGAGGAAACTCGTGGATGAAATTATAATAGTAGATACAGGCTCAAGGGACAGGACAAAGGAAGTGGCGTCTGCGTATACAGACCAGATCTATGATTTTGTATGGATTGATGACTTCGCGGCCGCAAGAAATTATGCTTTTGAAAAAGGACGGATGAGCTATCTGATGTGGCTGGATGCGGACGATGTGATTCCTGCGGAAGAGGCCGGTAAATTTATGGAGATGAAAGAGCGGATTTCCGATGAAGATGTGATAATGATGCCGTATATCACTGCATTTGATGAAAACGGAAAAGCTTCATTTTTTTATTATAGAGAAAGAATTGTGAAAAACGACGCAGGATTTCTCTTCAGGGGGAAAGTGCATGAAGTGATACAGCCGTCAGGAAAAATATATTATTCGGATATACCGGTAGAGCACAGAAAGCTGAGAGTAAAAGAAGGTGGAGGAGAGAGAAATCTCAGGATTTACGAAAAGATGGAGAAAAGCGGAGAATATTTTGACAGCAGAGCACTCTATTATTATGGGAGAGAGCTGATGTTCCACGAGAAGTATGAAAAAGGCGCCGAAATTTTAAACAGGTTCCTTGCACGTCCGGACGGCTGGAAAGAAAATAAAATTGACGCGGCGCGTCAGTTGGCAGTCTGCTATTATGGCATGGGTGAAGAACAGAAAGCCCTTCACTCTTTACTGTGTGCTTTTGAGTATGACGTACCCCGCGGTGAGGTCTGCTGCGATCTGGGAAGACATTTTCAGGACAGGGAAAAGTATGAACAGGCTGTTTTCTGGTATAAACAGGCTTTGAGCGCAAAACAGACGCCCGAGACAGGAGCGTTTGTAGAAGAGGACTGTTATGGCTTCCTACCTGCCGTCAGTCTGTGCGTCTGCTATGACAGGCTTGGGAATCAGAAAGAGGCGGAAAGGTATAATGAACTGGCGGGCAGTTTTAAACCCGAGTCGCCGTATTATCTCAGCAATAAAAAATATTTTGAGCAGAAGGCTGAGTAAAACTACGTTCGGATATCATCAATGCAAACAAAAAAATAACTCCCAACATATATTGATTATGAAAGGAGGTTTGCAATTATGATATGGTTTAGAAAAAAAGCGGCAGATGAAGCAAAGTCTGATGAGATACAGAAGCAGTCGAAAGACTGTCAGGATAATGACAGCGCGGCACAGAGTCAGGAACGCTGCGGCTGGACGCCGTTTGGGTGCCGTCCGTGTCCGCCGCGGCCGTGCTGCTGTACCGGCGTAACCGGTCCGACAGGAGCAACGGGCCCGACGGGAGCAACCGGCCCAACGGGGGCAACCGGCCCAACGGGGGCAACAGGCCCGAGCGGAGCGACAGGCCCAACAGGAGCAACCGGTCCCGGAGAAGGAGCGACAGGCCCGACAGGACCTACCGGTCCGACAGGAGCAACAGGTCCGACGGGGGCAACAGGTCCGACGGGGACAACAGGCCCGAGCGGAGCAACCGGCCCAAGTGGCCCGACCGGCCCGACGGGAGCGACCGGTCCAAGCGGCGCAACCGGCCCGAGCGGAGCAACAGGTCCAAGTGGAGCGACAGGCCCGAGTGGAGCAACGGGTCCGACAGGACCTACCGGCCCGAGTGGAGCAACAGGACCAAGCGGGGCAACAGGTCCGACAGGACCTACAGGCCCAAGCGGCGCAACGGGTCCGACAGGAGCGACCGGACCGAGTGGAGCAACAGGCCCGACAGGAGCAACAGGTCCGAGCGGTGCAACAGGCCCAACCGGTCCGACAGGTGCAACGGGACCGACGGGTCCGACAGGTCCGACAGGATCGGATGGGGAAGACGGTGAGGACGGTGCTGCAGGAACTGCGGCGACTATACGTGTCGGCACAGTGACCACAGGTGATCCGGGAACTGCGGCGGCAGTAACGAACAGCGGAGATGAGAATAGTGCAGTGTTTGATTTTGTGATCCCGAAAGGCGATACAGGTACCTGCGAAGAGTGTGACAGGACTTTACAGCTGCTCTCAACTTTCTCAAATCCGCCTCAGCAGGGAACTGCCGGCGGCAAGCTGGTCTTTGACCGGAACGGTGTGACGAATGGTACAGCCATAAGCCATGCTGATAATAGTACAGATGTTGTGATCAGCCAGCCGGGATTTTATTTCGTGACATTCCATGGGACGCTGTCACCGGCGAAAAAAGCGGATTTTCCGCTTACTGTTCTTTTGTATCTGCAGCAGCAGGGAAGTCAGGTGTCAGGTACTGTAGTGCAGCATACGTTCCACACTTCATCGGAGGCGGCCAACGTGGCGCTTTCACAGATCATACAGGTGGATACAGTCCCGAATGTACTGGAGATGATCAGCCAGGGCGGAAACTTCTTCTACAGTGCGATCAATTTGACTGTTCAGAAGATCGGTGAACTTCCGGAAGCTTAACGACTGAGATATATTTTCCGGAAAATGTGATAATATCACTGTCCATCGTATAAGAAATATGATATCCTCACTATACCTGCCGGGAACAGGTGCCGTCTGAAATACAGGCGGCACCTCATAAGGCCGGAATTAAAAGAAACGGGAGAATAGGGATATATGGGATTTACGATAGAAACAGGGATATCCGCGATCACGGTATTTGTGCAGGGGCTGCTCAGCTTTTTCTCGCCCTGCGTACTTCCTCTTGTACCGCTTTATCTGGGATACCTTTCCGGAGGGCTGAATTTCGGATTGAACGGAATAGAAAATAAAGAAGAGAGTGCTGCGGCAGCGTCTTCAAAGATACGGCTGTTTGTCCGGGTTCTGTTTTTTACGCTGGGAATCAGCGGCGCCTTTTTTGTCCTTGGGCTGGGAGCTTCGGCAGCCGGAAGCTTTTTCGGCGAATACAGGATGCTTTTCGCAAGGATCGGCGGCGTGCTGATTATCCTGTTCGGCCTGTATCAGATTGGGGTGTTTGGAAGTTCTTCCGTGCTTGGCGCAGAACACCGCATTCCCCTGCGCCTTGAGAAGATGACCATGTCACCGGTCACTGCCCTGATTATGGGATTTACATTCAGTTTTGCATGGACGCCGTGTGTGGGACCAGCGCTCACAAGTGTGCTCCTGATGGCGGGAAGTGCACAGACGGAAATGCTTGGTTTTCTTCTGATCGGAGTATATACGCTGGGATTTATCCTTCCCTTTCTGGCAGCAGGGATCTTTACAGCGCAGCTGCTGGGATTTTTCCGCCGGCATATGAAGGCGGTCTGTTATACCGTCAAGATCGGCGGTGCGCTGATGATTCTTATGGGTGCGCTTATGTTTACGGGGAAGATGAATGACATCACAGGATATCTTTCTACGGTACAATCCGGTACGGTGCAGGAGACGGAAGAGGATGACAGCGCCGCAGATGAAGGCGGACAGGCTGAGACAGAAGCAGATGAACAGGAAAACACAAATTCCGATAACAGCGAAGACGGGGAAACACAGGAAAACGGGGAAGAGTCAGAGCGGCAGCTGACACCTGCTCCTCTGGCGGATCTTGGACTTACGGATCAATTTGGAAATACACATACACTTTCCGACTATAAAGGGAAAGTCATCTTTCTGAACTTCTGGGCGACCTGGTGCGGGCCGTGCCGCAATGAGATGCCGGATATCCAGAAACTCTACGAGGAATATTCGGCACAGGGCGGGGATGCGGAAGTTGTTATACTCGGGATCGCAGGACCGGGGATCGGTCAGGAAGGATCGGCGGAGGAGATTGCCGGTTTTATGGAAGAAAACGGATACACCTACCCGGTGCTCATGGATACGGGCGGGGAAATGTTTACTCAGTACGGGATTTCGGCGTTCCCGACCACATTTATGATCGATAAGGACGGAAATGTATACGGCTATGTCCCTGGACAGATGACAGAGGATATTATGAGAAGCATCATAGACCAGACGCTGGGAAACAGCGGTGAATAGACGGAAAACAGATAGAAGCAGGCAGAGATTATTTCTGCCTGCTTCTATCTGTTTTGTCCATGGAGCCAAAAACCATGCCGAACATCAGGCCGATAGCTGCTCCAAAAATCATTCCGATACCGGTATTGTTATAAAGCGTGTCGAAAGATGTACCGATGGCAACGCCGAAACATAATCCGAGTGCGATGCCCATGCTGAGGCGGTTCTGTTTTTCCTGCCAGTGGAGAGCCTTTTCCTCCAGTGATTTCATGTATTTTTCTTTGCCGTTGCAGTAGCCGTCATTGTCAAAGGGGAATTCCGTCGCCAGCTTTTTCTTCAGGGCGGCATATTCTGCCGCTGTATCCGGATGGGAGTTAAGGTAATCCCGCACAGCGATATGGCGCTGAATGTCAGTCTGATTGCTTTGCTCAAATATATGGATGTGATGCGTTCGGTTATCACCGCCTTTGGCATAGAATCTTCTTCCGGGAATGCCGAATTCACCTCTGCATTCGTAGCCCAAGGATTCGAATTCTTTATTGTGTGCATCGACAAGGGAAAGGTCTTTTACGACCGGCATGATATCGATGATCGGCTTGGAAGCCATATTTTTGACAGACGTACTTCCAATGTGATAGATCCCGATGCAGTTTTTGCCGAGTATCTTTTTAATCTTTTTTGCTTCTTCTTTGAACATGCACTCCCATTCGGGACGATGGTCTGTGACTTCGATCTTTCTTGCCATATATTCTCCTCTCTGCAGGCCGGGCGCTGCGGCTGTATTTAAAGGATGGGACAGCCTTATAGGATGAGTATAACATAAGCGGAGGCTTTTTCATACTTTTTCAGGAGGGGGAATCGTGCTATAATGATTGCATTGAACGCAATCCAGACTGATTGCATCGGTCTGCCCTGCTGCGCAGGGATTATAGCGTGATAGAAGTTTGATAGAAAGTGGAAGACAGCATGGTTACGATAGAGAATAATTGTTTCTCCATCCCTCAGATCTGTGAGTCCGGTCAGTGTTTCCGGCTGGATGCTGTTTCACAGGATACATATGAACTGCTGGCGGGCAGCCGGTATCTGAAGATCAAGATCCGGGGAAACCTGGCGGAGACGGCAGGCAGAGAAGAAAATGCAAATGCACATACACACGCATACGGGGAGACAATCCTGTACTGTACGCAGGAAGAATATGAAACATTCTGGAAAGAGTATTTTGACCTTTCGGTGTCCTATTCGGATTATATAGATCAGATTGACAGGGATGATGATTATCTGACAGGCGCTGCTGCGTTTGGCAGCGGTATCCGGATCCTCAGGCAGGATATATGGGAGATGATCGTTACATTTATCCTCTCCCAGCAGAATAATATTCCCCGCATCAAAGGCCTTATCCGGACGCTTGGCGAAAGGTACGGAGAGAGACGTGAGACGCCGGACGGCAGGATATATTATACATTTCCACGGGCTGAGAAACTTTCACAGGCGACAGAAGAGGAGTTAAGAGAACTGAAACTGGGATATCGAAGCAAATATATCTGTCAGACTGCGAAGATGATTGCCGGGGGAGAGATCGATCTGGACGCCCTGAAAGAAATGGAATACACGGAAGCCCGCACAGAACTTATGAGGCTTTCCGGCATCGGCGGAAAGGTGGCTGACTGTATCTGCCTGTTTGCCCTGCACCAGATGGACGCCTTCCCGGTGGATACCCATATTAAGAAAGTGCTTGAGCGTCACTATCCGGACGGCTTTCCGTTTGAGAGATACAAGGGCTGTGCGGGAGTGATGCAGCAGTATATTTTCTATTATGATCTCAAATGCAGATAAAATATCATAATGGCGCGTAATATGCGGCGGAATTAAGGAAAGGAGAAGCAGAATGAACATACTTGTAGTTGTAGATATGCAGAAGGATTTTATCGATGGATCTCTCGGCACGAAAGAAGCCGTTGCAATCGTCCCGGATGTCGTGGAGAAGATCCGCGGGTTTGACGGAAAGGTGATCGCTACGAGAGATACGCATGCGGAGAATTATCTTGAGAGCGCAGAGGGTAGACATCTTCCGGTCGTACACTGTGTGAAAGACACGCCGGGCTGGCAGATCAACGGGGAAGTGGCAGAAGCTCTCCGGAGCAGAACTGAGGTCAGGATTATCGATAAGCCTACGTTCGGCAGTGTGGAGCTGGGGGAATATGTAAAGCAGTTAAATGATACCGCGGAACCGGTCGAAAAGATTACACTGGTGGGGCTGTGTACTGATATCTGCGTGATTTCCAATGCACTGCTTTTGAAGGCATATCTCCCGGAAGTGCCGATCGAGGTTGACATTTCATGCTGTGCAGGGGTGACGCCTCAGAGTCATGAACAGGCGGCGGAAGCAATGAAGATGTGCCAGATTGAAATTGTGTAGATTCGCTGGCAGGTGAGTGCGGCCGCACAGCATTTTAAAAATATTACAGAAAGACAGAAAAGGAGATGGAAGCATGGAGAATTTCCAGTATTATACACCGACAAAAGTCGTGTTCGGAAAAGGAACCGAAGATCAGGCCGGACAGCTGGTGGCAGAGCAGGGGTGCCGGAAAGTGCTTGTCCACTATGGAAGCGGCAGTGTGGTGAGAAGCGGACTGCTGGAGCGCATATACCGGTCTCTTGACGATGCAGGGATCCCTTATGTGTCTCTGGGAGGAGTCGTGCCGAATCCCCGACTGTCTCTTGTGTATGAGGGAATCGAGCTCTGTAAAAAGGAAAATGCGGATTTTATCCTTGCTGTAGGAGGCGGCAGTGTGATCGATTCCGCCAAAGCAATCGGATACGGCGTGGCAAATGGAGGAGACGTATGGGATTTCTATGACAGGAAAAGAACTGCAGAGGGATGCCTTCCTATCGGTGTGATCCTGACGATCGCGGCGGCAGGATCCGAGATGAGCGATTCTTCGGTTATAACAAATGAGAACGGATGGCTCAAGCGGGGGTACAGCAGCAATTACGGGAGAGCGAGATTTGCCGTCATGGATCCGGAGCTGACCATGACGCTGCCGAAATACCAGACCGCAAGCGGGTGCGTGGATATTATGATGCACACAATGGAGCGCTATTTCAATCATTGCGACAACATGGAGCTGACGGACGGTATCAGTGAACACCTGATCAGGACTGTGATGAAGAACGCAGAGATTCTGATGAAGGAACCGGATAATTACAATGCAAGAGCTGAGGTAATGTGGGCGGGAAGCCTTTCCCACAATGGGCTGACCGGATGCGGCACAGACGGCGGCGACTGGGCCAGCCATCAGCTGGAGCATGAACTCGGCGGTATGTTTGATGTGGCTCACGGAGCCGGACTTGCAGCGGTCTGGGGAAGCTGGGCGCGCTATGTGATGGACGCGGCGCCGGAGCGATTCGCAAAGTTTGCGGTCAATGTCATGGGCGTGGAGCCGGAAGCGGATGATACTTTGACCGCGGTAAAGGGAATAGAAGCGATGGAAGCCTTTTACCGAACGCTTGATATGCCGGTAAGCATCCGGGATATGGGGATTGAGCTAAGTGAGGATCAGATGCGGGAGCTGGCAGAAAAATGCAGCCATTTCGGCAGACGCACCATCGGCTGCATCAAGAAACTTGACAAAGAGGATATGTACCAGATTTACAACAACGCGAGAGGATGATCAGAGATGAATACGGTAGAGATGCTGGACGAACTGCAGAACAAGGCTCTGCACGATGAAGAACTGAAAAACAGATTTTTAAAGACAAAGGAAGAGGAAGATTCGCTTGGGGCTTTCTGCCGTGTCTGCCGGGAGATGGGATATGAGATCTATCCTATGGACGTTATTCAGGCTGGAGATGAATTTTACGCGACAATGAAGCGCAGTACCAACGGCGGCGGAGAGAATTCTCCAAAGCTGGAAGGCGAGGATGACCTTTATGAGATGTTCTTTGCCAGTCTGGAACAGACAGGAAATCAGGACGGCAGATGAGAGAACGGGTATTAACTGAAGCAATTTGATTTAAAGGAGGAAATGACAATGGAATCAACATTAAAAGATTTAAAAGAGAGAAGAAGCATCCGTGCATATAAATCGGAGCAGATCAAAGAGGAGGAACTGCAGAAAATTCTTGAGGCGGGTACCTATGCTCCCACCGGAATGGGAATGCAGTCTCCGAAGATCGTAGTGGTACAGGATAAGGAGACTAGAGACTATCTGTCTGAGCTGAATGCAAAATATCTGGGAAGCGATTCGGATCCGTTCTACGGCGCGCCGACTGTGCTTGTCGTGCTCGCATCAAAGGAACGTCCTACATGTGTGGAAGACGGTTCTCTTGTGCTGGGAAATCTGATGAATGCTGCGTATGCTGTCGGCGTCGGATCGTGCTGGATTCACCGTGCGCGAGAGGTGTTCGATTCGGAAGAAGGCAAAGCACTTCTGAAGAAATGGGGAATCGAGGGAGACTATATCGGCGTCGGCCACTGCATACTGGGATATCCGGCGGACGGAGCCGTGCCACAGGCAAAACCGAGAAAAGACGATTATATCGTTTATGTGAGGTAGCACAATGGCGGGATTTGTGTGTGTCGGGATCGGCGGAGCTCTCGGCGCAATGCTCAGATATGCCATCAGCCTGATCCCCTTTAAAGGCGGTTTCCCTGTACTTACACTGATCACAAATGTACTTGGAGCGCTTGCCATCGGTATGATTGCCGGCGCTGCGGCAAGAAAAGGACTTCCGCAGAATGCCGTGCTGTTCCTTAAGACGGGCGTATGCGGAGGATTTACGACATTTTCCACCTTTTCATTGGAGGCTTACAATCTGCTGGAGCAGGGACAAATCAAAATGTCGGTCCTGTATATCGTTTTAAGCGTCGTCTTCTGTATGGCTGGTGTTGCGGCAGGTATGTATGCTGCAGAACATATTGTGTAAAATTTCTCATTTACAGGAACATTATTTTACACCGGATCGGACAGGATAACGATATTACAGGAATACTTTTGTTCCGCGGTGCGGCAGACCTTACAGATGTAGCTTGTGTGCAACCAAGATTGCGATTGACTAACCCGGCATGAGTTTCCTAAAATTGAGAAAAGGAGGGATACCATGCAGGCGTTATCAAATGCCAGACCGGGAGAGTCATACACAATTAAATGGATGTTCGGTCTGCCGGACGTACTCGAATTCCTGCATAGCCGCCATGTTGAAGAGGGCAGCACGATCCGGGTGATCCAGCAGTGCCGCGACAGTGTGATCATCGGAGTTCAGGATGTAAGGCTGGCTCTCGGACACGAAGTCGCAGAGCGGATCAAGGTGTAGGAGCGAAACAGAACAGGGTACCTGATCCGGACCGTAAGATAAGTGGTGAATAAAATAAGAGAAAAGGCAGACGCTGTTTGGTGACGGAAGAATATCAAAGTGATGTTTGGACAACCGGACAGTGCGCTAACTTGAAATTTTAAATTCCAGTGCAGAGTTAAATTCCACAGGGGTTTAAAA
>CAMMSL010000028.1 GCA_946499505.1 uncultured Lachnoclostridium sp.
CTGAATAAGTATGAACTACATACCATTTTGCCTCTGACATAAAATCACCTTTCTGATGCGGTCAACTAGCCTACCAAAAATTTAATTCCATAGTTCAGGAGCGCGTCGATCACCGCAATGATCAGTCCGAGAACTACAGAGACTGCGACAACCGCTGTAGTCTGTCTTGCAAGTGTCTTCTTGTCTGGCCAGATGACTTTCTTGAACTCTGCCTGAAGTCCTTTGAACCAGCTCTTCTTCTGAGTTTTTGCTTTATCACTCATTTGTCCACTTCCTTCCGACGACTACTTCGTTTCTTTGTGCAGTGTGTGTGATTTGCAGAATCTGCAGTACTTTTTGGTCTCCATGCGTTCCGGATGAGCTTTCTTGTCCTTCGTCATGTTGTAGTTACGGTTTTTGCATTCCGTACACTCCAGTGTAATTCTTGTGCGCACAACTTCCACCTCGCTTTTAACATATTCACTACGTGTTACTGATGGTTGCGAAGCCATCGATTTTTAGGCATAAAAAAAAGACCTACTTCCATTCGCCGTAGTAGTATACCACGGCGGATGGATATTCGTCAAGGTCTTCCTGTCATTTTTTACTTTTCCTGCCGGGCTTCCGGCTTTTCTTCCCTTCCCGTTTTCAGATCCCGGTGTTTCTTTCTCAGCCTCTTATACACACTCGCCCGGAATAATGTATAAACCACCGACACAATCGGAATAAAGATCAGCATGCCTACAATTCCCATCAGGTTGCCTCCGATCGTCACCGCTGCCAGCACCCATATGGACGGAAGACCGACAGATGCACCCACAACTTTCGGATAGATCAGATTTCCCTCAATCTGCTGCAGAATGAGGAACATGATCACGAAGATCAGCGCCTGAAGCGGATCTACCATTAATATCAGAAACGCTCCCACAACACACCCGATAAAAGCCCCGAAAATCGGAATCAGCGCTGTGAACGCGATCAGCACGGCTACAAGCAGGGTGTACGGCATATTCAGAATACTCATAACGATAAAGAACATCATACCCAGAATCAGCGCTTCCACGCACTGACCGGTAAGAAAACTCGAAAATGACTTTGCGGTCAGCGAACACACTTCCAGACACCACTCCACACGCTTCTCCGGAAGGAAAGCATACATCACCTTTGTCACCTGCACGCGCAGTTTCTCTTTCTGAAGCAGCACATAGCAGGCAAAGACAAATGCGATCACAAATGTCGTCACCCCGCTTACAATAGAACCGATGGCTGACATCGTCGAATTAAGCACGTTGCCTGCGCCATTCTGGAAAAACGACATCGCGCTGTCCATCAGTTTGTCCACATCCAGATTCAGATCACTGAGCCATTTACTTATTTCGGTGTTGTTCGTGAAGAGATCTTCCAGGAAACGCTGTGCGTCCGGCACGAATGCCCGAATCGTCATCCCCAGTGAGATAACCGTCCTGGTCAGTTCCGGAATAACAACAAACATTACAAGGACAACCACACCGATCACAATAGCAATCGTCAGCACAAGACAGACAGGCCGTGCGATCCGTTTCGCTATCTTCTTATCTTTGAGATACTTGTTCCTGAATATCTTCTCCTCCAGAAAATTCATAGGCACATTTAACACAAACGCGATAGCCCCGCCCAGTAAAAACGGAAAAATAATCCCGAAGGCAAAACCGATCCATTCAAAAATAATCGCGTAGTTCCAGAGCGCGATCAGTATAACAATTGTAAAAAGGATCAGCTGTCTCAACTGTTTTATGCTTTTTTTGTCTAAATTCATATTTCCTCCCCGCGGACTGAACTGTTGTGAATGTCATTTACACAATTAAATATTAACCTTGCTAACGTCTATTTATTCTAACATGCCTCACCGGACACAACAAGACTGCCGGCAGAATTTTAATAAAATCTCTGCCGGCAGTTCCGTAAACCTTAAGAAGTTCTTTATTTTTCACTGTAATGATGCGCATCTTCCAGCATCATATCCTTCACCTTCATCAGCCGGATCTGAGTACTCCTCTCATTTTCATCCAGCTTCATTGTAATATACTTGATGCTCTCCTCCGTTTCCGGAATGATCACATGCTCCAGCGCGTTGACACGGCGTCTTGTCTTCTCGATTTCCGCCGCCATCAGCTGGCACGCCTTCTCACATTCCGCAAGTCTGATCATATCGGGCAGGACGTCTGCAAGAGACTTTACTGCCCCATCCAGATCGCTGGACGTAAAAGCAAATCCATAGGAATAGATATCATTCTCGTCCGCAGTCCTTGTCTTATACTCGAATGTGGGGATATCCACGCTCATAACGTTCTTCTCTCCCGCCTCAAGATGTATCTCCTGTTTAGGCGCCAGAAGAGCAGTATTAAGCGCCGCTTCTGACATTCCCGCCTTGGCAATGACAAAGTTGCGGTTTGCGGATTTAATGCCGGATTCCACTTTCTTGCGCACTTCCATATTTTCACGGACCAGATCAAGATACTGACGCATCAGCTCATCACGTTTGTCTTTCAAAAGCTTGTGACCGCGGATCGCGGTGAGCCGCTTCTTTTTGAGCCGCGTCAGCTCCATTCTGGTCGGATTCACCTGTTTTGCCGCCAAAACGCCACCTCCTTAATTAATCTGCCTGAATACTGGTACTGCCTCCGGCTTCCGGGACAGGCCCGCCGCGCTTTCGTTCCGCGGCAGTTCGATTCCGCTTCGCTTCATCTCACTGCGGGCTGACCGCCCTATGCGGAAGCCGAAAAAGCACCTTATGCAAGCAAGCTTGCACGTCGCTTCCGGGACAGGCACCTGTACTTCCGTTCCGCGGCAGTTCGATTCCGCTCCGCTTCATCTCACTGCGGGCTGACCGCCCTATGCGGGTGTTGGAAAAGCGCCTTTTGCAAGCAAAACTTGCACGTCGCTTTTCCAACACCCGCGCACCGCGGAACTGCTAATCGGCATAGTACTCATCCAGATATTTGTCGTCGATTCGTTTTAATTCGGTGCGTGGCAGCATCCGTAGCAGTTTCCATCCGATATCCAGTGTTTCTTCGATGCTGCGATCGGTGTTATATCCCTGTGAGACGTATTCCTTTTCAAATGCATCCGCGAATTTTGCGTACATCAGGTCAATCTCGGTCAGGGCTGCCTCTCCAAGGATGACCATGAGCTCTTTTGCGTCTTTTCCGCGGGCATACGCGGCGAAGAGCTGGTTCATGGTGTTGGAGTGATCCGCGCGTGTCTTGCCCTCGCCGATTCCCTTGTCTTTCAGACGGGACAGGGATGGCAGTACATCGATCGGCGGCATAACTCCCTTGCGGTAAAGCTCACGGCTTAAGATGATCTGTCCCTCCGTGATATATCCGGTCAGGTCGGGAATCGGATGCGTCTTGTCATCCTCAGGCATGGTCAGGATCGGGATCATGGTAATGCTTCCTTTCTTGCCCCTCTGCCTTCCTGCTCTCTCATAGATGGATGCAAGATCCGTGTACATATATCCCGGATAGCCGCGGCGCCCGGGCACTTCTTTTCTCGCTGCGGATACTTCGCGGAGAGCGTCCGCATAGTTTGTGATATCCGTCAGGATAACAAGCACGTGCATATCCTTTTCAAATGCAAGGTACTCTGCCGCCGTCAGCGCCATCTTCGGCGTAGCGATACGCTCGATAGCCGGGTCATTCGCAAGATTGACGAACAGCACTGTTCGGTCAAGAGCTCCTGTCTCCCGGAAACTTTCCACGAAGAAGTTGGATTCCTCAAACGTGATACCCATCGCCGCAAATACAACGGCGAAGTTCTCATCCTTTCCAAGCACCTTTGCCTGCCTTGCGATCTGCGCGGCAAGCTGTGCGTGGGGAAGACCGGATGCCGAGAAGATCGGCAGCTTCTGTCCGCGGACCAGTGTATTCAGCCCGTCGATGGCGGACACTCCGGTCTGGATAAATTCTTCCGGGTAGCTTCTTGCCGCCGGGTTCATGGGAAGTCCATTGATGTCCATGCGGGCTTCCGGCAGGATCTCCGGTCCTTCGTCAATCGGACGTCCAAGGCCGTCGAAGACACGTCCCAGCATGTCCTCGGATACGCCCAGCTCCATACTCCGTCCGAGGAAACGAACTTTACTGTTGGACAGGTTGATTCCCGTAGAACTCTCAAAGAGCTGTACGAGCACGTCGCTTCCGTTTACCTCGAGCACTTTGCATCGTCTCGTCTCACCGTTTGCGAGCTCAATCTCACCCAATTCATCGTATGTCACGCCTTCCACGCCGCGCACGAGCATCAGCGGTCCGGCTACTTCCTGTATGGTTCTGTACTCTTTTGGCATTTAGCGGCCCTCCTTTACAAAAGCGTCCGCGATCTGAGCGGTCAGCTCTTCATCTACTTTCTTATATTCCTCATCCAGTGCATCCTCGTGCACGTATTTGAATCGTCCGATCTGCTCCCTCACCGGCATGGAAATCAGTTTCTGCAGGGACGCCCCCTCAGAGAGAGCCTTCACTGCCCTGTCATAGAATGCGTTTACAAGGAGCATCATCATGTGCTGTTTCTTGAGCGACGTATAGGTGTCGATCTCATGGAAAGAATTCTGATGCAGGAAATCCTCGCGGATGGACCGTGCCGCTTCCATTTTCAGGCGGTCGCCCGGTGAAAGAGCATCCATACCTACCATCTTCACGATCTCTTCCAGTTCTGCCTCTTCCTGAAGGAGCGTCATCATCTTCTGGCGTCCTTCCATCCAGTCCGAAGCCACATTTGAGTTAAACCATTTCTCCATATCGTCCAGGTACAGAGAATAACTGTTCAGCCAGTTGATGGCCGGGAAATGTCTCTTATATGCGAGAGCCGAATCCAGTCCCCAGAACACCTTCACAATACGGAGTGTCGCCTGGGATACGGGCTCGGACGTATCACCGCCCGGCGGGGATACCGCTCCGATAACGGAGAGAGCTCCCTCCCGTCCGTCTTTTCCAAGAGAGATCACATGTCCGGCACGCTCGTAGAACTGTGCCAGACGGCTTCCCAGATATGCCGGGTAGCCTTCCTCACCGGGCATCTCTTCCAGACGTCCGGACATCTCTCTGAGCGCTTCCGCCCAGCGGGATGTGGAATCTGCCATCAGCGCCACTGAATATCCCATGTCGCGGAAATATTCTGCGATCGTAATTCCTGTATAAATAGACGCCTCGCGGGCAGCCACAGGCATATCCGAAGTATTCGCGATCAGGACGGTCCTCTGCATCAGAGGCTGTCCCGTCTTCGGATCTTTCAGCTCCGGGAATTCATTCAGAACGTCCGTCATCTCATTGCCGCGCTCGCCGCAGCCGATGTAGACCACGATATCCGCCTCAGCCCATTTTGCAAGCTGGTGCTGGATCACGGTCTTACCGCTTCCGAACGGCCCCGGCACTGCTGCCACACCGCCCTTTGCAAGAGGGAAGAATGTGTCGATGACCCTCTGGCCTGTGACCAGGGGCATCTCCGGCGGAAGTTTCTTTTTATACGGGCGTCCCCGGCGGACCGGCCATTTCTGCATGAGCGTCAGTTCTTTGTCGCCCTCCTCCGTCTCAAGGACAGCCACCACTTCTTCTACAGTAAACTCTCCCGCTTTGATTTCTTTTATGGTTCCCTTCATGCCGTATGGAACCATGATCTTCTGCTGTACCAGCACAGTCTCCTGAACCGTACCGATCACGTCTCCGGCTTCTACCTCATCGCCGGCTTTCACTGTGGGAACGAATTCCCATTTCAGATTCCTCTTCAATGACGGCACTTCCACACCGCGCTTCAAATTATTTCCCGAAATCTTCATGATATCGTCGAGAGGTCTCTGGATCCCGTCATAGATACTTGTGATCAGCCCCGGTCCCAGCTCAACGGACATAGGCACTTCCATAGATTCCACCGGCTCTCCCGGTCCCAGTCCCGACGTCTCCTCATATACCTGAATCGACGCCTCATCCCCGTGCATCTCGATGATCTCGCCGATCAGACGCTGATTCGACACACGGACCACATCGAACATATTTGCATCGCGCATTCCCTCTGCGATAACAAGAGGGCCTGCGACTTTCTTAATCACTCCTGTGCTCATTAGCTTACTCCTCCAAACAGAATATCTGATCCGACCGCCTGTTCCACCGTCTTCTTCACACCCTCGACGCCTGCTCCGGTATTGCCGGATACTCCCGGTATCTGAATGATCGCCGGCAGAGTCTTCTCACGATACTTTTCCAGCTCATCTTCCACTTCAGCGGCAACCGCTTCCGTGATATAGATGATCCCATATTCTTCTTCCGCAAGACTGCGGAGCTTTTCACGTATTTCCTCCCGGTTCCTCACAGGGCAGATGCTGAGCCCCAATGTGGCGAAACCGTAGATACTGTCATAATCGCCGACCACTGCAATCTTATACATACATCTCCCTTATCCTTTCCCGGATCGCGTCATCCGTAAAACCATTTTGTTTCCCGGTCAGAATGATCCGGACTGTCTTGATCTCATTCTCTCTTGCGATCAGATACCCAAGAAGCGGCCCGACAGAAAATGTTTCATATTTCTGAGATTTCAATGTCTCGATCATGCGGTTGTCACACCAGCGTTCAAAAGCTGAAGGCGACTCCCGAAGGGCGTCCGCGCCGCCGGCATAAGATGTGCCCTCCAGATACTGTGCGATCTCTTCCATCCCGGATAGCGCCGCCCGGATCAGCTGATCGATGCTCAGGCTTTCACACTCTGCCATGGCGCTTCTCATGAAATCAGCGTTCTTTCCCGTCTTCTGGGAACGCACTGCGATTTTGATGTCTGCGATGGCAACCGTCGTATCCGCATAGTTCTCGATGATCGGTTCTCCCGATTTTTTCCCTGCTTCTTCAATCGCGTCCAGCGCCGCCCTGTCTACAATAATATCACAGAGCTGTCCGTCTCCGGTGTGGAGCAGTGTATCCAGCGCTTCCTGCGCTGTCCGGGACATATTGCCCGGGAGCCGGGAAAATTCTCTGTTCTCTATGATCCGGTACATCTCTTCACCGGGGATGGGACAGTCGTCGTAGAACATGGCAGGATTTTTCACTCCTGTGCTCACCTCTTTGACCGCCGCCTTCAGATTATGGTACAGCTTCGGGTAAGAGAGCACATCAAAAACGCTCATATCCGGAGCCACATCCCGGATCACTGCCCACGCTTTCTCTTCCTCGCACTTCAGCACAGCTTCCACATCTGTCCCGGAGTCCATATCTCCCCAGCCTTTTTCCATTACAGACTGAAGGACCTGGTCCGCGCTTTTGCACGCCAGCAGCTGCTCGATAAATGCATCTGAGAACAGGGATACTTCCAGTGCGCGGATGCGCGCCACCGCATAAGTATATTTTATATTACTCAAGGTTAACCCTCCTAACATCTGCACTTTATCCGAACAGCAGCCTGTTCACCTGATCTGATAATTCTTCCCGTTTTGAAGCAAATACAGCGCTGATCGTACAGTTTTCCTCAATACCTCCGTAGACTAGCAGGAACCCGCCGTCCATCTTCTCCGGTTCCCCGGAAACTGTCAGGCTCCCGCCTTTTGACGCGGCAATATTCTTTATCTTGTCCGGGAAGTCCGCGGGCATCCGCCCCAGATCTTTTGCCGAGAAGCGGATCTCTCCCGCCTCAGGCAGGACGTTTTTCTCGAACAGCTTCTCAAGCATTTCAAAATATTTTTCATCGTCCAGATTCATCACAGCGTCGTACGCTGCTTTCAGCACGCTGCTGATCACTTCCTGCTTCGCGGCAAGAATGGCCTGTTTTCTCTGCATATCCATAGAGGAATCTACACGCACCCCATAATCTGCAGCATTGCGCTTCGCACGTTCCATGATCTTTGCAGCCTCAGCTTCAGCCGACTCTCTTGCAGCCTGCACGGCTGCGTCTGCGTCTGCTTTCGCCTTATCAATGATCTCCTGCGCGGTGCTCTGCGCCTCTTCGAGAATCCGGGCTTTCATTTTATCCAGTCCACTCATTTTCTCGTTCTCCTTCTTATCTTATACCCGAATGTCTTTTATACCTGAATACCGCTGACAGCCAGGAATGAGATCAGAAGTGCAAGGATCGCATACGTCTCGACCATCGCCGGGAAGAGCATCGCCTTACCGAACTGATCCGGTTTCTTGGCAACAATGCCGATGGCAGCCGCAGCTGTCTTTCCCTGGGCGATCGCTGAGAGAAGTCCTACCACACCGATCGGAAGACACGCCGCCAGAATGAGCAGTCCTGTCTGAACGGAAAGGTCTGCAAGACCGCCGCCGAGCACACCGATCTTGGACAGTGTGATAAATCCGATCAGAAGTCCGTACAGTCCCTGTGTACCCGGAAGCAGCTGGATGATCAGCACTTTTGCAAATTTGCTGGGATCTTCGGTCACGACTCCCGAAGCCGCCTGACCTGCAATGCCGACGCCGATGGCAGAACCTGTACCTGACAGAAGAACAGCGACAGCCGCTCCAAGTAATGCATACACAATTCCTAATTCACTCATGATAAAGTTTCCTCCTTAATCTCTGCATATTTTGTATTTTCTCTAAACGGGTGGAACGGCCGTCCGCCGCCCTCATAAAACTTTCCAAAAAATTCTACAAACTGCAGGCGGTTTGTGTGTACATACGCACCCAGCAGGTTGATCGCCAGATTCATAGAGTGTCCGACGATGAAGATCAGAATAAAGAAAATAATCCCGATCACGTTGTTCGGCAGCATGCTGCCCATCTGGTTGATGACCGAAGCGATGACACCTGTCGCAAGTCCCAGCGCCAGCAGACGCGAGTAAGACAGCACATCGCTGAGCCATCCGGTAATATTGTAAAGATCATATGCGCCAAGCGCGATCCTCAGCGCCGGATTCTTGTTCGAGCGCCCTGACATGAGGACAATCCCCGCAGCTCCGGCAATTGCGAGTACCTTAGCGAGAGTGTCCAGCCATCCCGGAAATACGATCTCCATCTGAGCGATCGATGCGAACAGATCACTCGGAAGCAGCATCAGGATCAGTCCGATCAGGAGCATGAACCAGAGCACAACATCACAGAAGAAGTCCATGATCTTTCCATCCCTGATACACAGGTATCCTTTAATCGCAAGTCCTGTGAACAGGTGGATCACTCCGAAGAGCAGGGAATACAGCAGCAGTTTCATGGGCTCGTTAAGAGGCACAAACCACAGCGCCGGCGGCGTGATCGTCGTACCGAAAAATTTCCCTGTCACGATGTCCACAATATTTCCGAAATATCCGCCGAAGAGAACACCCCACACAATGGTCGAGAGTCCGCAGTAGAAGAACAGTTTCAGCGACTTCTTCATCCCCGCGGACATCCTCGGGAATTTCAGCACCAGTATTCCGCACACAATGGATACGATCACTCCGTATGCCGCATCCGAGAGCATCATGCCGAAGAAAAATACATAGAAAAATGACATGATCGTGGTCGGATCGATCTCTCCTTTGACCGGGAGTCCATAAGACTCCACAACGCCCTCCATATTGGCGGAAAATGGATTATTCTTTAAGATGACCGGTGGTTCCTCGTCTTCTTGCATCTCCTCCACATCTGCCATACAGTCATATTTTTTCATCAGATAGTCTGCTGTCTTGTCTGCCGCAGCCGCCGGTATATAGCCGCTGATGACAAATGTCCTCTCCGACTGGGGCAGTGTTCCGAGCACTTCATACTTATCGGCGCGGACTCTGTAGTAGTCCGCAGCGATCTTCAGTCTCTCCCGCTCTGATGCAAGCGCCTTTATCTTTTCTTCAATCTCTGATATGTTATCCTGACACGCTGCAATCTTCTGTTCCAGTATCTCTTTCTCCCGGGCAGGCGCTTCCTCCCACGACTGAGATGGTCTGGCAAATCCTTCGCTTCTGAGCGCGTCTTCCACCGCGCCCGCTTCTTCTCTCAGACAGATCACTGCCAGATAGACCGTGCTCTGTTCCTGTGAAATGATATGCACGTCGGCACTTTCAGCTTCCGGAGCTTTCTCGGCCAGTATCTCATACACTTTCTCCGCCGTAGTGCCTCCGGGCATTGTCCCCGGGAAGAATACGGTCCGATCTGTCTTCATGACCTTCAGCGGAA
This sequence comes from uncultured Lachnoclostridium sp., assembly GCA_946499505.1. Taxonomy (GTDB): domain Bacteria; phylum Bacillota; class Clostridia; order Lachnospirales; family Lachnospiraceae; genus Mediterraneibacter. Next base: position 10,080 of record CAMMSL010000028.1, read on the forward strand.
CGTCCAGCGCAAGCCACGGCGTCAGGCTCTCGATACTGTTCGTAAGCTTCGCTGCGGACGCCAGCCGCTCCGCATGTTCCCGGTCCAGATCATAGATCTGTTTCGCCGTTTTCAACAGCTCCCGGCGTTCTTCCTGAACTTTCACCGCCTCCTCGGAGGAGATCAGTTTCTTTCCCTCCAGAGCCGCGAACATGGATTTATCTTCCGGCGCATATCTTTCCAGAATATCCAGCGACTGGTCAATCGACGATGCCGCCTTTTCAAATCCCTGTTTCTTTCCCACCGTATCCATTTTATGAAAATCCTCATCCTCTTCGAGGATATGATTCACTTCAAGGACTCCCATACTCTGGAGTTTTTCAAGGATCGCTTTACGGTCTTTCTTTAAGGCGCAGATGCTGATTCTCTGCATCTTAAGTACCGCCATTCATCTCTCCCTCCTTTGCTATGCCAGCATGGAGATCACCATCTCCACCGCCTTTTTTTCCTTCTCTTTGGCGGAAGTTTTCAGTCTGTCTGTATCGTTCCTGATGACAGCTTCCGTCTCCCGCACCGATTCATCACCGGATACATGTGCCTGTTCCATCACTGTTTCTGCCTCTTCACGGACATTTCTTATAATCTCCTCCCGGATCTGACCGGAACGCTCTTCTGCCTCTTTTCTGATGCGTTCACTCTCCTTGCGGGCATTCTCCACGATCTCCTGAGCCTGTTTCTCGGTCTCGCGGATCGTCCGGATCGTCTCTTCTACCATATTTTATCCACCACCTTTCCGGATCATTTCTGTTTTCTTAGTTTTTCCATTCCTTCCTGCTTCATGCAGAGAATAGAATTTCATATATTTTTACACAGCATTTGGTAATATTATACATTATTATGTGGGTTAAGCAAAGAATTTATTAGTCGAATTGATAATTATTTATTAGTTCATCTATGTATGAGCGACTCTTTGAATACAACATAGTTCCGATATCGGACGGTAAAAAATAGGCTTCGCCTATTCAACTCCCCTTCCCCTCAATCATGAGGGGTTAGGGGTTTTCTTATGTTACGTTTTCTTGCATAATAGTCTTATGAATATCTTACAAAAAATCTTTACAGACCATTATGAAGAAATTATATATACTCTCCATCCCAGAAAAACTGAGGTGGAAAATATCGATAAGATGATCAACTGCGGTGATCCCTCATTTGGCGGCGCTATGTATTCCTGCCCGCACTGCGGTAATTTCAAGTTTGTTCCTTTTCGTTGTCACAGCCGCTTTTGTCCTACCTGCGGAAATAAATACGCTATGGAACGCACCACTAGTATGTCTTTTAAACTCGTCAATGTCCAGCACCGCCATTGCGTTTTTACCATTGATGAAAATCTCCGCGACTTTTTTCTTCAGGACCGTTCCCTCCTGGACTGTCTCTTTCATTCCGTCTCCAGTGTAATATCACGGATGTTTTTCAATCTAAACCATGCCAAAAATTTTACTCCCGGCTACATCATGGTTCTCCATACTTTTGGCAGGGATCTCAAATGGAATCCGCACATCCACTGCCTCCTTTCCGAAGGCGCTTACAGTAATGACGGCTTCTGGCGCCATGTAAAACATTTTAACTACAACTATCTGCGAAATGCTTTCCGCACAGCTCTCCTCAATGAAATGGAAGTCAAAATCGGACCTTCCTTTAAAAAAGTAAAAGCGAAATGTTACAACCAGCACGAACACGGCTTCTATGTCTATGCCAAGCCGAACCTTTGCGACCCGAAAGTGGTCGCTAAATACATTGGCCGCTATCTTGGCAGACCTGTCATAGCCACATCCAGGATTGACCGGTATGATGGGGATACCGTTACTTTCCACTATAACCGCCACGAAGACGACCAGTATGTGGAGGAGACTTTGCCTGTCATGGATTTCATAAAACGGCTCATCCGTCACATCCCGGAAAAACATTTTAAAATGATCCGTTATGGAGGTCTGTATGCAAGACAGCGTAAGATTGATTCAAAGCTGCATCGTGTCATTTCAAAAGAAAAGCACAAAATATACCGCAGTTTCAACCAATGGAGGACCGCTATTTTCCTCTCCTTCGGCTATGACCCTCTGTATTGTCCTGAATGTAATCACAAAATGGAGTTCCTGGAACTCTATTACAACCATAAGCGCGTATCCCTCGAAGAAATGTACGAGATAGTCATGTCCAAATCTCGTGGATTGCGTTCCTCTGCATAGTACTGTTATGATATAATCCTCTCAAAGGAGGATGTTTGCCATGAAGCCAGATATCGAGGAACTGCGCAATAAATACATCGAAAATCCACCAGAAGGAATGACGCCCGAGGAGATTCGCCATATGAGCGAGGATGATCTTCTGGATATGGACTATTTTCTTAATGAGAACGATCCTTTTGACGATTTGTTCGGGGAAGAAGGTTTTTATATCTTCTAACCTGACCATCGTCTTATTGCCATTCCCTTGCACGCGTTTACCAAGTTCAAGTTTGCTAAACGCGTGTTTCTTTTGCTTTCTGAAAAAATCGGAATTTCCTATAAAGCGAAAAAATGGGTTAGCACACCACATGGTGCGCTAGCCCATTCTTTTTCCCATATTACTATTTTTTCTGTCCGAGCAGTTTTCTTATCTGTTCAATCGGAAGTCCAATTTAGATAATGCAGATGCCCTTCCCGCTCCATCCCTGCAAATCCGTTCTGCCGCAGCGCCTCATACAGCACGATCGCAACCGAATTTCCGAGGTTCAGTGAACGTATCTTCTCCATCATCGGTATCCGGATGCAGTTCTCCTGATTCTGAACGAGGATTTCCTCAGGGATACCTGCGCTTTCTTTGCCGAACATAATATAGCAGTCCGGCTCGTACGACACTTCCGTATAGATTTTCTGCGCTTTTGTGGTCGCCATATAGATCTTTGCGCCTGGATTCTTATCGAGGAAATCCTGATAATCAATATAGGTAGTGACATCCAGATTCTTCCAGTAATCCATCCCCGCACGCTTTAACGCCTTTTCACTGAGGCTGAAACCAAGCGGCTCGATCAGATGGAGCCTGGTGCCGGATGCAACGCACGTTCTTCCTATATTGCCTGTATTTGCCGGAATCTCCGGCTCAAGAAGTACAATATTAAGCATGATTCTTATCTCCCGTCATTTTCTCTCAGCCTGTTGATGAATCTCTCCACACGCCCCAGTGCTTCTTTCAAATCTTCCAGAGAGTAGGCATACGAAATCCTCAGGAATCCCTCCCCGCACTCTCCGAAAGCAGTTCCCGGAACGACTGCCACTTTTTCTTCCTGAAGGAGCCTTGTGGCAAATTCTTCCGAGCTCATCTTGAACTCTTTTATACTCGGAAATACGTAAAACGCCCCAAACGGTTCAAAGCACTCCAGTCCCATCCGTTTAAATTCATGCATAAGGAACCGGCGTCTCTGGTTGTAGGACTGCCGCATTTCTTCCACTTCATCTTCACAGTTCTTAAGTCCTTCTACCGCAGCGTACTGACTGGTTGTAGGCGCGCACATGATTGCAAACTGATGAAGCTTTGTCATCTGTTCAATGATTGCCGCCGGTCCGCAGCAGTAGCCCAGCCTCCAGCCGGTCATGGCAAAGCCTTTTGAAAATCCATTGATCACCAGTGTTCTCTCCCGCATCCCCGGCAGGCTTGCGATGGAGACGTGCTTTGTCTGATAAGTAAGCTCAGAATAGATTTCATCCGACATCACATACAGATCATGTTCTTTTACAAATTTTGCCACCGGCTCCAGGTCCTCTTTTGTCATAATGGATCCGGTCGGATTGTTCGGGAACGGCATGATCAGGATCTTCGTCTTCGGCGTTGTATATTTCTCCAGATCTTCCACTGTCAATTTGAAATCATTTTCATATTGGAGGGGAACCACCACCGGCACACCGTCCGCCATAACCGTGCAGGGCAGATAGGACACATAGCTTGGCTGCGGGATCAGTACTTCATCCCCCGGATCCAGCATGCAGCGCAGCCCCACATCAATAGCTTCGCTTCCGCCCACAGTGACTAATGTCTCTTTCATTGGATCGTAACTGACACCGATCTTTCTCTCCAGATATCTGCAGATCTCCTTTCTCAGCTCCTTGAGACCTGCATTAGATGTATAAAAGGTTCTTCCTTTTTCAAGGCTGAAGATCCCCTCATCACGAATTCTCCACGGCGTATCAAAATCCGGTTCTCCAACGCCCAGGGAAATCGCATCCTTCATCTCATTTGCCACGTCAAAGAACTTGCGGATTCCCGAAGGCTGTATATCTACGATCTTCTTTGATAATGGATTTCTCATTACGGTGTCACCAGCATCCTTTCCGACTCTTTTCGCGGTATCATGATGGTGCCGTGGTCTTTATATTTTTTCAGAATGAAATGTGTCGCAGTGTTGAGTACTCCCTCGATCGGAGAAAGTTTCTCCGACACAAACCGTGAAACTTCTTTCAGGCTTTTCCCTTCCAGAGTCACCAGCAGGTCATAACTGCCGGAAATCAGATAAACTGCATAGACTTCCGGATAGTTGTAGATCCGCTCTGCGATACGGTCAAACCCTCTGTCTCTCTGGGGAGTTACGCGCACCTCGATCAGGGCTGTCACCATTTCAACACCGGTTTTATCCCAGTCGATCAGTGTGTGATAGCCGCAGATGATCTTCTCTTTTTCCATCTCTGCCATCTCATTGGCAACTTCTGTTTCTTCTGCTCCCATGAGCGCAGCGAGTTCTCCCAGATTCACTCTGCTGTGTTTCTCCAGATATTTAAGTATCTCAATTCTCAGTGCTTCTTTGTTTTCACTCATCTTTTACTCCTCCATATTTCCAGCTCATCCGGCGCCGGTCTGTCCAGATACCTGATTTCTTCACCATTCCGGATCACACGCGCATTCTGATCTCTTGCCGCACCCAGCCTGACCGCCCGCGAACCCGCCTCTTCAAGCGCACGGATCACCTCTTCGCCTTCATCAGTCAGAACGAGATAACTGCCTGCCGACGTCATCAGATACGGATTCAGGCGGTAAAATTCACAGATCTCCACTGTCTCCTGTTTCAGCGCGATCTGAGGCAACTCAATCTCAAAACCGATATGAGCCGTCTCAGAGAGTTCCCACAAAGCCGCCATGATCCCGCCGCTTCCAATCTGACGCACCACGGCTTTGCGGTCACATCCATATACATTCAGGATCTGATCCGGTCTTACCAGTTCCTCTGTCAGCCCTTTCGCCTGCTCAAGGAAAGCGGCTACAAACCTTGTCTCCAATTCCGTCTGTGCTTCATCAAGAATACGCAGAGTTCCTTCAAGCCCTGCATATCCGCACATAATGATCTCCCTGTGAGCCGGAGCCTTCACTGCAGATGCTTTTCCACTGTTCTGCCCGGATTTTTTCTGCGGGGTCTTCTGGTCATGCAGCACCCCCGCAACACTTACAGATACGACTGTATGTACGACTGCGCCTGACACCTCGCCCTGAAAACTTGTCACCTGAATCTTCAGTTCCCTGCACGCACATTCCACACCGGCCGCGATCCCTGCGAGCTGTTCTTCCCGGCTTCCCTGCGGGAACATAACATATACAGCCGCTCCCCGGGCGCGCACATTGCGGGCGGCAAGTTCACCGGCCGCATGATATACGGCATAATATCCTGTCCTGACGTCATCTCCTGCGGCATGTGCGTCCGCCCACACATATCCGTCCTCCGCTTCTGTCCGGAACCCCGAACACATTTCCCACGGAGACGGCGCAAAAAGCATATTATCGTCCTCTGTATGCAGCCGCCTTCTGACAGACCGGCTCCATGCAGTCTGCGTGATCTTTCCGATCCTCATAGTATCTTTTCCAGACATCGCCTGCTGTTCTCCTGTCTTTTTATCATATTCCTGTCTTTTATCATATAACATACGGCAGTACCATAGTCAGTACCATCGCCGCTATCAAAACAAGTATAATTATAGATACGATACGTCTGAATTTTTTATCATGAAAATTCATTTCCAACAGTCCTTTCTTCTATCTTATATACTTTTGCGTCTCCGCTGAGCGGATCTCTCTCCCGGTAATCGAACAGGAGCATCCGTCCAAAAAGTCTTTCCAGATGCGTCATCTTGCGCATCTGTCGCCTGTCGTACCCCGCATAATTTTTCAGATACCGCCGTTCTTCCTCTTCTGTCTTATAGAAAACTGCTGCTTCATCTGAGCTTACCTTGTTCTCCGGAAGGAACGAAGGACGGTTTCTCACATTATCCCTCAGATACAGGTCCAATGTCAACCATGCTGTATATTCAGCCATCCTGGACTCTTCGGATTCAGCCGCGGATTGCTGACTGTCCTCTGCGGATCTGGAAGCCGGTCGCCGGCAGTCCTCAAAGCCGTCAGAATACGTTTCTATATGCTCTTTCAGGAAATGAAACAGGATTTCATATCTTGCGATCCGGGAATGACTGACGCAGAAAAGATTATTTTTCTCATAATAATCTGCCAGAGAACTGTACATGGCAAATGCCCCGGAAAACTCTTTTTCCGCATGTTCCATTGTATTTCTGAACTGTCCGCTGTTGTAATAGACTTCTACCATCTCTTCAATCTTTTTGAGGCGGATCACACCAGCGTAAGACAGCCATTTCGTAGAAAGCACTTCATAAGGCGGACGCTCCTGATATACAAGATCATATTCCTGCGTCTTCTCATGCATCATAGAACCCTTCAGCACTTTTAAAAATCCCAGCTGGAGCTGATCCGGACGCATCGCGTACACCCGGTCAAAAGACTCCTCAAAACTGCCATAATCCTCATATGGAAGTCCTGCGATCAGGTCCAGATGCTGATGCACATTTCTGTTCTCCCGTATCTGTGCCACAGTGCACTCTACTTTTCCCAGATCCATCTTTCTCTTTATCTCAGATATTGTCTCACTGTTCGCAGACTGGATACCAATCTCAAGCTGAATGAGCCCCGGGCGCATGCTGCGGATCAATGCAATTTCTTCCTCATTTAGAAGATCCGCTGCTATCTCAAAATGAAAGTTTGTAATGCCTCTGTCATGATCTTTGATATATTTCCACACCGCCATGGCATGATCATGGCGGCAGTTAAACGTCCGGTCTACAAATTTTACCTGCGGCACCTCGTGGTCGATAAAAAACTGAAGTTCCCGTTTCACAAGGTCAAGATTACGGAACCGCAGACATTTATCAATAGAAGAAAGGCAGTAACTGCAGGAGAAAGGACAGCCTCTGCTGGATTCATAATAAATGATCCGGTTTCGAAAATCTTCAATGTGCTCATATACAAACGGAACCGTACTCAGATCCAGAACCGGCCGGGTCTGCGTCTCTGTTATGCTTCCATCACTGTTCCGATATACGAGCCCCCGTATCTCTGAAAGATCCGTTCCGGTATGATAGTAATCCATGAGTTCCAGAAATGTTTCTTCGCCCTCCCCGCAGATGATCCCTGTCAGGCCGGGATACTCCGACAACATTTCACCGGCATTGTACGAGACTTCCGGTCCTCCCAGCCAGATCTTCGTATCGGGCAGCACTTTCGGTATCTCCCGGATGAGCTGTTCTACATAGCTGATATTCCACAGATAGCAGGAAAAACACAGGATGTCCGGCCCGTGTGTATAGATGTCCATGAGAATTTCGTCTATGGGCTGATTGATCGTGTACTCTGCGATCTCCGTCTCTTCGATATACTTGCGGGCATATGCACGCAGGCTGTACACTGCAAGATTGGAATGGATATATTTGGCATTTATCGCTGCTAAAAGAATGTTCATATTAAATGCTCCGTTTCTTCAGAATTTCCTCCGGGCTTATCGATCGGATAAGGGAAGGAATCTTCCCCTATCCGATCACCGCGATACCGCTCTCATCTCGCGGCATTGCCGCTCGATGACCGCTGCCCGTCGGATGCCCGCTCGTGCAAGCACGGCAGTCGTCCTCCGGGCTTATCGCACAAATTTTACACCGGCTATTATAGCCGGTGTATACATTAAATAGTGTCTTTCATCAAAAAAATTTATAACTTTTCCAATATTCTGCGAATAACTTTTTCGTCCTCTTCTAATTCATCCGCAATCTCCTGCACGGATTTACCTTTCTCATATTTCTTTGCTACCTGCTGTGTAAGAAGTTGTTCTTTGCCTTGTTGTATTCCTTGTTCTATTCCCTGTTTTATCCCTTGCTTTATGCCTTGCTTTATTCCTTGTTCCATTCCCTGCTTTATTCCTTGTTCCATTCCCTGCTTTATTCCTTGTTCTCTTCCCTCTTTAAGCCCGATTTCAACTACATAATCACTCAGATTACACATTTGGTTCAACTCCTCTCCCATATCATTTTCCATCGGTATGTCAAATTCGTATTCCAATTGGTGTATCTTTTCCCCGGAATCAAGTCTCGGAGATAAAAGTACACCAAGCATCTTTGTCAACCGGTTGCTCTTTTCGGATCTAGAATTTAAGCAGATTGTAACAACTGTCAGCTTGTCGTAAGTTTCTTTTTTATCTGGAATTCCTGGGATAGTGTCTTCTTTTTGGATATGATAATACGAAATAGCATTGCCAATATAATCCGGCGCGTTCATGCAGATCCATATACTGTACACTTTACGGATATTATCATAATCTCTCCCAGTAAATTCAATCCCTTTCTGCGCGGAAAGCATACGCGCCCCGTAAAAGATTCCTCGGGTTATAATAGAATATCCCGGATAAAACTCCTTCTGGGCCTCCACATTAATAATCAGCTTAATCCTCTGTTTCTGTTGGGCATAATATACGGAAAACCTAATATCATAGTACAATTCTCCCTCGCCAGGCACTGAATCTTCTGCTGATTCTCCTATAATCCGTTCTACTTCCGGCATATTCGTTCTTCCCGGCAAAACATTTACTTCTGATATCTGTACATCTGGGCCAATGCACTCTTTGATCTTGCTGATATCCATATCCGCAAATTCTTCTGCCACATATTTCAGTATCCAGGCAAGAATGATTTTATTTGCCAGAATCCGTTTGCAGTATGTATCATACTGACTCTTTCCTTTTGCCAGAGCAATATCTCCGGCCAGTTCATTTTTCATAGGCTTTTTCCTTTCTTCATTATATCGGATGTCACTGTAAGTTACAAGCGGTTGATTTTCGCCTCCGAATTGCTGAGGCAAAGAACTACCAGAATCTCTGACGGCTGAAGATATGGCGATACGCCTGCCGATTAAGATAGAAAGAGTCTAACATATTCTCGTTCACTTTTCAAGGAATAAGTCATTCTCATGAGCTATTGACATTTATATAAATATCATGTACAATTAAGGCTCGTGCAGCCGGGGTGTTAGCGGTACCTTGTACCTGCAATCCGCTATAGCAGGGGTGATATTGCGCAGAGGGCGGCAGTCTGCAGGGCTGCCCCCGGTAAGTGACGTTGATGTCTGGGTCTCACGCGACGGGAACCTGTGAACCGTGTCAGGCCGGGAACGGAGCAGCACTAAGCAGGAGCTCACGGGTGCCGTGAGGGTGCCTGGGCTGAGTTAACTGCCGGGGTAACGCCTGTGGATCATGTTCGAAGCGCAATGCACGTTAAAAAAGAATAACGGATTTTTGGTCTTATTGGAAACGCACATTCTCCTGAATGATAACGAACAACACATTTTTCTGTTTATTATCATCAAGGAGGATTTTTTATGCCAAAAACTAAATTTCAGGAAGTAATTTTTACCATTATGATGGTATTTGTCATGGTTTATGCAATGATCTGCTATAACATCGCTTTAAACGTAGGCGGTATGAACAACACTGTGTTTCTGTCAGCATTTCATGAATTTATGATCATGGCTCCAGTTGCTTTTATACTTGATTTCTTTTTTGTAGGACACATTGCGAAAAGAACAGCTTTCCGCATCGTGAATCCGGAAAAGGAAAACCCATTTCATCTTGTTATTGCGATTTCCGTCGTATCTGTCGCATGGATGTGCCCGCTCATGAGCCTTGCAGCGACAATCTTGTTTAAAGATGCCGGAAGCCAGTTTATCGCCGTATGGCTGCAGACCATAGCATTGAATTTCCCGATGGCGTTCTTCTGGCAGATGCTGTATGCCGGACCATTTGTACGCTTTCTGTTCAGACAGATATTCCGTGAAAAAGAAAAAGCATTTGAAGCTGAAAAAAGCCTCTCCTGATCTGGAGAGGTTTTCTTTCTATATTGACTTTTTCAGCATTTTCTTCCGCTCACGCAGTTCCCGGAAGAACCCTGTCATAAGAGCGCTGCATTCTTCTTCAAGCACTCCTGTAGCAAGCTCTGCCTGATGATTAAACGCTTTCACATCCAACAGGTTCAGGACAGACCCTGCGCATCCGGCTTTCGGATTCATGCACCCAACTACCACCCGTGTCACTCGCGACTGTATGATCGCTCCCGCGCACATCTGGCAGGGCTCCAGTGTCACATACAACGTACATTCTTCGAGCCGCCAGTCTCCAAGCTTTTTACTCGCTTTCTTAATGGCTGTGATCTCCGCATGGGCGAGAGGACTTTTGTCTGTATTCCTGCGATTGTAGCCCCTGCCTATGATCTTACCATCATGAACGATCACACAGCCGATGGGCGTTTCATCCAGCTTATAGGCTTTCTTCGCCTGCCGGATTGCTTCTCTCATATATTTTTCGTCAAGCTTTTTCTGCTCCGCGCAGAGATCCGTATTTTCTGTAGACATAATTTTCCTTTCCGACTCCGTTCTTTTTCTCTTTCTTCCCGAATAGACTGGAATGAAAAGAGACAAGACCAGAGGTTATTTTATTCTATGAATCCCGGTACTTTTTATCTATATGAATATGAAAATTATAAGCGCAGACGTAATGTAGGCTTTATTAAAGTCTCCCGGCATTACCAGTCCTGTACACTCCAGATCCATCTCCGTGGCATTCCCGTCAGGAGCGGGAGCACTCTCAGTCTGTCTGCTTTCTGCTGTGAACAGGATAAACTGATCCTCTCGCAGATTGCAGATCTGACCTCCTGCGGCAGAAATATCTCAATCCGTCTGTCAGTATCCGAAACATATTTTCCGGAGAGGCGGTCTCTCCAGCAGATTGACGGATTTCTCCTGCAGAATCCCGACAAAGACGCGCCGCCTCTCTTCTGGATGGCGTCCTCGTTCTTTTTCGATATCCGGCCTGATATGATGCACACGGATGAACCGAAAGCAGAGACCACATCTGAGACGGAAACTGCACCTGAACCAGACGCCACTCCTGAACCGGATGCTGTACCTGAACCAGACGCCACTCCTGAACCGGATGCTGTACCTGAACCAGACACCACTCCCGAACCGGATGCTGTACCTGAACCAGACACTGTGCCTGAGCCGGATATTGTATCCGAATCGGAACATCCATCTGAAACAGAGCCTGCCCTGCAGTCTGCCGAGACGAAGGACCTTCCGCAGGCCAAAAAGATCAGCCGTGAAGATCTCATCCTGCTGCCGCGTAAATTCTGGCCGCTTGCCAACAACAGTTTCCTGTTGCATGGGTATCACAATTATAATCATCTTGCACTTATCGAAGAAAACGGGAGAAGCTGGCTGGGAGTCCCCGGTATATACGATACGCGCGAGGCCCGGGCGGCCGATCTGTTCGGCTTTCCACGGTTCACGCGCGCATATGTCTCAGTATTGGAACTGACCGATGAGGAACGTAATGATACAGCAGACTTCGGCCACTGGTGCCGATGTGTCGGAAGCTGCAGTCCGGCTGGCAAACCATCGGCATCCTCCGGTAATCCTCAGGCGTCCCCCGGTCCGGATAACCGGCTTAAATAATTCCATTCATCTCCTGATAAAGACGCTTCGCATAACTGTCTGTCATGCCGCACACATAGTCAGTCACGAGGAGCAGGCGGAGATACAGTTTCTCCGCTTCGCTCTTACCCTCTGACTGAAGCTTATAGGCGTTCTTATAGTTATCAGAGATAAAGGAAACCACGCGTTTGTCGATCGTATCCTGCCTGATATCTGTATCGTAATAGAGCACGGCCCTGACCAGTTTATCCATAAGGTTGTCCAGTATAGCAGACTCTGCCACTTCCATCTTATAGATTTCCATAGAAGAAAATACACGACGGTAAGCCAGATCTCCCAGCAGATCCATCAGTTTCTCGCCATACGTTCCATAAAACAGATCCTGTCCGAATGTACCGGCCATGATACTGTCGTAATTCGAAGTAAACCCAAATGTAGCACAGCTGATCAGGAACCCCTGTGCGCTGATGATCCAGTTCTTTACCGCATAGGATTCCGGATTGCTGACGCCCTTCTTGATCCCGCGGGCATAAAGCTGCCGCAGCTTCTCCAGCGGCTTAAACGGCGACTCAGGGTAATTTTTCTCCAGAGGCGCAAGCTCCCTTTCCAGTGTATAATAAGTAATAAATCCTTTTACAAATGCATCTTCTATATCGGCAGTCTTATATGCCAGATCATCAGCCGCTTCCAGAATATAAGTCAGCGGATGCCTGTTATTTCCAGCTCCCGTCGCTTCTGTCACTCTGCGAAAGACTGCTTCATCCGCAAGATAATATCCCATCTTTTTATCCTTGATATTTCCGCTGTCTTCCCGGATTTCTGTGGACGGGACCGGATATTTGATAATGGTGTTGAGCAGTGCATAGGTCAGATTCATTCCATGCTCATCTACCAGATAATGAAGTTTTGTCACAAGACGGAGCGCCTGGGCATTTCCTTCAAAGTGATAGAAATCCTGCTTCATCTGTTCACTCAGCATATCCGCCACAGGCTGGCCGCAGAAAGACAGCTCCGGCAGATTACGTATAAACCATTCACGAATCGCCACTTCTCCAAAATGGCCGAACGGCGGATTCCCTATGTCATGGATCAGACCTGCGCACTCCAGAATATGAGAGATGTCCTCTTTCATCTTTGGAGTAAAACCTGAATTTCTGCGGAATTTAAGAATATTTTCTCCGATATTCTGTCCGAGTGATTTTCCAAGTGAAGAGACTTCCAGAGAATGAGTCAGTCTCGTCCTTATGAAATCACTTTTATCAAGAGGAAATACCTGCGTCTTATCCTGCAGGCGCCGGAATGACGCGCTGCCAATGATCCTGTGGTAATCCTTCTCAAATTCGCTTCTCAGATCTGTCGACTTTGATCTTCCCGAACTCTCCCGCTCCCGTCTCGGGGACAGCAGCGTTCTCCATTCCATCGTGCGTTTCCCCTTTCATCTGTGCCGCAGTTCTACTGCTTGTTTCCCCTGCTTTAAAGCGGACCTGGTCAATCAAGGTAGATCGGCGGCTCATAGGCTTTCCCGAGCAGTGCCTTCTTACGCTCCTGAAGTCCGAGGAACGCCCACTCCGTCATATCTGTCCACTTGTGGATCGTACGGTCATACACCTGAACATATCCGATCCTTGTGGGATGCATCCGGACACTGTTGGACTGGTATTCTCTTCCCGTATAAGGGTTTACCTCACCAACTTCTCTGTCTTCCTCTACATCATCATGAGAAATGACAGGTTCAAAATCATCTTTCTCCGCTGCCGCGCTTTCAGAAGAGTGCTGCTCTGCTGCCGGCTGCATTTTCTCCTGCTCAGGCTGTCCGCCGTTTGCAGACCAGGACGCATTCTCATCAGCTGCATCCTCTGATGCTTTCTCTGCCGTCTTTGTCTCGTCAGCTGTGGCCGCTTCACGCTGTTTCCTGCGAAGAAAGATTCCACCGGTATGGAAAAGGGATTTCTTCGGTTTTTCCAGTTCTTTTTTGATTTCTTCTACTGGTTCTCCGGCCTTTGCATTTTCCTCCAGTTCAGACAGTTCTTCATGGATCTCATAGAGTTCCCCTATTGTCATGTCACGTTCATCCGGAGCGATATCATCTCCGGAAGTTTCCACTTCTGGCGAGTTCTCGGCAGCCACTGGTTCCGCCGTATTCTGTACGGCACTCTCTGCAGTCCGTTCCCTCTCTTCCGCCTCTGGAGCACCTGGATTTTTCTGCTGAGTCTCTTCTGTCTGTATTTCTTCTGTACGCATTTCTTCTTCAGCCTGTTTTTTCTCTACTGCGTCTGTTCGTGCGATCGCAGCTTTTTCAAGCGCCGCCGTGCTGCGCGGCTGTACCGGCGCTTCCGACATAATGCTCAAATGGAACGGGCAGTCAAGAATTGCAGCGATCATGCGCATGTCCTGCTCTTGAAAATTATCTCTGCCCAGGCGCTGTGTCAGATTCTGTCTTGACATCTTTTTGCCTGTCCTGACTTCGATCAGCTCGGCAAGCTGTTTGATCGTCATTCCTTTTCTCCCCAGAATGATCTTGACCTGTTCACCAAATGTTAAATCTTCCATGGTTCTCCTCCTTATGTATTGCTTATATTCCCCAATGTTTCTGTCAGAAACCGGTCCAGCCCGCGCCATTCGCAAAGCCTCACTTTTACTCGAGATACTCTTCCAACGTAATTCCCTGTTCTGTAATCTCCTGGGCTGCATCCTTTCCGACATAGCGATAATGCCACGGTTCATAAATGATACCAGTTATATCCGATTTTTCCGGCGGATACCGCAGGATAAATCCATATTCCCAGCAATGTTCCATCAACCACTTTTGCTCCGCCGTATCGCCCTGCCTGTCATCCAGTTCTCCGTACGATGTGGAGATAATATCCACGGCCAGGCCGGTCGCATGCTCGCTCGTTCCTGGCAGCGCAACAGAGGTGCTTGTCTCCTGATAGGCTTCCAGAGGCGTCATTTGCTGGTTCAGCCTGTTCTGCATCGACGCATTAAATGTCTCGATCTGCTGGGCATAAGAGCGGTAAGCTGATGTCACATACATGCTCAGCCCCTGTGCTGCCCCGTCGTTCAGCATCTGCTGAAGATTCGAAACGATCCGGTCATCCACCTGATACCCCGGAGAGATCTCCGTCAGTTTTTCCGGTACATAGGATGCATCCAGCGGATGATCCTCATTTACAAGGATAAGCTGCCACCCATCCTCGTCTCCTGCAAGTGTCTCCGTATTCGCCTCTACGGCGTTTTCTTTCCTGATCTGTCCTCTTAACTCTTCATTTTCCGAAGTCAGCTCTGCTTCTTTTGCGGCAGCTTCCGCGTTATCTTCAGAAATAATATAATATGCGCCCAGAGATACTATCAGAGCTCCTGCTGCCAGCCCCAAAACTATCCCCATACCAAAATTCTTTATCTCATGTATATCAAAATCAAATTTTATCATAATGTCAACTCTGTATGTAATTCCGTATCAATATCCGCGTCTGTAGAACACACTGCCATCTTATAGGGGAATCCTACGACACGGTATTCGCGATAATAGTAAGATTCCGGGAACTCTGCCGGCTGCCGTACGAGAATCGGCGGATCGTCCAGACGGATACAGAAAGAATTTACAGGAAGGGCCATCCCCTTTCCTGTTGCTTTCATAAAACTTTCTTTCAACACCCAATAGCGGAAGAAAAGATCTGTCTTTTCTTCATCCGTTCCTGCTTCACTGATCGATTCATACTCTTCCCGGCAGAAATAACGCATTGCTATATTCATTTTAAGCTGCCCCGTCTTTTCCACATCACAGCCCACACGCACTTTCCTGTCATCCATGCACACCGCACACATGACACATGTCCCGGAATGGGAGAAATTAAAGACTGACTCTTCTGGCAGATGATATGTTGTACGTATCTTATGCCACAGCATCCATACGCCGATACTCTGCGCCTTCATCTTATCCAGCCGGAGCGCATCCGCCTTCTTCTTCCGGAAATCAGGAACCTGTCTGTAATAGCTGTCGTAACATTCCTTACCCAAAAGCGGTGTGACATCCGCGATCCATGCTCTTACCATTTTCTATTCCTTCATATATCTGATTTCAAATGTCTCGATGGTGATCGGTTTATTAAACAAGGTTCCCTGTGCATAATCACATCCGAGTTCTTTTAAGACATTTAACTGATCCTGCGTCTCCACTCCGGAAGCCTGGACAAACGCGCCAAGCTGCCGGCAGATATCGATCACCGCCTGCGCGACGATACGGCTGCGTGTATTTCCTACGATATTTGTGATCAGACTTTTATCCAGCTTCAGACCGTCAAATTCCATCAAGGATAGTATCGAGAAACTCGAATCCTTCGCCCCGAAATGATCCAGGATCACACGCACATTTGCTTTACGGATCTTGCTGCTGGTCTCTGCCAGCATCTCCTGATTCATGTCATTGCTGGATTCTGAGACTTCCACCTCAAGATACTCACATCTGACATGATATTTTTCAATCAGGTGCAGCATCTTCTCTGCAATGCTCTCCTGTTTCAGAGTAGCTCCGGCAAAATTTACTGCGATCGGTATGAGCGGAATACCTTCCAGTTCCCATCTGTGCAAAGTTTTACATACTTCTTCAAACACATACAGGTCCAGATAATGGGAGAGCTTTGTCTCTTCCAATAGATTAATATATCTGCCCGGATCCACGATTCCCAGATCTTTATGGTGATATCTGACCACCGCCTCGGCCTCCGCAACCCGGCCGGTAGCCGTATCTATCTTCGGGACAAAACAGACAATAAAATTTCTATGTTCCAGATCATCCAGAAGATCCTGCTTAATGATCGGCTCATGATGTCCTTTTTTGAGATTCTTATAATATTTCTTCTTTTCCTCACGCATCATGACTTCCGCGTTATTTACCAGCTTCTCTACATCAATATCTACTTTTTCCCAGGCATATCCCATTGATACAAGGCCGAGGCTGATATTGTCCAGCTTGGTATGGGCGGCATAGATCTGCTTTGTAAAATCTTCATATGTTGTATTTTCCACCAGCACAAGATACTGATCGCCTGTCAGGCGGTAAACCTCGCCGCTATGAAAGTACTCCTGAAGCACTTCACCTATACGGTTGATCACTTCATCTCCATAATCCCTGCCGAATTCTTTATTGAAGTTCTTCAGGCCATTAATATCAATAGAAAGCGCTCCCAGAGATTTCAGTTCACTGCTCTTCACATTGTCCAGATAATCTACCAGACTGTTTCTGTTCAAAAGTCCTGTCAGATCATCGTGGTAACTAAGATACTCCTGTTGTTTCTGCATTTTCTGCAGTGCGATCGCCTGAGGGATATATGGGAGAAGCGCCCTCATAAGATCCAGTGTGCAGCCTCCTCTGTGAACTCCTGCGACTGCCAGGATAGCGGTCGTATCATCAGTGATCTGCCGGAACACACTATAGCAGTCTGAAGTTGTATCTGTGATTTCTGTCTTCATCCATTTCGGCTGTTCTTCCTCGGGAAGCAGTTTTAAGCGATCTCTCTGCCACTCTACATTCTCGGCGCACCACTCATAGATCGTCTCAATATCACCCTGTTCTTTTTCAATATAATAAGCGTACTCTGAGTCATAGTAATCACGCACGGTGCTTAAAACATCATTCATGATCTCTGCAGTAGAACGCGGTTTGTAGCTTTCACTCATATCTTAATCTCCCCTGTCTTTCAGTTCAAGTAAACATTTAAATTTACTATAAATATATCAAAATTACTATTTATCGCATATCACAAGGCATTTTTATTGTAGTATACGCCATCTGAAAATGCAAGATAAAACTAAGAAGAACCGGTCGTACTCTCCGCCGCCGGTTCTTCGTTTCGTTATGAGTTTTTCATGATCACACTCTCAACCACGTCCGCCACGTGCTCACACGCATCTGCACATCTCTCCAGATAGATATAAATGTCCCTCCACGCAATAATACGTATCGGATTTTCTGACTCTGTGTAGAGGCCCCGGATACTCTCTATAAAAAGCTTGTCCGATTCTTCTTCCAGATCATTGATACGAATGATCAGCTGCTTGAGCGTCTTGGAACGCTTAAAATTCTTAAACTCAACGAGAAGATCCCTCACTGCATCGCAGCACTCGATCACAACATCCGTCATCTTCAGGGCATTCGGTTCGATATCCTGTACGTTGTTCATATACACCCTCAACATGACATCCTCTACTTTGTCTGTCATATTGTCGATATTCTGACTCAGAGAGACGATATCTTCACGCTCTATCGGTGGCAGGAACTCTTTTGCCAGATGATCGAGCATCTCATGTTTCTTCGCATCTGCGCTGTGCTCCACTTCATGGATACTGTCAAGCTGGTCTTTCAAAGTGTCCGGTTTAAAATTTTCAAGCGCCGCTTTCAGCATCTGAGCTGCCCGGCAGGAATCCTCTGCGCACGCCACAAAGTTATCAAAATAAAATGAATCCTGTTTCTTTGCCACTGTTTTTTCCTCCTAAAATATCATAATAAATATCTTTGCAACAACAAAGCTGATCAGACCGCAGCCCGGGAATGTGAAGATCCATGTCAACATCATATCCTTCACAACGCCAAAATTGATCGCTGACAGTCTCTTCACTGCGCCAACACCCATGATCGCACTTGTTTTTGTGTGTGTTGTCGATACCGGAATACCGAATACACTGGAGAGGAGCAGACACACCGCTCCCGCAAGGTCTGCAGAAAAGCCCTGGAATTTCTCCAGCTTTACCATATCCATCCCCACAGATTTGATAATCTTTTCACCGCCTACACTCGTTCCTACCCCCATTACCGTACTGCACAGCAGCATCAGCCATACCGGAATGATCATTCCTTCAACACTGCTCTGTCCATTACAAAAGGCTACTCCCAAGAAAAGGACTCCGATAAATTTCTGCCCGTCCTGCGCCCCGTGCATAAAGCTCATGAAAGCCGCACCGAAGATCTGAGCCACGGTGAAAAAGCCGTTTGTCCTGCGCCGGTCCATAGCCGCGCAGACTATGGTGATGATCTTACAGATTATCCAGCCCATGAAAAAGCCGAGCGCAAGACTGAGCACCAACCCGTAGAGCACCTTCACCCACTCGTTGAAATTGACTCCTCCGACTCCGTTGTGTATGGCGATCGCAGCTCCCGTAAGACCTGCAATCAGACTGTGGCTCTCGCTTGTCGGTATTCCGAATACAGACGCCGCTACGCTGTAGACTACAATGGAAAACAAAGCGGCGCAAAGAGCAATAAGCGCCTCATCTGTCTGTCCGCCAAAATCAACCATGTTGCTGATCGTCGACGCCACGGCGCTGTTGATATGTGTCATAACGAGCACTCCAAGGAAATTAAACACAGCGCTCATCATAATCGCTGTCCGGACTTTCAGACATCTTGTGGCGATACATGTGGCGATCGCATTTGGCGCGTCCGTCCAGCCGTTTACAAATATTACGCCCAAAGTGAGCACTACCGTTACCATCAGGACAGGGTTGGAAAATACCTGCTGACAGAAACCTGCAAAAGAAACATCCATATTTTTTCCCTCTTTGCCATATATTAAATTTTTGTATAGTATCCGTTGTGGTATACTTTGTTTTACATAAAAAAACTGGCATGTCTTCGCCAGATATTTTACGCAAAATTAACTTAAATATAACATTCAGAGTATCGCTGTGTCAATAACAGCTTATTTTCTTAGCAAAAATATAGCGCCATTCGCAAAGCCGCACTCCGTGCTTATCGCGGCTTCCGCCGCTTCTTTGCTCATATTCGGGCGCTCATCCCATGAAAAAAACTGTGCAAAAATTCATGCAAGCATGATTTTGCACAGTTTTCTCCATGGCTGAGCTGTTGCTATAAGTTCCACTTCTTGTCCTGGGCTACTCTCAGACGGGTCATGGCCCGGGCGAGGGAGGCCTGGGTGTGGTAGTATTCCTGCGTGCTCTGTTTCTGCCGCATCTGCTCTTCTGCACGCTCCTGCTGTTCCCGTGCGCGGCGGACGTCGATGTCCTCCGGTCGCTCGGCAGTGTCTACCAGAAGCGTGACACGGTTGTTCACGATCTCCGCGAACCCCGTTCCTACCGCAAGATCTTTCCACTCATCTTCTCCTGCAAGCTGGACTTTCGCAGTGCCTACCGTGATAGCTATGACCATATTTTCATGGTTCGGCAGGATTCCCTTCTCTCCATCGGGAGCCGGGATGATGAGTTTTTTGCAGCGGCCCTCATAAAAGACCTTATCACTTGCTATAATCTTCAGACCAAATGTATCCATTATGCATACGCTCCTGTTCTATTATGCATTCCTACGCTTCTGCACTTTCTGCTTTCGCTTTCTCGACCACATCATCGATCGTCCCCACATTGAAGAATGCGGATTCCGGATATTCATCCATCTCACCGTCGATGATCATCTTAAAGCCGCGGATCGTCTCTTTCAGTGGTACATATTTTCCGGGAATTCCTGTAAATGTCTCAGCCACAAAGAACGGCTGTGACAGGAATCTCTGGATTTTTCTCGCACGCATGACCGTCGCTTTATCCTCATCGGAAAGTTCTTCCATACCAAGGATTGCGATGATATCCTGCAGCTCTTTATATTTCTGAAGGATCGCGATAACCTTATTCGCTACTTCATAATGCTCTTCACCGACGATGTCCGCCTCAAGAATACGTGAACTGGACTCCAGCGGATCTACGGCAGGATAAATACCCTGCTCCACGATCTTTCTGGACAGAACAGTGGTCGCATCCAGATGGGCGAATGTGGTTGCCGGCGCCGGGTCAGTCAGGTCATCGGCCGGCACATATACAGCCTGCACGGATGTAACGGAACCGTTCTTTGTGGAAGCAATACGCTCCTGCAGTTCACCCATCTCTGTTGCCAGTGTAGGCTGATATCCTACGGCTGACGGCATACGGCCGAGCAGTGCGGACACCTCGGAACCTGCCTGTGTGAAACGGAAAATATTATCGATGAACAGAAGCACGTTTCTATGCTCTTCATCACGGAAATACTCTGCCATCGTAAGTCCTGTTTCCGCCACACGCATACGCGCTCCAGGGGGCTCGTTCATCTGTCCGAACACCAGAGCTGTCTTCTCAAGTACTCCTGATTCTTTCATTTCGGACCAGAGGTCATTACCCTCACGGGAACGCTCTCCGACTCCGGTAAAGATAGAATAGCCGCCGTGCTCTGTAGCGATGTTTCGTATCAGCTCCTGGATGAGCACTGTCTTACCTACTCCGGCTCCTCCGAAGAGTCCGATCTTACCGCCTTTCGCATATGGTGCCAGAAGATCGATGACCTTGATACCTGTCTCCAGAATCTCAACGACCGGGCTCTGATCCTCAAATGGCGGCGGATCTCTGTGGATCACCCATTTTTCAGAATCTTCAATGGC
>CAMMSL010000029.1 GCA_946499505.1 uncultured Lachnoclostridium sp.
CCCGGACTGTCCGGGAAATGCGGCCCTGCTGTCCGTAGAAAGTGGCTGTTTGCAGCACCTTCTGGGTGCTTTTCTTATGCGGGCATATCAATGGCAGATGTGCAGGGTAGCGCCCTGTGTTTCGGTTTAACTCCGGGTGCTCCGCTATTGCTTTCCGGATCCCGCCGAGGTATACTTGGTTTAGGTGTACGAGGACGGGAGTCAGGAGGGAAGATGACTGCAGCGGAAATATACGAGAGTATGGATGCATGCATAGAACGGCATAAGGGAATAGATTTTGATGTAGCTCTTCGAGCTGTACGAGCTCATGCGGCTGAACTTGGTCGGAGCGTTGGCAGGACGGAAGATGATATCCTGAGTTTTTATTTTAAGATGAGCCATTTAGGAGACCACTGATCGGAAAGATCGGTGGTTTTCTTATGTCATAAATGCGGGAAAGTGAGGTGAGCCTGAATGACTGAAAAACAGAAGATATTTGCAGATAACTCAGCGTTTAAGACAGAAAACTATTCTCACCTCCCTATAAGCCCAGAAGAAATGATTATCAATTCGTTGTCTCTTCTTCTAGGGGATTATTCTGTATACAGGAAACAAGCAGCACTTTTAATTTTGAAATATCTATTAAGAAAAGAATTCCTTGAAAATATACTAAATGATGGACACATTTATCCTTACAAGAGGGAGGATAAACGAGTGAGAAAATGGAAAAAGGATGTCCTGAGAAAAGGAAAGTGTGAAGTATGTGGTGCAACAGAACAGTTAGAGGCTCATCATATAATTCATTGGTCAGAATATCCTATGGGAAGAGTAGATGTAAATAATGGAATGTGCTTGTGTCACAAATGCCATACTGATGAACATAAGAACGAAAGGGTTTTTAATTTGATGATAAGTAGAAGATAGAGAGGAGGCAGGTCTGATGGCAAAAGGAAAATACGAATACTGGCTGACGCCGGAAGGCTTGCTGAAAATTGAAGGATGGGCGAGAGATGGCCTGACGGATGAGCAGATTGCCGTAAATATCGGTATTGGATACTCTACATTGCAGACGTGGAAAAGCAAATATCAAGACATTCAAGACACCCTAAAAAGGGGAAAAGAAGTCATTGACCGTCAGGTAGAGAACGCTCTTCTGAAACGTGCGCTTGGTTATGAATATGAGGAAGTCAAGGAAAAGTTTGAAGGCAATGTAATGACCGAGAGAACAGTTACGAAGAAGGAAGTCATTCCGGACGTAACTGCGCAGATCTTCTGGCTGAAGAACAGGAAGCGCGAAGCGTGGGCCGATCGACAGAATATAGAATTGTCTCAGCCGATCGACGATTCCTTAAAGGAAATGGAGGCATACTTTGAACAGCTCAAAGAAAGCGGTTCTGGACCTCCTGTGGAATGAACCGTATAAAATTGGACACTGGGTAGGATTTAAAGACCTTACTACTCTTCATAATGAGTGGCTGAGGTTTTTTCTTTATGCCGATAAAGACCAGACGCTCCTAGCTCACCGTGGATCATATAAGACAACGGATCTGTCGCTGTTCCTGGCGATCCATACGGTGATTGAACCGAATGAGAATGTGATGTTCTTCCGGAAGACGGATGACGATGTGACGGAAGTTCTGGTCCAGACGCAGAAGATTCTGAAAGCGGGATGCATGCAACAGATTGTCCGGACACTATATGGAACGGACCTGCAGTTGCTGAAGGAGAATAATTCGGAGATCCACACAAATCTCTGCACGTCGACAAAAGGTGTGTCGCAGGTTGTGGGACTCGGTATCGGCACCAGCATCACCGGAAAGCATGCAGACATCGTTGTGACAGATGATATCGTTAATCTGAAGGACCGGATCAGTAAGGCGGAGCGGGAGCGCACAAAGACTCAATACATGGAGTTGCAGAACATCTGCAACCGTGGTGGTCGCTTTATAAATACCGGAACTCCCTGGCATAAAGAGGATGCAATCTCGATTATGCCGAATGTTCGGAAGTATGACTGCTATTCTACCGGACTGATCACACGGGATAAACTGGAGCAACTTCGACAATCTATGTCGGACAGCCTATTTGCTGCAAACTATGAGCTGAAGCATATTGCTGACAAGGATGCAATATTCCAGAACCCGCAGTTCATAAAAGACTCGCAGCTTATTTATGGAGGCATGGCTCATATCGATGCTGCATATGACGGTGAGGATGGGACGGCATACACGATCATGAAGAAACTTCCGGATGGTCGTATCATCGGATTTGGGAAGCGCTGGGACAAGCACGTTGATGATTGTCTTTCTGAGATTGGTATTTATCATAAGAGATTCAGAGCTGGCTCGATATCCTGCGAGAAAAATGCGGATAAAGGATATCTTGCAAAAGAGCTCCGAGGTCTCGGATATCATGTGGATCCATACAGCGAATCAATGAACAAGTTTCTGAAGATATCGACATATCTCAGGAGAGACTGGAAGAAGATTATATGGCTTGAGGATACGGATCCGGAGTACATCAATGAGATTCTTGATTATTCGGAGTTTGCAGAGCATGACGATAGTCCGGACTCTGCAGCGAGCCTTTTGAGAAAATATGATAAAAAGTCGCATTACAATAGCGGCCTGACAGGAGGAATATAGAATGTTTCGAGTGGCGGCAGACACGGAGATGACGCCGGAGCTTCTGGCGGAGTATATGACAAAACATAAGACAGAGATTAATAATCGTTATCAGCGGCTGCATGATGCATACGAAAACAAGTATGAGATTAGCAGACTTGCGAAGAAGCCGGACTGGAAGCCAGACAATCGTATTCCGGTAAACTTTGCAAAATACATTACTGATACGATGAACGGTTTCTTCATCGGAATCCCTATTAAGACGACTGCTGATGATGAAACCGTATCGGAATATCTGGAATTTTTGGATCAGTACAATGATCAGGATGATAATAATGCAGAGCTGTCAAAGGTGTGCAGTATCTACGGAAATGGGTATGAAATGTACTATGTGGATGAGCAGGGCAATATCGGGATCACCTACCTGACACCAATGGATGCCTTCATGATCTATGATGATAGCATTCTGGAGCGGCCGCTGTTCTTTATTCGGCATTACAAGGATGCTGATAATGTAGAATGGGGGAGCTGGTCCGACGGACGTGTTGTGCAGCATTTCGTGAACCGCGGAACTTATAAGTGGGTAGACGAACCTAAAATACACGGCTTTGAAGGCGTCCCAGCAGTAGAGTTCGTTGAAAATGAGGAACGCATGGGAATCTTCGAGAGTGCTCTTCCGATGATTGATGCTTACAATAAGGCAATCAGTGAAAAAGCCAATGACGTAGATTATTTTGCGGATGCTTATCTGAAGATTCTTGGAGCGAAGCTGGAGGAGAATGAACTAGAGCAGCTTCGAAGTAACCGTATCATTAATTTTGATGGGGAAAATGACGGCTCTCTGGTTGTAGAGTTCTTGCAGAAACCGGATGGCGACACAACGCAGGAGAATCTGATCAATCGCTTGGAAAAACTCATATTCCAGATCTGCATGGTGGCAAATATCTCTGATGAGAACTTCGGGGCATCTTCCGGAATAGCGCTGAAATATAAATTGCAAGCTATGAGTAATCTGGCGAAAACTAAAGAACGGAAGTTTACCAGCGGGATGAATCGGAGGTACAAGTTGATATTCAGCAATCCGGTGTCTGGAATGCAGAAAGATTCATGGGTTGGAATTAAATATCAATTTACTCAGAACTATCCGGCAAATATTCTGGAAGAGTCACAGATTGCAGGAAACCTTGCAGGAATCACGTCACATGAGACACAGCTTAAAGTATTGTCGGTTGTGGATAATGTTCAGCAGGAGATTGAGCGCATCAAAGAAGAGCAGGATGGAATCGGATATAATACGGACTATCCCACTAACAGGACGGTGACAGAGGATGAACTACTGGCAGAAGAGACAACAGCAGCTCAATAAGCAGTTGGAAAAGGACGAAGCAAAGCTGAAAAAGCGGCTCTCGTCCTATTTTGATACAGAATACAGAAAACTGGATAAACAGATAGCGGCGTATTACAAGCAGTACGGGACTGATAATGTGATCCAGTACCGCAGACTGATGGAGTCACTTTCTGATGAGGATAAACGTCTGCTGATGGAGCAGATGGACGAGTTCGAAAAGAAATATCCTGAATATGCACATCTGATGCCGGTCCGTGAGTCAATCTACAAGCTGAATCGTCTGGAGGGATTACAGTATTCTGTCAGAATGCAGCAACTTGATATTGGAGCTGTGGAGAACGAACAAATTACTGCGCACCTGAACAGGAATGCAGAGCGCGGAGTTAACGCTGCAGCAGAGGCAATGGGGTTCGGAAAGAATTTCTACGCCAATAATCCGGATATTTCAAAGTTGTTTATCAACGTCTCGTGGTCCAATGGAGAGAACTTCTCTCAGAAGATATGGAACAATACGACAAAGCTGGCGAATTACCTCAATTCCGATATTGCGCAGGGAATTGCCCGGGGCGACAGCTATGAGCGATTGACCAGACGGCTGAGGGAAAGGTTTTCCAGTGTGTCTCGGAATGATGCATACCGATTGATTTACACGGAAGGTACATATGTCATGGCTGAAGCAACCATGCAGCCATTTACGGAGGATTTTGAAAAGTATCGCCTTTCTACAGTTGGTGACGCAAAAGTGTGCAGTATCTGCCGTGGTGTTGCCAGAGAGGTATTCAATATTTCGGATCGACAGCCGGGTGTGAACTTTCCGCCGCTTCATCCGTGGTGTCGTTGTACGTTCACTATCGAGGTCGATGACTGGGATAAGTGGGTGGAGGACTATGAGAAACGGCACGGAAATGGACAGGCGGGGAAAGTTGCAAATAGGCTGGACGGAGATTTGATGAAAATCTCAATTCCTGATGATGTGTATAAGAATTCAGGAATGGAAAAGCACACAAAGGATAAGATAGAGCGGGCAATAAAACAGCTAGAATCCGAATATACGGTATACATTGACGGCATCGAGGGCGGGAAAATGGGGCGGAATGATATATTCGGAAGTGGTGGATATATTGATGAAGACGGGGTTCTTAAATTTGCTTTGCTATTTAATTATGACATAGATTATCAGAGGGTTGAACGCCGTATGAAATATCTGTATAATGAAGGTGAAATGGCAGGAAAGACCTTTGAAGACTATATTGCGCATGAGATTGCTCATATATTGCCTTTTCAGGATTGTATTACGGAAGAAGATTATAGACGTGTAAGAGAGGAACTTAGAACTGCATTTGTTGGAGGTGTTTCCGGATATGCTGATCGGACACGAGATGGAGCAGAGAGTTTAGCAGAGGCATTTGTAAAGTATAGAAATGGAGAGACGATTCCAGATGGAGCAGAGAAACTCATTAGAAAATACATATATCCTTGGCGGAAATAGGCTTACATTGCCGAAATGCATGTTTTGTGATCATTTTATGGAGGAGGGGGACGACAAAGGCATGCGGTGTACGGCCTTTCCAGAAGGAATCCCAAATACAGTTTTGTGGGATGATATTGATAAAGAATGCAATAATGGGATAAAATACGAAGATGGCAAGTAATATAGACGATGCCACCGGTCAGAAATGGTCGGTGGTTTTCTTATGCTCATTTTTAGGAGGTATTCATGAAGCTAAGTATTTTAGGATCTGAATGGACAATAGAATACCGCAACGCTGACGCAGATCCGATTCTTGATGGAAGAGGCGGATATACCGATCCATCGGCAGCGCTGATCGTGATGGCAAATAAGCGAAAAGACGATGATGTTCGCTATTTTAAAGAAATTCAGAAAAGATATTTGCGGCATGAGATTGTACATGCTTTTCTTTTTGAAAGCGGGTTGGGACCGAATTTCGAACATTCTCAATATGGGCATGAAGAAACCATGATCGACTGGATCGCCATCCAGTTTCCGAAGATGCTGAAGGTATTTGAGGAGGCGGGATGTTTATGAGAAAATTATTATTCTTCTATGCTCCCTGGTGCCCGCCCTGCCGATTTTACGAAAAAGAGTTTATATCTTTTCTGGAAAAGATTGTTGGCAAGGATCAGATCCAGCGCGTGGATGCACAGGCGGACCCGTTTACAGCTGAGAAATTCCATGTGGATAAATTACCTACTGTGGTTCTTCTGGATGGGGAAACAGTACATATGAACCGCACAGGGGCAATTGATGTGAATGAGGTGGTTAATTGGTTGAAAGGAGAGTGATCCAATGCTCTCCCTCCGGCGGGGAATGACCGGGACAGCAAAGGAGTGATGCTATTTGATTGCAGTAAGCGTCCGCAAGGACGGAATTGAGATACATGGCCATGCAGGGTATGCAGAGACCGGCAAAGATATTGTCTGCGCTGGCATGACGGCGCTGACACAGACATTGGTCAGATCTATGCAGGGGTTGACCAAGGATAAAATTGAATATGAGGTATCACCCGGAAGGGCTGATATACATTATGGGAATCTGTCGGAAGAAGGAAGACTTCTGGTGGATTCCTTTTTCATTGGCGTTTGTTTAATCGCCGATGAGTTTCCGGAGTATGTCCGGATCGAGTGACCAGGCGTGAATGTCGTAAAACCTTACGGAAAAAGCCAGGCGTGGATGCTATAAGCTACGGTGGTCAGGCGTGGCGACCTTAAACTACGGAGAGAGTCAGGCGTGGAGACTATAAGCTACGGGAGATAGCAGAAAAATCTATAAAACGGAGGTAACAGATAATGAAAAACAGAGTTGTAAAGGTACTGGCGGCACAGAAAGATGTAGATCACATTGCCTTGAGATACGGCCTGCAGTTATTTGCAGATGGCGATGATGGAGGTTCATCGGGAGACGATGGAGATTCTGGCAGCGATGGCGAAGGTGACGAGTCTGGAAATGATGATGACGATGATTCAGACAATGAGAAGAAGTACACTGACGAAGAAGTTGATGCCTTGATCGAGAGAAAGTTTGCTGAGTGGCAGAAAAAGCATGAAAAACAGCAGGCGAAACAGGATGAAGCGGAGCGCCTTAAAAATATGTCGGATCAGGAACGGAAAGATCACGAGATGGAAGAACTCCGGAAACAGGTTAATGCGCTGCAGAAAAAAGAAACAATGTCCAAGATGTCAGCTACTGCAAGATCAATGCTTTCAGCAAAGGGAATCACCGTAGATGATGCACTCGTGGGGATGCTGATATCCGAAGATGCGGATGCAACGAAGAGTGCAGTAGATGCTTTTATCACGGCATTTCAGGACGCTGTCAGCAAGGCGGTGAAAGAAGCCCTGAAAGGTGAGGCACCGAAGAAGGGCGGATCATCCAAGCTGACCAAGGAGCAGATCATGAAAGTGGCAAACCGGACTGAGCGCCAGAGACTGATTCAGGAGAATATGCATTTATTCAAATAATGGAGGTAGAAAATGAAGAACAAAGAATTCAGAATGCTGCAGTTATTCGCAGCAGAAACAGGAACAACAACAGCGGCGGACCTTGCACCGGCAATTTCCGTTGATTTTACGAGCAGGATCGCTCAGAACATTGTGGAACTTCAGCAGCTTCTTGGCATCACAGATCTGGTCCCGATGGCTGCCGGAACAGACATTAAAATTTACAAATGGACAGTAGGAGAGCTGGCCGAGCAGGTGGGAGAGGGCGAAGATATCGATCTCACTCACGTCAAGAGAGAGCTTGCGAACACAATCACCTTGGATCTGGATAAATACCGCAGGAATACGTCTGCTGAAGCAATCCAGAAGGTCGGAAGAGATATCGCGATTAATCAGAGCGATGAGAAACTGGTTAAGAAGGTGCAGAAGGGAATTAAAGGATCTCTGTATACTGTACTGAAAGCAGGAACCGGTACAGCGACAGGCACAAACCTTCAGGTGGTTCTTGCTAATCTATGGGCGAAGCTGCAGGCATACTACGAGGATGAGGATGTGACGCCGGTATACTTTATCAATCAGCAGGATGTAGCTGATTATCTGGGTACCGCGCAGATCACGATGCAGAATGCATTCGGATTTACCTACATCGAGAACTTCCTCGGACTTGGAACAGCGATCATCTCTCCGCAGGTAACGGCGAAAAACCCGATCGCAACAGCGCGGGAGAACCTGAGAGGCGCGTATGTGCCGATGTCTGGTGATGTGGCGCAGACATTCAACCTGATCGCGGATGAAACTGGTCTTGTCGGAATGACTCATTCTGCTAAAACAGGGAATGCAACGGTCGACACTCTTCTGATGTCCTGCGTGAAGTTCTTCCCGGAATTCCAGGACGGCGTGTTCATCGGTACGATTTCGGGGGAATGATAGCGTCTGACATTCTGACTATTCCGTCCCAGGGTCAGACGCTGTATGGCAAGCGGGTATCATCGCTTGTCGGGGACGACATTAAAGTCTATGAAGACGGAACTGTGACCGGTACATTTAAGCATGTAACCGGATACACTGGATTCAATGAAGCCGATCCGGAAGAGCAGGAAGGATATTATTTCCCGTTCCGGCTGACGCAGACAGGAACTACGATGACCTTTAAAAAGAACGGGGTGGCTACAAAGGAAGATATCGCATGGGAGGCAGATAACGTATTCCGGGTGACGGCATCTGATACATTCGAGGTACTTGTTGACGGAAGTCCGGTGGTAACGTTCAACTTCTCCAAGGCGACATTCCAGGAGTAGGGTGATAGTATGGAACTGATTGAAAGAGTACGAAAAAGAATTTCTGACGAAGAAGAGGTGTCGGATGAAGTTCTGGCGGAATACATTGACACCATGTCTGACCGACTCTGCCTGCGTTTAGGTACTAATATCCTTCCGAGACTGTTCGAATCTATCTGCGTAGACGCTGTTGTGAAGATGCATCGCCGTGCCTATTATGAGGGAATTACTTCAGAAGGCGCGGCGAATATCTCCACGACATTTGTAGATGATGTGCTCTCTGAGTATGCAGATGAGATTGCGTTGTACAGAGAGCAGCAGTCAAACAGCAGTGGAAGTGGTAAGGTGGTGCATTTCATATGATCTGGAAGAAGTGTCTGCTGAAAGCGCGGGAAAAGGTCGGAGAGGATGCGCTGAAGAATCCTGTATATGAATGGAAAACTGTAAAGAAGACCCGTGCGAGATCTACGCCGTGGACGGATGAGCAGATTGCTCTGGATGAGCGGGATGTAACCAGGAATGAACAGAGATTTATCATTCCAATTCCGTACTGCCGTTTTCCTGAGTGTCAGATGGCCGTGATTGATGGGATTGAGCAGGAGATTAAACAGGTAATAGATCTGTCACCGCGGTGGACGGCGATACAGGTGAAAGCGTATAAGGAGTGATGGTGTGGCAAAGGGAAATACTTTTACTATAACTCTGACAGGAATGGAGGACCTTGAGCGAGAAATTCAGAGGTTGAATAGCATTCGATTTGCTGCTGTACAAAAGAAAAATGTAAAAGAAATGTTCGATCGGGCTAAGGGGACAAATCCAGCACAAGGTGGAACTCCTGTAGCTAAAAATACAAAGTGGCATAAGGGCGGGCAGATGAGAAGCACCATAGAATATTTACCTGAAACAGACGGTATTGGTTATACAGTTGAGTATGCCCCTCATGTAAATTTCGGACACCGTACAATAAATGGCGGTTATGTACAGGGACAGCGTTTCTTAGATCATAACGTAGAAATTCAGTCGAGTACATATAGGCAGGATCTCTTGAACGCCATCAAGAAAGGATAGAATATGACATATAAACAGATGGGACTGGCGGATTTGATTTCCGCTATCCAGAAAAAAGTAGAAGAAAGGACAGGGCTCAGGTGCTATGATGTGGTGCCGCTCAATAAGCCCAGTCCTTTTTATTATGCCGAGGTAGTTGGCAAGCGTCCTGCACATTCAAAGACAATGTGGCGGGATATTTTTACAGTCTGGATCCATGCAATCGCTGAGCCGGGAGAATCCTCGGTGCAGATATACGAGCTTATCCAGAATCTGGAAGAGGCTCTGACAGAAGATATAGACCTCCCGGAAGAGTATCAACTAATCATGCAGACGAACAATGGGATCCAGACGATTAAGACGGATGAAACAAATGAAAAGCATGCTGTATTAGCATACGAATTTATGGTCTGTTATGGCTATAAATGCAAAATATAGATGGAGGTGTAGAAGTGAAGAACAGAGAATTTATGTCGCTTCAGTTATTTGCGAATGACGATAATGCGTACTGCGACTTCTCCAGCACTGCCGCGAAAGCACTGGCAGGAAAAGATATCTTGCTTGCAATCTGGAATGCGACGGGGGAGAAACTTCTGGCAATCAGCGGACAGCAGGGATTGACTATCAATAGATCAGCGGACAGTATCGAGATTACATCGAAAGATACGGAAGGGGGCTGGAAATCCAAAATCGCGGGTATGAAAGAGTGGAGCATCGACAATGACGGTCTGTATGTCCCGAATGATGAGAGCCATACAATCCTGTCGCAGGCGTTTGACAACGGAGATCCTGTGTGTATAAAAGTTATTAACGGGAAGACGAAAAAAGGCATGTTTGGCGGTCTTGCGGTGATTACAGATTATCCAATTGAGGCGCCTTACGACGATGCGGTGACATACAGTCTGACGCTCGACGGTATGGGCAGACTTGTGGATCTGACCCTGGATACTATCAGTCCGGATACGATGCCTGCAGGCAGCGCGGCTATTGAAGCTCTTACAGTTGTTTCCGTGGAAGGGGCGGAGTCAAGAAATACAGCGATATATGTAAATCCAGTTAAAGGAGCGGAAAATAAGTATTTTTATAAAGTCGGCACTGCACCGCTTGATTATCCGGCATATGGAGAAGTTATTTCCCAGACCAGCTGGGACGGATCAGCTGAGATTGCTGCGACGACAGGCAATCAGATTATGATTATCGAGACAGACGCAGACGGCAAGGCGCTGAAAGCCGGAGTGGCGACGGTAACAGCGAAGGCGTAAGGAGGATGGCATGATAGAGTATGATGGGAAAAATTATGTCCTGAAATACAATCAGAAACGTATCGAGATGATTGAGGCAGTGACAAATATGCCAACGATGGCAGAATTGAAGAGAACAGGAGGATATTTGGGCCTGACTTCTTTGAAAGCATATTTTGCATATGGACTTAAAGAGGATGGATCGGATGCATTTGTGGCTCCCAAAAAAGGAGTAGAGATTTGTACGCAACTGATCGAAAATGAGGGCTACGAGAAAGTCTGTGGTCTCGTTTTGGAAAACCTTGAGAGGGACTGCCCTTTTTTCTTCCCGCCCGGCTAATAGAATTTGAGTATCTAGATGGAGAGCCTGACCCTGAATACGATAAGATTGCGGAGCCGTATCGAAGAGATATAGACTTCGCTTTTTTTGCAGTAAATCTTGGATATTCGAAGTCGGATTACGAGGAGCTGACTCCACGAGAGATTGCCTTTATTCGCAAAGCATGGGAAGAAAAACTTGTCACTGACAGCTATATGATGTATAACGCGGCATTCACCGCCGCATATAACGTTAACCGTAAGAAAAATAAACGGGCATTGAAGCTGTGGAGAAAGGCGCGGACCCGTAAAGCGGACATGGAAGTCATACATGACAATCTGGCAGTAATCCGCGAAGTAGAAGCGAAAGAGGGTAAGGGCTGGATCGATGTGATTTATCAGAAAAATGGACTAAAAAAACCGGAGAGGAGGCAGGAGAGTGGCTGAAATTGTATTAGGCGCAAAAATAACTGGTGACAGCACAGAATTTGAAAAGGCATTCTCCACGGCTCAGAAAGCTACAGAAAGTTTTGACAAGAATGTATCGAAATCATTTCAGAAGTCAAAACAACAGGCCAGTAAAAGTCTTGCGGAAATTGCAGCTGAAAGTGGAAAGACGGTAAATCAGCTTCGTAGTGATGTGATGAAATCAGCGGCGGCATATCAGCAAGCAGCACGGCATCTGCAGTTTGGGATTCAATAAAACAGATATTTTCGGGAATCACGAATTTTATCGCCGGAGTATTTACCGGAGATTGGGATCGGGCATGGAATGGCGTGATTGATATTTTCTCGGGGATCTGGAACGGATTGACCGCTATAGCGAAAGCGCCTCTGAACGGGATGATTTCTCTTGTGAATGCAGCTATTTCAGGACTGAACAAGATAAGCGTAGATATACCGGATTGGGTGCCAATTTTTGGCGGAAAAACTTTTGGGTTTGACATTCCTAAAATTCCATATCTTGCACACGGCACGGATGATTGGAAGGGCGGATTCGCCTATATGAATGAATCAGGAAGAGGAGAACTTACTTATCTTCCCAATGGTTCACAGGTGATCCCTCATGATATCAGTGTACGATATGCAAAAGAGTCAGCAAGGGCAAATGCGGCAGCCGAACCGATTGATCTGACAGGGATTTTGGACGGTATGATTGTGCAGATTATTAATAATACTTCAGTTGACGGGACGCCGCTTAAAGAAACGATATCAGATTATACGATTCGAAAAATCGGGAATACACAGAAGGCTGTCTTGAGGGCAAGGGGTGCATAACAATGAAGAATATAGTTGAGAGAATAACGGATAGCCTGAAGTACGACATACAGTATAATGACCAGACAGGCCATATGAATGAGGTTCTGCTGTATGATTATCCGGAAATATCAGGAGGAGAGAAGAGCTATGATGAGACAAGCGTGGCTGGCCGAAAAGGTGCCCTGGTGGGGCGTGATATTGGAAAAAGCAACTTAAAGATCGCATGCACGTTTTCTATTTTAAGCCCTCAATTTATGCCGAATGTCAGACGGTTGAAAAAGTGGTTGTGCGGTACAGGACAGCTTATTCTGTCGGACAGTCCGGAAATATATTATCGCGTGTTGAAAGTGGACTACGGAACTATAGAACGTGAATTGAGGTATTATGGAAGATTTACAGCAACCTTTACTTGTGAACCATTTGAATATCTTGTTTCCGGGCAAAGAGAGTACATGGCAGAAGAGTTGAAATTTAATCCCTATGACGAGTGCTGCCCTGTATATAAAATTACAGGTGAAGGCATGTGTACGCTCGAAGTGAACGAAAAACAGATGACTGCAAATGTAGGTCAAAACCTTACGATTGATACTGGGAAAATGATAGCTTATCGGGAAGATGGTGAAATACGAAATACTGATGTAACAGGCGATTATGAAGATCTGTTTCTTCCTGAGGGCGAGAAC
This sequence comes from uncultured Lachnoclostridium sp., assembly GCA_946499505.1. Classification (GTDB taxonomy): domain Bacteria; phylum Bacillota; class Clostridia; order Lachnospirales; family Lachnospiraceae; genus Mediterraneibacter. The sequence goes on from CAMMSL010000029.1 coordinate 13,237, forward strand.
CGGATTAATATTACGTATGGTTTTGATCTAAAGATAATCCCGAACTGGGGGTATGATGTATGATTCAGATCTACAAGGCAGACAATACCGCCTACGACAAAAATGGAGATATGTCATTAACTCCGTCTAGTGCATCTGTACATGTGATATTAAACGGATCCTGGGAGGCTAATATAGAGCATCCGGCGGATGAAGATGGGCGCTGGAGATACATTGTCGAGGGGGCAGTGGTCAAGATGCCATCGTTTAATGGAGAGCAATTGTTCCGTATAAAGAAGAAAGAAAAGTCGGATTCCGGAGTGACTGCAACGATGGAACCTATTTTCTACGATGCAAAAGATGATTGCTGGCTTACCGATATACGTCCAACAGAAAAAGATGGACAGCAGGCTCTGGATATTATAACTGCGCCAAATAAAAAGTATACTGGCAGGTCAAATATTACTGTGATTTCTACGGCATATTATGAGTACATGAATCTGATGGAAGCAATAAACGGGAATAATGACAACTCTTTTATTAACCGCTGGGGTGGAGAAATCCTTTTTGACAATTTTACGGTTGTTATTGATGAACAGATTGGCGGCGACTATGGTGTTGATCTTAGATATGGAAAGAACCTTCCGGTAGATGGACTGACGGACGAAGTAGATATCAGGGATGTTGTTACACGAATTTATCCGAAAGCATATAATGGCTACACTATGAGCGATGATGGATATGTGGATAGCCCGCTTATAAATCATTATCCAACTGTTAAGTGTGCAACGATGACGTTTGAAGACGTAAAGATGAGAGCGGATGCTCAGGAGGATGATGAGGAAAATGGTATAGTTGTCTGTGATACGCAGGAAGAGCTTGATGTTGCTCTGACAGAGAAATGTCAGGATCAATATAATGCTGGCGTGGACAAGCCCAAGGTTACAATATCGGCGGATATGGTATTGCTAAAAGATACCGAACAGTATGTCGAATATCAGATGTTAGAGGATGTTAGTTTAGGAGATACCATTCATTGTCATAATCAACATTTGGACATTATTACAGATGCGAGAGTTATAGAACTGGAATATAACAGCATATTAAAAAAGGTTGACTCGGTTGTATTGGGGGATTTCCAGTACAACTTTTTTGATGATGTGACTTCGATGGTTAACCGTGTCGAAAGCGCAATCCGGCCGGATGGAAGCGTGATCGGGCAGCAGGTTCAGGGGATCATAGACGGCGTGAGAGCACAGCTTAAAGCGCAGTCAAGCATCGCTCAGAAACAGAAGATTCGGGCAACGATATTTGAGGATCTTGATCCTGAGTCACCGACATACGGAGCAATGTGCCTTGGAACGATGGGGTTTGAGATCGCATCAAAACGCACTGCAGATGGACGTGACTGGGACTGGCGGACATTCGGTACCGGAGCAGGATTCTTTGCCGACTTTATTGTCGCTGGCACCATGTTAGCTGACCGGATCAAGGGCGGCACACTGGAGCTTGGCGGAAAGAATAATGGAGACGGTGTCGCAAAAGTTCTTGACGGTGATGGGAACGAAATCGTCAGACTGGATAACGAAGGTGTATATGCAAGCGGCAAATATGTGTGTAATAGCGATGCATATGGCAGGTCGGTAGAGATTTCCGAGGGAGAATACAAGATCATAAGCAGGAGCGGGAAAACTGTAGCAAAGATATTCGCTGTTTCAGATGACATTGTCAGGATAGAGGCAGGAAACAATGGAGATACATTTATCCGACTGATGGGAAACTCGAAGTCAATCTTTATTGATGCGGAAACATTTGGCGTGAATGGCTTTCCAGGCAAGACTGGAAAGGTTGAGTTCTCCGATGGTACATACCTGACACTAAACGGAGGAGTCATTACCGGGGGAAACGCACAAGGGGGCGCTTTCTAATGGCATGGACGATCAGTAATAACTATCTGACAGAATCCCAAATGCAGGGAAACGCCCTGGAAGTATACAACTTCTTTTCTGCACGAGGATGGACCTTGAATGCAATCGCCGGGATGCTCGGCAACATGGAGCGAGAGTCAAACATTAATCCAGGGCTGTGGCAGAGCCTCAACTATGGAAACTACAGCGGCGGTTACGGGCTTGTCCAGTGGACTCCGGCAACGAATTATACGGACTGGGCATCATCACACGGGTACAGCATCACGGATCCGCAGGGACAGATGATCTGGATCGACACGGTGACAGTATCGTCAGGGCAATGGATTGCTACCAGCGAGTACAATTTAAGTTTCGATTCTTTCAAAAAAAGCACACAGTCACCGGAATGGCTGGCGAGCGCATTTATGAAGAACTTCGAGCGTGCTGGTGTCGAAGCGGAAGGCGAAAGACGTTCGGATGCCCGGAAGTGGTACGACTATCTTGCGCAGAATGGAAACTCTCAGGTTATCGAAGATGCAGTAGAGTGGGCAATCGGAATTGCAAATGACGACAGTCACGGATATGATCAGACAAATAGATGGGGACCGGATTACGACTGCTCATCACTCGTAATACAGGCATGGCAGAACGCAGGAGTTCCGGTCAAAACACAAGGCGCATCATATACGGGGAATATGTATGATGCGTTTATTGCGTGTGGATTTATCGATGTTACATCGCAGGTGAATTTATCTTCCGGATCAGGCGTGATCCGGGGGGATGTGCTGCTGAATATTGTACATCACACTGCAATGAGCATCGGAAACGGACAGATCGTACAGGCAAGTATTAATGAGCACGGCGAGACAACGGGCGGCCAGACAGGAGATCAGACAGGCAGAGAGATCTATACAAGGAGCTATTATAACTATCCGTGGGATAAGGTGCTCAGATATCCGGGAGGCGGTGGTGTTACACCGCCGCAGGGAGTGTACATTGTGAGATTTGTTGCAGCTTAGTAGGAGGTAAAAATGGAAAGTACAGGGAAAATAACTATTAATTTTGAGCAGGAAGGATTTGAGCAGTACATCTCGGTTACACAATACGATACCGGAAAAAAAGTACGGTGTAATATCGCAGGGATAAGCGGAAATATAGGCGTTGCAATGGTATATTGCAAAAAGCCGAGCGGTCTGGAGACTTACACTGATGCAGATATTGTGGACGATCACACAGTAGAATTCTACATCACGGAGCAAATGAATGCTGAAATCGGGTGCGCAAAGTGCCAGCTGCAGTTATTCGGAGAAGATAAGTCACTGACAAGTTATAAGTTCAAAATTATGGTACAAGAAAATATGATTGCAAGTTCGAGAGTTGAATCTGCAGATGACTATCCGGCATTTCGGGATGCAATTGAGAAATATACGAAAGAGACTTTAAATCTTTCAAATGAGCTGAAAGAGGAAAAAGAACTGCGAGAAACAGAGCATGCGAGTATGAAAGCTCAGTGTGCAGAAGCTGTCAGCACCGAAAAGTCAGAACGCCAAGCGGCTGATGCTGCAGAAAAGTCAGAACGAATGCAGGAGATTGCAGTAGAGCGAGCCCGGATCAATAACCTTATTGCTAATAATAATCCGACGGAGGGGAACTCGGAGCTGATTGATATTCGTGTTGGAGCGGATGGTAAAACTTATGATACGGCTGGTGATGCTGTGAGAGCTAACGATAAGAGAACCCTAGATATTCTATCAAAAGACAATTTATTTTATGGAAAATTTATTTACGATGGTTTTATAGCATCCGGCGGAACTCTTAATAATGAGGGCAATCCGCCGGGTTTCAAAGCAACTGCATATATTAAAATTCCAGATAGTGTAAAAAAAATATTATTCGTTAGCGCTTTTTTATATGAAGAAGCTATCGCATTTTATGATGATGAACATCACGGCATATCTGTATATAATAAAAACTCGACAGGTTTTGATTCTGAAAAAATTGTTGTTTTGGACAAACAGCCAAATTGGAAATATGTTCGTTATGGCGTATACCATGACAGATTAGATAAATGCGGTCTTTATTTTTTTAATACTGGATTTTTATCAAGCCCAGATGTTATTGTCAAACCAAATTTATCTGGATTTGCTGGCGTTAAGTTATGGTTAGCCCCTAGCGGATATGTAACTTTTTATGAAAATTATATCAAAATGTCGAACCCTGGACTTGATACTACCGGAAACTATGGTGTCCAAACTAACTATTTTTATAGTACTAATCCTATAAAAAATCCGATAGTATGTCTGGATATTACAATAAGAAAAGGGAATATAATGCTATATATTGCTGGGAAAAAAAAGAAAGATGCCGCGAGCACTATCATAATACCATTAAGCGATACTATTGCAGAAAGTACAAAAATCGAGAAAATGGTAGATCTTTCTTATTATGATGTATACTCGGATCTTGATCTGAACAGTCCTATGTATTTTATTCTCTCTAGTTCAATAAAAAGACAAAATGATATTGATATTAATACTTTTACATATTATTTTGATGAATTCGATGGATCTGGACTTCCGGGAAATACATTAACAGATACAATAAATAACATTCAAAAAGAATTAAATAAGAAGGCTGATTCTGGGTCGATTCCATCGGGCTCTTCTGATACGACACTAATTAGCCCAAACGGTAATAAATTTGTTCCTGTTATTACAGACGAAGGAGATGTGTCATATGTTCCTGTTATTCCAGATAAAACATTATTTATTGGAAATTCGTTATTGTTAGGATGGGGCACGTTCGGAATGTGTGCAAAAGATTCCAAACACGATTACTATCATTATATAAAAGAATATATTTTATCAAAAAAAGAGGAGTCAACATTCGATAAAATATCGGGGACTACTTTCGAAGGCGCAACATCAATAACGGATGCGGACGATTGGATGACTAATACGTTACGCAGTAAGTTATCAAATGATTTGGATTTGGTGATTATACAGTTAAGTGATAATGTAAATACAGACGATAAAATTAAAACGTTTCATTCCACTTGTATCAAATTGATACAGTATATAAGAAGCATATGTAAAAAGGCAAGGATCGTGTGGGTAAGTGCCTGGTACGCTACATCTGAAAAACAAGCCGTTATAAGGGAAGCATGCAAAAATTCTGGCTCTATACATATCAATATATCTGATCTGACAGCAGACGATACAAATAAGGGTAAAATTGGAGATACGATTCATAAAGATGATGGAAGTACGTCTGTAGTCGATTCTTCAGGTGTAGCATCGCACCCTGGAAATAAAGGAATGAGATTAATTTCCAATAGGATATTATATTCTTTAGGAATCAGCGATCAAGAGGAGACTTATGATAATAGCTACGACGATTGACGTTTAAGGAGGAGACACTATGCCAAATTATTATGGACATACACACAATTGGATGAACAGTAATCCGGGGATTATATTTATAAGAAGTGCTGTGAGTTAAATATTTTTCCTGTATCTGAATAAGGCAGGTGATCATATGAGCATCAGAGACATATGTGATTCGGGTGCTGTTGGCGTAGACGAGCGATACTGGAAGGAGATCACGAAGGAAGAGGCAGAAGCGATTGACACAACTTAAGGCAGGTGATACATATGAGCATCAGAGACGGACCGTGAACCGGTCTTATTTTTATACTCTAAATTACAGCAAAGAAAGAAGTGAGGTATATGAAAATGAACTATGCAGAACCGTTTATTGACGGATATAACGTAGTAGTCGGGACAGTGGTAGCTGTACTGTCTTATATACTCGGAGAGCACTGGGTGCTTTTTATAGCGTTTCTGTTGCTCAATATGGCGGATTGGATCACGGGATGGATGAAAAGCCGTATGGCTGGAAAAGAGAACTCCAATGCTGGATGGAAAGGCGTCCTGAAGAAGCTGGGCTATTGGCTGATGATTATGGTTGCTTTCGGAGTCAGCGCAGTATTTATCGAGATCGGTAAGGCGATTGGTGTAGATCTGGGGATCACGACCCTGCTCGGATGGTTTGTGCTGGCATCCCTTATTATTAATGAGATCCGCTCCATTTTGGAGAATTTCGTGGAAGCTGGTTACAATGTGCCGAAGATATTAGTTAATGGGCTGGAAGTGGCCGACAAAGTAGTGAATAAGGATAACGATACAGAAATAGATTCAGAGGGCGAGTGATCGCCCTCTTGTTGCGACGTCGCAACGGAAAGGAGTACATATGAATATTATTGAAACAAACCTTAGTTTTGGAAGTATGAGTGTAAGATCAAAAACGACAAGGATAATTCTGCATCATGCAGCAGCCAAGTCCTGTGGAGCAGCTACGATCCACCAGTGGCACCTTAATAACGGGTGGTCGGGCATCGGTTATCATTTTGTTGTGCGGAAAAACGGCACGATTGAACGCGGTCGGCCGGAGAAATATGTCGGAGCTCACGCAGAGGGAAGTAACTCTGACAGCATCGGTATTTGTTTTGAGGGAGACTTTATGACAGAGAAAATGACAGATACACAGAAGAATGCAGGTAAGGAGCTTGTCGCATATCTGAAAAAGAAATACAGTATCAGCAAGGTCCAGAAACACAGTGATGTATGCTCCACGGACTGCCCGGGGAAGAATTTCCCGTTTTCTGAAATCGCCAATGTGTCTGCAAGTGCGAGCACAAGCAGCTCTTCGAGCTCATCTTCATCTTCCTCAAATTCAGACAAGCTCACAGTTGATGGATGGTGGGGCCCGAAGACAACCCGGCGGCTGCAGCAGATCTTCGGAACGACCGTGGACGGCGTAGTATCCAATCAGTTCTCCTGTTACAAGGCACAGAACCCAGGACTTGATTCTGGATGGGAGTGGGAGAGCAATCCGAGCGGTTACTCTCCGCTTATCAAAGCGATTCAGAAGAAAGTTGGAGCTACGCAGGACGGACACATCGGACCGAAGACGATTAAGGCAATTCAGAAATGGCTTGGCTGCACTCAGGATGGATGCTTCAGCGGACCGTCTCCGTGCATCAAGAAGCTGCAGCAGTGGTGTAATAATCAGGCTGCATAACATATTTTATGTTTACCCACGCTTCTCTCATGGTATATACTATTTTAAAATTACTATGGGAGAAGCTACATGAAAGAAATACTACGGGAAATATGGGACTTAATAAATAGCACAATAGGAGTAGTTGTTGTTACGGCGGTTGTGACTACTTCTCTGAATGTGTTTTATCAAAAATTCAAAGTTAAAATAGAGCAGAGAACGAGGTATGAAAACGTGCTGGGAGATCAAATTGCAAAAGCATTTATTGCTGTACGGGATATTGAGCTGAAAGCGACAAGCATAGAACTGCATAATGCCGCCCCACAGTTAAAGGAGAAGGACTTTGATATATTTCACCCAGATACAGTTCGCCATTCGATTATGAATAGTAGAGAAGATTTCAATGCATTTTTCTCCGAAATAAATGCAGCGAGAGGAAAATACGAACCTTATCTGGACTATGATTCAGCAGCTTATCTTTATTATATGGAAAGATATAGCATTATGCTGATGAAATACATATCGGAACATCAGCCGTTAGATTATCCGACGGCAGGGGTAATCTTCTATGCCGATATACAGAAATGGCAAAGACTGTATGATGCATTGCTTATTAAAAGAATGAATCAGCAAAAATGTAGGCTATATGTCAAATCCGGATGGAGATGGGAGCGAGCCAAAAAGAAAGTAACGAAAGAATTGTGGGAGAAGTCGATCCTGTTTAAGAAGATTAACGAATCGACCAAGCAGGCTGCATAATAATTTACCCCGGAGTGATGGCTCCGGGGTGGAATATTGTATCATCTTTATTTATATAAGTAGAAACACATGATAATCATTGACAGCCTCGATGGGCCGCTTCTTCCGTTCCGATGTCTGTGAGTGTGCCGGTTACTTCTTTATAGGGCATTGTATATCTCTGTGCCAGATATCGCATGGATGCGCCGAGTTCACCATCCGGTCCTCCGAACTGGGTTATGATGATCTGAGCAATCTTCGGATTGGTCTGTGTTATTTTGACCGGGTATTGAAGCCTTTTTTCATAATTCCACATAGATCAGCATCCTCCTTCCTGCCATGGCCATGGCTCATTGATCCAGTTCCAGCGCTCGGTACAGGAATCCTCTGCAGTGTCAATGGTCAGAGGACCGTATGCAGCGGCGTATTCTTTTAGTGCTTCATTGCGCTGCTGGCTCATTTTGCGAAAGTATTCGAGGGCCTCTGTGTCGCATGGGTGGGTGTCGAGATAAAGTTTGGTATCGTCCACCGCAAAGCTGACCTGGTTGATATGGTTCAGCAACTGCCGGCGGTTCATCCGGTGATTCATTTGACTGTTCATCTGGTTATTCATCTGCGCATACCTCCTTTACCGAGGAACGGTTTATCCAGTTCTTTAAAAATAGTTCCACTCTCCAGACCTTTGCATGGTTCGTAAATCTCCTGCCATTTCTGCCAGGGAACATAAGCCATGCCGATTGGCATATCGGCGGGGAAATGATCATGCGTATCCGGGCATCCGTCTGTTTTTTGGCGGCAGCAGCTCTGGGAAGGCTGTGCGGGCTGCATGGACTGCATGGGACGACGGGAATAGCGCATATTATTCTGATAATTTGCCATACTGTGGCATCTCCTTTCATGTTAAAACAAGACTTTGTATTTAAAGTATGAGAATAAAAAACAGATGTTACAGGGGCGCTGCAAAGATTCCTGAAATATTTCTTTACAATTTGATTTAAATTATATATAATGTATTAAGTCGGCGGGGTGTGGCTCAGTTTGGTTAGAGCGCACGGCTGGGGGCCGTGAGGTCGCAGGTTCGAATCCTGTCACCCCGATGAAGAAAATCTTATTACGTGTTATAGCATTATCATAAGGGATCAGATCGGGCGGATGAGGCTTACCGAAACTGGTTCCTTATCTGTTATAAGAGGTCAAATCAGGTAAACCATATTTCAGGCGGAGAACGATGATAGTATGAAGAGCAGGATTGTAAGGCCGGTCAACCGGCGGGGACAGACAAACAGGAAGAAAAGGAGCAGTGTATCAGGAGAAACGCAGCCGATGCGCCCGGTGGGGCAGAGTACCCGGCAGAGCAGGCTCTCTGACACACAGCCAATGCGTCCGGTCAGTGTTCGTACAGCAGACAGAGCAGACAGCCGTTCAGGATACAGTAAATATCAGAACGCCTATCGGCAGACGATCGAGCGCAGGCGGCAGGTATTACGCACACCGCAGCCTCAGGAGGAGAATAGAAAGGCCCGATCTGCTGCGAAGGTGAAGAGAAGCGGCATCAGCGGTTTGATGGCGAGGCGGAAGAGCAGGGCGGGATCTCAGGAGATGTACTTCGACTATGATCTTCTGCTTGTAATTGTATTTCTTATGTGCTTCGGGCTTGTAATGCTCTACAGTACGAGCGCATATGAGGCGGAAGCTGACTTTGGAAATGATCTGTATTATTTTACACGACAGGCTCTGATCGCAGGAGCAGGCTTTGTAGTGATGTTTGTCGTCTCAAAGATCGATTACCATATTTACGGGGCGTTCGCGTTTGAAATTTATATATTTGCTATGTTCATGATGGCACTTGTGCAGACACCGCTTGGCCTGACATTGAATGGTGCAAGGCGATGGATTCGTCTTCCGGGCAATCAGACTCTGCAGCCTGCCGAAATCACCAAGATCGCGGTAATCTTGTTTATTGCATATGAGCTGTGCCGCCTGGGAAGGAAAGCATATACGTTGAAAGGGATGATTCGGGTACTTGCGTTTGGCGCTATCGCTTCTGGCGGAGTGCTCTTCCTGACAGACAACCTGAGTACTGCGATCATTGTAATGGCGATCACCTGCATCCTGATCTTTGTGATCCATCCGAAGACAAAACCTTTTGTCGCGATCATTATAGTTGGTGCGCTGATCGCGGCTGTGGGGATCATTATCCTGTCTGTCATGATCGCAAATACTGATGCGGCGAGCAGCGATAATTTCAGGCTTCAGAGAGTCATATCATGGCTAAATCCGGAGGCTACGGCTTCTACGGGAAGTTATCAGGTCATGCAGGGGCTGTATGCTATTGGCAGCGGAGGACTGTTTGGCAAGGGACTGGGCAACAGTACACAGAAGCTTGGGGTAATCCCTGAGGCGCAGAATGATATGATCCTGGTGGTCATCTGTGAGGAACTCGGAGTGTTTGGCGCTCTCCTGATCCTGATTTTGTTCGGAGTCTTGCTATATCGACTGATGTTCATAGCAAAGAATGCTCCGGATCTGTATGGATCATTGATTGCTACGGGTATATTTGCACATATTGCCCTTCAGGTAATCCTCAATATCGCGGTTGTCACGGGAATGCTTCCTACAACAGGTATTACACTGCCTTTCATCAGCTATGGAGGTACGGCAATCCTGTTCCTGATGGCGGAGATGGGAGTAGCACTCGGAATTTCAAGAAGGATCAAGCTGGAAGGATGAGTGGCGGAATATCAGTTCAGCCGCGCCATTCGCAAAGCCGCACTAACGTGCTTACTGCGGCTGCGCCGCGTCTTTGCGCATATACAGAAAATTCACATTGTGGCTCTTCCTTTCTGTGAAAATGTATGGTATAGTTATATGTGGTATTGAAAACTACATGTAATGGCAACTTTGAATATACATTACGGTTCGGGAGGTATTGTTGTGAATTATAAGATTATTGTGGACAGCTGTGGAGAGCTGACCCATAAGATGAAGAAAAGCGGAGTATATGAAACAGCCTCGCTCAGCATGGAAGTGGATGGAGATATCATTGTAGATGATGAATCTTTTGACCAGGCGGATTTTCTGCGCCGTGTAGCGGCCAGCCCGGAATGTCCGAAGTCTTCCTGCCCGTCGCCGGAAAGATATATGGAATTGTATGAGGGCAGTGAGAAGAGAGTTTATGTAGTTACTCTCTCTTCAGAACTGAGTGGCTCATATAACAGTGCAGAGCTTGGAAGAAAGCTATGGGTTGAAGAACATGGAAGCGGTAAGCAGATTCATGTCTTTAATTCCCGGTCTGCTTCGGTTGGAGAGACTCTGATCGGGCTTAAAATACAGGAGTGTGAGGAGGCAGGTCTCGGGTTTGATGATACGGTAAGCACTGTGGAGAAATATATTGAGAGCCAGCACACATACTTTGTCCTTGAGAATCTTGATACCCTCCGAAAGAACGGGCGGCTTACCGGTATCAAATCGTTTGTTGCAAGCGCGCTGAACATTAAGCCGGTCATGGGCTCCACGCCGGAGGGGACAATCTGCCAGCTCGGCCAGGCACGGGGCATAAAACGTGCTCTCGTAAAAATGGTGGATCAGATAGCCAGAGAAGGTAAGTCAACGAAAGATAAGATCCTTGCGATCTCACATTGTAACTGCCCGGAGCGCGCAAGAGAAGTGGAGCGTATGATTCTTGACAAGATCCATGTGAAAGCCAGTTTTATCGTTGACACAGCTGGAATTAGTACGATGTATGCAAATGACGGCGGAATTATTGTTGTACTCTGAGTTTGATTGTGGTAAACTGTCAATAATGGCTACGGAACAGCCACTAGTGAAAGGAGCCGTATGAAATGAGTCAGGAAAAGGTTGACAGATATAAACAGGAAAAGGCAAATAGAAAGAAGATCATGCGTAAGCAGAAGGTTATGAATTTTCTGCGGAAAGGCGTGCTCACGTTAGTAGCGTTGGCTCTCGTGGGATGGCTGGGATATTCAGCTTATGATATATATGAATCAGGTAAAGAGAGAGTGGTTGCGGAAGTGAATTATGATGCGGTCACGAATTATCTGAACGGTCTTACTGCCGATGAGACTACAGAGTAGGGATACACGGGGAAGCCGGTGGGGAATATTTCTCCGAAAATAGTAAGAAAAAGTACCGGGTGGTAATTTTAGGAATTCACACTGTAGAGACAAAACACAACATGTAGATGATGAGAGTTGTTTCATCATCTACATGTTCTTTTTTTGCCCGAAAATAGCGCTTTTTTGTAATTAGATCTGCTTGTCTCGCACACAAAAAAATCAAAAAAAGGGGTTGAAAAAGGGGGACTGGTGGTTTAGAATGGTGTCAAGTGGTAAAGAGTGGTGGCTAGTGGTACAAAGTGGGGAGCGATGTGGAGGCTCACAATAAGAGAAAGGATTCCAGATGTTATTAGGAGAGTTTAACCATAGCATTGATGAAAAGGGAAGACTCATCATCCCGGCAAAGCTAAGGGATGACCTGGGTGACAGTTTTGTCATCTGTAACGGACTGGAAGGCTGCCTCTTTGTATACTCTCAGGAAGAGTGGAACAAATTCGTTGCTGAGCTTGAAACCTTACCACGTATGAATAAGGATGCCAGAATCTTTAAACGTTATTTTTTTGGAAGTGCATCTGAGGGCAGCTTCGACAAGCAGGGGAGAGTTCTTGTCCCGCCGTCGCTCAGGAAAGCAGCACATCTGGAAAAAGACGTTGTCCTGGTAGGAGTCCAGGATCGTGTTGAAATCTGGGACAAGGCTCTCTGGGAAGAGCGTAGTCAGGTGAGTGAAGAAGACCTGGACGCTATTGCAGAGCGTATGGAATCCATAGGAATCAGAATCTAGCTTAGGAGGAGATCATGGCATTCAATCACACATCTGTCCTTCTGAAAGAAACAGTGGACGGGCTTAATGTCAGACCGGATGGCACTTATGTGGACGCCACATTAGGGGGCGGCGGACATGCATTCGAAGTGTGCAGCCGGTTAAGTGACAAGGGGAGATTTATAGGAATAGACCAGGATGCTGACGCTATCAAAGCGGCGGGGAAGCGCCTGGAAGGCTTCGGGGAGAAGGTCACGATAATACGGAGCAATTACCGTGATATGAAGCCGCGGCTCCATGAGCTGGGAATTGACAGGGTCGACGGGATCGTCATTGATCTGGGAGTTTCTTCTTACCAGCTGGATACGGCTGACAGGGGATTCTCGTATCGGGTGGACGCACCGCTTGATATGAGGATGGACCAGAGACAGAAGATGACGGCACGAGATATTGTCAATGACTACAGTGAATCGGAACTCTATCGCGTGATCCGTGATTACGGAGAAGACAGGTTTGCAAAGAATATCGCAAAACATATTGTTGCAGAACGCGAAAAAGCACCGATTGAGACAACAGAACAGTTGAATGAGATCATACGGCACGCCATTCCGATGAAGATCCGGAAGACGTCAGGACATCCGTCGAAGCGGACGTTTCAGGCGATCAGGATTGAATTAAATCATGAGCTGGATGTGTTGAGAGATTCGTTGGATGAAATGATCGACATGCTGAATCCAGGGGGACGGATCTGTATTATTACATTTCATTCGCTGGAGGACAGGATTGTGAAGAGCGCATTTCGAAAGAATGAAAATCCATGTACCTGTCCAAGCCATTTTCCTGTATGTGTTTGTGGAAAAGTCTCAAAAGGGAAAGTGGTGACAAGGAAGCCAATCCTTCCTACCGAGGAAGAAATGGAGTCCAACAGTCGTTCAAAGAGCGCGAAGCTCAGGATATTTGAACGTGCGTAAGTAACAGGGAGTAGTTAAGATATATGTTCTGGCGGGAAGGGGAGAGCCGGTCGGAACAAAACAAAGAAAGGGGCAGTTCGCTATGGCAGCAGGTTATCGCACATATAATTACAGAAGGGCTGATCATGGAAGCAGGAATCAGAGAGCATTCTATGTGTATGGAAATACTGTGCGCCAGGCGGAGCCTGTTCCGGCAAGGATGCCGAAAGCGCGTCCGGCACAGCCTAAGAGGGCAAGCCGCCAGGTGGCGAGAAACAGAAACAGGGCGATGAGTATCAGCCCGGCATATGCCGTATTTCTTACGATAGCGGCTGTGTGTGCAGTTCTCGTATGTGTACTGTATCTGAATTTACAGTCAGATGTAGTGAGCAGATCCGAACATGTTACGGCATTACAGGAGGAGCTTGCTGATCTTACAGAGGCGAACGATACGCGGTATAATGCCGCTGTAGATTCGGTCGATCTGGAAACAGTGCGCGACAAGGCGATGAATGAGATGGGAATGGTTTATGAATCTGAGGGCACAGTCGTGGAATATGACAGCCCGGCAAGCGATTATGTAAAACAGTACAGCGACATTCCGGAGAGCGGAGTGCTCGCAAAATCCAGTGATGCGTCTCGGTAAAGGATTCAGGCGCGACAGTTTATGATAAGGAACTTTGATATGGCCGGAAGAAAGAAAAAAAGAAGAAACAGGTTTGAATTTTTGACAAGAAAATTCCCCCTAAGAATGCAACGAAAGCTGGTAATGCTATTTATGGCAGTGATACTGGCTTTTGTTGTTCTTATAGGGCGGATTACATGGATCAACGCCACAAGAGGCAGCAGTTACACAAAAGTTGTCCTTGACCAGCAGAATTATGACAGCAGAGTGATCGCTTTTAAGCGAGGAGATATTGTGGACCGCAATGGCACCAAGATGGCGACCAGCGAGCGTGTTTATAATGTAATACTTGATGTTGCTGTCATGACAAATAATGGAGACAGCAATGATTATATTGAACCTACGAAGGCTGTTTTGCAGGAGTGTTTCGGAATCGAAGGAAGCGTTGTAGACAATCTGATTGAGGAGAGACCGAACAGCCAGTATGAGATCCTTGCAGAAGGGATCGACTATGAGACAGCGCAAAAGTTCAATGCGATTGACGAGGACGATGAAAATTATCCTGATGTAAGAGGGATCTGGCTGGAAGAGGATTATACGAGATCCTATCCGTACGGAAGTATGGCAAGTGATGTGATCGGGTTTACCTATGCGGGCAATGCAGGAGCTATCGGGATCGAAAGTGCCTATAATGATATCCTGAACGGTACTGATGGAAGGGAATACGGATATTTTGATTCGGATTCCTCGCTTGAACGCACAGTAAAGCCGGCAAGAAATGGAAACACTGTTGTATCCACGATAGATGTAACACTCCAGAATATCGTAGAGAAATGCATTCTTGATTTTAATGAGGCGCATGCAGGAGACGGGGAGCTGGGCAGTAAGAATACAGCGGTCATGATCATGGATCCTAATACCGGAGAAATTCTTGCAGAGGCATCTTATCCTAATTTTGATCTGAATAACCCGAGAGATCTCTCAATCCTGTATTCGGACGAAGAGTGGCAGGCAATGTCAGAAGATGATCAGGTCCAGGCTATGAATGATCTATGGCGAAACTTCTGTGTGAGTGATGCGTATGAGCCGGGATCTACGGCAAAACCGTTTACGATAGCAGCGGGGCTGGAATCCGGAAAACTTACAGGAAATGAGACATATTACTGTGGCGGATCAAAAAATGTCCTTGGCACAGATATCAGCTGTGCTCATAAGGAGGGACACGGTACAGAAACAGTACAGGATGCTTTGGCGTATTCATGTAATGTGGCGCTGATGGATATGGCTCTTGCAATCGGACCGGATGATTTTACGAGATACCAGCACATATTCGGGTTTGGTGAATATACAGGGATCGATCTTCCCGGAGAAGCAGAGACGTCAGGGCTGCTCTACAGTGCAGATAACATGACTGATATCGACCTGGCGACAAACTCCTTTGGGCAGAACTTTAATGTGACAATGACGCAGCTTGCATCCGCGTTCTGTTCTCTGGTAAACGGCGGGTACTATTATGAACCACATGTGGTAAAACAGATCCAGGATGAAGACGGTAATGTAATCGAGACAAAGGATCCTGTTTTACTCAGAAAAACTGTATCATCTGAGACGTCATCTATGATAAAACAGTATCTGAAGGCAACTATGGACTATGGTACTGGTCAGAGTGCCCAGGTAGAGGGGTATGAGATCGGAGCTAAGACAGGAACAGCAGAGAAGCTCCCCCGCGGAAACGGAAACTATCTGCTGTCCTATATCGCATGTGCTCCGGCGAGCAATCCGGAAGTGGTGATCTATGTAGTGATCGATGAGCCGAATGCGGATGTGCAGGCGGACAGCTCTCTGGTCCTCGGACTCTCAAAAGCAATCATGGAAGAGGCATTTCCATATCTGGGGATTACGACGATCGCGGAGAGTCAGGAGACACTCCAGACAGAAGGTGAGGCTATCGGAGAGACTGAGTATACGGATTATGATGAAAATTATGAGGAGACATATAATAATCCGGATGGCTCTTATATAGATGAAAACTATGATCCGGATCTGGATGACTGGGCTTCGGGAGAAACACAGGAGTAAAAAAGGAATAACCCTGCAGAAGATGTAATAAGCTGTAACAACATCTTTTGCAGGGTTATTATAGTATGAAGAACAAAACATATAATAAGAAAAAGATTCTGGTCGTATTTATCTGTGCTGCATTAATTTTATGCACTCTGATCGGAAGGCTGGTCTGGCTGATGATCTTTGATGCAGAATATTATCAGGAACTGGCCCAGGATCTGCATGAACGTGAGCGGGAGATCAAAGCTGCCAGAGGGGAGATCGTGGATCGAAACGGTGTGGTGCTGGCGACAAATCGGACGGTGTGTACCATATCTGTGATCCACAGTCAGATTGAAGATCCGGAAAGAGTGATAGAAGTGCTCTGCTCGGAGCTTGAGATGGAGGAGAACGAAGTGAGGGAAAAGGTTGAGAAGGTATCCTCTATGGAGCGGATCCGGACAAACGTGGACAAGGAGACCGGAGACAGGATCCGGGATTATGATCTGGCCGGGGTAAAGGTGGATGAAGACTATAAAAGATATTACCCTTTTGACGATCTTGCGTCGAGAGTGCTGGGATTTACCGGGGGAGATAACCAGGGGATCATTGGGCTGGAGGTAAAGTATGAGGACTATCTGAAAGGAACGAACGGGACGATTCTGACCGTCACAGATGCGCGGGGCGTTGAGCTTGACGGGGTGGCGGAGGACAGGATCGAACCGGTTGCCGGTGAGACGCTTCAGGTGAGCCTTGATTACAATATACAGGCGTACTGTCAGCAGGCGGCTGAGAATGTAATGGAGGAAAAACAGGCGGAGGCTGTGTCCATCCTTCTGATGAACCCGCAGAATGGAGAGATTTATGCCTGTGTGAATGTACCGGAGTTCGATCTGAATGATCCCTATGAACTGAATACTGGTGTGGATGCAGATTCTCTTTCGGATGAAGAGCTTCAGGATCAGCTGAACCAGATGTGGAGAAACCGATGCATCAATGATACGTATGAGCCGGGTTCTACATTTAAGATCATCACGGCTTCTGCCTGCCTGGAGGAAGGAGTTGTGTCTCTGGATGATACTTTCTTCTGTCCGGGATACCGTATCGTTGAGGACCGTAAGATCCGCTGCCATAAAGTGGGCGGTCACGGACAGGAGACATTTGTGGAAGGAATTCAGAATTCCTGTAACCCGGT
>CAMMSL010000030.1 GCA_946499505.1 uncultured Lachnoclostridium sp.
TGTACCGTTACGCTGCGACCGAATGAAAATGTGTGCGTTAGCAATACCTGCCTCCTTCTCGGCGGATACTTTGTCAGGCCGAAAAATTGGAATTCTTACTCATATTTTTAGTAGGTCCACATATATTGTGTAAAGAGGTGGACAAGATGGAAAGAAGTGATAGGAAACAAAAAGCAGAAAGAGACGGACAGATACTAGGTATTCTGGCAAAGAATGTCAGAAAGATCATACAGGAGGACACGGGCAGTCTTGAAGGTGTGCAGGAAATCAGGCTGCGGACTGGACAGCCGGTTCGGATTGTGCGTGACAACAGGGAGAAACTCCTGCCATCAGAAGCAAATCCACATATCATTACGAAAGAAGAAATGAGGGAGACAATGGACTATATCAGCCATTACTCCCTCTACGCATATGAGAATGAACTGCGTCAGGGATTTTTAACGATCGAAGGAGGGCACAGAGTGGGAGTGGCAGGCAAGGTGATCATGGAAAGGGACAAGGTAAAGAATATTCAATACATATCATCCGTAAATATCCGGATATCACATGAAGTGATCGGGTGTGCTGACAGTCTGCTTCCGTATATTACCAAGAATAAACAGGTATGTCATACCCTGATCATATCGCCGCCCTGCTGTGGCAAGACCACGCTCATACGCGATCTGATCCGCCAGATATCAGACGGGAACCAGTATGTAAAAGGATGTTCCGTAGGAGTGGTAGATGAGAGGTCTGAACTGGGCGGCTGCTATCTGGGGATCGCACAGAACCATCTGGGTTCCAGGACAGACATCCTGGACTGCTGCCCGAAAGCCGAGGGAATGATCATGCTGATCCGTTCGATGGCACCTCAGGTTATTGCCGTGGATGAGATCGGTACAAGTGAAGATATTCATGCGATAGAATATGCAATGCAGTGCGGATGCAAACTGATCGCAAGTGTACATGGCCTTGACATGGATGAGGCCAAGAAGAAACCTATGCTTGGCGAGTTGATCCGGCGCAGGATGTTCGAGCGGTATGTGGTGCTCGGCAACGGTAAACACCCGGGAGAAATCCGTAGAATCTATGATGAACGGGGGAGCGTGCTGTGCAGAGAGTGATAGGCGGGATATTGATTCTTACCGCGACAACCGGTGCCGGGTATGTTTACTGCAGGGAGCTGAAAGCATATCTGGAAAAAATGCTTTATTTAAGATATATTTTCAGTTTGATCAAAGGTGAGATTGCTTATACGCATGCCCCTCTGCCTGAAATATTTACAGAGGTGGCGAGACGGGTAAAAAAACCATACCGCACATGGCTTCTTGAGACTGCCCGAGCGGTAGAAATGAGAGAAGAGAGTGGGTTCGCAAGAACATGGAGCCGTTGTGTTGACAGATATTTAAAACCGCTGGGATTAAAGCAGGAACATTCAATTTTAATGAAAGAACCCGGGACATTTCTGGGGAGCCTCGAACAGAATACATTGGATCACACACTGCAAATGTATCTGAACCGGGTAGATCTGGAGATTGAAAAGCTCAGAGAAGGGCTGGCAGCAAAAACTCGTATTGGCAGCTGCCTGGGAGTGATGAGCGGGATTTTTCTCATAGTGATCCTGATCTGAAATGGGAGGAAACATGGATATCAATCTGATTTTTCGAATAGCTGCGGTCGGGATCCTTGTATCGATCCTCAGTCAGGTACTCAAGCACAGTGGCAGAGAAGAGCAGGCGTTTCTGGCCAGTCTGGCAGGACTGATCCTTGTACTCTCGTGGGTGCTGCCGTATATTTACGATCTGTTTCAGACGATCCGTCAGCTGTTTGCACTATAAAATGCTTCCATGGATTTTAAGAACAGGAGGGAAAAGAATGAGTATGATACAGGCGGGGATCATTGGTGTGATCGGTGCAGTCCTTGCAGTGCAGATGAAAGCAGGAAAGGCAGAGTACGGCATTTATGTCTGTGTCGCAACAGGAGTAATCCTGTTTTCGCTGATCGTGGAGAGACTCGGAATCTTTATCAGTACATTGGAGCAGATCACATCCTATATTGACCTGGATACAGGATATCTGTCTACTATGTTCAAAATGATCGGGATCACATATATCGCAGAATTTTCATCAGGAATCTGCAAGGATGCAGGGTATCAGACTCTGGCAGGGCAGATTGAGATCTTTGGAAAGCTGACGATCCTTGTGCTCGGACTGCCTGTGCTCCTCGCACTGCTCCAGACTATCCAGGAGTTTCTGGCATGAGTGGCAGAAAGGGCAGATTCCTGTTCACGATATTGCTGGTCTTGATCGTCTTCGGGCTGGGAACAAAGATCGTGAATGCGGAAGAAGGTTCGGAAACGGACATTCTGCAGGATGAAATTCAGGATGCACTTCTCGCAGAATTTGATTTCAATGAGATCGAGGAAAATCTGGACCGGATGTTCCCTCAGGAAAAGATATCATTTAGTGATGTGTTTTCCGCATTGATGTCAGGGAATATGACAGAAACGATACGCATATTTCTGCGGTTTCTGACAGATCAGATATCATACGAATTTGATTACAACCGGAGAAGTCTTGTATTTGTCCTGATGACAGCGTTGACTGCGGCTGTATTCAGTAACTTTGCGGGCGCATTTAAGAGCAGGCAGATCTCGGATATCAGCTTTTATATTATGTATATGCTGCTTATCACTTTATGTCTTACTTCTTTCAGGATATCTGCTGAAGGACTGGAAGACAGACTGAACGCTTTGGTAGATTTTATGAGAGTACTCTGTCCAAGTTATTTTCTGGCAGTGGCATTTGCATCAGGGAGCGTGACATCACTCTTTTTTTATAATGTGATCTTGTTTCTCATCTATGTAGTGGAACTGGTGATCGTCCGGTTCCTGCTCCCGGTCGTAAATATTTACATCATGGTACGCGTGCTGGGAAATCTGACTGGCGAAGATTTTCTCTCAGAATTTGCCGACCTCATCCGTAAAGCAGTATCCTGGATCCTGAAGACGCTTCTCATCTGTGTTGTCAGTGTAAATGTAGTACAGGGACTGCTTGCTCCGGCCATCGATGCGGTAAAGAGAAGTGCTCTTACACGTACGGCTGAAGCTCTGCCCTGGGTCGGAAATGCTGTGGGCGGAGTTGCCGAGGTCGTGCTGGGAACGGCAGTCCTGATAAAAAATGGGATTGGTATGGCGGGAGCAGTGATCACTATAGCTATCTGTGCCGTACCGATCCTGCAGATGCTGATCATGGCATTTATGTATAAACTTGCTGCTGCACTCGTGCAGCCTGTATCGGATAAGCGGATCACTACATGTATCAGTGGTGTCAGTGAAGGATATGAGATCATGGTGAAAGTGATCTTTACTGCAGGACTGCTTTTCATGATCACTATAGCAATCGTTGCTGCATCCACTTCCTGATCACGAGAGAGGAGCTGAATGTTATGTTTCAACAGATTTACAGATGGATACAGAATATTACAGTGTATCTGATCGTCACAGCTGCTGTAATGCATGCTGTACCCGGGAAAGATTACGGGAAGTATATCCGTTTTTTTTCCGGATTGATCCTCATTCTTCTGCTGGCTACTCCACTTCTAAATCTGACAGGAATGAAAGAACGATTTGAGACACTTTATAAAAGCAATGAATACGAACTGGAAAAACAGGAGATCGAAAAAGTGGAAGAACTCTATACAGATTCGGCACTTTCAGATTATCTTCAGACAGAAGAAAACATAGAGGAAGGAGACGGGCAAGATGGAAACAGCCGGATCGAGGTGGGGGAGATAGAGATTGGACAATAATAAATGGAAAGAATGGCTGCAAAATTTTCGGTCGGGAGAAAAACTGCCGAAGAAGAATCATCTTCTGATTCTGTTTCTTGTGGGAATGCTGCTGTTTGTCGCTGTATTTCCTTTTCCAACATCAGATCAGACCGGTACAGACACAGCCGAAAGCACTTCCACGACTGCAGCAGGCGAAAGCGGCACAGCAGTGGGAGAATATGAAGCCTATCTCGAGGAAAAGACAGCAGAGATCTTAAGACAGGTGGACGGAGTAGGGGAAGTGACTGTTATGATCACACTGAAATCCGGAGGTCAGAAAATCATAGAGAAGGACCAGTCCGCTTCTTCCCAGACAACAGAAGAGGAGGACAGCGCGGGAGGTACACGTACAGTTGAGGAGAGCACCTCTGACAAGACGAGCATTTATGAGCAGGATTCCGATGGCTCTTCTACGCCTTATGTGAGCAAGGAGCTGTCACCGGAGATTGAAGGAGTAGTGGTGATCGCAGATGGAGGCGGAAACGCAGTCGTAGCGCAGAATATTACGGAAGCAGTTCAGGCATTATTCGGTGTAGAAGCGCATAAGATAAAAATAATGAAACGGGCTTGATACATAAAAGGAGGATGAAAAGTGAAACGATTATTCAAAAAAAATCAGATCATCATCGCAACGCTGGCGGTTATGATCGCCATTGCCGGATACCTGAACTATTCCGGTATTCTGTTCGGTGAGAGCGGAGACGGCACGACGGAAGCAAATGCAGATCTTGCGAATCAGGAATTGTTGGATATTTCACAGGATGACATTGAAAGTTCGACAGAAGATATTGAGAGCAATGATTCAGATGTGGAAGGAACTCCCGGTGAAGCAGTTCTTACAAGCGGTACTGCAGAGGAAACTGTAGCCCAGGCAAAAGTAACGAGAGAACAGGTGAGGGCAGAAAACAAAGAAACACTTCAGGCTATTATCGATAACACGAATTTAAGCGATGCAGAGAAACAGGATGCTGTAGATCAGATGGTCAGGATCACGGAAATAGCCGAACAGGAGGCGGCGATCGAAACGCTCATGTCATCGAAAGGATTTTCGGAGTCTGTAGTCAGCCTGGATAACGATTCTGCAGATATTGTTGTAAAAGCAGACGAACTGACAGATGCAAACCGGGCACAGATTGAGGATATCGTAACAAGGAAAACCGATATTGCGCCGGAAAATATCGTGATAACACCGATTCATGAATAAGTACAGAAGCTAAATTCGTGGATAAGTGCAGCTGTTGAATAGTTGAAGTATCGGTTCAGATATGCTAAACTGAATAAGCATGCCCGGAGACAGGCTCCGGGAATTTCATAGGGCGCCGGTGATAAAGCCGGCGCTGCTATAGTGTCAGGAAAGGGAATTAGTATGTTTGATATTAAGAGTGAAATAAAAAAGAGAAGAACATTTGCCATTATTTCTCATCCGGATGCAGGTAAGACGACACTTACAGAGAAATTCCTTCTCTATGGCGGAGTCATCAATACGGCGGGATCAGTAAAAGGCAAGGCGACGGCGAAACATGCTGTTTCTGACTGGATGGAAATCGAGAAAGAAAGAGGTATTTCCGTAACTTCTTCTGTGCTGCAGTTTAATTATGATGGATATTGTATCAATATTCTGGATACACCGGGACATCAGGATTTCTCCGAAGATACGTACCGTACACTGATGGCGGCAGATTCGGCGGTTATGGTGATCGATGCATCAAAAGGTGTGGAGGCACAGACGAGGAAGCTGTTCAAGGTATGTGCCATGAGACATATCCCTATTTTTACTTTTATTAATAAGATGGACAGGGATGCGAAAGACACATTTGACCTGCTGGATGATATCGAAAAAGAGCTGGGGATCCCGACCTGCCCGATCAACTGGCCGATCGGCTCTGGAAAAGCATTTAAAGGTGTCTACGACCGTCAGGAGAAAGAGGTGGATCTGTTCTCTGATACCAGGAAAGGTACATCTATGGGTGAGGTAAAGAAAGTATCCATAAATAATCCGGAGGTGGACTGGCTGATCGGTACAGAGGCAAAGGTTACATTGGAGGAAGAAATCGAACTTCTTGACGGTGCATCAGCGGAATTTGACCAGGAACTTGTGGATAAAGGGCAGCTCTCTCCAGTATTTTTCGGCTCGGCGCTGACAAACTTCGGGGTGGAGACATTTCTAAAGCATTTCCTTGCCATGACGACATCGCCGCTTCCGCGTATGTCTGACCACGGAGCGGTCGATCCGATGACAGAAGAGGATTTTTCGGCATTTGTCTTCAAGATACAGGCGAATATGAATAAAGCACACAGAGACAGAATCGCTTTTATGAGGATCTGTTCCGGCGAGTTTGACGCCGGAATGACAGTCTATCATGTGCAGGGCGGCAAAGATGTAAGGCTTTCGCAGTCCCAGCAGATGATGGCCAGTGAACGGAAGATCATTGACAAAGCATACGCAGGAGATGTTATCGGCGTTTTTGATCCGGGGATTTTTTCTATCGGAGACACACTGACTACATCGAAAGAAAAGTTTGCCTTTGAGGGGATTCCCACATTTGCACCGGAGCATTTTGCAAGAGTGCGTCAGGTGGACACGATGAAGAGAAAGCAGTTTGTAAAAGGCATCAATCAGATTGCACAGGAAGGTGCGATCCAGATCTTCCAGGAGTACAACACCGGTATGGAGGAGATCATTGTCGGAGTCGTTGGTGTGCTGCAGTTTGACGTGCTGAAATACAGATTGAAAAATGAATACAATGTTGAGATCATCCTTGAGAATCTCCCGTATGAACATATCCGCTGGATCGAAAACGAGAATATTGACCTCGATCATGTCAGCGGAACCTCGGATATGAAGAAGATCAAAGACTTAAAAGACCGTCCGCTTCTCCTGTTTGTCCATGAGTGGAGTATCCGTATGACACAGGAACGCAACGAAGGTCTCATCCTCTCTGAATTCGGGCGCTCATAAAAGGTTTTCCTTTGCAAATGAACGGATATTTGCTATAATGGGGAAAGAGATTAGACAAAACGGGAGGTTTTGAAGATGGCTAAGGACGAAAAGAACACTTATACGATACAGAACGAGGCAAGTCTGGGTGAAGTGAAGATCGCTGATGAAGTAGTTGCGATCATTGCAGCACTTGCGGCTACAGAAGTTGAAGGCGTTGCTTCCATGGCCGGCAATATCACCAATGAGGTGATCGGAAAACTCGGAATCAAGAACCTTTCAAAGGGCGTAAAAGTAGATGTTCTTGAGGGTGTGGTTACAGTATCCCTTGCACTTAACATCAAATATAATTACAGCATTGTCGATGTGACCGGAAAAGTTCAGGAGAAAGTAAAGAATGCCGTTGAAAATATGACAGGCCTTGAGGTTGCTGATGTCAATATTAAAGTGGCCGGGGTCGAGATGGAGAAACAGGATTGATCCGTTTCGGGTGTTATTGCAAATTATGCACCCTGTGTTGTATAATAGAGGATGTCGCAAGACATCCTTTTTCTATAGTTATGACAGAAGGAGAAAATTACTATGACTAGATCAGAGCTGAGAGAGCATGTATTTAAGATGCTTTTCCAGATTGAATTTAACGATGCAGAAGAGATGCCGGAGCATCTGCAGTATTATTTCGATTCTATCGAGAATGCCAGCGCAAAAAACAAGGATGATATACAGAAAAAGTATAAAGGCGTGATTTCTCACGTAGAAGAGATCGATCGTCTGCTCAATGACGCATCAAAAGGATGGAAGACGACCAGAATGAACAAGGTAGATCTTACAATTCTGCGTCTTGCCGTCTATGAGATGAAATGGGATGACGACGTGCCAGAAGGCGTCGCGATCAATGAGGCCGTAGAACTGGCAAAAAGATTTGGCGGCGACAGCAGTTCTTCCTTTGTCAATGGTGTGCTTGGTAAAGTTGCAAAACAGGAGTCCTGAAAATGAAAAATGTCTACACGGTGAGGCAGGTCAATTCTTATATCAAAAATATGTTTACACAGGACTTCATGCTGAACCGTATCTATGTTAAGGGTGAAGTATCCAACTGTAAATATCATACATCAGGGCATATATATTTTTCATTAAAAGATGAGTCCGGCATGATCGCCTGCGTCATGTTTGCAGGCCACAGGTCAGGGCTTTCTTTTCGGTTACAGGAAGGACAGCAGGTTATCGTACTCGGCTCTGTCAGCGTGTATGAAAGGAGCGGTCAGTATCAGCTTTATGCAAGGGAGATCATGCTGGACGGTGCAGGTGCACTCTATGAGAAATTTGAGGCTCTGAAGAAAGAACTGGAAGAAATGGGCATGTTTGCCCAGGAATACAAGCAGCCGATTCCCAAATATATCCATACGCTCGGAGTAGTCACAGCGCCCACGGGAGCTGCTGTCCGGGATATCATTAATATTGCCGGGCGCCGTAATCCATATGTACAGATCATTTTATATCCTGCACAGGTACAGGGCGAGGGTGCTGTGGAAAGTATTGTCAGGGGAATTCGCGCACTTGAGAAGAAAAAAGTGGATGTAATGATCGTGGGAAGGGGCGGCGGAAGTATCGAAGATCTTTGGGCGTTTAATGAAGAGCCTGTCGCCAGAGCTGTTTTTGAGTGCAGTATACCGGTCATTTCTGCGGTCGGACATGAGACAGATACTACGATCGCAGATTTTGTTGCAGACCTTCGTGCACCGACGCCATCGGCGGCTGCAGAACTCGCAGTCTATGATCTTCGAGAAGCAAAAGAACGGATGCGCATATATCAGGAATCCATGCAAAGACAGATTACATTGAAAATATCAGAGAAACGTGCCGTACTTGACCGGCTGCGGATGAGGCTCGACTATGCACATCCCCGGCAGAAGCTAAACGAAAGCAGACAATATGCGGCAGATCTGGAAACACGTTTCAGGATGCTGATGAAGAACCGGCTCGACAGAGAGAAGCACAGACTGGCATTATGTGTGGAAAAGATGAAAGGATTGTCACCTTTAGAAAAACTCAGTCACGGTTATTCCTATATACAAAATCAAAACGGGGAAAATGTCAGGAGTATCCGGCAGGTCAGTGACGGGACTAAACTAGACGTTTTTGTCAGTGACGGAAGGATACATGCATTGGTCACAGGGACTGGAGAAGAAATCAAATAGAAGAATAAGGAGGCCGTAAAGTGGGCGATACTGCGAGTAAAGCAACAGAAACTGCAGTAGAAAATGC
This sequence comes from uncultured Lachnoclostridium sp., assembly GCA_946499505.1. Taxonomy (GTDB): domain Bacteria; phylum Bacillota; class Clostridia; order Lachnospirales; family Lachnospiraceae; genus Mediterraneibacter. Next base: position 9,015 of record CAMMSL010000030.1, read on the forward strand.
AGAGGAAACGGATAAGAAAGAAAATCTGGAAGAGATGTTTCAGAATCTCGAGGAAGTGATCAGAAAGATGGAGGACAGCGATGTGACGCTGGAGCAGTCTTTTGACCTGTATAACAAAGGGATGAAAATTTTAAAGGAGTGCAACCGGACAATCGATGAAGTAGAAAAGAAAGTCCTTGTTCTGGACGAAGATGGAGAAACTCATGAATTTTAAAGAAGAATATCAGAAAAGAATCGAATCGATCGAGGGTATATTAGAGAAATTTCTGCCTGAGCAGAAAGGATATCAAAAAGTTATTACGGAAGCTATGGAATACAGCCTGATGGCAGGCGGAAAGCGCCTTCGTCCCATGCTGATGCGGGAATCTTTTGAATTATTTGGAGGTAAGGGAAAACTGATCGAGCCGTTTATGGCTGCGATCGAAATGATCCATACCTATTCCCTGGTACATGATGATCTCCCCGCTATGGATAATGACGACTATCGGCGGGGAAGAAAGACAACCCATGTCGTCTACGGGGAGGACATGGGAATCCTTGCAGGAGATGCTCTCCTGAACTATGCATTTGAGACGGCATGTTCTGCATTCGAACTGGAGCCCGAAAAAAGTCTTATGATCGGACGAGCACTCAATATTCTGGCTGGTAAGGCCGGAATTTATGGAATGATCGGCGGCCAGGTAGTAGATGTCAAAGAATCCGGGCACAAAATAACAGGTGATATGCTTGATTTTATCTACCGGCTGAAGACGGGAGCACTTATAGAGGCGTCTGTCATGATCGGAGCTGTTCTCGCAGGTGCATCTGATGAAGAGGTCTTAAAGATTGAAGAGATCGCAGGAAAAGTGGGAATGGCATTCCAGATCCAGGATGATATTCTTGATGTCACAAGCACTACGGAAATGCTGGGCAAACCGGTACACAGTGACGAAAAAAATGAAAAGACTACTTATGTAACTTTAAGAGGTATAGAAGATTCAAGGAAAGAAGTAAAACGTCTGACATCAGAGGCTCTCGATACACTTAAAGGAATGAAGAACGAGAATACATTTCTGAATGAACTGCTGGAATGGCTCGTATACAGAGAAAAATAAACGGGGAAGACAAGGAGGATCGTTATGGTACTTGAAATGATCCGTCAGGCAAATGATATAAAAAAATTAAACGGGGAGCAGCTTAAACTTCTCGCAGATGAAATTCGCCGGTTCCTGATCGAGAAGATCAGCCGTACAGGCGGGCATCTTGCATCTAATCTGGGAGTTGTCGAACTTACGATGGCATTGCATTTAGCTCTTGATTTCCCTGAAGATAAACTGATATGGGATGTGGGGCATCAGTCTTATACGCACAAGCTGCTCACAGGCCGTCGGGACGGCTTTGACAGTCTGCGTAAATATGGGGGAATGAGCGGATTCCCGAAGAGAAAAGAAAGCGACTGCGATGCCTTCGATACAGGGCACAGTTCCACGTCCATATCTGCCGGCCTCGGCTATGTAGCTGCACGGGAACTCAGAGGAGAAGAGCACACTGTTGTGTCGGTGATCGGAGACGGATCCCTGACAGGCGGTATGGCTTACGAAGCGCTGAACAATGCTTCAAGACTGAAGAGCAATTTTATTATCGTTCTCAACGATAACAATATGTCAATATCAGAAAATGTGGGAGGTATGTCCAGATACCTGAACGGGATCCGGACTGCGCAGGCGTATACGGACATAAAAAAGGGCCTCGAAGATACACTGAAGAAAATTCCTCGGAAAGGCGACCGGATTGTCAGCCAGCTCCGAAGAACAAAGAGCGGTATTAAACAGCTTCTTGTACCGGGTATGTTCTTTGAAGATATGGATATTACCTATCTCGGTCCGGTAGACGGACATGATATCCGCAAGCTTGTGAAAGTATTCAACGAGGCAAAACGTGTAGATCATGCAGTACTCGTACATGTTATAACTAAAAAAGGAAAAGGATATCCGCCGGCAGAAGAGAACCCTGCAAAATTCCATGGAACAGGTCCCTTTCAGATCGAGACGGGTGAACCCACGGAAGTCAGCTCGACAGACAGCTACACACAAGTTTTTTCAAAAGTGCTCACAGATATTGCGAAAAAGGATGATAGAGTTGTTGCCATCACAGCTGCCATGGCGGACGGAACAGGGCTTTCAACCTTTGCAAAGCATTTTCCCAGCCGGTTTTTTGATGTGGGGATTGCAGAAGAACATGCTATGACATTTGCTGCAGGACTTGCGGCAGGCGGCATGAAGCCAGTGTTCGCCGTTTATTCTTCTTTCTTGCAGAGAGCCTATGACCAGACACTTCACGACGTCTGTCTCCAGAACCTTCCGGTAGTGATCGCAGTGGACCGGGCAGGACTTGTGGGAAGCGACGGTGAAACACATCAGGGAGTCTTTGACCTGTCTTTCCTGTCGACTATTCCGAATATGACGATTATCTCACCGAAGAACCGCTGGGAAATGGCGGATATGATCCGCTTTGCCGTTGACTTCCAGTATCCGATCGCAATCCGGTATCCGCGCGGCAGCGCATACGAAGGAATGCGGGAATTCAGAGCTCCGGTTGAATATGGCAAAAGCGAGATACTCTATGAAGAAGAGGATATCGCAATCATCTTTGTAGGACATATGTCGGAACTGGCAGATCGTGTCAGGCGGAAGATCAAGGAGACCGGCTACAGCTGCAGCCTGGTCAATGCAAGATTTGTGAAGCCTTTTGACAAAGAAATGCTGGAACACCTTTCAAAAGACCACTGTCTGTTTGTGACGATCGAGGAGAATGTATTGACAGGCGGATTCGGCGAACAGGTAATGGACTATGTGTCTTCCGCAAAGCTGGATGTGCATGTTCGCAATATCGGGATTTCAGACGATTATGTAGAACATGGAAATGTAGAAATCCTCAGAAAAGAGGTCGGGCTGGACTGTGATACGATCGTGAAGCAGACGATCTCTGACTATTTGATGATAAAGGACAGATAATATGAAAGAACGTTTGGATGTATTACTTGTAAAGAGAAATCTGGCGGAATCACGCGAGAAGGCGAAAGCCGTAATCATGTCGGGAAATGTATTTGTCGACGGCCAGAGAGAGGACAAGGCGGGGAGTACATTTGCTCCGGAAGTAACCATCGAAGTCCGTGGCCATACACTCCCGTATGTAAGCCGCGGAGGTCTCAAGCTTGAGAAAGCGCTGGCAAATTTTGATGTGGACGTAAAGGACAAAGTATGTACTGATGTCGGATCTTCAACCGGAGGATTTACAGACTGTATGCTGCAAAACGGTGCCAGGAAAGTGTTTGCCATCGATGTAGGCCGCGGCCAGCTGGACTGGAAGCTGCGGAACGATCCGAGGGTTGTCTGCATGGAAAAGACAAACATCCGTTATGTCACACCGGATGACATCGGAGAACCTGTGGATTTTTCTTCGATCGACGTTTCTTTTATTTCGCTGACAAAAGTGCTGACGCCGATCCGTGATTATCTGAGAGACAATGGAGAGATTGTGGCGCTGATCAAGCCTCAGTTTGAAGCAGGCAGGGAAAAAGTGGGAAAGAAAGGCGTTGTACGTGAGAAGAGCACCCATCTGGAAGTAATCCGCAAAGTAATGGATTATGCTATGTCCATCGGATTTGATCTCTGTGCCCTTGATTTTTCGCCGATCAAAGGTCCGGAAGGAAATATCGAGTATCTGATTCATCTCAGAAAATGTGCAGAGGAGACAGGGAAAAACCACGGTATCGATCCGGAGACAGTTGTAGGAAATGCATTTGAGACACTGGCAAAATAAACTACAAGAGGTATAGGATGGACGGTTTTTATATTATTACGAATAAATTAAAAGATCCGGATTTTAAAATTACTAACGAGATCAGACAATATATTGAAAGCAATGGGAAAAAATGTTATGTTTCGGAAAAAGACAGTGAAGGGCATATTATCCCGGGAACCGTTCCTGAGGACGCCGGGTGCGGGCTCGTACTCGGCGGGGATGGCACGCTGATCCGTGCTGTTCGTGATCTCGGCAAAAACACACTGCCTCTCCTGGGCATTAATCTGGGCACGCTCGGGTATCTGACCGATGTGGAGCTCAAAGATTTTAAACCGGCTCTTGACCGGCTTTTTGAAGGGAAACCTGACATCGAAGAGCGTATGATGCTGGAGGGCTCGTTCCGGGGTTCCAGGACAGATATTGCCATGAATGACATCGTACTTGCTAGAGAGGGAAAGGTAAGGATCGTAAGTTTTAACATCTACGTAAATGGCACACTTCTCAACACCTATCATGCAGACGGTGTGATACTCTCCACTCCTACAGGCAGTACCGGTTATAACCTCTCAGCAGGAGGACCGGTGGTTGAGCCAACGGCAAAGATGATCGTGGTCACCCCGATCTGTTCCCATGCACTCAATACCAGCAGTGTAGTGCTCTCGGCCGGCGATACAATCGAGGTGGAGATCTGCGAAGGGCGTTATGGCAGACAGGAGCAGGTCTCTCTCTGTTTCGACGGGGCAGAACAGACAACGCTTGTAACAGGCGAGAAAGTCTGCATCAGAAAGGCAGAACAGACGGCGAGACTCATCAAACTCAGCCGTGAGAGTTTCATGATAACGATGCGCAGAAAAATGAAAGGAAATTAGAGAAAGATGAAAGTCAGCCGACATGCAAAAATCATTGAACTAATCAGCCAGTATGATATTGAGACACAGGAAGAACTTGCAGAATACCTGAATAATGCCGGATTCAAGGTGACACAGGCAACTGTTTCCAGAGATATCCGTGACCTGAAGCTGACAAAGATTTCAGTCAGCGGAGGAAAACAGAAATACGTCATCCACAGACAGGAAGAACCTGAAATGAATGAAAAATACATCCGTGTACTGCGCGACGGTTATGTCTCAATGGATAAGGCACAGAATATTCTTGTCATTAAGACTGTATCCGGAATGGCAATGGCAGTTGCAGCTGCTGTGGATGCCATGAAGTGGCATGAAGTTGTCGGCTGCATTGCAGGGGATGACACGATCATGTGTGCGATACGTACGGCAGAAGATACATCAATTGTTATGGAGAAGATCCGTAGGATCGTTTCAAAAGGAGTACAGGGATAAATTATGCTACAGAATCTTCATGTAAAAAATCTTGCATTGATCGATGAGACAGAAGTTGATTTCGGCCCAGGGCTGAATATACTTACCGGTGAGACCGGCGCGGGGAAATCTATCCTTATGGGTTCGGTCAGTCTTGCGCTCGGTGGAAGATACAGTGCAGATATGCTCAGAAACGGAGCGTCCAGCGGCCTTGTCGAACTTACATTTACGATTGAGGACGACAGGATTCGGAAAAAATTAGAATCAATGGATATTTTCCCGGATGAAGGCATGATTACTCTGAGCCGCAGGCTTATGGAAGGACGGAGTATCAGCAGGATCAACGGGGAGACTGTAAGCATGGGAACACTCAGGGAAGCAGCCTCTCTTCTGATCGATATTCACGGCCAGCATGACAATCAGACTCTGCTGAAGCGCAAAAATCATCTTGCGCTCCTGGATCTTTTTTCAGGGGAAGAGATAAGTCCGGTAAAAGAACGCATGGCAGAAGTCTATCATACATATCAGAAGGTCAGCAGACAACTGGAAGAGGCATCTCTTGACGATGAGAGCAGAAGAAGAGAACTTTCCCTTGCCGAATTCGAGGTAAATGAGATCGAAGAGGCTGCTCTGAAAGAGGGGGAAGATGAGGAGCTTGAACAGATCTACCGGCGGATGACAGAGAGCAGAAAAGTCACAGAAGCCATTGCTGAAACCTATCGATATACTTCCGAGGACCTGTCTGCAAATGCAAGTGACTGCCTGAGCCGGGCAATCCGTGCATTTCAGGAAATCGCGGACTTTGATGACAGTGCCGCCCAGCTGTACAGCCAGCTACTGGATGCAGACGGCCTTCTCAACGATTTTAACCGCGAACTCTCTGAATATGCCAAAACTTTTGAGTTTTCCGAAGAAGAGTTTAATGAGACAGAGGAAAGGCTGAATCTGATCAATCATCTGAAAGCAAAATATGGAAAAACTGTAAGTGATATCCTGGCATACTGCGAAAGGAAAAAACAGAGAATAGAAGAGCTGAATGATTACGACGCTTTTATGCAGGAGCTGGAAGAAAAACTGAGAAAAGCAAAGGCAGAGACAGATAATGTATCAGAAACACTTCATAGGATACGTGCAAAGTATGCCGATATTTTTTCCGATGAAATCAAAAAGCAGATGCAGGAATTGAATTTCATGGACACGAGACTTGAGATCCGTCTTACAGATACCGGACGATGCAGCGCAAACGGGCGGGATGAGGCTGAATTCTATATTGCCCTGAACCCAGGAGAACCACTCCGGTCGCTGGCCAATATTGCATCAGGCGGTGAGCTTTCCAGGATCATGCTGGCGATCAAGACCGTACTGGCTGATGAAGAAGATACTCCCACATTGATTTTTGACGAGATAGATGCAGGAATATCAGGTATTACCGCGGACAAAGTCGGGGAAAAACTCCGATTGATCGGGAGAAGCCGTCAGGTAATATGTATCACTCATCTTCCTCAGATTGCCGCGGCTGCAGATATTCATTTCCTGATTGAAAAAAATGCGGAAGATAATTCTGTGAAAACGAGGATCGAGCGTCTGGATCAGGATGCTTCTATAAGAGAATTGGCCCGGATACTCGGAGGCTCAAAAGTCACGGATTCTATTTTGAAAAGTGCAGAAGAAATGAAAGAACTGGCAAAGGGTGAAAGATAATACCAGTGTGAAAACAGAAAAAACCACACATAATAGAAACGGATACGGCAATGTGTATCCGTTTCTTTTTAGTTACGTATGCAGGCGCTTTGCATATAGATCAGGTCAGGAAAGGATGTGAAAATATGGCGGTAAGCCGGAAAAAGAGAGCGGGCCGGGCGCTGCTATGGGCTTTTCTGTTTCTTTCCGGCGTTGTTGTGTGGAATCAAATACAGACATGGCAGGAAGAAAAAGCACTCTGGCAGACAGAGGCAAGCACATCGTCAGCTGAAAATGATACAGTTCTTCTCGGAGGAATGCCTGTCGGCATCTATATGGAAACGGACGGTGTCATGGTGCTGAATACGGAAAAAATTGAAGGAATCGACGGGAAGGAACATGAACCTGCAGCGGATGTAGTCGAGTCCGGTGATTACATCACAGCCGTGAATCATCATGAAATCTCAGGAAAAGCAGACCTTCTAAGCGCGGTCGATCAGATCGACGGTGATGATGTTGTCCTCACGCTGCGCAGAGGAGAAGATACGATGGATAGAAAGATCAGTCCGATTGAATGCGAGCCTGGGCAATACAAGCTGGGGATATGGGTCCGCGACAATGTCCAAGGCCTTGGTACGATCACGTTTCTCACGGAACAGAGCCGGTTTGGTGCCCTTGGCCATGGGATCAGTGATACGGATACTAATATGCTCATGACGATCGACAGCGGGAGGGTCTATCGTACGAGTATACAGGATATCACAAAAGGCTACAGTGGTTCGCCGGGAACAATGGAAGGAATCATTGTATACAACAAATATAATATACTCGGCACGATCGACAAAAATACAGAGACAGGAATTTATGGAACTATTGAAAAGATCGATGAACTTTTTGACGAACAGATTCCCATTGAAACGGCGTCAAAAGACGAAATCGAAATTGGAGATGCAAAAATCCGCTGTTATATTGACAATGAGATAAAAGAATATGATATCAAGGTGACAGATATCGACATGACATCATCTGAGGTTAATAAAGGACTTGTAATCCAGGTGACTGATCCGGAACTTCTGAAAAAAACAGGAGGTATCATCCAGGGAATGAGTGGGAGCCCGATCATACAAAACGGGAAACTGATCGGAGCAGTGACACATGTGTTCGTGCAGGATTCGACAAAGGGATATGGCATATTTATAGAAAATATGCTGAACCAGGTCGAATCGTCTGAATCGTCGAAAACAGTGTCGAATTAGTGCTACAAAATATTCTTGATTCTGCATTTTTGCGCGGATATAATAAGCGAGTGGCGTTTTAAGGGAGGTACTCAGATCTAAAGGAGAGGAGAAAATGGAGCATTTGCGTGTGGCCATCGCTGATGATAATCAGAAAATACTGGATGTTCTTGACGAGATCATCAGCACGGACAAAGAGCTGGATCTGGTCGGTAAGGCCAAAAACGGCGAGGAAATGTGTCAGATCATCAAGGACAGAAAACCGGATGTTGTTCTTCTCGATCTGATCATGCCGAAAATGGACGGACTGACGGTGATGGAGAAAGTAGGACAGGACAATACTGTCAGCAAACATCCGTATTTTATTGTGATCACAGCGGTCGGCCAGGAAAAGATCACTGAAGACGCATTTGACAAAGGCGCAAATTACTATATTATGAAACCGTTCAACAACAGGATGCTGCTTGAACGGATAAAATCCGTAAGAAATCAGTCAAGAAATCCGGAAAGGAAGAATGACGACATTACGACAGATAATACTCTGAAAACAGAGAATCTGGAGAGCCGTGTCACAAATATGCTCCACGAAATAGGAATACCTGCTCATATCAAAGGTTATCATTATCTGAGAGATGCGATCATAATGGCAGTAAACGATATGGATGTTTTAAATGCCATAACAAAGATACTTTATCCTACGGTGGCAAAGAAGTATCAGACGACTTCCAGCCGTGTGGAGCGAGCCATACGGCATGCCATCGAGGTGGCATGGAGCAGAGGAAAGCTTGACACACTGGACGAGCTGTTCGGGTATACAGTAAGCACTGGGAAGGGGAAACCGACGAACTCTGAATTTATTGCATTGATCGCAGATACAATCCAGCTTGAATACCGCCGTAAGAGATAAAATGATAAAATCCTTTGCAATATGCAGGGAATGGGGTATAATAGCAAGTGATAAGATGCCTTTTGTGGCGAGAAAAGGCAGAAAATGGAGGATCGTAATATGAAGAACATTTTGTTTGCTGCATCAGAGTGTGTTCCGTTTATCAAGACAGGAGGACTTGCCGATGTTGTCGGTTCTCTCCCGAAAGATTTTGATAAATCGAAGTATGATGTCCGTGTAGTGATTCCCAAATATACCTGCATGAAACAGGAATGGAAAGACAGAATGGAATATGTTACTCATTTCTACATGGATATCGCCGGACAGGATCAATATGTAGGCGTACTGAAGACTGTGCTCAATGACATCACTTTTTACTTTATTGATAATGAACACTATTTCAGTGGATTTGCACCGTATGACGGCGATCCGAAGTGGGGGATTGAGAAATTTGCTTTCTTCTCAAAAGCTGTTCTGAGTATTCTGCCTGTGATCGGATTCAGACCGGACCTCATCCACTGCCATGACTGGCAGACCGGACTGATCCCGGTATACCTCGATAACTTTAGATATCTGGGTGAATATTACCGCGGGATCAAGACTATCATGACGATACATAACCTGAAGTTCCAGGGAGTGTGGGATACAAAAACAGTCAGAGGGATCACCGGACTTCCGGAGTATTACTTTGTGCCGGATAAGATGGAAGCTTACAAAGATGCCAACCTTTTAAAAGGCGGTATCGTATATGCAGATAAAGTAACGACAGTCAGCAGCAGCTATGCAGAAGAGATCAAAACACCATTCTATGGAGAAGGGCTTGACGGGCTTATGTCTGCAAGATCCGGCGATCTGTGCGGTATCGTGAACGGTCTTGATTATGATGACTGGAATCCCGCAACTGACAATCGCATTGCAAAAAACTTTACAATAGATGATTTCAGAAAGAATAAACCGATCAACAAGACGTCTCTTCAGGAAGAACTCGGCCTTCAGAAAGATCCGAAAGTGATGTTGATCGGTATGGTTTCCCGTCTGACAGACCAGAAGGGATTCGATCTGGTTGACTATATCATGGATGAGTTGTGTCAGGATGCAGTTCAGATCGTAGTACTCGGTACAGGTGATGTGAAATATGAAAATATGTTCCGTCACTTTGCATGGAAGTATTCCGGCCGTGTTTCGGCAAACATCTATTATTCCGACGAACTCTCACACAGAATATATGCGTCGTGCGATACATTCCTGATGCCGTCGCTGTTTGAGCCATGCGGTCTGAGCCAGCTCATGAGCCTTCGGTATGGAACAATCCCGATTGTCCGGGAGACAGGCGGACTCAAGGATACGGTTGAGCCGTACAATGAATATGAAAAGACAGGTACCGGTTTTAGTTTCTGTAATTACAATGCACACGAGATGCTGAATACGATACGCTATGCCGAGAGAATCTATTACGATAAAAAACGTGACTGGAATAAGATCGTTGAGCGCGCCATGAGTCAGGATTTCTCATGGAAGAACTCGGCAAGGCAGTATGAAGATCTCTACAGGAGTCTGATCGGTGAGTAGATAACATAAGAAAAACAGGAGCAGCCAGACCAGATGAAAATAATTGACAGATTAAACGAAGACAGGATACACATATCCTTTGAAGTATTTCCACCCAAGAAAGATGAGGATTACGGTAAGGTGGTTCATGCTGTTGATGAGATCGCCACACTGGATCCCGCATTTATCAGCGTGACTTACGGCGCGGGTGGAGGCACAAGTAAGAATACTGCAAAAATTGCTTCTCACATCAAAGATGATCTGCATTTATTAAGCCTTGCTCATCTGACATGTGCTTCCTCGACAAAGGAGGAAGTAAGGCATGTGATCAAAAAGCTCAAAGAAATGGGAATCGAGAATATCCTTGCTCTGCGCGGCGATATTCCGGAAGGCCTGACATTCCCGGATGCAGACCGATTCAGATATGCTTATGAACTTGTAGAGGAAATCAGGAAACATGGTGACTTCTGTATCGGAGCTGCATGTTATCCCGAGGGACATGTGGAGAATGAGCATAAGGCAGACGATATCCGTTATCTGAAGCAGAAAGTGGACAGCGGTGTTGACTTCCTTACGACTCAGATGTTTTTTGACAATGATATCCATTACAATTTTCTCTACAGGATTCGGGAAGCAGGAATCACTGTCCCTGTCCTTCCCGGTATCATGCCAATCACAAGCGCTTCACAGATGAAGAAGAGTCAGGAACTCTCAGGGACAGTTTTCCCACGCAGGTTCCTGGCTATACTGGATCGCTTTGGCAGTTCACCGGCAGCTATGAAACAGGCCGGAATCGTATATGCAACGGATCAGATCATTGATCTGCTCGCCAATGGTGTGAAAAACATACATATCTATTCAATGAACAGACCCGATGTGGCTGCGGCGATCGTAAAGAATTTATCAGAGATTATAAAGGCTTAGGAGATTAAAATGACAGACAGGCGGATGAAAGAAGCCGTCCGTTATCTGGGATATGGAAGAAATACGGCAGATGAGAGGACTCGTATGATGATCAAAGATGCTTTTTCCGAAGTGGAAGAAGCAGCGGGACCGAAATCCATCTGCCGCATTTTTGATATGGAACAGGATTCGGACGGCAGGATAATGATTGGAAATATTTCAATCGAGAGTCACAGACTTTCCAGAAATCTGAGAGGCTGTGTTAAAGTTGTGCTTTTCGGTGCAACTCTAGGTCCGGGAGTAGATCAGCTGATCCGAAGGACCTCACTGACGGATATGAGCCACGCCGTGATCCAACAGGCGTGCGCAGCTACTATCCTTGAAGAATATTGCGACAAAAAGCAGCTCGAACTTGGGGACGAGCTGGAGGGGGAAGGGCTGTATCTCAGGCCCCGCTTCAGTCCCGGATACGGAGATTTTGATATCCACTATCAGAAGCCGCTTATGCAAATGCTGGACTGCGCAAAAACGATCGGACTGACAATGACGGACAGTTATATGATGACACCGTCCAAGTCTGTTACGGCAGTGATCGGCGCAAGCCCGGTAAAGGAAAGATGTCCTGTTGCCGGCTGTGAGGCATGTGATAAGACGGACTGCGAATTTCGCAGATAGGATACTAAATTCGACTGACTTATACAAGACAATAAATAAAGACAAGATGAGAAAGGACCACATATGATCACAGACAGATTAGGAAAAGAATTACTCTTCTTTGATGGGGGCATGGGAACACTTCTTCAGGAAAAAGGACTGGCACCGGGAGAACTCCCGGAAACGTGGAATATGTTCCGGCCGGAAGTGATCAAAGAAATACACGAAAGATATATTGAGGCCGGAAGCGATATTGTGCTTACTAATACTTTCGGGGCTAATGCACTCAAATTCCATGCGGACGGATGCTCTCTGGAAGAAATCGTAAAAACTGCCGTAAGACTCGCAAAGGAGGCTGCAGCAGAGGCAGATACTGTATCCACCGATTCCTCCGGCACACGAGGAGAAAAACGCACTGTATATACAGCTCTTGATATCGGCCCTACAGGAAAACTGTTAAAACCTATGGGAGACCTGGATTTTGAAACTGCTTACGAGGCTTTTAAGGAAGTAATGGTCTGGGGCGAGGAGGCCGGAGCTGATCTGATCCACATTGAGACCATGAGTGATACCTATGAGTTGAAAGCAGCTGTCCTGGCCGCAAAAGAAAACACTTCACTTCCCGTATTTGCAACTGCCATCTTCGATGAGCGCAGAAAACTGCTCACTGGTGCGGATGTTCCTTCCGTTATAGCTCTTCTCGAAGGCCTTCGGGTGGATGCACTGGGTATTAACTGTGGAATGGGGCCGGAACAGATGCTTCCTGTCGTAGAAGAATATATAAAATATTCTTCCCTTCCTGTGATCGTCAAACCAAATGCCGGTCTTCCGAAACAAATAGACGGACAGACTTATTATGATGTATCACCGGAAGAATTTTCCGGATTTATGGAGAAGATTGTTTCCATGGGGGCATGTGTGATCGGCGGCTGCTGCGGCACTACGCCGGAACATATAAAGGCCATGACGAAACGGTGCAGGAAATCGGACATCATCCGGCCATCTGAAAAAAGTGATACGATCGTATCTTCCTACGGACAGAGTGTTTTTCTCGGAAATGGCTCAAAGATCATCGGAGAGCGCATTAATCCGACAGGAAAGAAAAAATTCAAACAAGCACTCAAAGATCACGATCTTGAATACATCCTGCGCGAAGGAATCGCCCAGCAGGACAGCGGGGCTCACATCCTTGACGTCAATGTGGGGCTGCCGGATATTGATGAAATATCTATGATGAAAGAGACCATACAGGCACTGCAGAGTGTTGTTAATCTGCCTCTTCAGATAGACACCGTAGATGCCGGCGCGATGGAGGCGGCGCTGCGTATCTATAACGGAAAAGCAATGGTCAATTCCGTCAGCGGTAAACAGGAATCCATGGATAAAGTATTTCCCCTGATCCAGAAGTACGGAGGCGTTGTCATCGGGTTGACTCTGGATGAGGAGGGGATTCCCGGCACTGCCGAGGGACGTGTCCGCATTGCCGAACGGATCATCTCGGAGGCAGCGAAATACGGAATTAAGAAGAAAGACATTGTAATCGACGCGCTGGCCATGACGATCAGTTCGGAACCGGACGGCGCGAAAGTAACACTTGAGACACTTCGCCGTCTGAGAGACGAACTGGATGTCAATACTGTGCTCGGCGTATCGAATATTTCTTTTGGCCTTCCGGCGCGTCCTGTTGTAAATGCCGCATTTTACACGATGGCAATGATGAACGGACTGAGCGCAGGAATCATCAATCCGGCATCCGAAGACATGATGAAGGCCTGGTATGCATATCACGCCCTGATGGGACTGGACGCAAACTGCGAGACATATATTAATCATTACAGCAATACACAGACAGCAAATGGCGGAGGAACTTCTTCCGGAACTGCCCAGAAGACTTCAGCAAGTCTGAAAGAATCTATCGAAAAAGGCCTCAAGGAAGACGCGGCTGTGATCACAGAAGAACTCTCAAAAACACAGGAACCGCTCGAGATCATCAATGCGGAACTTATTCCGGCACTAAATCATGTGGGAGACGGGTTTGAAAAAGGGACTGTCTTTCTTCCGCAGCTGCTCATGAGCGCAGAGGCCGCTAAGAGCGCTTTTGGGATCCTGAAAGATAAAATGGATAAAAGCGGGGAAGTACAGGAGAAAATCGGTACAGTCGTCCTGGCTACCGTAAAAGGCGATATTCACGATATTGGAAAAAATATTGTAAAAGTTCTTCTTGAAAATTACAGTTTTGATGTCATCGACCTGGGCAAAGATGTGCCGCCGGAACAGATCGTTGATACTGTACTCGAAAAGAATGTTCGGCTGGTTGGACTGAGTGCTCTTATGACAACTACAGTTGTGAGTATGGAGGAGACGATAAAGCTGTTGAGAGAACACGCACCGCAGTGCAAAGTAATGGTCGGAGGCGCAGTGCTCAATCAGGATTATGCGGATATGATCGGAGCCGACTTCTATGGCAAAGATGCGATGCAGTCCGTCCGATATGCTCAGGGACTGTTTGGATGTTGAGAAGAAAGAGCTCTCTTTCTTCCGCAGAATAAAATGTAAACTATAAATATTGTATCTCAATTTATACAGGCTTTGTTAAATTAATTACTGGGAAAAATGGGCTTTACATGGTATATTAATGAAAGGAAAGTATGTGCAACCGTACTTTGTAACGTTAAAATTTATAGTTATGGAGGAAGAAGTTTTGAGGTACGCAGATGCAAATGTAATCAAAATCAAACACGCAGTGCTGGAAGAAGTAGCGAGGCTGGCTTTTGCCGGTGAACTGGAGGAACGCAAAGATGATATCCCGTATAAACTGATCCCGGGACCGACACCGCAGTTCCGCTGCTGTATTTATAAAGAGAGAGAGATTATCCGGCAGCGCGTACGCCTTGCCGAAGGCAAAGCGCCCGGTGTGAAGGATGACGGAAACATTATACAGGTTATTAATTCCGCCTGTGAGGACTGCCCGATCTCCAGTTATACAGTAACAGAGAACTGCCAGAACTGTCTGGGAAAAGCATGCATCAATGCCTGTAAGTTCGGCGCGATCGAGGCGGGGCGCCACCGTTCACACATTGATCCTTCCAAATGTAAAGAGTGCGGCAAATGTGCTGATGCCTGTCCGTATAATGCTATCGCCCATCTTCAGAGACCGTGTAAATTCAGCTGTCCTGTAGACGCTATTTCGTACGACGAGTATGGCATTTCCGTGATAGATGATGAAAAATGTATCCGCTGCGGAAAATGTATCCACAGCTGTCCGTTCGGTGCGATCGGTTCCAAGACATGGATCGTTGACGTGATCAACGCGATCAAGTCCGGAAAGCATGTGTATGCTATGCTTGCGCCGGCGACGGAAGGACAGTTCGGTCCGGACATCACAATGGCAAGCTGGAGAAAGGCTATGAAAGAGCTTGGCTTCACAGAGTTTGTTGAGGTGGGCTTAGGCGGAGACCTGACTGCAAAATATGAGGCGGAAGAATGGCGCGAGGCATATCAGGAAGGAAAGAAGAAAGTAACTTCCTGCTGTCCGGGATTTGTAAATATGGTGCGTAAACATTATCCGGAACTGAGCGATGCAGTTTCTACAACAGTATCCCCGATGTGCGCCGTATCGCGTATGATCAAGGCAAAAGATCCTGAAGCCGTAACGGTATTTATCGGTCCCTGCCTTGCAAAGAAGTCAGAGATCGTGGATCAGAAGATCGAGGGCAATGCGGATTATGCCATGACGTACAGCGAGATCCGCGCTATGATGCGTGCAAAAGGCGTGGCTTTAGAGCCGGTGGAAAATACATATCAGGAAGCATCCGTATTCGGAAAGAGATTCGGA
Organism: uncultured Lachnoclostridium sp.; assembly: GCA_946499505.1. Classification (GTDB taxonomy): domain Bacteria; phylum Bacillota; class Clostridia; order Lachnospirales; family Lachnospiraceae; genus Mediterraneibacter. The sequence continues at coordinate 24,858 of CAMMSL010000030.1, forward strand.
AATTCCGGAGGAGTTGCCGCTGCTGTACAGGAGAGTTTAAAAGAATCCGGCAACAATATTGACGTAAAGGTATACAAAGCAAACGGAGCCGCTGAATGTAAGAAGGCGCTGCTGCTCATGAAAGTCGGAAGACTTCCGGAAGACTTTATCGAGGGTATGGCATGCGACGGAGGCTGTGTCGGCGGACCGAGCTCATTCAAGGATCAGATGCTCGCCAAGAAATCAAGAGACGCTCTGATCAAAGAGGCAGACGACAGAGGAATCTACAAGAATCTGAGCAATTATGATGAAGATTCTTTCTCCATGCACAGATAAAAACAGAGGAGGATTTTGCGAATGGAAATGAACATGAGAGGACTGCAGACTCCAGTAAGAAATATCCGCAGACGTGTATTTACTGAAGTCGCAAAGCTTGGCTTTAAGGCAGATGCAGATACGCTTCTTGACGATATGGAGGCAATCCCTTACATGATCGTCAATGACGACACTGAAAAATACCGCGAGAGTACGTACCGTTCCCGTGCAATTGTAAGAGAACGGCTGCGTCTGGCGATGGGGCTTTCTCTTCGTCCGGAGAATAAACCGGTACATCTGACAGCCGGCGTGGAGGCAAGTAATATTTCTGAAAAATATTATGAGCCCCCGCTTATGCAGGTAATCCCGTCTGCCTGCGATAGCTGTGAGGAGAATATGTATGAAGTGAGCAATATGTGCAGGGGATGTCTTGCGCATCCATGCCAGGAGGTCTGTCCAAGAGGAGCGATTTCCATGGTAAACGGACATTCACACATCGATCAGGAAAAGTGTATCAAATGCGGGAAATGCAAATCCGTATGTCCTTACGACGCCATTGCAAAAAAAGAACGCCCGTGCAAGAAGGCCTGCGGCGTAAATGCGATCGTTTCGGATAAATACGGACGTGCATTCATTGATAATGACAAATGTGTTTCCTGCGGTATGTGTATGGTAAGCTGCCCGTTCGGAGCAATCTCGGATAAATCACAGATCTTCCAGCTGGCAAGGGCCCTTTCGGAAGGAGAGGAGATCATCGCCGAGATCGCGCCTGCATTTGTGGGGCAGTTCGGGGACAATATTACGCCGAGAAATATCAAGGCGGCGCTTCGGGAACTGGGATTTTCAGAAGTCTTTGAAGTAGCCCTGGGCGCTGATATCGGCGCGATCGCCGAGGCACATCACTATGTGGACAAGGTTGTTACGGGAGAGCTTCCCTTCCTTCTTACATCCTGCTGTCCCTCATGGGCAATGCTTGCGAAGAAATTTTTCCCGGACGTGATCGACGAGATATCACAGGAGCTCACCCCTATGGTGGCGACCGCGAGAACGATCAAGCAGAAACACCCAAATGCCAAAGTAGTATTCATCGGTCCCTGTGCCTCCAAAAAGCTGGAAGCTTCACGCCGGAGTGTTCGAAGCGATGTCGACTTTGTCGTTACTTTTGAGGAACTGCAGGCAATGTTCGATGCAAAGGGAATCGATCTTACCACATACGAAGCGGAGTCTTCTTTCCATGACGCGACAGGAGCCGGACGAGGCTATGCATGCGCAGGAGGAGTGGCCGCTGCTATTGAGAAATGTATTAATAAATACTATCCGGACGTGCAGGTCAATATCGAGCACGCGGAAGGCCTTGCAGACTGCAAGAAGATACTGACGCTTGCAAAGGCAGGCAAGCTGAACGGCTGCCTGATAGAAGGAATGGGATGCCCGGGCGGCTGTATCGCAGGTGCCGGCACCAATATACCGGTAGCAAAAGCAAAGAAAAACCTGCAGAACTTTGTAAACAAATCAAGCCGTGCGGTACCTCCGGAAGAACTCATCGAGATCGATCTGGAATAACGGTTCCGCCGGGCGGAAAAGCCACATATACAAATTATACAGGGCGGACGCATTTTTTGCGTCCGCTTTACAAATGTATAAGGCTGTGATATATTATAAAACAGGCTTTTTGAGCGAAAGAGGAGGATTTTTAACATGCAGCCATATGGAGTTAACCAGCTTAGAAAAATGTTTCTGGAGTTCTTCGAGAGCAAAGGACACCTTGCAATGAAGAGCTTTTCTCTGGTGCCGCATAATGATAAGAGCTTGCTGCTCATCAATTCAGGAATGGCACCTTTAAAACCATATTTTACAGGACAGGAAATCCCGCCGAGGAGAAGAGTTACAACCTGTCAGAAATGTATCCGTACCGGAGATATCGAGAATGTAGGAAAGACTGCGCGTCACGGCACATTCTTTGAGATGCTCGGAAACTTTTCTTTCGGTGATTATTTCAAGACAGAGGCAATCCACTGGACATGGGAGTTCCTGACTGAGGTCGTGGGACTCGACCCGGACCGTCTGTATCCGTCTGTCTATGTGGACGATGATGAGGCTTTTGAAATCTGGAATAAAGAAATCGGAATCCCGGCCGAGCGGATTTTTAAATTCGGAAAAGAAGACAACTTCTGGGAACACGGTTCAGGCCCATGCGGTCCCTGCTCCGAGGTGTATTACGACAGAGGAGAAAAATATGGATGCGGCAAGCCGGACTGCACGGTAGGCTGCGACTGTGACCGTTATATGGAGATCTGGAACGATGTATTTACCCAGTTTGATAATGACGGAAACGGCAACTATTCTGAACTGGAACAGAAGAACATTGATACAGGAATGGGTCTGGAGCGTTTGGCCAGCGTTGTACAGGACGTGGATTCCATTTTTGATGTAGATACGATCAAGGCATTGAGAGATCACGTATGCCGCCTTGCAGGTAAAGAATACGGGAAAGAGTACAAAGATGATGTGTCGATCCGTGTCATTACAGATCACATCCGCTCTGTGACATTTATGATCTCTGACGGTATTATGCCGTCCAACGAAGGAAGGGGATATGTACTCCGCCGATTGTTAAGAAGAGCATGCCGTCACGGAAGACTGCTCGGAATTCACAAAGGATTCCTTCCGGAACTGGCTGAAAATGTGATCGAAGGCTCCAAGGACGGTTATCCGGAACTGGAAGAGAAGAAAGAGTTTATTCTTAAAGTGATCGCAAAAGAGGAAGAACAGTTCAATAAAACAATCGATCAGGGACTCGGCATACTTGCCGATATGATCTCTGATATGGAGTCAAAGGGCGAGAAAACATTAAACGGAGAAGATGCGTTCCGTCTCTATGACACCTATGGATTCCCGCTGGATCTTACGAAAGAGATCCTTGAGGAAAAGGAGCTCGGAGTTGACGAGGAAGGCTTCCATGCATGCATGGAAGTGCAGAGAAAGAAAGCCCGTGACGCACGTGAAGTGACCAACTATATGGGTGCTGATGTCACGGTATATGAGTCCATTGATCCGAGCGTGACAAGTACTTTTGTCGGATATGACAATCTGACATATGAATCTGATGTGACAGTGCTCACCACGGAAGATGAGATCGTCGAGGCACTTTCCGAAGGACAGAAAGGTACCATCTTTGTACAGGAGACACCGTTCTATGCAACAAGCGGAGGCCAGGAGGCAGATACAGGATATATCCGTACAGCTGAAGGCGAGTTCAAAGTAGAAGACACAGTGAAACTTCTCGGCGGAAAGATCGGACACATCGGTGTAATGACAAAAGGCATGATCAAAACCGGCGACAAGGTAACACTTGAGGTAAATGCAAAGAAACGTGCGCTTTCCGCAAGAAACCACAGCGCAACCCATCTGCTCCAGAAAGCGCTGCGCACAGTACTGGGAACACATGTAGAACAGGCCGGCTCCAGTGTGAATGAGGACAGACTGAGATTTGACTTTACTCATTTTTCTGCAATGACTCCGGAAGAACTGCAGAAAGTAGAAGATATCGTAAACGAGCAGATTTCGAAAGGCCTGGACGTGGTAATAAAGAATATGCCGATCGAGGAAGCAAAAAAGACAGGCGCTCAGGCACTGTTTGGTGAGAAGTACGGAGATGTTGTCCGTGTCGTCAATATGGGAGACTTCTCGATCGAGTTCTGCGGCGGAACCCATGTAAAGAATACTTCAGAGATCATGGCGTTTAAGATTATCTCCGAGAGCGGTGTGGCTGCAGGAGTCCGGCGTATCGAGGCTCTTACATCCGACGGACTTATGAAATACTATGCCCACGTTGAAGAGACGCTGAAAAATGCAGCTCATCTTCTGAAAGCAACTCCGGAAAACCTTGCAGACAAGATCACCCATATGATGGCAGAGAATAAATCTCTCCACGGTGAAGTGGAGAGCCTGAAGAATAAGATGGCTCAGGAAGCTGCCGGTGATGTGATGGATCAGGTCAAAGAAGTGAAAGGTGTGAAACTGCTTGCTGCACAGCTTGACGGTATCGATATGAACGGACTGCGTGATCTCGGAGATCAGTTCAAAACAAAACTCGGCGACGGAGTTGTTGTGCTCGCATCGTCAAACGACGGCAAAGTAAGCCTTATGGTAACTGCCACAGACGAGGCGATGAAGAAAGGCGCTCATGCCGGAAATCTTGTAAAGGCGATTGCAGGATGTGTCGGCGGCGGTGGCGGCGGACGTCCGAATATGGCTCAGGCAGGCGGAAAGAATCCGGCAGGTATTCCGGATGCACTTGCAAAAGCCGCTGAAGTCCTGGAATCCCAGATCCATGAATAAAAGTTTCATTCCCAAAGGCAACGCATTTGCGACGTTTTGCGAGATTTTGCCGGAAAACAGTTGACGGGAAAGAAAAATATGATATAATCATTGTTAGTGCAATAAAAATACCCGAACAGTCGTATTATGCACAATACAAGGCTGGAGGGGAGGTAAGGTGTGAGACTATGTCAAATGTAATCGTTAAAGAAAACGAGACGTTAGACAGCGCTTTACGCAGATTCAAAAGAAACTGTGCTAAAGCTGGCATTCAGCAGGAGATCCGCAAAAGGGAACACTATGAGAAGCCAAGCGTAAGACGTAAGAAAAAATCTGAAGCTGCTAGAAAACGTAAATATAATTAATAAGTGCACTTTAAACAGGATGTCGCATTCAGTGACATCCTGTTTTTACTCTATCCGCTCTGCTAAAAACGGATTAATGAATGAGCAGGAGAGCGGCTGCCAGAAATATCAGTGATTTTATTTTTCTCGCAGAATAAAAGATTGCAACATATACATATAAATTCCTGCAATTTCATTAAGATAAAGTGATAAAACTGCAAATTACTGAAAGTTATGATTGACAACAATTCATTTTCTTTATAAAATATACGGGTAGACAAAGATGTCTGAGATGCGGCCAGCTCTGTCTGGCCGCAATTTTTATTTTAGGAGGTTGTTTAAGATGTCTTACGTTGATGAGGTAATTGATCTTGTCGTAAAGAAAAACCCGGCAGAACCGGAATTCCATCAGGCAGTGAAAGAAGTACTTGAGTCTCTCCGCCCGGTGATCGAAGCCAATGAGGAGAAGTACCGCAAAGAGGCCCTTCTTGAGAGACTGACAGAGCCTGAGAGACAGATTAAGTTCCGCGTGCCGTGGGTAGACGACAACGGACAGGCTCATGTGAACACAGGATACCGCGTACAGTTCAACAGTGCGATCGGACCTTACAAGGGAGGACTTCGTCTTCACCCGTCAGTAAA
>CAMMSL010000031.1 GCA_946499505.1 uncultured Lachnoclostridium sp.
TATTTCATTGCCTCATCTCCGTCTGTTTTCGGACCTTATCCCATTGGCATTCAGTCCCCAAAAATCAAAATTTATTTTATTAGTTCCCCAATATAGTAGAATCCCCTGCATTCTTTCAGCAGCACCGGATAAAATTTACCGATCATCGATGCATCCCCCGGGAAGTGGACAAGCAGATTATTGCTCAATCGTCCTGTTACCAGGCTGCTGTCGTGGTCGTTTACAGATTCCACCAGAACGGTCTGTACGGTTCCTTCATGGACAGCACACACTTCTGCGGAAATATCCTGTACTTCTTGGAGCAGTCGGTTAAACCGGTCTTTTACGACATCTTCCGGCACCTGATTCTCCATCACTGCAGCAGGCGTCCCTGTGCGTTTTGAGTAGATAAACGTAAAAGCGCTGTCATAGCGGACTTTCCTTACTACGTCCAGTGTCTCCTGAAAGTCTTCTTCTGTCTCCCCCGGAAAGCCTACGATGATATCTGTAGTCAGGGAAATATCAGGTATAGCATCTTTGATACGGTTTACTAAATCAAGATATCCTTCCTTTGTATATCGACGGTTCATCATCTTCAGAATCCTTGTACTGCCTGACTGCACCGGCAGATGCAGATGACGGCAGATTTTTTTTGATTCCGCCATGACACGGATCAGCTCGTCCGAGAGATCTTTCGGATGCGAGGTCATAAACCGGATCCGCTCCAGTCCGTCAATCTTTTCAATTTCCTTCAAAAGCTCAGCAAATGTGATCGGATGATCCAGCGTCTTGCCATAGGAATTCACATTCTGTCCTAGGAGCATAACTTCAACTACACCGTCAGCTACGAGACGTTCAATCTCCCGTATGATCGCTTTCGGATCACGGCTCCTCTCCCGCCCGCGCACATAAGGCACGATGCAGTAGCTGCAGAAATTATTGCATCCGAACATGATATTGACTCCGGATTTAAAGGAATATTTTCTCTCTACGGGCAGATCTTCTACGATCTTATCTGTATCTTTCCAGATATCGATCACCGTGCGCCCGGACTCCATGCGGGTTGCCAGAAGTTCGGCAAATTTAAAGATATTGTGGGTACCAAAGATCAAATCTACAAAACGATAGCTCTTTTTTAATTTTTCTACTACTTCTGGCTCCTGCATCATGCAGCCGCACAGCGCGATCATCATATGTGGATTTTTCTTTTTGATCCTGCCGAGCTGTCCCAAACGTCCATATACTCTCTGGTTTGCATTTTCGCGGACGGTACACGTATTATAGATGACAAAGTCAGCCTTTTCCTCTTCAGGTTCTTCGACGTAGCCGATCTGCTCAAGGATACCGACCAGTTTTTCTGAATCACGCGCGTTCATCTGACAGCCAAATGTAGTAACACAAAAAGTGAGCGGTCGACCGGCCGCCTCGCTCATTTTTTCCAGATATTTTTTTGCTTTATCAATAAAATAATACTGCCTCTGAGGTTCTGTTGACGGAATTTCCATATCCTGTCCGGCAGCGTTCCATATATTCTCCATATTCTCTTCCAATCTTATGTAATCTGTCTGTTCTATATCTGTCATACAAGAATCTGTGCTATACAAACTGATTGCGCCCTGCATCATATTCATAATCGATCAGATCCAGCTTCTCTGAAAGTTCTTTTCTGTCAATCTGCATATCATCGCAGAGGGCATCCAGTGTAGGATAATAATCTCTCAGCTTTGTATTAATAACACTCAAGAGTATTACCGGGTCTCCCGGAAGTCCTGTGAGCATATGATCAATTCCTCCTCTGTAATAATCATATCGACCTTTATATCGGTCGGAGCATCCGGTATCTCAGGTGCAATCTGCACGGAGTAGGCAAGGGCTGTTTTCATACATTCGGAATGTCCTTCCAGATACGTATCATAGTAGCCTCCGCCATAGCCAGCCCTTGCGCCGTTTCTGTCAAACGCAATGCCAGGCATCAGAACTAATGTGTCTTTAAAAGGTGCAGGAGCCTTTGGACACCATGGACCGGGCTCTTTGATCCCCATAAATCCCGGCTTCAGATCCGCCGGGCTCTTGATGAAGCAGAACTCCATCCTTCGCTTTCCTCTTACCCGGGGCAGTGCCACTCTCTTACCGTTTCGAAGCGACTCTTCTATGATCTCATTTGTGTCGACCTCATCTTTAAAAGACGCATAGCAATAGATAAACCGGGCGTCCCGATAAAATGGCTCGTCAAAGAGCCGTCTTGCGATCATTCCATCCGCGCTCTTTCGTATTTCGGGCGATAATGCTTCCCTAATCTGCCGGTATTTTTCCCTAATTTCCTTTTTTGTCTGTCTTATTTCCGTATTTTTCACCAAGATTCACTACCGTTCCGTCTTTTTCTTCAATATCAATATTGTTAAGCTGCACCTTGAGATTACGCTTCACAGATTCCAGATATTCCATGCGGAGAATTTTCTGTTCCTTCTTTTCCGCTTCCGTAAGCCCCTCTGCTTTTGATTTTCGGTACAGCTCATTGATTCTGTCTATCTTCTGTCTATCCATGGCCGATCCTTTCAAAATATATATTTTCATGAATATTCTTCATGATCTAATCCGGCTTTTCCTTTCACCGGACTGTATTATACACTATTTCACCAGGTTCGTCCAGAATATCCATCCGATCAGCTCGAGTAGTTTTCCAAAAATCCATATAATTCATCTCTGGTTGCAATATATTTCCCGGCTGCGATTTCCTGCTGAACTTCCTCCGGAAGATCTGAGAGAGGGATTTCTGTCATTTCATAAATCGTCTGTCTGTCACTGAGATATACCACTACAAATCCCTGCATCTCACAGAGATAATAGCCCTCGTTCTCCCTGACATCTTCAGTTGATGCCTCACCTTCGGCTGTGATGCTGCGTGTATCTGTGATTTCATTGTCAGGCGCAGCATTGCGTTCTGCAATACGTTCATAAGATATCTGATATCCGGCTGTAAGAAGCGCTCCAAAGATCAATATTACAGCAAAAAAGCCAATAATGTATTTTGTCTTCATGTTTCCCACGTCCTTTTTTCATACAGTATTGGCTTTTTTGATTTTTTTATTCAGTTATATCTTCATCCTCTTCTTCCATTTCAGGGATCAGATGCAGCTTCTGACTGTAACGGAGCAATCTGGCTCCCATCGGAAGTGAAAGGATATCATCTTCCGAAAGCGTTCCCATTTTGAGTATCAATACTATGTAAACAACGATAGCTGCACAGATTGCGATGACTGTCGGGATCACACGGCCTCCGATCAGAAGATCCAGTACAAACCAGATAATATATGTAACAACTCCCATCACCGCCGACGCGATAAAAGGTTTCAGGAACATATGCCTGATATTGATCTTATACCCGCATACTTTCCGAATCTTCAACTGATTCAGAATACACATGATAAGAGCGAATACAATGTTACTTCCAACTAATGCATACACATTCATACGGAAAGCCACAAGCATAACTATGAACGCAGCCAGATGGACCACGAGTGCTACGGCCGCATTCTTTGCCGGGCTGGACATATAATTCAGGCCGTGAAGCACGGAATTTGTGATCGATGACCATCCATACAATACGATAACAATAGCTCCCAGCATGAGAAGATTGGCCGGCGTCGCACTGGAGTCATTATATAAAAGCACCATGAGCGGAGAAGCCAGCACTGCAATCCCCACGCAGCTTGGAATGGTAATGATTGTTGCAATACGAAGCGTCTGATCGATCTGATAATGCACCTTTTTTCTCTGTCTGTTCATGACCGCCGCCGTAAGTGTCGGAACGATAGAAGCACTGACCGCTGACGGGATGGACAGCGGAACATTGATCAGCGGATCATATTTCCCTGTATAGATTCCCTGCAGCGCCATATATTCCTGCTCGGAGAATCCCTGCCATGACATGATATGGTTAAACACCGTAAGATCTATGATCTGGTTGATATTGTAGATCGCTGTACTGAAAATCACAGGAACCGCAGTAAGTATAAGTGCTTTTAGTATATGGGAGTATGCCTCTTTCTTCTTTGAACGGTCACGTTTCAGCTGTCTTTTGATGCCGCCCCTGAAGAGCCAGAGTACGAATAAAAGGAACAAAAGGCCCGCGAGTGCTCCCATCACCGTACCAAGCGTGCCTCCTGCAGCACCATATGCAGGTCCTAAGAGTTCTTCGCCTGCCTCCTGGCCTGCGCGTGTTCCGATTCCGAACAGCACTCCTGCTCCCACGATACTTACTACAGCGTTGATAATCTGTTCGATTACCTGAGAGACAGCTGTCGGCATCATTGTGCCAAGCCCCTGGAAGTATCCGCGCAGCACTGCCATGACAGCTACAATAAACAATCCTGGTGCAAGCACTTTCAATGCATAAACACTGAGCGGTGCTTTCATGACATGTTCCGAGATTGGCCCGGCCCCGAAGAAAATGGCGACTGCAATGATAAATCCCACAATAATGGCAAAAACAAGCGAACACAAAAACGCGCGGAATGCATTTCTTTTCTGCCCAACGGAAACTCGCATCGAAACAATCTTTGATACAGCAGTCGGAAGACTGAGAGATGAGATCATCAGGGCAAATGCATATACCTGATACGCATAACCGTAAAACCCGTTTCCTTCATCCCCCAGGAGGTTGGTCAGCGGGATTCGATATACAACACCGATCACTTTTGTGATCACAGCTGCAGCCGCCAGGATCGACCCCTGGACAATATAGTCTCCTCCCTTGGATTTTGTTTTATTGTTCCTAGGTGTATCAGACATGTAAGTCCTCCTTACTATCGCAGAATATTGATCTTCTCCAAGATCTCTCTCTGTTTCTGTTCCATCTCTTTTCTTTCGCCGTCTTCCATATGATCATATCCGCACAGATGCAGCATACTGTGAGCAATAAGGAAAGCATATTCACGCTTAGGCGAATGCCCGTATTCTTCAGCCTGAGCCATAACTTTATCCGCAGAGATCACGATATCTCCAAGCATCAGTTCCCCCGTCTCAGGATCAAACACATCCGACATTTCTTCGTCGATTCCGGTAAAATCACCGGGAATCCCAAATTCCAGCATGGGGAACGATAATACATCAGTAGCCCGATCTATCCCTCTGTGTTCCCGGTTCATTTCATGAATCTCCTCATCGTGCGTGATCAGAAGACTGATCTCCGCTTCATAAGGACAGTCTATATATTCCAGTGCTGCATCCACAACCATTTCCGCAATTTCTCTCACATCAAAAGGGAAATTAATGTTTCCTTCCGTTTCTATATAAAGACTCATGATCTTTTCCTCCTGCCGGTTCCTCTCGGCTTTGATGCGCTCTTCTTCTCATATTCCTCATAGGCTTTTACAATCTTCTGAACAAGCGGATGACGGACCACATCTTTGCTCGTCAAAGTACAGATACTGATCCCTTCCAGATCTTTTACCACTTTTACTGCCACATCAAGTCCGGATGTCGTGCCGGAGGGCAGATCCTTCTGTGTAGCGTCACCGGTGATAACTACCTTTGATCCAAAACCGATTCTGGTCAGGAACATTTTCATCTGTGCAGGAGTCGTATTCTGCGCCTCATCTAATATAATAAATGCGTTGTCAAGAGTACGCCCCCTCATATATGCAAGAGGAGCGACCTCGATCAGACCTTTCTCGGAATTTTTCACAAAGCTGTCCGCTCCCATGATCTCATACAGTGCATCGTAGAGTGGCCGCAGATAAGGGTCGATCTTACTCTGCAGATCACCAGGCAGAAATCCCAGTTTTTCTCCAGCCTCGATCGCGGGACGGGTCAGGATGATCCGGTTCACTTCATTTCGTTTAAAAGCAGTGATCGCCATCGCCATTGCAAGATATGTCTTGCCGGTCCCGGCCGGTCCCAGCCCGAACGTGATCATATCTTTTCTTATAGCATCAACATATTTCTTCTGCCCCAGGGTCTTCGGTTTGATCGGCTTGCCCTGAAGGGTGTGACAGATCAGATCACGGTCAATCTCAACGATTCCTTCCTCCTGATCTTCAAATACAAGGGAAATTGCATAATCCACATTCTGTTCTGTGATCGTATTTCCTCTCTTTGACAATTCCAGAAGCTGCGTCAGCACCCGCTGGGCTTTCTGTGCAGCATTTGTCTCGCCTACAATTTTTGTAGAACCATCGCGTGCGATCAATGTGACATGAAATGTACGCTCAAGTTTTTTTACATATGTGTCAAACTGACCGAACACATTTGCCTCATGTTCAGCCGGTATATCAATCATCAGTTCCGACAGGCTCATCCGTTTCTTTCCTTTCGATTGTCAATATTTCTGTATCTGCCTCTTCTGTGATTCTCTCATTCAGATAGAGGGGGCCCGAAGCGCTGGCAGAATCGGCATACAGATGTATTTTAACACTATTTTCTCTGATTTGAATACCTTTTTCCTCCAAATCTTTACAAAACCGCTGAAAATTTCCGCTCAGGATCTCTCTGATCTCTTCCTCAGTATATGTTTTTTCGTGAAATGTATAAGATCTTACTTTTTTTATTCCCCAGGAAAAAGGCAGATAAAAGTTTTCTCCCGCTTTGAGCTGATGCTCAGTTACTGTAAGCTCGCTGTTTTCATATTGGTTGGAGATAGTCCCGACCGATATCCTGAAGTCTCCGGCTCTGATATATGCCTGATATCTTTTTTTGTCATCATAGACCTTTTCCTGATAAGTCCGGGGAATACTGTCTGTATATTCAAGCTCTGTATCTGCAAATATATCAGCATCAGACTGCTGGTATTGATAGCCGGTCACTTCCCCGCTGTCATTTACCACGTCTACCCGGCCCAGTACAAGAATATCCCCTTTCGTCACTTCGTCGCCTGCATGCACCTGCGGCACCCCGGAACGTGTCACAATACTCGTTATGACGCCGTCTGCCTTAGCGATCAGATCAGTCGGGCCTTCCTTTCCGGCAGCAGAAGTTTTCTTCTCTGTGTTTTCATCGCCGGACTCGTTCAAAAGAGTGTCGTCATTCTCTTTGATCTGTATTTTCAGACGGCTCCCATCAACTGATGCGGAAACCCAAACTATATCATTATATTCTTTCCGGATATTTTTTACAATACCCGGACAGTCAACTTCGCTTTTCAGCATAAGCGGGGCGACTCCCTGACTTTTCAGATACTCGGCAAGAGTTTCATCCGGCCATTTCTCATTTCCTTCAAAATGGATATCCCATATAAACAGGGAATATACTTTTAAAAGGATAATACATATAAGAAGTCCGAAAAAAAACAGCTTTCTCTTTCTGTAATGAAAAAGGAAAAACGGGAAACCACAGCGCTTGATCAGTGTGACTTTTGAGTGCGTTTTTCTTGCCAAAGGCTTCAGTCTTCGAAAATCAGTGATACTGATATACATTTCATATCCGTTTCCCACAGGCACAAGCCCCCAGATATAAATATCATGATAGGAGCACATATTGAGAAACCGCTCCGGAGAAAAGCCCTGGATCCGGATCTTCACATAACCTTTAAGATAGCGTATGAATGAACGGATCATTCTTTGTTCCTCCCGTCAGCAAATCCAATGCTCTCAATCTTTCCCGTAATCTTCATCTCGTCATTTGTATAATATTCTACCTGCAGCCGCTTTCCTGTCAGACGGATCTGCCCGCCTTTTGTCTGTACTCTGACAAGACATTCTGTATATTCGATTATCCCTCTGTAATTCTCGATACAGACTTCAAAATTTCCTAATGCAGTAAGAACTGCCGCTTTCATGACTACATCTTTCGGCATACTTGCAGCCGACGCGAGCCGTTCTCCCAACTGTTCTTTTCCCATAAAAATGCCACACATACGCCTTTTATAGTCAGTATATGTGCGGCATACAGTGTCCTATTCCATTTTCGCCGGTTCCTTCCCGATGGTCCGGATCCTATTCATAATCCAGACACGCACGTTCTGTCACGTACGGTCTCACATAAGTATCCGCAACAGCCACATGAGCCGGATGTGTTGCGTAAACAGCGATATCCTCCGCTTTTTCCAGTGTCGTCACAAGCGCAATGTCATGTGTACTTGACGGGATCGGCTCTTCCACAAATTCAACAGTAAGAAGCCCCGGCACCTTTCCCACCAGTGCACTCAGATTCTCATTCATCGCTTTTTTCAGTTCCGGTTTTTTCGCCTCTTCAATCTCCGGTTTGAATTTCCACATTACAATATGATGTACCATTTTCTTCTCCTTTACATTTCTCTTTATTTTTCTGTTTTCTGCCTGCGCTCTTTTCCCGTAAAATATTTCACGTCTATTCTGTATACCGCGGTCCGCTCAAGCATTTCCGGCTGAAATTCTATTTTTGCTCCCGGCGCCGTATGTTCCATAAGTTTTCCAAGAGCGTACTGCTTTTCTTCATCCGTTTCCAGTTTTGTAACAGTGCCGCTGCCCATGATGCTGCGGTACGCATACGAATAACTGCAGGTGTAATCTCCTGTGATAAGTTTATGACGGCAGTCCATCTCAATTGCCGTACGCGGATCCGCCGCAATCGCATCGGCCTTTCTGCCCTCGTCTGATCCGTGGATATACAGTTTCAGTTTGGTGCGGTCTTCATCAACTTCAAGATCGTACCCGTAATTGACCGGGATGATAAACATCCCTTCATCGTCTTTCAGTCCAAGTCTTACTACATCGCATTCCTCAAGAATTTCTCTGATCACTTCGGGTTCATCTATTTTTCTCTTTGCCAGACGCATTTCTCTCATCTTGGAATTCTCCTTTCATTGATGAACATGCCTTCAAACCGCTCTGTTTTAAATTTCTGCACGAACCAGTCGCATTTACAAAGAAACAGGTAATAAATATTAAGTCCGCATCCGTGTATGGTCTCAAAATTCCCCTGACCTTTCGAGATGATCACGTCCGCTGTTTCTATTTCTCTGCGTGCTTCATCGCTGATGTCATCCAGATCCGTTCCTGCAATGCCGCTCCCATTTCCAAGCACTTTTACTACCCGGTCAAGTCCCACACAGCGGGCCGCGTCAAGGTCTGCGTCGTTTACCACGGGCTCTCCCCGCACAACAGCTGTTACATCCAGATCAGGATACTTCTCCCTGATCATTTTCAGCGCAATCTTGTCAAGGACCACCTCTCCGCAGTTATCCGTGAGATAGACAAGTTTTGAAGCCTGTTCCATGTTTTTCAGGAATAACCTGTATTCATTTTTCTCAAGCCCTGCCTGTTCCTGCTCTTCAAAGAGTTCCAGAAGCTTATCCTTCGAAATATCTTTTACTGCGGCATAGTCGATATAGTTTCCCGTCCGCGCAAAGCAGAGCGCCGCTTCCAGCGGATCATTATGCTTCCGGATCTGCATTTCCAGATCTTCTTCCATAGACAGAAGGAAGTCATTGAACTCTTTTTTCACCTCATCCATACTGTCCCGCCTGCCCCAGTATTTCTCATAGATTCTCGACAAAGGCTTTACAAGAGCCGGAGCTGACAGATCCGGATTACAGGATGAGAGAAATGCCAGCACTTCCCTCATATATTTCATTTTTTTCTCTTCGTCATCAAACTTCCTCACCTGCGACTCCTGCATCTGGATCAGACAGGTAAGGCAGAAAGAATTAATCTTCATATCCTATCTCCCTCAGTTCTGGAAAAATGATGTCAGTACGATCAGTATAAATACAATGACAAACAGAATCTGCATGACCCTTCCGCTTCCGGCCGCTGTCTCGTCAAATTCCATCGGTCTGTCGTCAAAGATCCCCGAATCACTCTTCCGCTCTTTGTACTGAAAATCCTCCAGATAGTGTTTCCAGCCGCTCCGGTCCGTATAGACGCGCACCTGATCCGATGCCAGATACCGGTGAATGGGCTTTCGGTAGCCCTGACTTGTAATCGTACTCACAGCTCCCGTGACCGGATCTGTAATATCCACCTGAAGATAATAATATCTGTGGTACCTGAGAGTGTTATGTTCCCCTGAGCGGTAAGGGACATCCTGCCGCGTCACACTTCGTATCCTTCCCAGTTGTGAATGCCCGTAAGCAACAGCCTCTGCTCTCTGTCTGCGGTAAAACAATGCTTTTCGCACCACAGTAACAGCAGAATATACCGGGAACAATCCGGCCACAAGAAATAACAGCACAGGGGTTCGGACTCCGTTTGAAGCCAGAGAACCGATAAGCGTCGAATACCACAAAATCACAAATAGAACCAGAAATGCGATATTGCCCATTTCTTCTTCTGCAGGCCGGATCTTTCTTTTCATAAATATCTCCTCTTTCTCTGCCGCTGAAGACAGACAAACACATACAGCTTATTTTTTCAGCACTTTTACGATTTCTGCAATATACATTGTATGGTAATCTTTGTCCGGATACCATTTCGTATCACATTCGCTGTCAATAAAACACTCCGGAAGCAATTCCTGTGCATAGAGTTTTCTGCATACAAATATCTCTTCCGCCTCTTCTGCTGCTGTTGTCCCGTCAATTTCAACAGGATGCAGACCTGCCTCCTGCCATTTATCCGGAACATTCCTTCCAGAAACTGAACCGCACACATTCAGTGCCTTGCGGTACTCTTCCGGAAGAAAAGAGAGTGTGAAGTACTCATTTTTATCAATGAATTCCTTTGTATATCTCTGGGGTCGGATGTAAACAGTCGCCACAGGTTTTCCCCACATGATCCCGACGCCGCCCCAGCTGGCTGTCATTGTATTCGAGGACTCTGTGTCTCCGGCTGTGACCAGCATCCACTGTTTACTTATTTTCTCGAAAGGATTAAATTCCATTTCTGAAACGGGTATTTCTTTAAATTCCATTTTCCATGTCCTCCTTAAATGAATGTTTTGTAGTCTTCGTAGTTCTTCACCAGAAGTTCCGGTGTATTAAGTCCGTACGGACACTTTTTCATGCACTGGCCGCAGTGCAGGCATCCTTCAATCTTCTTCATCTTCTCCTGCCACTCTTCTGTCAGCCACGCTTCACTGGGCGCTCTCCTGAGCATCAGACTCATTCTTGCACAGTTGTTGATCTCGATTCCCGCCGGGCATGGCATACAATATCCGCATCCGCGGCAGAAGTCGCCAGTCAGCTGTTCTTTATCTTTTTCTATCCTCTCCTGAAGTTCCCCGGTCAGCTCCGGCGGACAGACCTGATAGGAGAGGAATTCATCCAGTTCAGATTCTCTTTGTATTCCCCAGATCGGCGCCACATGAGAAAACTGAGGCTGATTCATATAGGCATAAGCGCATGCTGAATCATTGATCAGCCCTCCTGCAAGTCCTTTCATTGCGATAAATCCCATGTTTTCTTTCCGGCACATCTCAACAATCTCGAGATCTTGTTCTGCCGCCAGATAAGAAAACGGGAACTGCATTGTTTCGTACAGTCTGGATTCGATCGCTTCTTTTGCCACAGCGATCCTGTGATTCGTGATGCCGATATGACGGATCTTTCCCTCTCCTTTTGCCTTGAGGGCCTCTTCGTAGAGTCCGGTTCCGTCGCCCGGTTTCGGACAGAACGCCGGATTGTGGAACTGATAGATATCTATGTAATCCGTCTGAAGTTTTCTGAGGCTCTCCTCCAGATCTTTTCGCATATCACTTCCCGTCTGAGCCTGAGTTTTCGTGCTGATGACGATCTTATCTCTTGTATACTCAAAGGCAGCGCCCATCTTCTCCTCACTGTCAGAATAAGCGCGTGCAGTATCAAAGTAATTGATGCCGTTATAAAATGCTTTCTGCAGGAGATATACTGCTTCTTTTTTCGTAACTCTCTGAATCGGCAGCGCCCCGAAACCGTTTTTATTGACCTCAATTCCGGTCTTTCCCAGTGTTACTCTGTCCATAATCTTCTTCTCCTTTCTACATCTTATTTGCAGGCCTTATCCCTCGAGTGCAGCCATCTCTTCTCTGATCTCTGTCTCACAGGACTGCATCGCGCGAAGCGTCTTATCAAAAAGGTCGTTCAATTCCCAGCCCAGATTCTCAGCGCCTGTGCGGATGATATCTCTGGAACATCCTGCTGCAAACCGTTTGTCTTTAAATTTTTTCTTTACGCTGGACACCTCCATATCCGACACGCTTTTCGAAGGGCGCATCAGTGCCGCTGCCCAGATCAGTCCGGTCAGTTCATCCACCGCAAAAAGGACTTTTTCCATCTCGTGCTCCGGTTTCACATCGCTGCAGATTCCGTATCCGTGGGAACAGACCGTACGGATCATATCCTCTCCGACACCTGCCTCTTTTAACAGCTCAGGGGCTTTTTGGCAGTGTTCTTCCGGATACATCTCAAAATCAATGTCGTGCAGCAGTCCTGCAATCCCCCAGTACTCTTCCTCTTCGCCATAGCCCAGTTCCCGCGCGAACCAGCGCATAGCCTTCTCCACTGTCAGTCCATGCTGAATATGGAACGGTTCCTTGTTGTATTTCATCAGCAGCTCCAGTGCGTCTTTTCTAGAAATTGTACTTGTCATAGTTTTTCCTTCTTTCCGTCGAAGCGCCCTTTCTCAAAAAGTCCTTGAAAAAGAGCGCGTTCTGTTTTCGTTATTCTATTATACACACTGCTTGCGAAAAATACAATAAATCATATGTATTATCCTTCCGCCAGTAAAATCTCAGTAAGCTTTTTCATATCCATTTCTTTCAGCACATAATCTGCTTCCGGAAACTCTTCTTTCGGAGAGATCTCTGTTCTGATATAGACGGTTGCGAGCTCTGCTTTCTTTGCTCCTTCTATATCGCACACGCCGTCATTGCCGATCATGACGGCTCCCTTCCTGTCAATGTTACAGGTGCGGATCAACTTTTCAAAAAATTCTGTATCCGGCTTCTTACACCCGTGTTCTGAAGAGATAAAAATCCCGTCAAAATACGGTATAATCTTAAGCGCATTCATCTCATATTCGGTAAATATCTGCTGTGCATTTGACAAAAGATAGATCTTCTTTCCTCTTTTTCTGATGGCAGACAGCATTTCTTCCGTGCCGTCGTACAGCTTCAGATGTTCCATGGACAGAATACGGAAAAACTGTCCCGCATGCCTTGCCAGCACTTCATCTGCATCTACACCTTTTTCCTGAAAAAGCGCTCGAAAAACTTCTTCGATTCTGATCTCCGGATATGCCTCATGGGTATCCTTTCGTATTCCGCCTTTCCCGGCACTCATCTCTTTCGTCAGACGGTCATACGCAAGATGCAGTTCATCCGGAGTATAGTCTGCTCCGTAAAAAGCGTAGAACAGCGCAAGCCTGTCCCACAATTCTTTCTTATTTTCATCTGTCCGGATATCTACAAGTGTCCCGTACAGATCAAATATACATGTCTCATACATCGTTATTTCCTCCGGTGTTTTATTATAACGGATATGACCGCCGGAGACAACAATTTATCGTTTTCTGATCCAGAACCACCAGATCAAAAATCCAGCTGTCCCGGCAATAATGATAACCGGAATGATCAGAAAAAGTACTGAAAACTGTCCACTTTCTTTTACAGCGGCAATCTGTGATGCGTCAACTTCCTGCGCAGGGATCAGTTCATGCTCAACTCTCTGTGGGATATTGGTATCAGCCATATCCGAAAGACAGATCCATACATCTCTTGTTCCGTACATATACGCTGAATATCCCCACAGACGGCCGTCAGGATCTGTATAGAATGTAGTTATCTCATAATCGTCCATCACAGAGGCATCATCCCGGTCGATAACACCGGATTCCGGATAAGACCATGATACAAATACTGTTCCGCCAGGAAGCAGATATTGCTCATCTTCATAAATTACGGAAGAATACTCTTCCATAAATTCAGGGCTTCCGTACTCAAGATACAGATCCGCCATAAGAATCCATTGATCCAAATATTCTGCCAGCCCCCACTCAATTCCGTCCTTGTCAGTATAGACATAAGAAATATAGATCTGCTCCCCTTCCTGTGCTCTCTGACTACCTGTAACCAGATTCGGGGCATTCCACAAATATGTATCCTCTCCTGCAATACATGATCGATTAAAATAGGCGCACTCGTCACTATGTCTTCCGTAGAAACCATTGTCCGGCTCAAAAATAACGTCAGCTGATACCGAAAGCGGATTTTCTAAAACAAATACAGCAATACAAACAGACATTACCCTTCTCAAAAAGGCTTTTCTTTTTCCGTAATATTTTTTCTTCATAACTTTTTCTCCCTATTACAGCATCATCGAAACAACCAATCCTGTGCCAAATGAAATCACATTCAGCACAAGCGCCATTCTCCATGGGCCGTACTCTTTTTCCTGCCATATCATACATTTCCGGAACAGGAAACCCTCTAAGATAAAAACAAGCACCTCGACAGCCAATACTGCCGCATTAAAAGGAATTACTGTGTAAACAGGAAGAAGCAGGCTGAGCAGGACAGCTGCAGGATTTGTAACAGTATTGACAAGAAGCAGAAGTATCTGCTCTTTTTTCTCTATGCCGAAGAAAAGGCGGGCTGCCCCGCCCTCTACCGCAACTGTCAGTATCCATGGTAAAACAAATAACGTGCATAAATGGATCATGGCATTTTCCTCCTATTTCGTGTATGCAGCATGTCTCCTTTTCTCTGCAATGGAAGGCAAAGTCCTACCGTAATCAGAATCAGAGAAATCACAGTTAGGACTGTATATGCACTAGGAGAATACAAACTTACCGGAACACCTGCAAATACGGGAAGCACTCCAAGATATAGTGCGAAAGTCAATAGGCCAAATGAAGTCCCCGGATATCCCGGAAATTTCCGATACAGACTGATCAAAGTGACTGGCATTGTCATATTAAATAGAAGAACACCTGCAAATCCCGCACCCATTCGGTCTGACATTCCAAGAAGAAATGCAGAAATTGCGAGAGATATTGCGGCTGTCTTATAACTCCCGAAAAAGTCAGAAGCAAAACCTCCCAACATTTTTCCGAGGAAAACAGCTCCTGTCAGTGCGATTCCTGTAAGAAGACCGCTATTCCATGAAAAAGTAAATATAGAACCTTCAAAGGAACGAAGGACTACTACGAGGATCAGACAGAACACGGATATCGTCTCCTGTACAGGTGATACTGCCCCCCTCTTTCTGCTACGCACTTTACTCTGGTGTTCTAGTCTGTCAGCAGGAACTTCTTCGTTTTTTGACAATGTCAATATTATTGAATACACAAGCAGGAAGAACAAGATTGCACCAGAAAGAATAAAAATCAAGTTTATCACGGGAATTACAGATCCTGCATATATCCCAAGAGCCCCGGTTGACACAAATATTCCCGACTCTGCAGCTCTGCCCTTGTATGTCTCAAGAATCTCAGCTCCACTTCCTACATGGAACAGTGCATTGCCAACGCCCGCAGTTATTGTCAGCGCATAGGAATCCATTCCCGCTGCAAGGGCGATAAGACACAACAGACATCCTGCTGAGGCTGCCCCTCCTGCTGCTCTATATCCTTTGGAGGTAAGACGGTCAAGAATGATTCCCGCCGGAAGTTGTCCTGCAAATGCTAAAAAGTTATAGGTCAGCATTTTTATAAACCATGCTTCGCTTCCGGGGATCCTGTTTATGATCATCCACGCACAGATAAAATCAATCATCAGATGGGAGACGGACGCCCATGCCAGCCTTCTGTGTCTCTTCATTGGCACTCTCTCCTTTCTCTATCCATAAGAGTGTCACATATACAGATTTGTTGCATCTTATTTAGTAATATTTTACCGGCGGTAATCCTCTCTTATAAAAGGCTCCTCCACTTTCATTTCTGTCAGGATGCCATATTTCTGCGGATGCCTATATGCATTGCCGTGCACTTCGCTTTTACGGTAATCCCTCAGTTGTTTCAGGTCAAGCTCTGCAATATAAATCCCCTCGCTGCCGTCCGCTTCCAGAATACACGTATCCCGTGATTCTTCCTCGTCCGGCAGATACGCCACACCGTCAAAAACTGTTGATCTCCCGTTGCAGTCCGGAACGTTCTCCGGATAATTGCAGGTGGCAGCTGCCATTTTCTTTGCCTGTCTGCAGATTTTTATACCTTTTTCAAGATTTTCTTCCAGTGAGCCGCCGGGTGAGATCTGCAGTAAAGCGATTTTCAATCGTTCCATAAGCCGTAGTTCCTTCAATCATTTAGTTGCGGTGTCACAGCATACTTTATGACATGATCTCTCTTATTTTCAAACACGTCATATGCTTCCATGATATGATTAAGCCCACACCGATGAGTAATAAGAAATCCCGCGTCAAGCTTTCCGCATGAGGTCAGATCCATAATCTCCTGACAATAACTGCCGTCTACGCCGCCTGTCTTGAACACAAGATTCTTGCCATACATATCTGGCAGCGGAAGCATCTGCGGTTCCTCGTACATGGCGACTACCACTACAACTGCGTTTGGTCTTGCAATCTTCCACGCAGTCTGGAATGTGTCCTTTCCTCCCGCCGCTTCAAACACCGTATCCGCTCCTCTGCCTTCTGTCACCTCTTTAATCCGCTTTTCCAGATCATCTCTTCCCGGTACAAGCGTAAGATCTGCCAACCCTTTTTCTTTTGCAAGATTCAGCCTGTATTCATCCGTATCTATGGCGATAATCTTAGCCGGTGTGTACAGCCGGGCACACAGCATCGTACATAATCCCGCAGGGCCTGCACCGATCACAGCAACTGTATCTGCAGGTTTTATCTCGCCGATCTTTGCAGCCCAGTATCCGGTGGAGAGTATATCTCCGTTAAAGAGCGCCTGTTCATCCGTTACATGATCCGGTATGACAGTGAGCCCGTTATCTGCAAACGGTATTCTGGCATATTCTGCCTGTCCGCCGTCAATACTGCATCCAAGCGCCCATCCCCCGTGCTCATCTGTACAATTGTTTACAAACCCTCTTTTACAGAAATAGCACTCTCCGCAGAAAGTCTCTACGTTTACTGCCACCCGGTCGCCCGGTTTTACTTTCTTCACAGCACCGCCGACTTCTATGACTTTACCCACGAACTCATGCCCCAGTATCGTTCCCGGAACTGCCCGCGGCACTGCACCGTGTTTGATGTGAATATCGCTGGAACAGATCGTCGTAAGCGTCACTTTCACGATTGCATCCCTGTCGTCTATGATCTCCGGCATAGGGCGCTCTTCAAGAACAATCTGCCCGTTTCCTTTATAAACCACTGCTTTCATGTCTATTATTTTTCTCCCTGTTTATCCTGTATAAGCATCATCCGCGCTGTTTTTAAAATTCTGCTTTTCAAGCCACTCTTTCTCTTCTTCTGTTTCCGGGATATCAATTCTTTCAATCTTAAAGATCACAGGCCTCGTGCCGTCATTACAGCAGGCAATCATCATTCTGTCGTCATTTGTCCACTTGCGCATTATAGAACCGCCCTGCAGCGCGGCGTATACATACCTGCTGATTGCATCCCATGCTTCGCCGCAGAACTTTCCGTTCATCAAATGATAAAAATCATCCTGCTCACTGGTCCTTTTTAAAACGAATGTGTCTCCTGCCTTGAAGAAAGGACACGGACCTGACTTTGGATCAGCAAGATATTTTTCCTGATACTCAGGAAATACTTTTGTCTCCAATACAGTTATCCTGCACTCGTACTGCATAAGTTTACCTCCATAAATCCATTTTCTAAATTTTCTCATAGACTCTGATAAAAGTCAATGAATTGTACAACGCCGGATTTTTTCACACACAGCCTCTAATTAATGCTATACTAAACCTGTTGACAAAATTAATAGACAGGAATGATGAAAATGAAACAACTTATTAAAAAATGGAATAAGATCAGTCTGGTCAAAAGAATCATCTGCGGACTGATCATCGGACTCATACTCGGACTTACAGTACCGCAGATTACCGTGATTTCCCTGCTCGGAGATCTTTTCGTCGGTGCTCTGCGCGCTATTGCACCAATCCTTGTACTTTTCCTTGTAATGGGTGCCCTCGCTAACCAGAAAGAGGGAAAGCAGAGCAATATGAAACGGGTCATATTTCTTTATCTGCTGGGCACATTTCTCGCCGGATGTGTGGCGGTAGCCGCAAGCTTTCTCTTTCCGATCACCATTACTCTGACAGAAACCGCCTCTGAAGCAGCCGCTCCCAGTGGTATCGGCGAGGTGCTCAATAGTCTGCTTATGAGTATTGTCTCCAACCCGGTTGATGCTCTGGCAAACGCCAATTACCTTGGCATCCTCGCATGGGCCGCACTTCTCGGCATCGCCCTCAGAAAAGCAGGCACAGGGACAAAAGATGCTATTATGCATATCGCTGACGCGCTTTCACAGATTGTACAATGGGTTATAAGCTGTGCGCCTTTCGGCGTGCTTGGACTTGTATTTACCACAATATCCGAGCAGGGGCTTTCTTCTCTTCTGGGCTACGGCAGACTGATCCTGCTTCTGGTGGGAAGCATGGCGTTCGTTGCATTTGTGGTCAATCCACTGATCACATTCATCGGAATCCGAAGAAATCCGTATCCCCTCGTCCTTAAATGCCTGAAAGGCAGCGGAATCACGGCTTTCTTTACGAGGAGCTCCGCGGCAAATATACCGGTCAATATGAAGCTCTGTGAGGACCTGGGGCTTGATCGCGATACATACGCCGTATCCATTCCGCTTGGTTCCACGATCAATATGGGCGGCGCTTCTGTCACGATTTCGGTCCTGACTCTGGCAGCAGTCCACACGCTCGGTATCTCTGTTGATTTTCCGACAGCTATCATTCTCTGCGTGCTCGCTGCAACCAGTGCCTGCGGCGCATCGGGCGTGGCCGGAGGTTCTCTTCTGCTCGTGCCCCTTGCATGCAGTCTGTTCGGGATTTCTGATGACATCGCTATGCAGGTAGTTGGCACCGGATTTATCGTCGGCGTCATACAGGATTCCTGTGAAACAGCTATCAACTCGTCAACGGATGTTCTGTATACCGCTGTGGCAGAATTATCTCAGAGAAGGAAAAAGGCAGATTAATATGCAGGTGCGGCAACGCTCTAAAAAATTATCTGGAAGCGCCGGGGAACGGAGCTCAAAAACTCAGCTTTCACATATTAGAGGAATAAAAAAACGCCGGGAATCCAAACTGAATATCAGTCAGGATTCTCTGGCGATTGAAATAGTTGCTTTATTTCTGCAAATTTTTTTCATTTTCAAATGTAAGCAGTATACCTATCACAGTCTTTGCATCAGCCAGTTCTCCTGACAGTACCATTTCATAAGCCTCATCCAAAGCAATCCATTTCTTCTCAATGTCAGCTTCCTCATTCTCCCTTTTAAATTCGGGAACTTCTTTCAGATTTTTGGCCAGATAGACATAAGTCTTTTCATTTGTCCATCCTGCAGAATTATAAAATATAGTCAGCAGTCTAACCGATTCAGCTGATGTATCTGTTTCTTCCTGCAACTCCCGGATTGCCGTCTCTTCCGGCTGCTCTCCACGCACATCCATTTTTCCCGCAGGGATTTCCCAGATTGGCTTTCCCATCGGATGACGGTATTGATGAATTAATAGTATCCGGTTCTGGTCATCCATAGCTACGACTGCAACTGCATCACTGGATACAGCCGTCTCTCTGACAAAACTTTTCCCGTCTCCACGGGTCAGAGTATCCTTCCTGATCGATATGATTTTGCCCTTATATACTTCTTCTGAATTTAATACTTTCGGAATATTCATTATAAAACCTCCTGTTTTATTCTAAATGACCGGTTATTCCAATCAGATTCATATATCTCCCGTTGTCTGTATAGATCATTTTCCTGTCTTCAACAGCATAAGGATTATCGGTATTCAGCCAGTCATTCCATGCCTGTTCAAAACATTCCATTTCCCACATATTCAGATGATTCAGCTCATTCTCGAATTTCGGTCTCCACCACTCTATCGAATGCCACATTTCCAGTGCCTCATCAGGCCAGTATGGTTTCATTTCTTCCGGTATATTGTCACTCACTTCGTACTTCATTCCCGGAAAAGAGAGTGCCGCCATCCCATTTTGCTTTAGTAACGGACGCACTTTTTCCGGGAAAAACGTATCGTTGTTCCCCACATAATGATAAGCATCCACACTGATAACAGCATCAAAAAATCCGTCTGCAAACGGCATATCATGAGCATCTGCATGGATAGGGATTACCGACTGTCCGACTCCCGTTTCCTGAAATCTCCTGTAATTGTCTGTGGCAGATATCCATAAATCCAGTGCAAAAACCTGTACTCCATATTCTTTTGCAAGGAAAATCGAAGTTAATCCGTTCCCGCATCCCAAATCCAAAACCCTCATTTCCGGTTTTAAGGGAACATCCTTCAACAGTTCTTCCAGAATCATTATTGAATTCGGACCCATCATATTCTTTTTCAAGAAATTTTTATCATATTTTTCAGTTCTGGGGAAATCCATTCCCTTACACTCTCCTTCTTAAAGTCTGATTTCAAAATGATAATTCGGCTTCTAGCAATATCCCCATGAAAGCAATTTCCATTCGTTATGATCCGTTCGAACAAGCCACCATTGGAAATCTGTATAATCTGTATCCGGATTCCACTCAGCAGAGACATTTTCAGGGGTATGAAAATCACTCTCAAACATAATGCATTGTGTAAAATCATCTGAAAGATTATTTGCTTCCGCCAGTTCTCTCAACCATCCGTTATTATCCAGGTCGCATTTATCGTCTGATGAATAAGAGACATTTTGAAGTTCAAATCCCCTCCACTGCCCTGTACTGAATTCATCTTTTATGACCTCTATAGCTTCATCCATCTCTTCTTCTGAATAAACCGAGGAATCACCGTAATCTATTTTTACATCTGATACAGAATCTTTTCCGCATCCGATCAACCCACAAACAGATGCAACTAATAAGAAAAGCGAAACTATCTTCTTCATTTTTAACCTCCTAATCATTTTATTTTAACCTGCGAATATCTTTCTCCATTATACATCCGCCTTATAATTCTGTCACTCTTCTCCTGATATATTTTTAAGTGCCGGAATATCTATCTCATATTTCTTTTCTCCATTTACACACGTCTCAAAATTCATTGTTCCACCTGTGTAGTCTATCCGGGAGTTCTGTTCCGTGCTATAATAACCAGCTGTTTCATCATACAGCTTCGTTCTTGAGTCATCTATAACCTGCCCCAGTGAAGCGAAAAAATCCTCCGCAAGTTCCTTCGTCTCGTCTTCTGTATATACAGGAACCTTGTAGACCGCTGCTGATTCCGACTTACTGTTGTAGATTTCATTTGTTGTTACTTTACAAAATAACCTGTGGCGTCAATTATTCCTATAATCACTGCAAGAATCAATCCTAAAATCACATATTGTTTTGCCAGTTCTATAGTGCGGAATCTCTAAAGTATAATCCCACCGGCGTTCTGAACATCGCACAGTTTTAAAAGTAGAACAGATCTTCAAACTTTTTATCCAATGCAATACAAAGAACCAGCGCCAATTTTGCTGTAGGATTGAACTGTCCTGTTTCGATGGAGCTGATCGTGTTCCGAGACACACCAACCATATCCGCCAGCTGCTTCTGTGATAATTTCAATTCTGCCCGTGCTTCTTTAAGGCGATTTTTTAATATCAACTTATCATCCATCTGTTCCACCGCCTTACATGATTACGAAAGATACAATCAGGTCATAGATGTAATATCCGGACATTACAGATACAAGTATCGTATAGGCAATTGCTATCATAAGCTCGGACTTACGATGAGGTTTCATATATTTCACCCAGTTGATTGTCATATTTGCGCTGAAAACAAGCGCCCACATCCCCCAGTTTATGCCTTTGCCGATAAATATCTGTGTCACGAAGAAGATCGTCGCCAAAGACATCTGAACTACGACCGCACTTTTGCTTGCCTGCTTTAAAACTTCCTGCTCGTATACGTCTTTGTTCTTATTTTCTGCTCTGCTTTTTGCTAAAATTTCGTCCCTGTTCATAATGGAAACCTCCAAATAGGATTGCCAAGTTTTCTTGTTATATTGCCATTATAATATCGCCAAGTATACTTGTCAACAGTTTCTATTTGCGCCAAAAAAAGAGTGACACACCTTTCTGGCCACTCTCTCCCAAATATCTCTTATTTATGATATATTTTCCATAACGTATCCAAGTGCGGTTTTCTGCTCTTTAAAATCCCCCATTATTATAAGCTCTTGTGATTACACTAGACGGTTCATAATATGCACTGCTATTGTAATTGTCAATCGTATCACATATTTCATCGTTATATACTCGAATCATTCCATCAATATAGTCTTTCTCCGGCTGTAACGTTGACAGAATCAGCCTTGTATACACCTTCCCCATCTGTGTTTCTGATGGGATTTCATCTACCAGTTCTGAATCTACATCCGTTATATCAAAATTCCCTTTTGCCAGCTTATACTCTTCAATCCATTCATCTTCAATTTTCAGAGGATTCTCACAGTGAAGTACATTGGCAAGGCTGATCAGACGCACCCACTCATCTTTCAGTATAGAATCAACAACATATTTGTTTTTCTAATGTAATTTCCTTGCTATGCGTTCTATCATATAACGCAGAAAGTAAAGATCATTCTCGGTTATTTTCTCTTCCGGGAAAAATTTGTTTGTCATAGCGAATAGTTCCCTTCAAATTTGATAGTCAACTTTTACTCCTTCACAAATTAGGATTTTCTTTAGTTATTCTTCCTTAGAATCGAATTTTGACCACCTAGATTATACGGACAAATATCTCTACACCTATGACAAGCTATTCTCCAAACCTGCTCTTCTTTATCATCTCCAAACGCAAAATCCCAACAGGATTGCTGTTTTATTTCTGGGTTTTCTAAAGCATTTACAGGACAAATATCAACACATAAATTACAATTATTACAAAGAGGTTCTTTCATTTTATCAGGCTCAAGATTCTGTTCGCATAACACTGCTCCTAACCAGACCATACTTCCAAACTCTGGTGTTATTAACAAGGAATGCCTCCCTATTGTTCCCAATCCTGCCGCTTGAGCTATATGTTTTTGCGAAACAATAGAACGCCATCTGTTAGTATTTTTATCCCATTGGCTTTCATTTGTAGGAATAGGAACACATACTATCTGGTTCTTTTCCATTTCAATACAAAAATCTAGAGCTATCGCATCCATTTTTGACGTGATAGAATTTCTTACCCTTGTATATGGAATATTAGACTTGCAATTAAGTATTCCTACTGGAAATCTGCAGCCAAAAGAAATTGCCGATTTACAAGTCGGAAGTACATCTAAAGGATGATAGCCTTTCGGTGCATTATCAAACCTATCTATACTTGCTATACCACACAAATCTGCACCTAACGCAAACATTATTTCCTTTATTCTTTTACTATCCAACATACAATAACCTCTCCGCAAATTTCATTTTGTTAATATTGTTATACTTCATTTTTTCAACATTGATATAAATCAACTCACACCTGTATTACCCAATTCTGAAAGGTTTCAAGTATAATTATCAATTTTGCAGAATCACCGACACCTTCAAAAATGCTGTTTTCAACTTTGCAGAAAAGCCAGTCTTTATCACCATTGTCGATTTTAATTTCCGGAAATGTCTTATTCTCCAATGCTGTATCGGCAAGGTCGATTTTTACAAGCCAGCCCGGATTATCTATAGTAGCAATTTTAATACCATAAAAATGTTCCCACTCATCTGTACAATTTTGTCTGTACCACTCTTGTAACAAATTTAAAACATCCATATAAAGCTCCCGGATTTCATCGTATGTGCCTTTAAATACAGCTTTCCCGCTAAATATAAGATCTGTTAACTCAAAAAACTCTATCGCCTCACATCGCTCATCTTCGTCATACCAAAGCGAATTGTATTAACGCCAATGTATGGATATATGATATACACCATGTTCGATATCCTCCTACGCAAATTGAATATTAAGATAAAAAGTCCCGGGCTAATTAGAACTTATGAAAATCTTTTTTGTACTCTATAAAACCATATTCCGGAAATAACAACTATAAATAATAGAAATCCAGCTGCAACAGTAATAGAAAAATCATGCGGTAATATAACCGCAATTATTCCTGAAATAAAGAGACCTATTCCGAACAATAATGTTGGCTTTCCTAATTCTTTCGCATACCCTTCTTTATCATTTGTGGTGTCCAAAACCTTACCATGCACACTGGAGTAATTACCTTTTAATAATGAAACACCTAAAAAGATAAGAATTATAGAAATAAACCACATCATGATACTAAAACCAATCACGCTATATACCTCCAATTTTTCATTCTTACTTTTCTTCATTATATCATTCGTTTACTACTCTGTCATTTTATTTTCGCTTATACAAAAAGAGAGCGGAACATCATCTGTCCACTCTCTTCCACTTCTCCCTTACTTGTGATATGGTTCCCCATTTATAATCCGGTACCCCCGATACACCTGCTCCAGAAGTATCACCCGCATCAATTGATGAGGGAACGTCATCTTCGAAAAGCTAAGCGCATAATCTGACCGCCTCAACACCTCTTTTCCAAGCCCGATAGAGCCGCCGATCACGAATGCTATGCTGCTTTTCCCCTGTACTCCCAATGACTCGATCTTGCCGGCAAATTCTTCAGATGAAAGCATCCTGCCGTCAATTTCCAGAGTGATCACATACATATCATCCTTGATATATTTCAGGATCCGCTCCCCTTCTTTGGCTCGAATATTTTCTTCCACGGTTTCACTTGCCTGATCCGGGGTCTTTTCGTCTGCCACCTCAACGATCTCCAGTTTGCAGTATCTGCTCAGACGCTTGCTGTATTCAGCGATAGCGTCCCTTAAGTATTTTTCTTTTATCTTTCCTACCGTAATTAATGTTATTTTCATAATTCTCCTCTTTCGAATCATACCGAATCAAAGCAATGTCATTCCTCATGGATTCCCTCCTGTGCCGGTCCGTCCAGAAGATTTCCCTCGTAATCAAACCTGGATCCGTGACAAGGGCAGTCCCATGACAGCTCGTCCGGATTCCATGTCAGTTCGCAGCCCATATGCGGACAGACGATATCGACCTGAAATATCCTGTCATCC
The DNA here is from genome assembly GCA_946499505.1 of uncultured Lachnoclostridium sp. Taxonomy (GTDB): domain Bacteria; phylum Bacillota; class Clostridia; order Lachnospirales; family Lachnospiraceae; genus Mediterraneibacter. The sequence continues at coordinate 25,058 of CAMMSL010000031.1, forward strand.
TCTGTCTTATATACCCCCGCCTTTCCCTGCGGGGTATCAACAACCGCTCCATGGCCGCGCTCAAGAGCGTTTACTGCCTTATCCGGCAGATGGAAGAAACGTTTCGTCAGTCCTTTTACAGCTTTTCCGCTGTCTTTGATGATCTGCGGCAGTTCTTCTGTCGAAAATCTTGAGGGAGTAAATACTTCCGCATAAGGATTCTCTTTCCCGCAGATCATATCTCTTAAAAGCATCGCGGATACCATGGATGAACTCATGCCCCACTTCTGAAAACCTGTTGCAACATACCAATCCGGCCGGTCTGCGGCATACTGTCCGATAAACGGGATCCCGTCTGCTGTCATACAGTCCTGTGCCGACCAGCGCGCTGCCACGCGGCTTCCGGGATAGAGCTGCTCTGCAGACGCTTCTAATCTTTCATAACAGCCGCCCTCCCGGTTTTCCCCGGTGCGGTATCCCTGCCCGCCAAACAGGATGTATTTATCATACTGTCGGAAAGAAAGAGTATCTTTTCCATCCCCGATATACATGCCGTTCAATGTACCGGCGCCCTCCAGTGCGAGCACATAGGACCGTTCCTGATGCATCCTTGCGAAATACATACCTGGAAAGTTTACAAATGGGAAATGGGGAGCAAACACAATCTTTTCTGCTTTTACACTCCCGCAGGAAGTTTTGATCAGATTTCCCTTTACTTCTGTAACCGGAGTGTCTTCATACACTGTCAGTCGGTTTGAAAGTGCCTCGATAAATTTCAAGGGATGAAACTGTGCCTGATTTGGAAAACATACTGCCCCCGCGCAGGAAACCGGGATCTCGATCTGCGGCTCAAAGGATGCATTGATTCCAAGCTTCTGCGCTGCCTCCGTTTCCATCCTCAGCTTTTCACCATCAGTCGAGTAAACATAAGCATCTCTCACCGTAAGATCACAGTCAACTTTCTCCCCACGCACGATCCTTTTATATTCCGCCACAGCAGCCTGATTTGCCTGCACATATTTTTCCGCTGCATCTTCACCTTTTTTCTCGATAAATGTATGACAGAACATCCCGTGCTGGGATGTGATCTTTGCCGTAGTGTTCTGTGTCTGTCCGCCGCCGATCCGGTCTGCTTCCAATACGACTGTATGCACGCCGGCTTTTTCAAGCTGATATGCTGTCAGTATTCCCGCCATACCTCCGCCGATCACTGCCGCATCTGCATGAATATCACTGTTTAACGGCAGTCTTTTTACTCTGTCAGATGTTTTGCTCCATATGGATTCCATTTTCATGCCTCCCATGCCTGTTTATCTATAACATTTCCCATGGGAGACAGTTTATACCTGTTATGATTTCTTTGTAAAATGCAGGATCAGAGACTTGAATTGTTCTCATACACATACAATTCCTGAAGCGCCCTTGTTGCAGCGATATATTCCGCCTGTTCTGCAAGCGGGTTCTCCTTCCTGCCTCGTATGGTAAATACCTGATCGAATTCCAGTCCCTTTGCCAGATAAAATGTGGTCACTGTCAGTCCGCGCTTAAATGCGGAGCTGTCACGATCCACATATGCCGCGTCTACACCGCGGTTTTTCAGCAGACGGTAGATGTCGTAAGCTTCGTCCTCAGTCATTGTGATAACGGCTCCGGTCTCATATCCGTCTAATCCCAGATTGACATTAGCCTCGATCGCATCAAGCATTTCATCTTCTGAAGCAAATGTTCTTTCCTCTACCGGTCTGCCATGGCGTTCCAGAAGCTCAAGCCCTGTAATGCCGCTGATCTGTGCCGCATACTTTGCGATCTCATAGGTATTGCGGTAGCTTTTATTCAGGATAACTTTCCGTATATCTTTTCCGAATATCTTGGGCAGGAATTTCAGCACGTCATGCTGTTTTGTATCCAATGTCTGCGCATAATCGCCTAAAATCGTCATCCTGCACTGGAACAGATTATGGAGGATCACATATTGCATAAAGGAGTAATCCTGCATTTCATCAATGACAAGATGTTTTATGTTTTTCTGCGAGCTCTTTCCAAGCAGTCTGTATTTCAGATAAAGGATCGGAAATACATCTTCGTACTGAATCTTCCTTCTCTCATATGGCACATCCGGAAGCAGCTCATATCCGTAATCCTCCAGCATCCAGTTATAGATCGTGTAGATGTCTTTTGTCACATACATACTGTCAAATCTGGATTTCAGAAGTTCTCTGTCATCATCGGAAATATTGCTGCCCTTCAGCGTCTCATATGCATCAATGAAATACTCCATGACAGCATCCATTCTTGAGAGAAGCGGTGTATCCTGAAACTTAAAATAAAACATCTTGATAAGCTCTTCTTCCGTCATATTCATGCCTCGGAAGCTGATTTCTTTGAAATCGATCAGCCGATCCTCCAGCGTTGCCAGAAATCCTTCAATCAGTCCTACAAACTCTTCTGACTGCTTCATACGGAACCGCTCTTTTTCCTGATCACTGGGGAATTTCATGATCCGCTCCAGATGATCATACCGGTCTTCACAGTCAGCCGCCGTGTCTTTTAATTCACGGTACGCAAACAAATCGAAACTCATCTCCTGTATATTTTCCTCTCCCAGCTCTGGGAGAATGTGGGAAATATAATCCGAAAACACACTGTTCGGTGACAGGATCAGCACGTTGGATGACTTCAGATTCTGTCTGTCATGGTACAGAAGATAGGCAATCCTGTGCAGTGCAATAGAGGTCTTTCCGCTCCCTGCCCCGCCCTGTATCACAAGGATCTTATCCTCTGTGTTACGGATAATGGCATTCTGTTCTTTCTGGATTGTCCGCACAATATTTTTCAGCTTAACATCACCGTTATGTCCAAGTTCCTGCTTCAAGATCTCATCATCAATCTTGGTATCGCTCTCAAAAGCATATATCATCTTTCCTCTGCGGATCTTATACTGCCATTTGGAACTGATCTCGCCTGTGATCATTCCCGCAGGTGCTTCGTAGGAAGCCGGCCCTTTATCATAATCATAGAACAGCCCGCTCACAGGAGCCCTCCAGTCGTAGATGAGCGGCGTCATGCCTGCTTTCTCGGCAAAATTCCCAATCCCGATATAAAATGGCTCCGGCTCATCTTCTCCCTCAAATATAAAGTCAACCCGCCCGAAAAACGGCGCATCCTTCATCCTCTCAAACCTGTGTTTAAGCTTCAGCTTTTCTGCATTTGCATTCGTCTGCTGGAGAAGGGCCTGACGGTTGTCATATTCCTCATAACCATACTGATCCATCTCCGTATAGTTCTCCCAATAATACTCATGCATATTTTCAATTTCTTTTTTTCCTTCATTCAGATCATGATCAATCTCATCAAGTCTGTTCTGTATCTTAACGGTCACATCCTTTAAAAACTGCGATCCGTCTGAATATCTGTTGTCCATTGTCATAATAATGCTCCCCGGTCTTCTTCTAAAGATTCACATTTCATGCCTGCATGATCCGATACTTTATCATGATACGCAGACGATAGCTATAGTATATCATGTATTTTTGCAAAAAAAATCACAAATTAGTCATATTTTATATTTATAATAGCTCTCGTCAGTAAACTGATCCCCGTATCAGTACACTCATAAAAAACAGAAATGAGGGAATGTGCAGTATGAAAAAAGAAAACAGAAAAATGGCGCAGGAACGGCGCGCCAGGGAACGCCGCAAAAAAGAACTACAGCGAAAAATCAGCAAGATAGTTGTGATCGTGCTTCCGATAATCGCAGTTATTGCCCTGATCATCGCTATCATTGTAACTTCCGGTTCTTCCAAAAACACTACATCTTCCGGCGATGCAGCCGCCGAATCAGGCTCAACAGATAACAGCAAAGATGACTCCACCTCCTACTCCACTGATTCCTCTCTTACAGTTGAGGACGGAGATACCGTAAATATCGACTATGTCGGCTCGATTGACGGTGTTGAATTCGATGGCGGAAATACACAGGGAAATGGCACAGATCTCACCATAGGTTCCGGCAGATATATCGATGACTTCGAAGAACAGTTGATCGGCGCCCACCCCGGTGATGAAGTAGAAGTGACAGTCACCTTCCCTGATGATTACGGCAATGAAGAACTAAATGGGAAAGAGGCTGTGTTCGATGTTACTGTCAATGGAATATATCAGTAAAATTTCGATTTTTCGTACCGGCTTAGGAAAGAAAAATCGTTTGAAAAGGGAACAGATACGGAATGACTGACTCACGTATCCGCAGGCAGAGAAAAGTTTGATCCCGGCTCCGGTTACAGAGAATAACGCAAACTAATAAATCAGCATATCAGCTAAAAGCAAAACGGGCACGCGAAGAACTCCTTACGTCAGACAACTTCGCGTGCCCGTTTAACGCTGCTCTCCTGATTCTAAGTTTTGCCTAATTCTCTTCCACAGTCGCCGTTATCAATCTTCCTCTGCCC
>CAMMSL010000032.1 GCA_946499505.1 uncultured Lachnoclostridium sp.
AGAGCACACGGTTCATACCCGTGGTGTCGCTGGTTCAAATCCAGTTTCCGCTACTGAAAGGATCTGCTGATGCAGATCCTTTTTCTATTATCGATAAGGTGGAATTGTCATGTAAGTTATGTTAGAATAGTGCACAGAATAATTACGGAGGATAAAGACATGAATAAAAAAGCGGCATATGCACTTCGGATCGTACTTGGAGCATATCTTGCGTTTCTGGGAGTAAAACTGATAATGCAGATGATGCAGGAGAAACCTACTAATATGATATTTATATGTGCGATGAGTGTCATTTTCGTGATCGTAGGCGGAGGCTATGCGATCTATAGCTTAATAAAACTGCTGGATATCAGAAAAGAAGAAAAAGGGGAAGTTATCTTTGAAGAACCTGAAGAAGAGAGCAGTTCTGCTGCTGATAATCCGAATGCTGTCAGGCGAATGAATATGCAGTCTACGGAAATCAAGAAAGTGCAGAAAGACAGCACTGCAAAAGAATCTGCAGAATCAGCGGAAGCTGCCGGGAAAGCGGACAGTAACGAGAATACATCTGCGGACTGTGAAGAGCCTGTGGACATGGATGATGAAGAGAGCCTGTCAGGATCTGATTCCGAGGAAGAAATGGGTCAGGAAACGATTGAAGAAGAGATTGAAAATGATTATGAGGAGAAATAAATATGCGTGTAGGAATGGGGTATGATGTACACCGGCTTTCTGCCGGAAGAAAGTTGATCATGGGAGGTGTTGAGATTCCGCATGAAAAGGGATTGCTCGGACATTCCGATGCAGATGTCCTGATTCATGCAATAATGGATGCTCTTCTGGGTGCAGCTGCCCTGGGGGATATCGGAAAACATTTTCCGGATACAGATCCTGAGTATGAGGGAATATCAAGCATAAAACTTCTGGAGCACGTGGGAAAGCTGTTGGATGACAGCGGATATGTGATTGAAAATATTGATGCTACGATCATAGCACAGCGTCCCAAGATGCGTCCCTATATAGATCAGATGCGTGAGAATATAGCAGCCGTACTCAATATAGAGGTTGATCAGGTAAATGTAAAGGCGACTACTGAGGAAGGGCTCGGTTTTACAGGTACAGGAGAGGGAATCTCTTCCCAGGCAATCTGCGCTATTGAAAAATATACAAATTACGCCAGCGTGGATATGACTTCTATGCCAGCGGGATGCGGCGGATGCTGTTCCCGCGAATAGTTTAAAGAGGAGACTGAGAATATGATCGTGCGCAGACTGGACCAGAGTGAACACAAAAAGACGCGTCCCCTGTGGGAAGAAGTGTTTACTGAGGATACAAAGGCCTTTTTGGATTATTATTACTATATCAAGACAAAAGACAATCAGATCTATGTTGTAGAAGAGGATGAACAGATCTGTTCAATGCTCCAGCTTAACCCGTACCGCCTGAAGGTGGAAGAAAGCGAGTTCTTATCAGCGTATATCATCGCAGTCGCAACGAAAGAAGTATATCGCGGCCGTGGTTTTATGGGAGCTCTTCTGAGGAGAGCGCTCAATGATATGTATACGGCAAAGATCCCTTTTACGTTTTTGATGCCGGCTGCTGAGGCAATCTATACTCCGTATGATTTCCGGTTCATATATTCTCAGTGTATCGCGTCGGTGAATCCTCATATCTGTGATGCGGGAAAAGCAGAGGGAGCGGCACAGGAATGCAGTTATACAGATGCTGTTCTCTGGAATGCGGAAGAGCTGGCTGATTTTTTCAACCGATATTTTGCCGCAAAATGGCAGGTGCATGTGCTCAGGGATGCTGCCTATTATCAGACGATGATCATGGAGCAGCAAAGCGAACACGGCGGCGTACGTCTCATACGCCATAAGGGAGAACTTGCGGGCTTTTATGCCTATGCTGCCGAGGATGGCCTTGAGATACGGGAGCCTCTGTATCTTTCAGGATATGAGCAGGCATTTTTACATTCGCTACAGGAGCTGGCGGCTTCTGTTGACAAAATCGGTACTGATAAAACCAACGGCAATATAAAGATTTTTGCATGCCCTGCACATTTGGCGGATGAGAGGAAACCTGTTATTATGGCACGGATCATTTGCCTTCCTGAACTCTTGAAAGCTATGAGGGTTCATGAGGATGAAGAACTGGATTGTTCCTTTGCAGTGATCGACCCTCTGATCCATGAGAACAGTCGTGTGTGGCGGATCACAAGTCCGGTGGGAGAAGAACAGCTTAATGTGCGCGAGACGGAAGATTCTGAAGGAATTCTCCCTGTTGATGTATTGACAGAATTTCTGTTCGGACGTATCGATGCGTCTGAACTGTCCGACCGGGAAGGCGTAGTAATGACAGATCATCTGTCAGAAGAATTCCAAAAGATCATAAAACTTACGAAAATATTCCTGAATGAAGTTGTATAAAACAATTTGTAACAGTTCAGCCATCCGTCCCCTGGCATCAGATGGCTGAACTGTTAGTTGACAAAAACGAAAATATCTCATAATATAGGGGATAGTCGGATATAAATGAAATGCTGAGATCGGAGAGAGTAACATATTCAGAAACTCATAGAGAGAGGATGCCACCGGCTGAAAGCATCCTTGTGCGGAGGATATGTGAAGTGCATCCGGGAGCAGATCCTGTGAAATATTACAGTAGCGGGATACGTGGGTATACGTTACATACAGCCAGAGTGAAAGATTGAAATCTTTTAATAGAGTGGAACCGCGGATATGACTTCGTCTCTTGCCAGAGGCGGAGTCTTTTCAGTTTTAATTTTAGCTTTGATAAGGAGAAAAATATGGGTATAATATCATATATCAAAGAAGAGATCCAGGTGATCCGTGAACGTGATCCTGCGATCAAATCTAATATGGAAGTTTTCCTGTATCCCAGTTTCCGGGTGATCCTGCGATACCGGCTGGCGCATAAGCTGTACCTGAAAGGGCATTACTTCTGGGCAAGATGGATTTCCCAGAGAGCGGCGCGCAAGACGGGGATTGAGATCCATCCGGGAGCAACGATAGGAAGAGGGTTATTTATAGACCACGGTAGCGGCGTTATCATCGGCGAGACGACAGTTATAGGAGATAATGTTACGCTGTATCAGGGGGTGACCCTCGGAGGTACCGGGAAAGAGAAGGGAAAACGTCATCCTACCCTGGAAGACAATGTAATGGTAAGTGCAGGGGCCAAGATTCTCGGTTCATTTACGATCGGAGAAAATTCAAAGATCGGGGCCGGATCTGTCGTGCTCGAGGAAGTACCGCCGAATTGTACGGTAGTAGGCGTGCCGGGACGTATCGTTCGTATGGATAATAAAAAGGTTCCCAGACTCGATATGGATCAGGTACATCTTCCGGATCCGGTTCTGAATGATATCCATAAACTGCAGGATGAAAATATCAGATTACATAACGAGCTGAAAAATCTTATGAAAGAGCTCAGATGCATAGAAAAGAAAGGAGAAGACGATGAAGATCTATAATACAATGTCAAAGAGAAAAGAGGAGTTCGTACCCCTTGAGGAAGGAAAGGTGAAGATGTATGTATGCGGACCTACTGTATACAACTTCATCCACATCGGAAATGCTCGTCCGATGATCGTATTTGACACGGTGAGGAGATATTTTGAATACAAAGACTATGACGTAAATTTTGTGTCCAACTTTACAGATGTGGATGACAAGATCATCAAGAAAGCGATCGAGGAAGGCGTGACAGCAGATGAGATCTCAAAGCGCTATATCGCAGAGTGCAAGAAAGATATGGACGCCATGAATATCAAACCGGCCACGAAAAATCCGCTGGCAACAGAAGAAATCTGCGGTATGGTCGATATGATCCAGACATTGATCGACAAAGGGTATGCATATGAGAAAAACGGGACTGTATATTACCGTACAAGAAAATTCAAAGATTACGGAAAACTTTCTCATAAGAACCTGGATGATCTGCAGTCCGGCGGAAGGACACTCCTTGTCACGGGTGAGGACGAGAAAGAAGATCCGCTTGATTTCGTGCTTTGGAAACCTAAGAAAGAGGGAGAACCGGCATGGGAGTCACCATGGAGCGAGGGGCGCCCGGGATGGCATATCGAGTGCTCGGAAATGTCAAAGAAATATCTCGGCGAGCAGATTGACATTCACGCAGGCGGAGAGGATCTGATCTTCCCACATCACGAAAATGAGATCGCACAGAGTGAAGCTGCCAACGGCAAAGAGTTTGCAAGATATTGGATGCACAACGGATTCCTCAATATTGACAACCGTAAAATGTCAAAGTCTCTGGGCAATTTCTTCACAGTGCGTGAGATCAGTGAAAAATATGACCTGCAAGTGCTGAGGTTCTTTATGCTGAGTGCCCACTACAGAAGTCCGCTTAATTTCAGTGCCGAACTGATGGAGTCTGCAAGGACCAGCCTGGAGCGTATCCTTACAGCTGCTGAAAATCTGCGGTTCCTCTCGAAAAATGCCGGAGAGGGAACTCTGACGGAGGAGGAGAAGGGCTTGCTGGAGAAAGCCGATGAATACATTCAGGGATTTGAGCGTGCTATGGATGATGATTTCAATACAGCAGATGCAATCGCCTCTGTATTTGAACTGGTGAAATTTATCAATACAACTGCAGACGGAAACAGATCAAAAGAGTATCTTGATACTCTGTATGATTTACTTTTCAAACTGACAGATGTTCTCGGGATCATCATTGACAAGAAAGAAGAAATGCTCGATGCGGACATTGAGGCGATGATCGAGAAAAGACAGGCAGCCAGAAAGGAAAGAAATTTTGCACTGGCTGACCAGATCAGAGATGAACTGCTCGCAAAGGGAATTATCCTGGAGGATACAAGAGAAGGAGTAAAATGGAAAAAAGCATAGAATACGGATTTGAACATTATATTGCGGAAATCCCGGACATGCATCAGACAGACCCGAAAGCTGCATCACCGCTTGTGCTTGCATACATCGGAGACTGTGTGTTTGATCTTATCATCAAGCTGATGGTCTCAGGGAGAGGAAATCGGCAGGTACACAAGCTGCATGAGGAGACAAGTCATTATGTGCAGGCATCTGCCCAGTCATTTATGATGCGCTCTATGCAGGAACATCTTACGGAGCAGGAGCATGCGGTATATCGCAGAGGCAGAAATGCCAGAAGTGTTACGCCGGCAAAGAACCAGTCCATTACGGATTACCGCAGGGCAACCGGTTTTGAAGCGCTGATCGGATATCTCTATCTGAACCATGAGTACTCGAGACTGACGGAACTGGTTACGATCGGCCTTAAGAGCATGGAAGAGAGAAATTTAAAAGAGGAAGAATAATGCAGGATATCAAGAGAGAAAATACAGAAAATCACAATGAACATACGCTGGTGATCGAGGGACGCAATGCAGTACTGGAAGCTTTTCGATCCGGCAGGACGATCGATAAGCTTTTTGTACTGGACGGCTGTCAGGACGGCCCGGTGCGTACAATCGTACGCGAGGCCAAAAAACACGGAACCCTGTTGAATTTTGTGGGAAAGGAACGTCTGAATCAGCTTTCACAGACTGGGAAGCATCAGGGGGTCATCGCATATGCAGCTGCTTATGATTATGCAGAAATAGACGATATGCTGAAGCTTGCCAGCGAGAGAGGAGAAGACCCGTTCCTGTTTCTCCTGGACGGAATTGAAGATCCCCATAATCTGGGAGCGATCATCCGTACAGCCAATATTGTGGGAGCCCATGGAGTTATCATTCCAAAGAGGCGCGCTGCCGGCCTTACTGCCACAGTCGCGAAGACCTCTGCAGGAGCTCTTAATTACACACCGGTTGCCAAGGTAACGAATCTTGTAAAAACAATAGAAGAATTAAAAGAAAAAGGTCTGTGGTTTGTCTGCGCCGACATGGATGGTGAAATCATGTATGATCTGAATCTTACCGGCCCGTTGGGAGTCGTGATCGGAAATGAGGGAGAAGGTGTAAGCCGTCTGGTAAAAGAAAAGTGTGACTTTATTGCCGGTATACCGATGAAAGGTGAGATCAGCTCCCTGAATGCTTCGGTTGCAGGCGGAGTTCTTGCCTATGAAATATTGCGGCAGAGGATGCATAAAGCATAAAGCCGGGATGGTGAATCATGAGAAAATATGACCGAATGACAGATGAACAGCTCATAGATGAATTAAGATCCGGAGACCAGGGCGTCATGGATTATATCATGGATAAATATAAAGCCATGGTCAGGAAAAAAGCGCGAGCCATGTTCCTTCTGGGGGGAGAAAATGAAGATCTTATACAGGAAGGAATGATCGGGCTGATCAAGGCGGTGAGAGATTATGATCCGGAACTGGGGAATTCTTTTTCGAGCTTTGCGGACCTGTGTGTTTCACGTCAGATGTACAGCGCGATCGAGGCGTCGAAACGAAAAAAACACCTTCCGCTGAATTATTATATTTCACTTTATGAGGAAAGCGAAAATCATCATGACGGGAATAAGATGCAGCTGATCGATACGATCGAGCCGGAACAGGAGAACGATCCGGAGGCGCTCTATTTCGGGAAAGAGTATACAGAAGCTTTTGTGGAGCAGCTCAAAGAGATGCTGAGCTCTTTTGAAAATCATGTGCTCTACCTGCATTTGATGGGGACTGATTATAAAAAGATCGCGGAAATCCTTGAGAAGAGTCCGAAGTCAATCGACAATGCGCTCCAGAGGATCCGTGGAAAGGCTGAGAAGATGCTCCGCCGGGGAGATTAGCAGCAAAAAATCTCAAACAAAAGACGAGAAGACAAAAGGAGACAGAACGATGAAAAAAGGTGCAAACTATGGAATAGCAGCTCTGGTGTTTGTGATCACGATGATTCTGATAAACGGTGCCGGCATAGTGCTTGCCATGGGAACGGCAGTGATCGGGATTATCATCGGCGGAAACGCAGGCGTGGATATAGTGTACGATTTTCTGATGAATCATTTGAACCTGTATTCCTGTCTGATTTATGTGATACCGGGGGTGGTATTCCTTCTATGGTACTATTTTGCATTTATAGAACCGGTCGGGGTGAGCAGATTTACTGGCGAACAGACAAGGAAACTCAGCCCGTCGTGTTTTATCTGGCTGACCGTTCTGGCATTTGCCATTCAGCATGCAATATCCCTGCTTATGGGGCTGATTGCCGTGCTCATGCCATCTGCTATGGAAGATTACACAGAACTTGTGGAGACTTCAGGGCTGACGCAGTATTCTCCGGTGTGGGTGATCGCTACCCTGGTCCTGCCGCCGCTGGTGGAAGAGACGATCTTTCGGGGATTGATCCTGCAGTATTTGAGACGGGCTGGCGCTTCCTTTATCGCGGCAAATCTTATTCAGGCTGTGCTTTTCGGTATTTTCCATATGAATCTCGTACAGGGAATCTATACAGCAGTTTTCGGGTTCCTGCTTGGATACCTGGCATGGCGTTACGACAGTCTTCTGGCGCCGATGGCCATGCATGCGCTATTTAACTTTTTCGGTACCGCTGTGGTGGATCTTGAGAATACGATCTTGCCTGATTTTATGCTTGGACTTATTATTATGGCAAGCGTTCCACTTACGGTAATCGTGATTGTAATGATACATTTTGGTATTGGAGATAAAAAACGGGAGAGTTCATCATGAGATTTGTGATACAGAGAGTGAAAGAGGCTTCTGTTCGCGTAGAACAGGAAGTGATTGGAGAGATAAAGAAGGGATACCTTGTCCTGATCGGTGTTGCTGAGAGCGATACGGAGCAGATTGCTGATAAAATGATAAAGAAGATGATCGGCCTGCGGATCTTCGAGGACGAGAACGGCAAGACAAATCTTTCTCTTGCAGATGTAGGCGGAAGCTTATTGCTTGTATCCCAGTTTACCCTGTATGCGAACTGCAAAAAGGGAAACAGGCCGAGTTTTATCGAGGCAGGAGCGCCGGACAAGGCCAATGAGCTGTATGAATATATAATCCGGGAATGTAAAAAGTCTGTACCGGAGGTACAGACTGGGAGCTTTGGCGCAGAGATGGAAGTGAGTCTTGTCAATGACGGACCGTTTACTATCCTGCTGGATTCGGATAAACTGTAAAAAGGGCAAAAAAAGAAAGCTGTCTAGGGGACTTGAACCCCCGACCTCCGCCTTACCAAGGCGACGCGCTACCGACTGCGCCAAGACAGCTTATTGCATATGCTTTCATACGCAAGGACTAATATACACCAGTCTGTCTTATATTGTCAAGAGAAAAATGCAATGATTCCTGTCATTTCATAATCTGACCGCATCCATGTGTTATACTTGAGGAACGCAGTGGTGTTTCCGGTATGGCTGGAGGAATGAGCATGAGAAGAAATCGAGAGGAGCTTGAAGACTTAAGAGAAGAACTGGAAAAACTGATGGACTTTATCCGTAATATGGAGACAGGTGATCTTCCGTATTTTTACCGGTATTTCGATACGATGAAGAATAATATAGAAATTTTCTTCCGGGTTGGAGAAGAGGATACAGAGGATATCATTCCCATACTGGAGAGAGACTGGGAAGCATCACATACCATATTGATCGGAGTGCAGAATTATGATATCAGGAAAGAACATCCGGACGTTGATCCTGTGCTTTGTCTCCATTTTGCCAAGCTTCTTTCTAATGTCGGAAGATTTTTTGAGTACAGGGGCAGGAAAGCATAATGATCGGACAAGGGAATATTATTCTTCCCATCTGATTCGCGCAATACAGTGCCGGAAGAACGGAGATGCAATGGTGCAGAACGTTCTTCCGGCACTTGTGGTCATTTGTATTTTATGGTAAGATAATTTTCATGAATGTTTGCGTTATTAGAGGAGGATACAATGGAAAACGAAACTGTTTCAAAGAATTTTATAGAGCAGGAAATAGATAAAGATCTTGCAGAAGGTGTATACGATCATGTTTGTACGAGGTTCCCACCTGAGCCGAATGGATATCTTCATATCGGACATGCCAAATCCATCCTTCTGAATTATGGCCTTGCACAGGAGTACGGTGGTACGTTCCATATGAGATTTGATGACACGAATCCTACGAAAGAAAAGATGGAGTTCGTGGATTCTATTAAAGAAGACATCAAATGGCTGGGAGCCGACTGGGGGGATCATCTTTATTTTGCCTCCGACTATTTTGATCAGATGTATGAATGTGCAGTTAAGCTGATCAAAAAAGGAAAAGCGTTTGTATGCGATCTCACTGCAGAAGAGATGAGAGAATATCGAGGTACGCTGACTGAGCCGGGAAAAGAAAGCCCGTACCGCAACCGTTCCGTAGAGGAAAACCTGAAACTGTTTGAGGAAATGCGTGCGGGAAAATATAAGGACGGCGAGAAAGTGCTTCGCGCTAAGATCGATATGGCATCTCCTAATATCAATATGAGAGACCCGATTATTTACCGTGTAGCTCATATGACGCATCACAATACAGGAGACAAATGGTGTATCTATCCGATGTATGACTTCGCACATCCCATCGAGGATGCTATTGAAGGAATCACACACTCGATCTGTACACTGGAGTTTGAAGATCACAGGCCCCTTTATGACTGGGTAGTGCGCGAATGTGAGTTTGAGAATCCGCCGAGGCAGATCGAGTTTGCAAAGCTCTATCTGACGAATGTGGTGACCGGGAAGAGATATATCAAAAAATTAGTTGAAGACGGCATTGTTGACGGCTGGGATGATCCGCGCCTTGTTTCTATCGCGGCGCTCCGCAGGCGTGGTTTTACACCGGAGTCCATTAAAATGTTTATCGACCTGTGCGGAGTGTCCAAGGCACAGAGCTCTGTGGATTATGCAATGCTTGAATACTGCATCCGCGAGGATCTTAAGATGAAGAAGTCTCGTATGATGGCTGTGCTTGATCCGATCAAACTGGTGATCGATAATTATCCGGAGGATCAGATTGAATATCTGGATGTGGCGAACAATCTGGAAAATGAAGAACTGGGCAGCAGAAAAGTACCGTTCGGGCGTGAGCTGTACATCGAGAGAGATGATTTTATGGAGGAGCCTCCGAAGAAGTACTTCCGACTTTTCCCCGGAAACGAAGTCCGTCTGATGCATGCATATTTTGTAAAATGCGTTGATTTTGAAAAGGATGAAGAAGGTAATGTGACGGTTGTTCACTGCACTTATGACCCTGAGACAAAGGCTGGCAGTGGATTTACCGGAAGAAAGGTAAAAGGTACGATCCATTGGGTACCGGCTGCCTTTGCACAGAAGGCGGAAGTGCGCCTGTATGAAAATCTGATCGATGAGGAGAAGGGCGTTTACAATAAAGAAGATGGTTCCCTGAATCTGAACCCGAATTCTCTCACTGTAATAAAGGATGCTTATGTAGAACCGAGTTTTGAAGGATACGGAGCATACGACAGCTTCCAGTTTGTGCGTAACGGCTACTTCTGTATAGATTCACATGATTCCAGCCCGGAACATCTTGTGTTCAATCGGATCGTATCGCTTAAGAGTTCGTTTAAACTGCCGAAGAAATAATATTTTATCATGTATGAACTGACGATCAATCTTAAAACAGGTGATAAAACACCATTGTATGAACAACTCTATGAATATATCCGCGGGGAGATCAGGGACGGACATATCGCGAGCGGAGAAAAACTTCCGTCTACACGCGCATTGAGCCGTCATCTTGAAGTGAGCCGCAGTACGGTGGAACTGGCTTATGAACAGCTGCTGTCTGAGGGATATATTGAAGCACAGCCATACCGCGGATATTATGTGGCTCAGATAGACGGTCTCTATCAGATAAAACAGCAGAGCACGGATGAGAAGAAGCATGATCCGGAATTGAAACAGACATACCGATATGATTTCACGCCGAATGGAGTCGATCTGAAAAGCTTTCCGTATAATACGTGGCGTAAACTTTCGAGGGAATGCCTTGTGGATGACAGAGCAGAGCTTTTCCGACTCGGCTGTCCGCAGGGGGAATACGGACTTAGGAGTGCGATCAGCAGTTATCTTCATCAGGCACGCGGCGTGAACTGTTCACCGGATCAGATCATCGTAGGGGCTGGCAATGATTATCTGATGATGCTGCTCTGCGCCATAATCGGAACCCACCACAGAGTTGCTCTGGAAAATCCGACCTATAAGCAGGCATACAGACTGTTTGAAAATCTTTCCTGTGGAGTGTGCACTGTAGATATGGATGCAAAGGGCATGCGGGCGGACGGACTTAAAGAGTCTGGGGCGGATATTGCTTTTGTGATGCCCTCTCATCAGTATCCGCTCGGTACGGTAATGCCGATCAAAAGGCGCATGGAGCTTCTTGCATGGGCGGATGAGAGCAAAGAACGATATATCATAGAAGATGATTATGACAGTGAGTTCCGTTATAAAGGGAAACCTATCCCTGCATTACAGGGATACGATGGAAATGGGAAGGTTATCTATATCGGGACTTTTTCCAAATCGATCGCACCTGCAATCCGTATGAGCTATCTTGTCCTCCCGACAGAACTCTGCAGAGTCTATGAAGAACGGTGCAGTTTTATTAATTCCACTGTGTCAAAGGTTGATCAGCTTATCCTGCAGAAATTCATCGAAGACGGTTATTACGAGAGGCATCTGAATAAGATGAGGGCTCTGTATAAAAGCAGGCATGACACACTGCTTGCAGCTCTTAAAAACTGGAATGCAGGATTCTCTATTTCAGGAGAAAATGCAGGGGTTCACCTTCTTCTTCATTTCCACGATGGAAGGAGCGAGGAGGAGCTGATCCGGCTTGCTGCTTCAAGAGAGGTAAAGGTGTACGGACTTTCAGAATATTATGTAGACGAAAGAAAGAAATGCAGAGAGGCGGTCATCCTTCTCGGCTACGCAAACCTGAGTGAGGAGAAGATAGAGGATGCCGTCAGTCTGTTGAAAGAAGCATGGAAAATGTAAGTGCCGGGAGTCTGACTCCCGGCACTGATCATGTCTGTGCTATCAATCTTCTTCTGCTTTTTCAGATTCATCAGATTTTTCGGACTTCTCCGTATCCTCTTCGGATGCTTTTTCAGGATCTTTTTTCAGAGATACATACTCCCTTTCGGCCGGCTTCAGATCAGCGTCCAGGTCAAAATCCTCATCCTCTGTAAAATCTGTCCCGGGTTGATCGGGATCGTCGGAATTGTTTTTGCAGAAGTATGCAACCGCAAGTCCGATCGCTGTTCCGATGACAGCAAAGATACCAAACCATTTCATTAATTTTTTCAATGCAAGATCTCCTTTCTGCCAGAAGATGTACTCCTAATTATTATGAAAAGAGAACATCCCGAATATGCCTATTATTGTAATACTTTTTTGTTTTAATTACAATAGCAACGTAAAAAAGGGTAAAGTGAAAATAATATTTTACAGAAAAGGAAATCTATAGTATAATTCTAAAGGCGGCTGTTTCTGTTGCCGCTGCTAATAATATATCGGCTAACACGATACGCAGGAGGAATAAAAATGGTAAAAGCAGTAGTTGGTGCAAACTGGGGCGATGAAGGAAAGGGCAAGATAACAGATATGCTCGGAAAAGAGTCCGATATCATCGTACGTTTTCAGGGTGGTGCGAACGCAGGCCACACGATCGTAAACGATTATGGCAAATTTGCGCTGCATACACTGCCGTCCGGAGTGTTTTACGGACATACGACGAGCATTATCGGAAATGGAGTTGCGCTTGACGTCCCGAAGTTATTCAATGAGATTCAGTCCATCGTTGACCGCGGGGTCCCGATGCCGAAGATTCTTGTCTCTGACAGAGCGCAGATGGTGATGTCCTATCACAAGAATATAGATGCTTATGAGGAGGAGCGTTTGGGAGGCAAGTCCTTTGGTTCCACAAAATCGGGAATTGCGCCGTTCTATTCAGATAAGTATTCCAAGATCGGCTTCCAGGTAAGTGAACTGTTCGATGATGATCTGCTCAAAGAGAAAGTCGTGCGCGTTGCTGAGCAGAAAAACGTACTGCTTGAGCATCTTTACCATAAACCTCTGATCGATCCTGATGAATTATATAAAGAACTGATCAGCTATAAAGAGATGGTAGAGCCATATGTGTGCAATGTCTCTCTGTATCTTTACAACGCAATTAAAGAAGGAAAGAACATCCTGCTGGAAGGACAGCTTGGATCATTGAAGGATCCGGATCACGGAATCTATCCGATGGTCACATCTTCTTCCACGCTGGCAGCATACGGCGCAATCGGCGCAGGCATCCCGCCTTATGAGATCAAACAGATCATCACAGTGTGTAAGGCATATTCCAGCGCTGTTGGAGCAGGTGCATTTGTAAGTGAAATCTTCGGCGATGAGGCTGATGAGCTGAGAAACCGCGGTGGAGACGGCGGAGAGTTTGGTGCAACTACAGGACGTCCGAGACGTGTGGGATGGTTTGACTGTGTAGCTTCCAAATATGGATGCAGGATGCAGGGCACGACAGACGTGGCATTTACAGTGCTTGATGTGCTCGGCTATCTGGATGAAATCCCGGTTTGTGTAGGCTACGAGATCAACGGAGAGGTTACAACGGAATTCCCTGTTACACATCTTCTTGAAAAAGCAAAACCGGTATTTAAGAAACTTCCGGGCTGGAAGACAGACATCCGCGGTATCAAGAAGTATGAAGATCTTCCGGAAAATTGCCGCAATTACATCGAGTTTGTAGAAAAGGAGATTGGATATCCGATCACAATGATCAGTAACGGTCCGGGAAGAGAAGATATTATCTATCGTAACAAATAATAGAATACAAATTTATAATCTTTGTAAGAGAAAAATGAAAACTGCTGCAGTACAATGGGGTATTAATACCGGAGTGCTGTGGCAGTTTTTTTGTCATATATACAGTAAACTTCTCATATAATATAAGGCTGAGATTAAAAAAAGGAGGTATTTTTATGCGTCAGAACAGCAATGAAACGGCAGGGGATATGATATCGATGGAAGAATACCTGAAAAGAAGACAAGCGATGACACCGTCTGCCACGGGATGGCAGACGGAGAGTACAGAAGAGCCGGAAACGGCACTGAGACTGGCAGAACTTTTATATGTCTGAACGATCATCCTTCGAATCATCATTGTGATCTTTTAAAAGGCGTGTGATCATTATAAATGCATATAACAGAACCGGGATCAGTATTGTCGCTGCAACAGAAGCTTTGAATAAACCTGATGCCGCAGGAGAATCAATGAGTGCGAAGATAAGAGTGGCTGCATACATGCAGACGAGAAGGACTGCCCCGATCAATGCAAAGATTTGTTTTATTTTTTTCATGGTCTTACTCCTATATTTGCTATTTATAGTATAACCAAAATAACGGTTTACGGCAAACAGAAATTGGTATATAATAGTTGGCGACGGATTTTCAGATCACAGATAAAGGAGTAGTATACAATGAGTGAGAAAAGTTTATTAGATCAGTGGCGCGGTATGGCATATGACCAGACTCTGTCAAAAGACCAGCTCGAGAAATTCTGGGCGAACTACTTTCTGATCGAGAAAGAGATTTATGAAAAACTGCTTGCTGATCCGGATACAGTTGTAAAAGGGACAGTAAAAGAACTGGCAGAAAAATATGGACAGAATGTTATGACTATGGTTGGATTCCTTGACGGTATCAATGACAGTCTTGTTACGCCGAACCCGATCGAGACGATGACAGAGGATACAGAGGTAAGCCTGGCATTTGATAAAGAGAGACTGTATAAGAATATGGTAGATGCAAAGGCTGACTGGCTGTACGGACTGCCCCAGTGGGAGGCAATCTTTGACGAAGAGACAAGGAAACGTCTCTATAAAGAGCAGAAGGCATCCGGCACGATCCGCAAGCCGAAGAAGATCGGAAGAAACGATCCTTGTCCGTGCGGCAGCGGTAAAAAGTATAAAAAGTGCTGCGGTAGAAATGTATAAATGAAATATTATTTTCTGATCACAGGTATTTTGTGCCTTTTGTACTATCTGGTACTTGTATGGCATTCAAGGAAACTGAGATCGACTTTTGCAGTCTTCTGGCTGTTTATGGGCGGCGCGCATCTTATCATCGGGTGCGCGCCGTTTCCTGTATACATGTATACATTTTTGACGGCCACATGCGGAGCAGGATGGATCTGCCTGATCCTGGTAGAGATCAGGATTTTTTCTGCTATGTTTTCCCGACATGAAAGGAAAGTGGACTGCATTATAGTTCTGGGAGCCCAGGTAAAAGGAAAGAAGATCACGGATTCGTTAAAACGCCGGCTGGATAAGGCTGTCGTATATCTGAAGAAGTATCCGGATACACGTGTCATCGTCTCCGGCGGACAGGGGCCGGGTGAGGAAATATCTGAAGCGGACGCGATGGCAGAGTATCTGATCACTTCCGGGATAAGCAGGGAAAGGATCGTCAGGGAAGACCGGTCCACGTCAACCAGGGGAAATTTCAGATATAGTAAAAAATATACAGAACCTGAAAAAGAGAAGATCGGAATCGTGACAAACGGATTTCATATGTACCGGGCACTTCTGATCGCAGGACAGGAAGGATATCGTAATACTTATAAAATCCCTGCCAGTTCAAATCCCGTATTTCAGCTCAACTATCTGATGAGGGAATTTTTTGCAGTTGTACATGTTTGGATAAAAACGATGACAAAATGAGGAATGAAAAATGAAAAACAGATACGGATTAAATAAAGCGGAGCATTATATACTAAATAATGGTGTGGAGATCCCTGCCATAGCATTCGGGACATATAAAGCGGCGGACGGAAAGAGCGCGGATGTGATCCGCACAGCGATCGAAGCGGGTTACCGATATTTTGACACAGCCTCTTTCTATGGAACAGAGACATATCTGGCACAGGCTGTAAGAGAGAGTGGAATTTCCCGGGATGAGCTCTTTATCGCCAGCAAACTCTGGAAGACAGAAATGGGATATGATAATGTGAAAGATGCATTTGCACGCACCCTGGAAAATCTGAATACGGATTATCTGGATCTGTATCTGATCCACTGGCCGCTTCCGGAGCCTGGATATAAAGACTGGAAACAGCTGGACAAAGAGACCTGGATAGCTATGGAGGAATTGTATCATGAAGGAAAAGTACGGGCTATCGGCCTGAGCAATTTCCTTCCGCATCATATCGAAAACATTCTCGAAGACTGCACAGTCAGACCGGCGGCAGATCAGATAGAATATCATCCCGGTTACAGCCAGGAGGCCACAGTACAATATTGCAAAGAGAAAAATATCATTGTACAGGCATGGAGTCCGATCGGCCGGCAGAGAGTACTGGACGAGACTCTGGTACAGGAGCTTGCAGAGAAATATAAAGTATCTCCGGCACAGATCTGCCTGAAATTTGCGGCTCAGAGAGGAATCATCCCTCTGCCGAAATCCTCATCTATCGAGAGGATGAAAGAGAATCTTGATCTGTATTCTTTCGAATTGGAGCAGGAGGATATCTGGAGACTGGCGTCAATGCCTCAGGCCGGATGGTCGGGAGAGCATCCGGACCGGGAACGCGTCAGGATATGATCTTAAAGAATAATTTCTGATAGAAACGGACATAATGATTCTGAATCTGAAGAAAGAGGAGGTATCATCATGCCGGAATTAAAATGTACAGTACAGACATGCGTACACAATCAGCAGTATCTCTGTGACCTTGACAAGATCCAGGTGGGAGGAGAGAATGCAAAGAATCCGCAGGAGACATGCTGCGACAGCTTTCAGGAGAGAAAAGAAGGAAGTTATTCCAATTCTATGAATTCCATGAATGAAGCGTCTGACCGCTCTGCCATCGACTGTAAGGCGACAAACTGCATGTATAATGAGCAGTGCAAATGTCATGCAGGCAAGATCAGCGTGGAAGGTGGAAGCGCGAAAACAGCAGACGGTACAGAATGTGCTACATTCCAGTGCCACTGCGGTTGATTTTAGATTTTTACAAGTCAGAAAAAATACCGGGCAAAAATGCCCGGTATTTTTTTGCGGTTGACTCTCATAGGAAGTACGCGTTATAATTTTACTATCGCAGTCCGGCGGACTATATGCCGGAAATACATAATGACAGAAGAGGAGAGTTATTATGCCGATTCGGGTACAAAATGACCTTCCGGTAAAAGAGATACTGGAACAGGAAAACATATTTGTAATGGATGAGTACAGGGCAGCTCATCAGGACATCCGTCCTTTGAGCATCGGACTTTTGAATCTCATGCCTTTGAAAGAAGATACTGAACTTCAGATCCTGCGCTCCCTGTCCAATACGCCAATTCAGGTGGACGTTACCTTTGTGCGCATGACGAGCCATGTGTCCAAGAATACTTCCACAAGCCATATCTACAAATTTTATGAGCCTTTTGAGAGTATCTGTGAAAAAAAATTTGACGGATTTATCATCACAGGGGCTCCGGTAGAGCAGATGCCTTTCGAGGAAGTCGACTACTGGGAAGAATTAAAAACGATCATGGAGTGGACGAAGACGAATGTGACATCGACCCTTCACCTGTGCTGGGGAGCCCAGGCGGGCATCTATTATCACTATGGGATCGATAAGGCGGATCTGCCGAAGAAACTGTCCGGCGTGTACCGCCACCGCGTGAGAAACCGCAAGATTCCGCTGGTGAGAGGCTTCGATGATATCTTTATGGCGCCTCATTCCAGACATACGGAAGTTCCCCAGGATAAGCTGGAGGCAGACGAGAGGATCACCATCCTGGCAGATTCCAGACAGGCAGGCGTGTTCCTGTGTATGGCCCAGGAAGGCAGACAGATCTTTGTGATGGGACATCCGGAATATGACCGGATGACTCTGGATTCAGAGTATAAGAGAGATATGGGAAGGGGCTTAAACCCGCAGATCCCGGAGAATTATTACCCGGACGACGACCCGGACAATAAGCCGGTCCTCACATGGAGGTCGCATGCAAACAACCTGTATACAAACTGGGTGAACTATTACGTTTATCAGGCGACGCCGTATGACCTGTACAAATCAAATAAATAAATGCTGAAAGACCTTGAAAATACGCTGTTTTTTGGAACTTATGATATTTATTATCAAAAATTTATTACCGGCATAAACTGGCATATTTTGGTGTAAATTGGTGTAAAAATGGTGTAGTAAAATTTATATAGAAAAGCCTCGTATTTTAAGGCGGTAAGCTGTCATTAACATGGCGGTTTTACCGTCTTTTTTTATTTAATTATGTGCTCGATAGATTATAGTAATATATCACAGTATGATACTACATCTGAAAAATTGAGCAAACCCAAGATGATTCTAATGTGAATAAAACGAAAAAAGACGATACACCAAAAGAGCAAGTCGAAGAAATAGAGGATAAAAGCGCTGAAGAAGAACAAAAAAGCGATAAAAATGAACAACAAGGTAATACTGAGGATTCTTACGGTGTAAAAGTAGGAGAGTACGGATGAGTGTTCCAGATCCTTCAGTGAAAATTCCTGTACCTCTCTTTCAGAGCGGTTGATGAGCTGGTGAAGGGACAGGTTATGAAATGACAGAATATCACTCTGCCGGGGCTTTTCGAGATTTTTTTCGGAAGGCTCCGGGAGTGATACTCCGGTGTTCCCGGAATACTTTGCTGAAGTATGCACTGTTCGTAAAACCGCATTTCAGGGCAATATCCAGAACAGGCTCATCAGTATTTTTTAAGAGTTTTTCGGCCATATCTATGCGGTAATCCAGCAGATATTCGAAGGGAGTTCTGTGGATGGTGTTCTTGAAACAGCGGGTGCACTCTCTCGTGCTTATAGCGGCAGAAGCGGCAATATCTGACAAAGATATATGCTCCATATAATTGTGCTGGATATAGGAGAGCATTGTCTGGATCCGGTCTTGCTCGATCAATTTCAGGGAAGGCCGCTCTTTCTCCAGCGCATGGATCTCCTCAATGAGAAGGAGCCATATTTCAGAAAAAACGTTTCTTGTCAGAAATTCAGAATTCTCTTCTTCCTGAATGTGCGGCACTTCTTTTAAGAGGAACAGAATTTTTTTCTGTGCAGAGGTCCTGCCCCTGAATTCTATAATATCGAACCGCCTGTCATGTATGACAGGAATGACATATTTTGTTTCAAAAATACTCTTGAAATGCCCGCTAAGGAAGACCGGATGAAACAGAAATGATTCGTTTATGACATGCGGCGCATCACCGGAAGCTTCCATGGCGGCCAGAATATTAGAATTAATAAAAAAACCTTCGCCCTGCTGAAATTCATAAGTCTGATTTACAGTAGTAACCTGCATGGATCCGGAACGGATATAACTGAACTCTACTTCTTCATGCCAGTGCCACGGGATATGTGTTGTTCTCATATCAGCGTGATGCATGGCAAACGGATATTCCGGTGTAATGCCGGCTACGTCTTCTAATTGATTGCTGCTGACAGTGATTCCCTTTATTTCCACGGCGTCCTCCTTATTGTTTATAATTGTAATTATATTGTGTCTTTATAGTTATATTTCTCGTCTTAGATAATATATATTTAATTCGTTTTCTGATATATGATTATATTACCAAATAAGAAAAGAAAATGTAAAGAGAGGTGGATAAAAATGTTATTATTTGCAGGGATAGCACTTGTTTTGTTTGGCCTTGTATGTATGGAAGAGAGGATGAAAGAAAATTAAACAGAAATGCTGGAACGGAAATCTTTCGGATTTCCGTTCTTTTTTGCTTTTTATAGATGTAAGTGGTATAATAATTGGGCATTGCGCGTATCAGACAGTCTGGCTGTCATGCGGAATCGCCGGCGCAGCGCGCAGGAAAACGGCAAAAGAGGAGGAAACTTAAGTGGACAACAGTCATTTTTCAAGTATGATCAATGATTTCCAACAGGGAATTTTCGGCGCTCTCAATGAAAAAAAGGAAGAGCTCCTAAAAGAAGGGCGCAAAGTCTATAATCTGTCCGTAGGCACACCGGACTTCAAGCCCGCGCCCCATGTGATGAAGGCTATGCAGGAGGCGTGCGCAAAGCCGGAGAATTATAAATATTCGCTTGCAGATCTGCCGGAGCTTTTGGAGGCAGTACAGTATCGGTATAAAAAGCGTTTTGGAGTGGAGATCAGTACAGATGAGGTAATGTCTGTCTATGGTTCGCAGGAAGCGATGGCACACATCGGAATGATCTTCTGCGATCCGGGTGATGTGATCCTGGTGCCGAATCCGGGATATCCCATGTTTGAGATGAGCGGGATCATGGCAAAAGCAGACGTACAGTATTATACGATCGAGGAGAAGAACGGATATCTGCCTGATCTTGACAGTATTCCGGAAGAAACGCTGAAAAAGACAAAATATATGATCGTTTCGTATCCGTTGAATCCGGTCTGCGTGTGCGCTCCGGATGATTTTTACGAAAAACTGATCGCTTTTGCAAAGAAAAATGACATTGTCATCCTGCATGACAATGCTTATTCAGATATTACATATACAGAGAAGCCCGGCAAGTCATTTCTTGCGTACGAGGGCGCGAAAGATGTGGGAGTAGAGTTTTATTCTCTTTCCAAGTCTTATAATCTGACCGGAGCCAGAATCTCATTTGTAGTGGGAAATAAAGATATCATCAGTAAGTTCCGCCTGCTGCGGTCACAGATTGACTACGGCATCTTTTATCCTGTACAGTACGCGGCAATCGCAGCGCTCACAGGACCTGATGATTTTATCGAAGAACAGAGACAGGAATATGGAAGACGAAACCGTGCCCTCTGCGGCGGTTTGCGGCGGATCGGCTGGAATGTGCCGGACAGTCAGGGAACCATGTTCGTGTGGGCAAAAATCCCGGAGGGGTATGATTCCTCCGCAGATTTCTGCATGAAGCTGATGGAGAAAACCGGTGTGATCGTAACGCCGGGAAGCGCGTTCGGCTCCGGCGGAGAGGGATATGTCAGAATGGCTCTTGTAGTGGATGAGAACATGATCAATGAAATTGTGCATGTACTGGATGAGTCGAGAATTTTCCGCTCCTGAAAGCAAAAAAGAGGAAAGAGGAACACATGATGGAATATCAGGAAGTCATAAAGAATGCAAGAGGCTGCATCGGACCATATTGTAAAGCCTGTCCGGTCTGCAACGGCGCAGCGTGCAGAAATACAATGCCGGGACCGGGTGCAAAAGGAATCGGAGATCTGGCCATGCGTAATTACCAGAAATGGCAGGAAATCCGCATTAATATGGATACGATCTGCGAACAGAAAACACTGGACACAGAGATAAATTTGTTTGGTAAAAAATTTGCCTATCCATTCTTCGCTGGTCCTGTCGGTGCAGTGAAACTGCATTATGGAGATAAGTATACGGATCAGGAATACAATGAGATCCTGCTGAAAGGCTGTGCAGAGAATAAGATTGCGGCCTTTACCGGAGACGGAACAGACTATAATGTTATGATCGAGGCGACAGATGCTATCGGAAAACTGAACGGCCAGGGAATTCCGACCGTGAAACCGTGGGATCTGGGGACAATACGGGAGAAGATGGAACTGGTCAAGAAATCCGGTGCATTCGCAGTGGCAATGGATATCGATGCTGCGGGGCTGCCGTTTCTGCAGAATCTGAACCCTCCAGCCGGGAGTAAGTCGGTAGACGAGCTGAGAGAGATTGTAAAGATGGCAGAAATTCCGTTTGTCTTGAAAGGAATCATGACACCGAAAGGCGCACTGAAAGCAGCTGAGGCCGGAGTACAGGGAATCGTCGTTTCAAATCATGGCGGCAGAGTGCTGGATCAGTGCCCGTCTACAGCGGAGGTTCTCCCGTCCATTGTAAAAGCGGTAAGAGAATCCGGAAGTCAGATGAAGATATTTGCAGACGGCGGTATCCGTACGGGTGTAGATGTATTTAAGGCTCTCGCGCTGGGGGCAGACGCTGTACTGATCGCACGTCCGTTTGTAACAGCAGTCTACGGCGGCCAGGAGGAAGGCGTTACGGCGTATGTCAATAAGATCGGTGCGGAGCTTAAAGATACGATGCAGATGTGCGGCGCATTCTCACTTGCTGAGATTAGCAGTGATATGATCTGGGATCCGTACAGGTAGGCAGCCGGAGGTTCAGCGATTGTCAGCGTGTACGTGCAAGCATATAAAGGAGAAGTTTCATGAAGAGAGTAGCAAGATTTGAAAAGGTAAGTTTTGAGCAGTTTCTGGAAGGTTGGGGAGATACCCTGGGGATTACAGACAGGAGCAGAATACGGGAAATTTATGATCAAATACGTCTGCCCAGACGTGCCACCGCGGGAAGCGCCGGATATGATTTTTTTGTCCCGGCAGATATCACACTGGCACCGGGAGAGACGATAAAGATCCCTACAGGCATCCGTGTCTGGATGGAGCCGGAGTGGGTGCTCAAATGTTATCCTCGCAGCGGACTTGGCTTCAAATATAGGCTGCAGCTTAACAATACGGTGGGAATCATTGACAGTGATTATTACTATTCTGATAATGAGGGACACATTTTCTCTAAGATCACAAATGACAGTAATGAAGGAAAAACGGTCGAGTTGAAAACCGGAGAGGGATTTATGCAGGGAATCTTTGTGGAATATGGAATCACGCTCGACGATGACGCGACGGCGATCAGAAACGGCGGCTTCGGAAGCACAACAAAATAGCACGGCTTACAAAAATGTCATAATTTTAAGAAAATCGTAAGAAGATATAATGGAAGAACACAGATTTGTCCGATATACTCAGAGTATGAAAGGAGTATTCATATACTATGAAATGGATAAAACGTCTGTGTTCTTTCCTTTTTCTGACCATCGTCATCCTGATCGGTGTGCTCTGTGTGAAAGGATACATGGATTACAGGGAAGCACTAAATGAAAAAAGCGTGGAGGAGATGGCGGCAGAAATCGAATCGATCGACAATTATACGACGATCGACGAACTGCCGCAGACCTATATAGATGCTGTCCTGGCTGTGGAGGACAAGCGCTTTTATTCTCATCCGGGGTTTGACCCCATCGCCACATGCAGGGCTCTGGTCAACGACATCAAAGCCGGCTCATATGTAGAAGGAGGCAGCACTATCACCCAGCAGCTTGCGAAAAACCAGTATTTCACGCAGGATAAAAAGATCATACGTAAAATTTCAGAACTGTTTATGGCATTTAAGATAGAATCGGTGTTTGAGAAGGATGAGATTTTTGAGCTGTATGTCAATTCGATATTCTTCGGAAATGGATATTACTGTGTTGCAGACGCATCCTGGGGATATTTCGGGAAACCGCCTTCGGAAATGGATTTTGACGAGTGTACGCTGCTGGCCGGGATACCAAATGCTCCGACTAATTACAATCCGGTTGCAAATCCGGAGCTGGCAAGGGAGCGTCAGGCTCAGGTGATAGAGAAAATGAAAAAAGCCGGATATCTGGAAGAAAATGAAGGGGAGGAGTGATCCTGCGCGAATGTGAAGATCAGAACTCTATGAAATCCAGGATTCTATAACGAAAAGAAATTTTCGCATATTTTGATCTTATCAGGGAAAGATAACCATAGATATCGCTGCTGCCGGGCAGAAAGTACGGCGGACTGAAAGGAGACGACATCTATGGTTGAAAAGAACAGCAGAAAACTCAGTATTTCGTTTGAGGATAATATCAGATATATGAACGAGATCCTGCCGGTGGCGGAGAGTTTTGATATCATCCGGCGGGACATCATCATAGGCGGGAAAGCGTCCGTGTTCTATTACATTGACGGATTCATCAAAGATGAGGTCATGTTGAAGATCATGGACTCTTTCCTTTCTGTAACAGCGGAGGATATGCCGGAAGATGCGGAAAGTTTCATTCAGAAACAGGTGCCGTATGTGGAAGTAGACGTTTCAGATGATTTTGACGAGGTTATACGGAATGTACTTTCCGGTCCGGCATGTCTCTTTATCGATGGATATAAAGAGTGCATTATTCTGGACTGCCGTACCTATCCGGCGCGAAGCGTGGATGAACCGGACAAGGACAAATCGCTGCGGGGATCCAGGGATGGATTTGTAGAAACAATCGTATTTAATACAGCACTGATGAGAAGAAGGATACGAGACCCGCATCTTGTGATGGAAATGACGGAAGCGGGGCAGGCTTCCCGCACGGATATTGCAATCTGCTATATGAGTGACCGGGTGGATAAAGATCTTCTCAACAATCTCAAAAAAAGGATCGAAAGCCTGCAGCTTGATGATCTGAGGATGAATCAGCAGAGTCTTGCGGAGGCACTCTTTAAGCGAAAATGGTTCAATCCTTTCCCTAAATTTAAGTATACGGAACGCCCGGACACTGCCGCTGCCTGTCTGCTTGAGGGAAAGGTGGTCCTGCTGGTGGATAATTCTCCGTCAGCAATGATCTTGCCCACTTCCGTACTGGACATGATCGAAGAGGCAAACGACTACTATTTCCCGACAGTAACAGCCGTTTATCTGAAAGTGACGAGAGCGATCATTACGATTGCCACTGTATTTTTTACCCCGCTGTATCTGCTGTTTATGCAGAACCTGGAGTGGCTGCCGGATGTATTCGCTTTCGTTGCAGTTCGTGACACGGTAAATATTCCTCTGATTTTTCAGTTCCTTCTTTTGGAAATATCCATCGACGGACTGAGGCTTGCTGCCATGAATACGCCGACCATGCTCAGTACGCCGCTCAGTGTGATCGCCGGTATTGTAATGGGAGAGTTCTCTGTACAGTCCGGCTGGTTTAATTCAGAAGTTATGCTCTACATGGCATTTGTAGCAGTGGCCAACTATACACAGCCTAATTTTGAACTGGGCTATGCATTGAAATTTATGAGATTGATGCTTCTTGTGCTGACCGCACTGTTTAACCTGTACGGATTCATTGCCGGATGTATCCTGGTCCTCTGCTTCCTGATTTTTAATAAGACATTGTCCGGAAGAAACTATATGAATGTAAAATTAAATTAGCGCGTTTTTGTAACAGTTCAGTTCATGGAACAACCCTGCAGCTGAACTGTTATTTTACAGTTTTCAAAAAATGTTAAAATATTTTGATAAACGAAATAAAAGGTGGTATGATAGATAAAGTGAAAGGTTCATCCTGTGCAGGTCAGCGCGGAATGAAAGATCAGTTTATTAGGAGGAAACCAAGATGAGAGACTATGTGATCACAGTGAACAGTACTGTAGATTTGCCGAAAGAATGGCTTGAAGAAAGACATGTTCCGGTAATACCGCTGAAATACACGATCGATGGCGAGACATATACAGATATGGAAGGCCTGTCAGCAAAAGAGTTCTTCGACAAACTCAGGGAAGGAAAGATGTCCACTACTTCCCAGGTAAACCCCGAAGAAGCGGCAAGTATGCTTGAGCCATTTCTAAAGGAAGGAAAGGATATCCTGCATCTCGGATTTTCTTCCGGATTGAGCGGTACGTTGAACAGTATGAAGATCGCGGGCGAAATGCTGCAGGAAAAATATCCGGAGGCTAAAGTTATCGTGATCGATACGCTGTGTGCATGCCTTGGCGAAGCGCTTTTGCTTTATAAAGCACTTCAGCAGAAAGAAAAAGGCATGGACATAGACGAACTGGCACAGTGGGTTGAGGATAATAAGCTTCACATCTGCCACAATGTTACAGTTGATGACCTGCATCATCTTCAGAGAGGCGGGCGTATTTCAAAGACGACAGCCGTACTCGGGACCCTGGTACAGATCAAGCCGATCATACATATGGATGACAATGGAAAGCTTCAGGTGATCGGGAAAGAGAGAGGACGTAAAAAATCACTTAACAAGATTGTGGATATGGCGGTAGAGCAGTCCAAAGGATGGGATAACGATATTATCATGATTACTCACGGTGACTGTATTAAAGACGCGGAATATGTGGCAAAACTTGTGCGTGAAAAGATGGGGATAGATAATATCCTGATCAATAATATCGGAACCGTGATCGGAAGCCATACAGGGCCAGGTGTTGTGGCGGTATTCTGTATGGGAAATAAGAGATAGATTTATAAAGCATCCGCTGGGAGGCATGTATTGTTATCGCACATGTTTTCACTCGGTCGCAGCGCAGCGGTACATAAGAGCGCAAAAGACGCGCTCTAAGTGCCAGCGCTGCTCCAACAGTGCGTACACAATACATACCTCCCGGCTGCTTTTTCCCAGTTTGAAGTTCGAATTTCAGACAGAAAGATCAAAAACGAAATTTTGTCTGTTGCGATTCATTTTTTTCTGCATGTCTTATTCCAATTTCGTAGAGTATGACATCTGTTATGTATTTCCCGTCTTTTAGCTCTGTGTGCAGGGTGCCGGAGTATTTCTTTACTGTCTCTTCCACATTTTTCATTCCAAGTCCGTAAGGGGCTTTTTTGGTGTCTTTGCACGGATTCTCCATATGCAAGAAAAGTGTTTCCTGTTGCCATGTGACCGAGAGAGTCAGGGTCGAAGCAGTGGTGCAGGAATTTATCGCATTGTCGAGCAGATTTCCAAGTATGGTCACTGTATCGGAGAATGAGAAATCTAATCCCCGGGGAATCGAGAGAGCGGGAGAACAGGAAATACCGGCTTTTCCCATTTCTGTCAATTTAATGTTAAGGACTGCGTCAAATGACGGATTACCCGTTGATATGACTTGTTCAGAATGGTCGAGCAGCTCGTAAGTCTGGTGCAGATATTCCCTTAGTTCGCAGGTCTTGTTTTTATCATACAGAATGGAGAGCGTCTGAAGATGATTTTTCATATCATGGCGAATCTTTTGTATCTGTTCCGACGAACGGATCAAGTGCTGATAATGACTTTCCTGATATTGGAGCTGCTGTCTGAGAAGACTTTGTTCTTTTTCTTTCTGAAAATATCCTGTAAATTTCCTCAAAAACTCCAAAAGTGCAAGATTGATGAACAAAAATGTTGCCTGAACGACAAGATGTAATATGTCAGACTCCGGCCTCGGCAAGTGACTGCTGTTTAAAATAGGAATGAGAGCGGCTGAGCTTGCAAAGATACAGACCGGTATCAGAAGAAAGATAAACCATAATGACAGAGGAATGTCCGTATCGATATTTCTGCACAGCTTTAAGACAATAAACAAAAGTATCCAAAGACCTGCATGGTAGAGGGCGATATATGCTATCACCAAATTACTGAAATGGGGAGTCATATTGGTGATATCGTTAAGAACCATCATATATGCGAAGGTACTTGAGAGCAGGCATACTTCAAATAACAGTTTTTTCTTGAGATTTTTTGGATAAAAGGGGAGAAGAATCATGCTGGCGGGAAGAGTAAAGTAAGTATTCCCGTATGATCCCGGTAAAATCATCATCAATGCTATAAGAGCAGCTGATAAAGCAATACACACGCTGCGCAGATGTGCAATGCGTCCGTAGATGCGTTCCCGGAGCTCCATAATAATGACCATATCAATCAAACAGAGAAAGGTATTGAGATAAATATCATAATCTGTCAAGTATATCATTGCATCGTTCTCCATTTCATATATTCGAGATGTGCTGCGCGGACAGAAGCACGGTATTTCCGGCTTACAGGTATATGCTCACCGTTTTGAAGCTCGATTTCTGTCTCGAGAACAGCACGTATGTATTCCATATTTACAATGTAAGAGGTATGAGTCCGTATAAAAAGCATGGGATTGAGTCTGTCGGTCAGATCCTGGAGTCGCCCGTAAAATGTATAGGTTTCTTTCTGTGTATGGAGTGTAATACGGCGCAGATGTGACTCGAAATATACGATTTCCTGCAGCGGAATCTGATATTGCGCCCTGTCAATGTGAAAGAGAAACATTTTCTTCCGGTCCGTGCAGTAGTTCATAGCATCTGACAGCGCTTTCTGAAGTATGCTCTTATCGACAGGCTTGAGTATAAAGCGGTAGGGAAGCGTTTCAAAGACCTGGTACACATATTCCCTGTAATCGGTGATATAAAGAATCAGAGCATACGGATCACGAGCTCTTATGGATGCCGCAGTCTCAATTCCGGAAATACCGGGAAGAGAGATGTCCATCAAATAAATTGAAAAGTTCCTTTCTTTTCCCTCAAGGCAGGAGAGCAGTTCCTCGCCGGAAGAAAAGACTTCCACCGGACAGCTGCTGAACAGTTCATGGATATAGTTTTCCAGCTGAGACTGTACCGGGACATTGTCTTCACAGATGGCGATAGATAACATAATATATTCCTCCAGATCTTTTTTGCTCAATAACAGTATAATTCTTCTGAATACAGCAGGCAAGCATCCGATACGTTCAAAAATGACATACAGACATACCGAAAATGACAGCCTCGCAATATTACCTGCTTTATCTGTTACGATACAGTCGGACAAAAAAATCCTATAAAAATTTTCAAAAGTGAGGATGAAAGGGAGAATATCATGAAAGAAAAAGAAAGCGTGATCCTGTGGACGGCAATAACGCTTGTGCTGTTCTGCTTTGAGCTTATTGCAGTGACGCTTACGCCGCTTGCCAAAATAGGGAACGGTACAAGGTTTGGAAGTTCCGGAATGTTCTATAATCTCATAATGTGCGGAGGAAGTTATATGGTTCCGCTGATTTTTTACTGTTTAAATATCAGACTTATGAAATATGTTATTGCATGCGTCAATGCTCTGTGGCTCATCTGCCACCCTGTGATCGCAGTGATCTGTTTTGTAGGAGCATTTACAACTGCGTTCGGAATAGCGGAGTATCTTAGCTGTATTATTGCTGGAGGACTGGCGGTCATCTGCTTCGTGACGGATATTCTGTGGTATCCTATGTGCAGGAAGAAAAAGTAAATTATGATTTTTCGGACTGACAAAGTATCCGCCGGGAGGCAGGTATTGCTAACGAACACATTTTCATTCGGTCGCAGCGTAACGGTACATAAGAGCGCAAAAGACGCGCT
>CAMMSL010000033.1 GCA_946499505.1 uncultured Lachnoclostridium sp.
TTAGGGCTCTGCCCGAAAAGGAAAAACCACCCGCTATGCGGGTGGATAATTATTTGCGCGGATACATGTGCATACTGAAAAGAGGACACTGTCACGCGTCCCCTGGTCTACTCTGCTTTATTCATTTGTTTAATGATCTGGTTTACATACGTACTCAGACCGGCCACTAAAATTCCTTGTATCACAGCTGTGAATATCCCCATTGCTATATTCTGCCCGGTGTGAAGAGGACAAGTTGCAGCCACCCATACTGCGCATATAACGATTCCTGCAGCACCGAGAATGATCGGGATATATTTATCCGGTACAGCCTGTGCTTTTTTCAATCCAATTCCCACAAAATACAGGACAACCGCCACAACAAGGAGCTCAGGTTTTATATAGTTCAGAATCTGATCCACAATTATCTTCCCCGGTTTTTATTTCTTACTCTCTATACTATGTTCGGACTTCTTTTTCTGTGACAAATTAATTTGAAATTTCCTGTCAAAGTGCTATAATAGGTCATATGAAAGCATAGCTCAGCTGGGATGAGCGTTCGCCTCACACGCGAGAGGTCACGGGTTCGAGCCCCGTTGCTTCCATTTTTTCATGTCTTTCTTTTCTCAACTTTCTCTATTGTTCGTGCTCAGTCAGTATTCCGGACTTGATCAGATCTTTCAGCAACACCCGCGCCTCCTGCCGGATCTCTTCCAACGGCGTATTTTCCACATGGGATTCATTGACAAACCCCAACATGCCGAAACAAACAAAACCTGCGATCTTCTTCGGCGAATACTTGAGCGACAGACGCTTCTTTACATGCAGTGTATGCATCTCCACCGTCTCAAGGATAATACTGTAAAGTCTGGATGCCAGATAAGGGTTCTTCTCCGGATTAGTATACTGAAAAAAATCAAATCGGTCATAATAAATTTCCAGGATCGCGTCGAGCATATTTACATATCCTGCTGCCAGTTTTCCCATCGGATTATTCTCTCTTTGACGCCGATAATAGTCTTCCGTTCCGATTCGCAGCATATCTTCAAATATATCATCGAGCAGAGCATATTTATCGTTATAGTGAGAATAAAATGTGATTCTGCTGACCTCTGCCCTGCGGCATAATTCTGTGATCGAAATATGCTCAAAATCCTCCTTTGCGAGCAGATCGATCAATGCCGTTTTCAGACTCCTTTTTGTTTTTATTATACGTCTGTCTTCCATTTCTTATCATTTTTCCTTTTCTGTATAATTAACTAACATTTTTCAATTATTGTTCATTGTTATTGAGTATGCGTTTTGCTATAATTTTAACACCTGTTATAATAACGGTCAATCGAATTAAAATATGATAAAATGAGGTTTCAGGAGGGGATAATATGCCGCGGACCGCGATCATGGCAGACAGCAACTGCGGGATCATGCCTGCAGAAGAATCAGATTATGGAATTCATATTCTGCCCATGCCCATTATTATTGATGGGAAAACATATTTTGAAGGAATCGATATCACCATGGAGGAATTTTATCAAAAGCAGACCTCCGGTTCCGTTATCACAACATCCCAGCCATCTCCGGGGGATGTGACTGACATGTGGGACAGCCTTCTCAGAACATATGATGAGATCATATTTATCCCTATGTCCTCGGGGCTGAGCAACACATGCCAGACCGCGCTTCTGCTCGCTGATGACGAACCTTATAAAGGCCGGGTATATGTGGTTGACAATCACCGCATCTCTGTTACGCAGGCACTGGCTGTGCTGGATGCAAAGTCATTGGCTGATGAAGGAAAGACTGCCTGTGAGATCAAAGATATCCTTGAAAAAGAAGCAATGGACGCAACAATCTATATTGCAGTAGATACACTGGAATACTTAAAAAAGGGCGGGCGCATCACAGCTGCCGCGGCAGCTCTGGGCACGATTCTCAAACTGAAGCCTGTCCTCACAATACAGGGCGATAAGCTGGATTCTTACGCCAAAGCGCGCGGAATGAAATCCGCATTCCGCGTCATGCTGGAAGCTTTAAAATCAGATATTTCTTCCAGACTCTCCCACTTACGGGAACAGGGGCTTCTGAAAATCGGTATCGCCAACACAATGATGGATCCTGAGAAACTGGAAGAATTTAAAGATGAACTGAGAAAGAACTTTCCTGATATGGAACTTGTATACTTTCCGCTCACAATGAGCATCGGAACACATGTGGGACCGGGCGGCCTCGGAATTGGAGCAGTCCGGAGCCGATAAATTCGTATTTTTCGTATTAGCAAAGTATCCGCCAGGAGACAGGTATTGCTAACGCACTCGTTTTCACTCGGTCGCAGCGTAGCGGTACATAAGAGCGCAAAAGACGCGCTCTAAGTGCCGACGCTGCTCCAACGGTGCGTACGCAATACCTGTCTCCCGGCTGCTTTCTTTCCTAGCCCGAAAAACAAATTTGAACGGAAGGATTAAAATCGGAACTTTATCGACTGAGATTTATTTGGATTCTAATCTCTATAACTGAGAGCGGTTCACTTCCTGATATATAAATAAGCTCTTCTCGATTACTTTCAGCTTCAACCGGTTTCTTTGACTTTCAGTTTTGCCGGAGTGACTGCCGAATTCGATAAAGTAAAAAACGGATGTAGATGAGGCGCAGGAAGACTTAAAAAGAGATGATCGGTATGTGAAGAAGGCGACTTCGGAGTAATTCGATGGAAAAAGTTAAGGCTCCGGAAGATGATGTTAAGCCAGAAAATGGAGTGTTTGAGGCGAAGCCGAGTTCTCCATTTTCTGGCTTTGTATTTAATCATCTTTCGGAACCTTTATTTTTTTCCGAATTATGTAGCGGAGCCTGAAGCACATGCCGCTCATCTCAATAAAGTATTTCAGTGCCTCATCTCCGTCTGTTTTCGGATCTTATCCCAATCGTCATTCAGTCCGACAAATTAGAATTTCATTTTACATATAGTACCCGCCGCCATATCCGCCGCAGCACAGTCCGCCTCCACCGCAGCAGAGATTGCACAGCAGATTCGCTATACATAGTTTCGCACAGCAGCTCGTATCAAATGAACCCGGATAACCATATGTACTCTGGCGCTGTTCATACCACGATTCGCCGTTCTGTAGCCGCTGGAGCAGCATCTGATATTGTGCGTTGTCCGGTTCGAGCCTGACGGCTTCTTTTGCCTGTTCCAAAGCTGTCACATTATTTCCCAGTCCGGAATTGGCAGATGCACTGTAGAAATACCAGAGTGCGCTCCTGTCCTTTATTCCATCCAGCACATTGAGCGCCTCTCTGTAGTGCCCGCTGCGTATATAATTTGCGGCGGCACGCAGATGGATGTCTTCTTCTGACTGGCTGCTGTTCTGCTGTCTTCCCTGGCCATATGGACCAGAGTTCCCAAACGGGCCTCCTTCACCAAAACCACCGAACGGTCCATATCCTCCGAAGTTTCCAAAGCCTCCAAAAGGGCCATAATCATCATATGAACTTCCTCCATAGGAATTCCCACTGTACCCTCTTCCAGAACTGCTCTGTCCGTATCCGCCTGAGGTATACCCGCGCTCGCGTTCATCCATGATCTGCTGATAAGCCTGCTGAACTTCTTTGAACTTCGCCTCTGCCTCGTCCTTGTGAGGATTATTGATATTCGCATCCGGATGATACTTTCGGCTTAGTTTACGATATGCCTTTTTAATTTCTTCATCCGATGCATTTCTGTCCACACCTAATATGCTGTATGGATCTGACATTTCTTTTTCCCCCTGATCAGCTCTTTTTAATAAATGTAGTACCGCATTTCGGGCATCTCACTTCAATCTTGCCCTTGCCCTTCGGTATACGGATCTTCTGTTTGCATGACGGGCATGTATAGATATGATATACTCTTCTCTGCTGCCATATATTTTTCTGTTTCTGGAAAAAGTTCCTGATTCCATATGTCTTTGCCAGAAACGCCTGATTCTCTGTATACCTCTTGCTTACATTTCTGGAAAACACCCGGAAATAGCAGTAGATCACACATATCCAGCCGACCAGATAAAGAACCAAAGCAATCGGATTGCTGCCCAGAAAAGCAGATACAAGCACAATAACCAGCCCCACTATGAGAAGGAATTTCGATAACTGGTCAACTCCGTATCTTCCCTGCATAAAACGTATAAATTTTTCTTTCATTTCCACCTGTCCTTTTACAATAAAATAGGTCTGAGCTCCTGTCTCGTTTCAGCGGGAGCAGTTCCTGTTCCGGCCTGCCCCGCAAGTTCAGTACGAAATATATTTTCCTCTGTTTATCCGGCAAAGTCAATTAAAATCCTATAAATTTTATCTAACAGATGAACTGAGCGCCTCGCTATGAGTAAAACAGTGGCGGCAGCCACGATTAGCACGTAGTGCGGTTTTACGAATGGCGCTTGCTGAACCATCAGACATTCAGAATGTTATCACATACCTCGTCTGAGATCAGATACACGATCCGTGAGTCATTCAGCATCACATACCGGTTTCCGTTTCCGTCTTCATTTCCGATATACAAGGTAAGCAGCTTTTCTTCGTCGTCCTGCGTATAGGTAGCCTCGACTGTGATCCGAGAATCCTCGTCCAGACCATACATATCAAGGTCCCCATCCTCCACAGAATAATCTGCTGCCTCGGAAAGCGTAACTGCTCCTAATCCTCCCGCCACAGACGCGATATCTTCAGCCTGATCTTCATCCTCACTGTCATAGGTCGTCGTCTCACCATTCTGAGTAATGACTTCTTTTACAAGATTGCCGCTGCCAATACTCGGGTAATCGTCAAGCTGCGCCATATCGTCCAGAGCGTAATTCAACGGATCGATCACACTGCTGCTCACGGTATATACGGTATCGCTTCCATTCAGCATCACATAATAATCATCCCCGGTCATATTTCCGAAAAGGATCTCTGTTGTATTACCGTCTGCGTCTGTATACTCTATCGTATACACCGGATCATCCAGGCCGTAGGCGTCAATGGAATCTCCGTCCGTCAGTTCCCGATCCGCCGTAATGCTGCCCACTGTCTCTGCCATATCTTCCGGATAGCTCTGCTTCAGTGGAAAATCTTTATCCGGGGTGTAGTACCACTGATCATCTTCTTTGCTGAACTCAAGATCACCGTTTCCTACATTAAACTTCATTGACACGATATCATCAGCAGAAGTATCTGTCACGTGGACTGTCGCCGCCTCCTGTTTCTCCTCTTCTTTTTCCGTCTGTTTTGTATTCCATGTCCTCAGTATGAAATACACTGCAACTAACAGGATCAGTATGACCAGAAGGATCAGTACGCCTTTGTTCTTTTTTCTCATGCTCTTCTCCTCCTGAACCATACAACGAAACCTCCGATCAGGATCACTGCCGGAATGCCGAATATCACAAGGAAGCTGAACAGACCGATATGCTGCATTGTATTATACTCTGTGCCAAGGCTCTTTGCCTCGATAGAAAGATTCTGTACTCCCTCGAAATTAGCGGTCACTGCATTCATAAAGACCTGCGTATTCTCAAGCTGCGGGAATGTATCCGTGATCGACTGGTCGATCAGGCTGCCCGCCGAGATCACAGTAAGCCTGCTCTCTGTTGACTCCGTGCTTCCGCTTTCTGTCGAACTGCTGTCCTCTGAACTGTCGTCTGCGGAGTCAGTGTCTGCCGTATCACTGTCGGATGTATCCGCTGTACTGCCGTCAGACTCTTCATCTGTACTCTCGATTGTCTCGGTTGCAACTGCACCAAGTGTATAACTTCCCTGCTCCTGTGTGTCTTCTGTCACCGCATAAGCCTGATCAGACGAAGACATAAACGAAGTCGTGGAGATCGTATCCCGCTCCGGATCGACCAGCTTCATGCCGTGTGCATTGGTGAGCAGCACCATCTCTGAAGAAATGCCGCTTGCCATATCACCGGATACAGAAAGTTCCGGGAAGATATAGTAATAATTGCCCTGATAGCACCTTGCCGGATCCGCAATATATCCGTCTGCAGCTTCTATGCCGTATTCACTTAAGACACCAGAAAGATTCGGGAGCTCTGCTGAGCTTGTGTCTCCAAACAAGATCATGACCTTTCCGCCGCCTGCCAGATAACTGCGCAGCATCCCGGCTTCATCCTCTGAGAGATCTGTCGTGGGTGCATACATCA
This sequence comes from uncultured Lachnoclostridium sp., assembly GCA_946499505.1. Lineage (GTDB taxonomy): Bacteria > Bacillota > Clostridia > Lachnospirales > Lachnospiraceae > Mediterraneibacter. The sequence goes on from CAMMSL010000033.1 coordinate 6,138, forward strand.
GAAGCAGATCACAGTCGTCCGGAATCGAAGTTGTCATCAGGAGATTTACTTCCGAGAGCGTATAGCTGTTCTTTTCCATCAGATCAGTGATCGTTGAGGAAAGGGAGCTCTCCCCATGTCCTGTCGTCTGATAGATAGTATAATCCGTATCATTCGTAACATAGTTCACTGCACTCGTGAGCTGTCCTTCTCCGTCAAATTCTGTGTATGATTCAGTTCCGTAATAATAGTAGGAATATTGATCCAGCACGAGAATATCATCAAAAGAAACTGTCGTCGTCTTTCCGGTATCTTCACAGGAAACAACTATTGTATTCTCCGTCGTGTCATAATCTGTCAGAGCAGAGGGATGAAGCACTGGATCGATCCATTCTACATTGATCTTGTCTGACAGCGCCGCATACCGACTGAGGAAGGTAGTGATTCTTTCATCTGTGCTGTCTTTTACTGCCAGCACTGTCATATCCACTTCACTGTCCAGGCTGTCCAAAAGCTCTGTCGTCGTATCCGAAATATCATAAATCTTTGTGCTGCTCACATCCAGATTGCGGTAAGCTTCCGGAATCTGGCCCACGATCAGGTTAAATACGATCACCACAGCGATCACCAGCACGGTCAGGCCTACACTGTATGCACCGTGTCTCGTGCCTGATGTGCGAAATATATTCTTTAATGATTTTATCTTATTCATGATCCGGCCCTCCTAACTCCAGCGTCTTTTCTGAATCGACTGTATTGTCAGAAATACAAACACCGCTATGATCGACAGATACAGCGCGATTCCGGTCACGTCCACAATGCTGTTCTCCGTGATATCCGTGAACACATTTGCAAGAGCCAGTCTTCCCAGTAGGCTGGTGAGCAGATTCTCATAAAGTTCCTGTTTTACGACATATAGGACAATTGCCACAACCGCGCCAATTACTTCAATCCCGCCGGATAATACAACATTTTCGGTCATATGCCACACATAAAATGCCACGATCGTCAAAACGATCAGAACTCCCACAAGGCCGCTGATTGCGGAACTGGGCAGCATGGAGAGGATGCCCTCCCACAGATAGAGCACGAGCAGGATGCCAAAAGTGCTGATAAATGCAATGATCTGGCTCTCAGTCAGAGAGGACAGGAACATTCCGATTGCCGCATAAACACATCCTAACAGGAAAAATACAGCAATTGAAATATAGTCCACTGTAAGATACGCCGTTCCCTGAGATTTTATGATCAGCGGGAAAATGCAGAATATCACATTCGGTATAGCAATCACAGTTACCATGGCAAGATATTTCCCCATGACGACTTTTCCAAGACTGACCGGAGCCGTAAGCAGAAGCTGATCTGTCTTATTTTTCCTTTCCTCCGAAAAGCTCCGCATTGTGATCAGCGGAATCCCGACAATAAATACGATCAGTGAACCCGACAACGTGTAGGAAAAATACGGATATCCCGACATCAGGTTGTAAGCCATAAAGTAGATTCCCGTAAAAGCGATAAGAAATGCTATAAAGACGCACCCCACCATTGACTGAAAATACGACCTCAGTTCTCTTTTATAAATCGCCAGCATCTGTTCCGACCTCCTCCCATTTTGTCTTAGCGATAAATGCATCCGGAACGGTATCGCTCTGTGTCAGTTCCATAAATACATCCTCCAGAGTCATTCCTGTTGCTTTCAGGGTCAGAAGCGGGGTCTTTGCAGATGCAAATGCTGTAAATATCTGCTCCCTTATGTCCTCCCCTTTCTTCTCTGTGATCTTGGCCCATGTCACTCCGTCTCCCTTTTCCTGTGTCTCGATCATTTCGATCCCCGGCATGTTTTTCAGGATCAGCCGTACTTCGGAAGGTGATGCTCCGGTCTCGATTTCAACGGAATTATGTTCGCCCAGCATCTTCTCAAGATTCTCCGGTGTATCGCTGGCCACCAGTTTCCCTTTAGATATGATCAGTATATAATCACAGACCTCTCTCACTTCTGCAAGAATATGAGAACTTAAGATGACTGTATGATTCTTCGACAATTTCCGGATCAGTTCACGGATCTCAATGATTTGCTTAGGATCCAGTCCTACGCTTGGTTCATCCAGTATGATGATCTCAGGGAACCCGAGGACAGCCTGAGCAAGCCCCACTCTCTGACGATACCCCTTGGACAGATTTTTGATCAACCGGTGCTCCACATCCTTGATCCGGACCATCTTCTCTATCTCCGTGATCTCTTCCTCTCTTTTTGCTCTCGGGATTCCTTTTAATTCCGCTGCAAATTCAAGATATTCCCGGACGGTCATATCCACATAAAGAGGCGGCTGCTCCGGCAGATAGCCGATATGTTTCTTTGCCTCCTCTGGTTCTTTCAGAATATCGTGACCATCAATGAGCACTTCTCCCTCAGTCGCACCGAGATATCCTGTCATAATGTTCATGGTCGTCGATTTGCCGGCGCCGTTAGGACCTAAAAAGCCATAGATCCGTCCGGATTCAATCTTAAAATCCAGATGGTCTACGGCTAAATGAGTCCCATATTTTTTTACCAGATTCCTCACTTCTATCAAAGCTTTACCCTCCTGAACATATATTTAAACACGTCTAAAAGGGTAACAACATTGTGTGAAAGTTCTGTGTTGTAAATGTGATAAAGAGATGGTCGGAACAGTTCACACCTGTAACACACTTAAAGCATGCACTCATGCAGGTCTTCCTGCTCGATTCCACGTTCCGCCATCACTCCGGTGAGGCGTTCTCTCTCTGTAAGAGGTGCGCACCATGCGAGCCCGCACCCTGCGGATATCTCTCTCGGCACAGGAATCAGCCTGCCCGGAACATCCAGTTCCCGGCAGGCTTTCTCCATAGCCATTGCATCCGCTGTCGTATGAAATGTTACTACAAGTTTTAATTCTTTCTTTCTCATATATTTTACTTCTGCGGCTCGATTACAACTGCAAATCCGTCTTCAGTCTCTGTCGATGTATACTCTCTTCCGTGATCTCTCGCGCATTTCTCCACATTCATCCTCTGATGGGGTTCTGTCACAAGAATTCTTATGGCTCCTTTTTCGCTTTTGACCGCTTCCTCCGTGAGCATCATCGGCTCTGGGCAGGAAAGTCCTCTTGCATCTACTTCTTTCATTTTTATTCCTTCTTTCTCTTTACTGCTTACTTCCGCTTTATTTATTTTCACTTCTTTTATTAAAAAATCCGATCGCAAAGCATACCACAATGCAGATGATGACCGCCACTTTTCCATTCAGCGGCACGCTTCCCGCTACCACTTCCTGTGTCTCTGCATTGAGAGCTGTTGCACTTGCCGCAAGTCCCAGGTTGTGGGCCAGCGCCGCTCCGATAAACATGCCGATCACGGTCATGGCAGAATCCGACGATCCCTGACCTGCAAGGATGAGCTGACGCAGCGGACAGCCGCCTGCAAGTACCGCGGCAAATCCTACCGCATACATGCCAAGGATATTCCAGAGGTGTTCAGAGTGAGCGATCACACCCGGAGTATCGAATGCAAGAGTAAAGTTGCCTGTAGCGATATTATAGATCAGCATGACAACAAAAAAGCTTCCGATAATCGTCAGCAGATCAAAGTTTCTCATCAGGATCACGTCACGGATACTTCCCGCAAAGCACATCCTGGACTTCTGTGCAAACACCCCGAAGATCAGTCCTCCGATCAGAGAAAGAATGATCGGTGCGTGCATGCTTCCCGGACCGCTCTGGCTGCTCTTTAACAGTGTTGTTGCAAGAGCCAGCACAAGGATTCCCAGCATCAGTACCGGCAGTACGCCGCCGCTCATGCGGTTTGTCAGATGCGCGCGGCCTAGGCTGAATCCTTTCTTAAGAGCAATGACTCCTGTCCCCACTCCGAGGATGAATCCGACCAGTGCTACCCATGCATTCAGGTCTCCTGCAGACATACGGATGATCATGCGAAGCGGACATCCCAGAAATACAAGGGAACCGATGGCAAGAATCATACCGAGAACGAAGCGTACCATAGGCGATGATCCCGCTGTGGAGCGGTATTCTTTTGTTGCCACTGAAATAATAAATGAGCCCAGCACAAGACCGATGATCTCTGGTCTTGCATACTGTACGGTCTCTGTAGAATGAAGCCCCAGGGCTCCCGCCGTGTCACGGATAAAACATGCGATGCAGAACGCCATGTTTGCCGGATTTCCGAAATACGCCAGACACGCCGCCACAAGTCCGCAGACAACGCCCGCCAGCGCAAGTTTCTTCTTTGAATCAGATAAATTCATGTTTCTTTTTCCTCCTGCTGTCTAAGGCACAGACTCTCTTTCCCATGCCTTTTTTCTTTCGGCACGTATCTTCATTCCCGTGCCAGTTCTTCCACCGCCCGGATGGCGGTATTTACCTCTTCTTCTGTATTGTAGTGGGAAAAGCTGAACCTGACGGCTCCCTGTTCCACGGTTCCCAGTGCTCTGTGCATCAGCGGGGCACAGTGGGCTCCCGGCCGCGTCACGATCCCGTACTCCATATTCAGCTCGTCACTGACTTCCGAAGAGTCATAGTCACCGATATTAAAAGATACGATAGCCGCACGTTTCCGTGTGCTGAAATCACCATACACTTTAATACCGGGTATACGGGAAATCCCTTCATAAAAACGCCACATCAAAGACTGTTCTTTCTCCCGGATCACATCCAGTCCGGTCTCTTCCAAATACGAGACTGCTGCCCCAAGCCCTGCGATCCCGTGTCCGTTCAGAGTTCCGGCCTCCAGAGCTGTCGGCATCTGGGACGGATGATGCGGATTGTAGGTGTCGATTCCGCTTCCTCCTGAGAGAAGGGGACGGATCCCGACATCTGTCCTTACATACATCCCGCCGGTCCCCTGCGGTCCGAGCAGGCCTTTGTGTCCGGTGAAACAAAGTACATCGATTCCTGTTTTCCGGACATCGATGGGCCATACGCCTGCAGTCTGGGACGCGTCTACGACGAAAAGCAGCCCGTGCTTCTTCGTGATCTCTCCCACTCTGTCCAGATCGATCATATTGCCTGTCAGATTCGACGCGTGCGTGCAGACAACCGCTCTTGTATTCCCTTTAATCGCACGTTCCATCTCGTCATATGAGATATTTCCCTTTTCATCGCATCCAAGGATTGAAATTTCTACTCCATGTTCCTGGCATTCATACATGGGACGCAAAACAGAATTATGTTCCAGGACGGTTGTGATCACATGATCTCCAGGATAGAACAGACCCTTTATAGCTATATTGAGACTCTCTGTCGAGTTCGCGGTAAATACGATACGGGATGCTGATTCAGCATTAAAAAAATGTGCCAGCTTCTCCCTTGTGGCATAGATTACCCTCGAAGCATCCAGAGCCGGTTCCGACGCTCCTCTCCCGGCATTTCCCATCGTATCAAATGCGGCGAGGACAGCTTGTTTGACAGCGTCCGGCTTATGTAATGTAGTAGCCGCATTATCCATGTAGATCATAAATCTTCAACTCCTTTTTACACGATGCATACTTTAAGTATAGGGTTCTTTCTCAATTACGTCTAATCGAAAACGAAAATAAAAAAGCACCGCTTATAGATAATATCTATAAGCGGTAAATCGTCAAAATATATTCCTGATCGATCGGCCAAAATGCACCTTTACAGATACATCTGCTTTACTGTTTTTATGAATTTATCTGCTGCGGGAAGACTCGGATATCCCGCGTCATAGACAACATTGATATCTCGCTTCCCGCCCGTCTCACCAAGGGGAAACGCAAGAAGTTTTCCACTGTCTATTTCCTCTCTTGCAGCCAGCTTTGAAAGAATAGATATTCCCATGCCGCTGCTCACGGACCGCTTGATCGTCTCCTGATTTTCCATCATCGCCGCCACATTCAGTTCAGAGAGATCAACTCCCATCTGAGTCAGAAGCCGAAAGGCCTCTTTTCGTGTGCCTGATCCCTCTTCTCTCAGGATAACCGGCTCCTCCAGTATCCACGATGAAATGTCAGCGTCTTTTCTCACTCTGTATCTTTCCGTTGATGGCGTAAGGACGACAAGTTCATCCTGATAAAAGGGAATATAAGTACAGCTTCCTCTCTCAATCACAGTACCGGTGAACCCCACATCCGCCTTATGTGACAGGATCATATCTATCACTCCGCTGCTGTCTGTCTCAAAAAGCTTCAGCTGTTCTTCCGGATATTCCTTTCGGAACCGTGCCATGATATCCGGCAGAAGATACAGAGAAGGAATTGTCGAAGCAGCGATTCTTAACACACTGCCGGGCTGTCTGCCCGTAAGTCCGAACCGCTCCCGTATCTTCTGTTCCAGTTCCAGCATCTGTTCTGCATAAGCATACAATTCTTTTCCCGCCTCCGAAAGAGCAACTCCTTTCGTATTCCGGATCAGCAGGCAGGTATTAAGCTCCCGCTCAAGCGATGCGATATGGGCGCTGACAGTAGGCTGCGTGAGGAAAAGCATCTTTGCCGCTGTCGAAAAGCTCTTCGTCTCCGCCACTCGCACAAAAGCTTCCAATTGTTTCAGATTCATCACATTTCCGCCTTATTACACAGCCGGATGCACGGCTTGTCCACACCGCTCTCAAGCACTCTTCCGACAACTGAGACTTCTGTTCCAAGATCTGCCTGTTCAAATGCCTTCAGCATACGCTCTGCCTCGTCTTCCGGCACGGCAAACAGCAAGCCGCCTGAAGTCTGCGGATCACTGAGCAGGTCCACATAAACTTCTTCCACATCCCCAGTATCCAGAAGATGGCTTACATGTTCCTGATTCCTGTATGCGCCTCCCGGGATCAATCCCATCTCGGCATATTCTTTAGCGCCATGCATAAAAGCAATTCCTTCTACTCCGAGTTCGATCACCGCTTTGCTGGCGTCTGCCATCTCCGCGCAGTGTCCCAGCAGTCCGAAGCCGGTCACATCCGTACATGCATGCACGGTAAATTCAGCCGCCGTTTCCTTCGCTTTTTTGTTCAATGTTGTCATAACACGGATCACTTCTGACTCCGGCGATGCCATCTGTGCTTTTACAGCGGTATTAATGATTCCGCTGCCAAGCTGCTTTGTAAGTATCAGCACATCGCCTTTCCTGCATCCGAAATTTTTATATACACGATCCGGGTGCACGAGTCCGGCCACGGACAACCCGTATTTCGGCACATCGTCCTGGATCGAATGTCCCCCCACAAGAACTGCCCCCGCTTCTCTTACCTTGTCCGCGCCGCCTCTTAATATCTCTCCTAAGATATCCGGATCAAGATCTCCCGGGAAACATACGATATTCAGCGCGATCTTAGGCTCCCCGCCCATGGCGTATACATCGCTTAATGCATTTGTGGCCGCCACCTGGCCGAAGGTATAGGGATCATCCACCACCGGCGTGAAAAAATCAAGAGTCTGAATCACCGCCACATCATCTGTGATCTTATATACCGCCGCATCATCCGACGTCTCAAATCCGACGACCAGATCCGGATCACTGAACTTCGGCAGCCGTCCGAGTACGCGGGAAAGTGTGTCCGGTCCGATCTTTGCCGCACATCCTCCATGCTTTGCAAACTGTGTCAGACGGATTTCTTCTTTCATATTCTGTACCTCCCATAGTCTGATTTAAAGCCGTTACTGTAAACAGTAACCTGAAACCTGAACTCGCCAGAAAGGCGGTAAGTTCTCTACGGGCGAATCACATTCATCGCGCTCTGGAGCGTCTCTACAATACTGTACATATTCGTCACGCTGCCGATCGCGAGCTTATCCTTAATTCCATAATAATCCAGACACGTCCCGCATGTCATGATCTCTACGCCCTGTTCCTCAAGGTTTTTCAGATCTTCCAGACTCTCCGAACCTTCAATGGTGATCTTTGCGCCGCCATTATAGAAGAGAATCTTATCCGGAAGGTCATCCAGCTGGGTCAGGGCAAAAATAAAGCTCTTCATGAGGATATGTCCCAGCTCTTCACTGCCCTCTCCCATCCGGTCAGAGCCGATCGCTACTACCGTGCCCACGCATGTCCTGCAGCCTGCGGCTGACTCCGGCTGAGCCTGAGTCTTTGCATCCGCATTATGTGCGTTCTTAAGCTGCTCTGCCGCAGCTTCTCCCACCGTGATCAGTACCCGGTACTGTTTTTCTCCGAGCTGTTCTGACTCTGCAGAAGCCCCTGAACTCTTTGCCATCTTTGTCACATTCTTTACCGCGGTCTCGTTGTCCACCAAAACCTCTATCTCTCCCGGTCCGTTCAGCTCTCCGAGAGCTTTCTTCGTCTTTACAACCGGAATCGGACAGATATCGCCCATTGCATTTACTGTGATCATCTTTATCACGCTCCTTACATCTTCGTTCGGCTTACGCCATCAGCTTTTCCAGATATGATCTTCTAACGAATATCAACTGTTCTTTCAAGTATACCACATACTTTTTTCTCCGTCCATTGCCCTTCCCGTCGCATCTGTGCTATAATCACTTGACGGTTACAGTTTATTCCTGAATATACGGATAAGCTGTAACACCTGACAAATTTGCATATTTGATTGGAAAGGAAATATTTATGTGGATTGCTGATAACTGGAAAGATTATGAAGTCATTGACTGTTCAAAAGGAGAGAAGCTGGAACGATGGGGCGATTATATCCTTGTACGGCCGGATCCCCAGGTCATCTGGGATACCCCCAGAAACGCCAGAGGATGGAAGCATATGAACGGGCATTACCATCGCAGCAAAAAAGGCGGCGGTGAATGGGAGTTCTTCAGCCTGCCGAAACAGTGGCAGATTCATTACGGTTCTCTTACTTTTAATCTGAAGCCATTCAGTTTCAAGCATACCGGCCTTTTCCCCGAACAGGCGACAAACTGGGACTGGTTCTCTGAGAAGATCCGCAGCGCCGGACGTCCGGTCAAGGTACTGAACCTGTTCGCCTACACCGGTGGCGCTACCCTTGCAGCGGCGGCTGCAGGAGCTCAGGTCACACACGTGGATGCATCTAAAGGCATGGTGACATGGGCAAAAGAAAACGCTGTGTCTTCCGGACTGAAGGATGCGCCAATCCGCTGGCTGGTAGATGACTGTGTAAAATTCGTAGAACGCGAGATACGCCGGGGAAATACTTATGACGCCATCATCATGGATCCTCCTTCCTATGGGAGAGGCCCGAAAGGCGAGATCTGGAAAATCGAGGACATGATTCATCCGCTCATAAAACTGTGCACAAAGATCCTGTCAAAAGACGCCCTGTTCTTTCTGGTAAACTCATACACGACCGGACTGGCGCCGGCGGTACTCACTTACATGATAGCCACCGAATTAAAACCATGGAACGGGCACGTAGAATCTCAGGAGATCGGTCTGCCGGTAACAGAATCAGGGCTGGTGCTTCCATGCGGCGCTTCCGGCCGGTGGGAACGCTGAATGATTGCGGTTCAGTCCGGACATTATTACTGAAAATTACCATTTTACCGAAGGGGGAAATATGAAGCAGAATATACAGAAGAAATTTGCCGAATATTATCTTTATTTTATGATGTACTCCATCCTCGGGTGGATTTACGAAGTGTTTCTGGAAGTTGTCGTATACCGCTGGGGATTTTCAAATCGCGGCGTCCTGTTCGGACCGTACTGTATTATCTATGGAGTCGGAGCACTCATCCTGCTTCTTTCCCTTGGCGGCCTCCAGAAGAAACGTCTGTATCTGGGAAAAGTACTGATCACACCGGTTCTTGTTTTTATCGGTATTGTGATTATCACGACCGTCCTGGAGCTTATAGCCAGCTATATCATGGAGTTCACTCAGGGCGGATGGCTCTGGGATTACACCCGGTTTTCTTTTAATTTCGAAGGCCGCATCGCACTGAATCCCAGCATCCGTTTCGGCATAGGCGGTATGGTCTTTCTCTATCTGCTGCAGCCGCTATTCAAGAAATTGACTGGCAAAATGTCCGACCGGACATTATATACTGTCAGCCTGATCTTGTTGATACTGTTTATTGCAGACATTATTTATACATACTGTTTTTAAAAAGAGCCCCGGGAAAGTGCCGTAACTTTTCCGGAGCTCTTTTTCTGTATTTTCTTCAGTTTATCTGACCTTAATCTGTCCCATAATTTCTCCGATCGGCGCAGAGATGGAGAGCTCCGCGCGGACTGCTCTTCCCGTGGACGACTTATTGATCACAACAAGATGTTTCCCCCTGAAGTAATCGATAAATCCTGCTGCCGGATATACTACCAGAGATGTACCTCCGATGATAAGCGTATCGGCAGACATGATTGCCTCGACAGCTCCCTGTATCACATTCTGGTCAAGCCCCTCTTCATAGAGAACTACATCCGGCTTTATGATACCGCCGCACTCGCAGCGCGGCACCCCCTCTGATTCTTTCACGTAACATGCGTCATAGAATTTTCCGCACTTCATACAATAATTTCTGTGGATACTTCCGTGCAGCTCATAAACTGTCTTACTGCCCGCCGCCTGATGAAGCCCGTCGATATTCTGCGTGACTACTGCCGTAAGCTTTCCCGCTTTTTCAAGCTCTGCCAGTTTCAGATGAGCAGGATTCGGCTTCGCATCCAGAGCCATCATCTTATCTTTATAAAAATCATAAAAGACTTCCGGATATTTCATAAAGAAACTGTGGCTTACCACCTGCTCCGGCGAGTATTTATATTTCTGGTGGTAAATCCCGTCCGCGCTCCGGAAATCCGGTATCCCGCTCTCCGTTGACACACCTGCCCCGCCGAAAAACACGATCCTTTCACTGTCGTCTATAATTTTCTGAAGCTGTTCGATTTCTTTCTCATACATGATGATCTGCCCCTTTCCCAATCGATAAGCCGCTATATTTTCTCAACAATTAAGTTATCGGATTTCAATCTGCTTTGAGATGCCCCTTCTCGATATGTTTATCCATGATTTCCAGCATCTTCTCCCATACAATCTCCGACGTCTCAGGGATCTTTTCATTCCGCTTGCATACCTGGGACTTGTGGACTCCGTGCTCTGTCCAGCTCCTGCCGTCCGACGCGTCATTTAAGAGAAGCGGCTGGAAATTATCCAGCAGATGGGCAAACTTCGCCTCCGCGCTTTCATACTCTTCGAATTCATCCCACAGGCTGCGGAAATATGTCCCCTGATCTTCCGGAAGAAGTCCGAAGATACGATTGGCAGCCTTCACTTCCCGCTCCCGCTTTGTGACAGCGCCGGCAGCATCATAAGCATAGGTGTCTCCGGCATCAATCTCCACCAGATCATGGATCAATACCATGATCATCACTTTCATCAGATCCACATCTTCCTTCATGTGTTCCTTCAAAAGCACGGCGGACAGCGCAAGATGCCACGAATGTTCGGCATCATTTTCTTTGCGCTGCCCGTCTGCCAGATAAGTCTGGCGAAAGATATTTTTCACTTTATCCACTTCGACAATAAATCGAATCTGCTGCTCCAGCCTCTCTTTTTCACAGATATAATCTTGATTTTTTTCTCCCATAACTGCCATCTCCATTTCTTCTCACTCTATAGTCTATTTTAACATGTCGGAAAGAAAAAAACACAAAAATCCACAATAAAAACTGCCATACCATTTGGAGCCCGATTATCTGTCTGTTCCAAACCGTATGGCAGTTTACACATATTTTATCCATTCAGTGCTGTTTCAACATTATAACAGCTTTTTTTATTTCTATTTTTATGTTTTACAGATCTACCTTCCCGCTCTCTACGCCGTTTACGACATAATATGCAGCGGACTCTTCCGGTTTCAGATAAAGCCGGACATCTTTGATATCTTCTACTTTCTGGTGCAGATCGTATGTCCAGATATCTTTTACCTTCTGAAGGATCTCTTCCTGAGAGTACTCTTTGCCAGCGAACTGCAGGTACATCTCCGCCTTGATCTCAGCTTTCTTAGCTGCAGTTTTCTTAGTTGTTGCCTTTTTCGCAGTAGTCTTCTTTGCAGTCGTCTTTTTCGCTGCTGTTGTTTTCTTTGCTGCAGTTGTCTTTTTATCTTCTGTCTTTTCTGCTGGTGTATCTACTAAAACTCCTGCTTTTGTCTCAAGCTTTTTCGTTGTGTCTTTCTTTGTCTCGATTGCTTTCGCACTCTCTGCCTTTACTGTCTTGGCTGCTGCTTTTACCGGTTCTGCTTTCACTGTTTCTTTCGCCGGCTCGGCTTTTACTGCTTTTGTCTCAGCCTTTGCAGGCTCTGTCTTTACTGTCTTAGCTGTTGTCTTTGCTGTCCCAGTTGTTTTCTTTACTGCCATAATACTTGTCCCTCCTAAAATAACTTACCAAGTATTTCCGACTACGGCCTCATCCCGGTCGTGCCCTTAAATATTCAACTCAATCCTCAAGTTCCATAGGGGATTGTACCTCATTTTTTAAAAAAGGTCAAATTTTTTTGTTTCTTTTGCATTAATTATTCATCTGATCATTATATCCCTTAAAAAAGTCTGACAATCCGGTAAGTGTCTTTATTAAGACAGTCACTTCATTTTCATCCAGTCTGCTGATCACCGCTTCCGTCATCTGACGATGATACTCCCGATGATGTTCATACGCACGTTTTCCTTTTTCTGTCAGCTTTAGGAATACGACACGTCTGTCTTCTTCACTTCTCTGCCTTGTCACATACTTTTTATTAACAAGACTGTTTACAGACGTTGTAAGAGATCCCGCCGTGATGCCCAGTTTTTTTGCCACCACAGACATGGTATTTTCACCGGATAATCCGACCGCCTCTATGATGTGCATATCATTATTCGTGATGTCCTTAAACTCATCTGTAATGATCGCCTCTTCTTCCAGTTTTAATATGTCATTAAACAGACTTACCAGAATATCATTGATGGTTTCGCGTGGATCCATCCGGTTTCTCCTTTCTTCGAATCTGCCGTAATATTTCTCACGGCATATGGTATACACCTGCAGTATTTTATCCGTCAGGCAAATAATTCCTGAACCGCTTCTCTTACAGTATCAATCTTCTGTGCCTTCCATGCTTTAGCGCCGCAGAAGATCAGGCCTTCTTCAATATTCCCCTTCACTGCGTTGATCAGACCGTCCGTAATACAGTACGGAATATCTGCGGGACTGCATTTTGTCAGGCATCTGTGACACGGACTGTGGGGGATCTTTCTGCCTTCCGCTACACGCTTCATCAAAGGGTTAATGATAGCGCGTCCGGGCATTCCTACCGGACTTTTTACAATTGCAATATCCTTCTCAGATGCATGGATATATGCTTCTTTATAACGAATATCTGCATCGCACTCTTCTGTCGTGACAAAACGGGTTGCCACCTGCACGCCATCGGCTCCCAGATCCATAACATGTTTTACATCGGTGCTGTCATAAATACCGCCTGCAACAACAACCGGAATTTCCACACCGTACTTCTCTCCGTATTTTTTCACGGTCCGGATAATGCGCTGTATTTCCTCTCCATAAGTTTCCGGTGTATATTCCGCGAGTTCCTCTTTCTTAAATCCAAGATGACCTCCCGCCTGAGGGCCTTCGATCACTACAAGGTCTGCTGTTCTTTTGTATTTCCTGTCCCAGTATTTCAGGATCACATTGGCCGACTTATCAGTAGATACGATCGGAGCAATCTTCGTATTGCTTCCCTCCGTAAGTGCCGGAAGATCTGTAGGCAGTCCGGCGCCGGATATGATAATATCCGCGCCCGCTTTGACAGCCGCCTTTATGTGAGCGGCATGCTCTTTCAGCGCCGTCATCACATTATATCCTATGATCCCGTCCGGAGAAATTGCACGGGCTTTCTTCATTTCGCTCTCGATCGCCCTTAAATTAGCTCCGGCCGGATCCGCGTCAAAGTCCGGTTCCCTGTATCCGATCTGCGCAGTGGAAATAATTCCGATGCCGCCTTCCTTTGCAACCGATCCTGCCAGCCTGCCGAGGCTTATGCCTACACCCATACCTCCCTGGATCAGGGGGATACGGGTCAGTTTTTCACCAATCTTCAGATTCTTCATAATAAACCTCTCTTCCGCAACATTTCAGCCCGCGCCATTCTCAGAGCCGCACTAACGCGCTCACTTCGGCTGAACTGTTACTTACATCCTGCGGAATCTGTCATAACGCTTTGCTGTCAGTTCGTCCGCGCTGTATTCTGTATAACTCTCTAAAAATGCGGCGATCCTTCCGTCCAGATCCTCACATACGCCTTCCATATTTTCATCCGTGAACTCTTCCGGCTCCGGAATTACCTGTTCGATAATACCGAGACGTTTCAGATCTCCTGCCGTAAGTTTCATAACTTCGGCCGCTTCGCTGGCTCTCTTGCTGTCTTTCCAGAGAATACTTGCAAATCCCTCCGGTGAAAGTACAGAGTAAATTGCATTTTCAAGCATCCATACCTCATCCGCAACAGCCATTGCAAGAGCGCCGCCGCTTCCGCCTTCTCCGATCACGACAGAGAGCACAGGAACTTTCAAACCGGAAAGTTCAAACAGATTTCTGGCGATTGCCTCGCCCTGGCCCCGTTCTTCTGCCTCCAGCCCGCAGAACGCTCCCGGCGTGTCTACAAAGCAGATGACCGGACGTCCGAATTTTTCAGCCTGCTTCATGAGCCGGAGTGCCTTGCGGTATCCGTCCGGAGAAGGCATAGAGAAGTTCCGGTCCAGATTCTCTTTTGTCGTCTTTCCTTTTGCCTGAGCGATCACAGTCACGGGAATCCCGCGGAAATATGCGATTCCTCCGACTATTGCATGGTCGTCTTTAAAATAGCGGTCTCCGTGGAATTCCATAAAATCCGTAAACAGAGCGTCAATATAATCTGTTCCTACCGGGCGGTCCTTCTTTCTGGAAATCTGCACACGCTCCCATGCATCCAGTGAATCTTTAATCTGTTCCTTTACAGTTTCCGCCTTTTCGTCCGCGCTCTTCTTCGCGGCATCCTTAAGAGCTTCCTTCACTTCTGCGGCATCCGCCGAATGATGCATCTCAAGGATTTGTGTGAGTACATCTTTTAACTCTTCTCTTTCTACAATACGGTCCACAAATCCGTGATCCAGAAGGAACTCAGAACGCTGGAAGCCTTTCGGAAGTTTCTGGCCGATAGTCTGCTCGATGACACGGGGACCCGCGAAACCGATCAGTGCTTTCGGTTCTGCAAGGATAATATCTCCCAGCATAGCAAAGCTAGCCGTCACACCGCCTGTAGTAGGATCCGTCAGCACAGAGACATAGAGTTGACCGGCATCGCTGTGTTTCTTAAGCGCCGCCGATGTCTTGGCCATCTGCATCAGTGACACGATTCCCTCCTGCATACGTGCACCGCCGGAACAGGTAAAGATAATCACGGGGAGTTTCTCCTCTGTGGCTCTCTCCACAGCCCTTGTGATCTTCTCTCCCACGATCCATCCCATACTCGCCATCATAAATCTGCCGTCACAGACACCGACTACTGCAGGATTTCCATTGATCATTACCTTTCCTGTCACAACTGCTTCATTCAGCTTTGTGCGCTCTTTCAGATGATTGATCTTGTCTTCATATCCTTTAAAATCCAACGGATTGACAAAATCTATCTCCTTGTCCCACTCTTCAAATGATCCCTCGTCCGCGATCATCTCAATCCGTCTGTAAGCATGCACACGGAAATAGCCATGGCATTTCGGGCAGATATAATAACCGTTCTTTACATCCTCAGCAATGATGGCCGCCCCGCACTTATTACATTTGCGCAGAAGTCCTGTCGGAACTTCCGGACGGGAATTCCGCAGAGAAATATAATGTGATCTGCCGCTCGGCTTCTTAAACATATCTTTCAGATTCATCTGAGCTTACCTCCTGATATTGTCTGATTACTCTGACAGATGATAACAGTTCAACACGCGCTCGGCTCATCTGATTGTCAGGAGACGGATTCTTATGCAGGCATAAATCCGTCTCCTGACATCAGATGGCTGAACTGTTATCCTAAATTCTCAATAAACTCGATATCAATATTTCCAGATATAAAATCCGGATGATTTAATATCTCATACTGATAATCTACGTTGGTATCAATTCCCTCTATGATCACCTCACCGAGGGCGCTGCGCATCTTGCGGATAGCCTCGTTCCTGTTCTTTGCATGTACGATCAGTTTAGCCAGCATAGAATCGTAATACGGCGGAACTGTATACCCGCTGTAAATTGCGGAATCAATACGGACTCCCTTGCCGCCCGGCAGATACATATCAGTGATCGTTCCCGGAGACGGACGGAAATTCTTCGCCGGATTCTCCGCGTTGATACGGCACTCGATAGCATGTCCTGTAATGTGGACATCTTCCTGTTTATAACTCAGAGGCTTTCCGTCTGCAATACGGATCTGCTCTTTGACCAGATCGATGCCGGTCACCCACTCCGTAACCGGATGCTCTACCTGAATTCTTGTATTCATTTCCATGAAGTAGAAATTATTATTCTTCTCCAGCAGAAATTCGATCGTTCCCGCATTTGTGTAATGAGCCGCTTTCGCCGCTTTCACTGCCGCCTCTCCCATCTTCTCACGGAGTTCCGGAGTAAGGGCGATAGACGGTGATTCCTCGATCATTTTCTGATGATTTCTCTGGATTGAACAGTCACGCTCCCCCAGATGGATCACATTGCCATGCTCATCTGCGAGGATCTGGAATTCGATATGGCGGGGATGCTGAACGAAATGTTCAATATACATCGTATTATCGCCAAATGCCATCTGAGCCTCTTTCTGGGCCGTATTAAAACTGTTCTCAAACTCTTCCGGTGTCTGGGCAACACGCATGCCCTTTCCGCCGCCGCCAAGCGCAGCCTTTACGATAACCGGGTAGCCGATCTCTGCCGCGATCTTTGCGCCTTCTTCCGCATCATAGATCGGGTCTTTGCTTCCCGGGATAACCGGAACGCCTGCGTTGATCATTGTATTTCTTGCCTCGGATTTATTTCCGAGACTCTGGATGACCTGAGATTTCGGTCCGATAAATGTAATGTTGCACTGTTCACACAGCTCTGCAAACCTGCTGTTTTCAGAAAGGAAACCGAATCCCGGATGGATAGCGTCTGCTCCGGAGATCAGTGTCGCACTGATGATATTCTGCATGTTCAGATAGCTCTCAGAAGACGGAGCCGGCCCGATACACACAGCCTCGTCAGCGAGCTGTGTATGGAGAGCGTCGCGGTCCGCTTCCGAATAAACTGCAACAGTCTCAATTCCCATCTCTCTGCAGGCACGGATAATACGTACAGCAATTTCTCCGCGATTTGCGATCAATACTTTTCCAATCATCTCTTACTTACTCTCCTACCATAAATGTCAGCTCCGCACTGACAACTACCTTTCCGTCTACATATGCCGTTGCCTGTCCCACTCCGACAGGTCCTTTGCTCTTAATGATCTTCGTCTCAAGCTTCAGTGTATCTCCCGGAAATACCATTCCTTTGAAACGGCATTTCTGCACGCCGCCGAAGAATGCGATCTTGCCCTTGTTCTCCGGCATGCTTAAAATCGCAACTGCTCCTGTCTGGGCAAGTGCCTCCAAAATCAGGACTCCCGGCATTACCGCCTTCTGCGGGAAATGTCCGCGGAAAAAGTCTTCCCTGTATGTCACTGCTTTATATCCCACTGCATACTGTCCCGGCTCGTAGTCCTCGATCTTGTCAATGAGGAGAAACGGGTGTCTGTGGGGGATGATCTCCTGGATCTGTTCTACATTTAAACTGTTCATGATTCTGCTTCCTTTCTGTCGCCATATGCTGCGCATGCATCTTCCGTCCGCATGCCTGCATCTCGATTCCACCGTATGGCTGCCGCCATATGCCGCTCCCTGTGGGCGCGGCGCATGCTTCTTCCGTCCTCATGCCTACAGCTCGATTTCGCCGTTTCACGGCTTCATCTCGCTGTGGGGCTGTCGCCATATGCTGCAGGTCAGAACGCTGTCGGCAGACAAGCCTGCCACAGCGTTCTGCTCCGCAGCGCATGCGGACTAGCCTATTACAAAGAGTGGCTGGCCGAATTCTACGCCCTGGCCGTTTTCTACGAGTATTTCTTTTACAGTTCCTGTAAAGTCGCTTTCGATCTCATTCATAAGCTTCATTGCTTCTACGATTGCCAGCACCTGGCCTTCTTTTACGCTGTCGCCTACTTTTACAAAAGGCTCTGCATCCTCAGCCGGAGCTGCATAGAATGTTCCGACAAGCGGAGATTTTACTACATTACCTGCCGGCATGTCATCTCCTGTCTCCTGAGCTGCTGCCGGAGCCTCTGCCGGCACATTTGCCGGAGCAGCCGGTGCCGCTGCCGGAACCGGTGCAGCAGGCATTACTGCCGGTGCGATCACAGGAGCTGCTACCGGAGCTGCAGGTGCCGGTACCTGAACAATCTTGTCACTTGTTTTCTTAAGAGAAAGCTTTACTCCGTCTTCCTCATATTTAAATTCTGTAAGTTCAGAATCTGAAACAGCTTTTACTAATTCCAATACCTGTTCAACTTTCATTGCACGCACCTCTTACCCTTCATATTTTTTCAACAACAGTGTCGCATTGTGTCCGCCAAACCCAAGAGAATTCGTCAGAACATAATTTACATCTTTCTCTACCGGTGCGCCTACTGTATAGTCCAGATCGCACTCCGGATCTACATTCTCGGTACCTACAGTCTGATGGATAAATCCGTCCTGAATGCTCTTTACGCAAACTACGAATTCAACACCGCCTGCTGCGCCGAGCAGATGTCCGATCATGGATTTTGTAGAGTTAATGGAAACATTCTTTGCCGCATCGCCAAGGGCATATTTGATCGCCCTTGTCTCGAACAGATCGTTATGGTGCGTACTTGTTCCATGAGCATTGATGTAATCAATCTGCTCCGGAGCCACACCCGCCTCTTTCATGGCAAGTTTCATAGCCATTCCGGCGCCTTCTCCATCCTCAGCCGGAGATGTGATGTGATATGCATCACCGGTAGCTCCGTATCCGACAAGCTCCGCATAAATTTTAGCGCCTCTTGCCTTTGCGTGTTCCAGCTCCTCAAGCACTACAATACCGGAACCTTCTCCGAGAACAAATCCGTCTCTGTCCTTGTCAAACGGACGGGAAGCATGCTCCGGATCATTTGTTGTAGACAGAGCAGTCAGCGCTGTAAATCCGGCAATTCCTGTCGGGCATACAGAAGCTTCTGTGCCTCCTGCAACCATTACGTCTGCATCTCCATACTGGATCGCGCGGAGCGCGTCTCCGATGCAGTGCGTGCCGGATGCACATGCTGTAACAACGTTTGTACATTTGCCTTTCAGTCCGAGCTGGATAGAAATATTGCCTGCTGCCATGTTGGAGATCATGAGCGGAACCATGAGCGGATTCACCTTGTTCGGTCCTTTTGTGATAATTTTCTCATAATTGGTTTCCACACACTGCAGACTTCCGATACCGGAGCCGACAATTACTCCTACTCTGTACGGATTTTCTTTCTCCATATCAATGCCGGAATCCGCAAACGCCTCTTTTGCGGCAGCAACCGCATACTGCGAAAAAGGCTCCATTCTCTTTGCAGCCTTAAAGTCCATTCGCTCTTTTGCGACAAATCCCTTTACCTCAGCCGCAATCTTAACTTTAAAATCAGAAGCATCAAACTTCGTGATCGGTCCGATTCCGACCTTGCCTTCCCTAATACTAGCCCAGAACTCCTCCACAGTGTTTCCAATCGGCGTCACAGCCCCAAGCCCGGTTACTACAACTCTTCTCTTTTCCATATCTAAATCTATCCCTTTCCGGGACAGGCCAAACGCCCGTCACCTCTAAACCAAACTATCTCACACGATCCTGCTTCCCCCAGGATCACGCGCCCCTTTCCGTATCAGCTTCCGCTAAAACCAAGTTCCCGTTTTGCGATAACGCAGCCGGAACGGTCTGTGTTGTCACTAAGGACCGTAGAGGAACGCCGGCACTTAGGCCGCCTTTGCGGCCTTACGTACCGCTGCGTTCCGGCCCGAGCGGAAGCGCGTCCGCAGAAACCTGCTCCAACCTGCTCAGTTCGATTCCGCTTCGCTTCATCTCACTGAGGGTATTCGCCCAATATCGCGAGAAAGAAATGATCATTTGCAGATACCTCTGCATGCTCCTTTCTTTCTCGCGATGCAGGTCTCACTTAAATCACATGGCCATTCCGCCGTCTACATTGAGCACCTGTCCTGTTATATACCGTGCTCCGTCGCCAGCCAGAAATGCCGCTGCATTTGCGATATCTTCTGTCTCACCGAATTTACCCAGCGGAATCTGTGCCACAGCGCCCTCTTTTACTTTATCTGAAAGCACTTCTGTCATCTCTGTATTGATGAATCCCGGAGCGATCGCGTTTACCGTGATTCCCCGGCTTGCAAGCTCTCTTGCCGCAGCCTTTGTAAGTCCGATCACGCCCGCTTTTGACGCAGAATAGTTTGCCTGACCTGCATTTCCAAGTACTCCGGATACAGACGCCATATTGATGATGCGTCCGCCGCGCTGTTTGATCATCTGTCGCGCTACGAAACGGATGCAGTTAAATGTTCCTTTCAGGTTCGTGTTGAGAACCGCGTCATAGTCCTCCTCTGTCATCTTCATAAGAAGACCGTCTCTTGTGATACCTGCATTATTTACAAGGATATCCACTCTTCCGAGTGTCGCGATGATCTCTTTGAACATCTCTTCACAGGCATGGAAATCAGATACATTACACTGTCTGATCTCGGCAGTTCCGCCGTTGCCCTCAATCTCTTTCTTCACTTCTTCCGCGCGCTCTTTAGATCCATTGTAGTTGATCACCACTGTCGCGCCCTCGGATGCAAGCTTTATGGCGATCGCTCTTCCGATTCCTCTGGAAGCGCCTGTTACTACAGCAACTTTTCCATTTAACATAATTCACTTACCACCTTGTCTACATCTTCCCATGTGCCGACATTGTATACTTTCACGTCACGGTTGATCTTGCGCATGAATCCTGCCAGTGTTCTTCCCGGCCCGATCTCTACAAACGTATCCACTCCGTCAGCGATCATATTCTCCACACTCTGCTGCCAGCGTACAGATGAGGCCACCTGTTTTGCCAGAAGCGCTTTTGTCTCGGAAATATCCGTCACGTATTCTGCTGTTACATTTGTCACGTAAGGGATCTCAAGCGGGGAAAACTGTACGCCCGCAAGCACCTGTCCCAGTTCTCTTCCGGCTTCTTCCAGCATCGGGGAGTGGAACGGCCCGCTTACATTCAGCGGCAGTACCCTCTTTGCTCCGGCAGCTTTCAGCTCCTCGGAAGCTTTCTCCACGCTCTCTTTCCAGCCTGTGATAACGATCTGTCCCGGGCAGTTGTAGTTGGCGATCGTCACGCCGTCAATCGGATCAACGACTTTCTCGATATCCTCACCTTTCATGCCCAGCACTGCCGCCATTGTTCCTTTTCCGCCCGGCACCGCGTTCTGCATAAGGATGCCGCGCTTTCTCACTGTCGTGATCGCATCCTCTGTGCTCATTCCGCCTGCTGATGCGATCGCGCAGTACTCGCCAAGGCTTAATCCTGCCGTCACATCAGCCTTTAAGCCCCGCTCTCTCAATACATGTTCCATTGCCAGACAGACAGTCACAAGCGCTGCCTGCGTATACTCTGTCTGATCCAGCTTATCATTTTCTTCAAAGCATAATGCTTTCATATCTATGTCCAGCAGTTCTGTCGCCTTATCGATGACTTTTCTTGCTGTTTCACTCTGTTCATAAAAATCTTTGCCCATTCCGGCTTTCTGTGCTCCCTGTCCCGGGAACATAAATGCGATCTTACTCATAGAAACCTTTGCCTCCGATCAGATCATCTGTCTCTTTTACAAGTTTCTGGATCAGGTCATGGCATGACATTTTTTCTTTGACCATACCTGCGATCTGTCCTGCCATTACGCTTCCTGTCTTCACATCACCGTCTACAACTGCACGCCTTAATCCGCCCAGTGTCAAAAGCTCCAGTTCCTCAAACGGAGCGCCTTCCTGTTCTTTCTTTAAGTATTCTTTTGTCATCTGGTTTCTCAGGGCACGTACCGGATGTCCTGTCGAACGTCCTGTTACTCTTGAGTCGATATCTCTTGCCTTGATGATCATATCTTTATAATTTTCATGAACCTGAGATTCATTCGTAACCACAAAGTGAGTTCCCATCTGTACACCCTGAGCGCCAAGCATAAACGCTGCCGCGATTCCTCTTCCGTCAGCAATACCGCCCGCTGCGATGACCGGGATATTCACTGCATCTACGACCTGCGGTACAAGTACCATTGTCGTATTCTCACCGATGTGTCCGCCTGCCTCGGTTCCCTCTGCAACAAGTGCATCAGCACCGCATCTCTCCATACGCTTTGCAAGTGCAACAGAAGCAATAACCGGGATTACCTTGACTCCGGCTTCTTTCCACATCTTCATATATTTCTCCGGAGAACCTGCGCCTGTCGTAACGACTTTTACGCCTTCCTCCACGATAACTTTTGCCACATCGTCCGCATATGGACTCATGAGCATAATATTTACTCCAAATGGCTTGTCAGTGAGCTTCTTTGCTTCTCTGACCTGTTCACGCACCCAGTCAGCCGGCGCACTCGCAGCACCGATCAGTCCCAAGCCGCCGGCTTCGGATACGGCGGCTGCGAGATGATACTCAGCAACCCAGGCCATT
>CAMMSL010000034.1 GCA_946499505.1 uncultured Lachnoclostridium sp.
CAATTATAGGCAAAACTTGAGGATCAGGAAATCCGCAGGAATATTTGGCGCTTACGTTTCTTCTTACTGTTTATTAACACAAACAAACGATATATTTAGTATAATTAAATAAAAAGGGAACTTCAACTATTAAAAAATAAACCTCCAACCGGTGATTGATCTTGCACCAGTTTGAAGGTTTAAACATTCTCAAAAATATTCTAACTATTTCCCGCCCACAATACATCGGGAAGCTGCATGCATACTTGCAGAACGTTCTCTTTCATTCTGTCGTATTTTAGGTTCAATTGTTTTATTTAATGCGACAACATCACTATGTGTAACTGTCCGAACTACCTTTTTATTATGCTTTACAGATGACGCTTTTTTTGAAAATGAATGAACTTTCAATTTCATTGAAGACATAACAAACTCCTTTCAATAAAACGCTGAATAAGGCAGCCTCATCTTCCCAGCCCGTTTCATGCGTTTTTCATTATACATTAAAAAAACGTGTTGCAATATTTAGTTTATGTATTTTTCTACAGTTTCAAAGTCATTATCAATGCAACGGTGACTGAATTCGAACATTTTCGCCTGCTTTCACAGCTCTCCTCAAAGCACCCCATACTTCTTCAACAGCGCAATCCTCTCCCTGCTGATCTTCACACTCTCCGAAGCCAGCCCGCCGCCATTGTCTTTATTATGTCTGAGAAATCTTCCGAACCGCTTGATCCAATAAACTGGCAGCAGCCACGGTTTCTCCACAAGCTCCGGCTGACTGGCGATCATAAACTCTCTTCTGGGAAATATTGCGCGGAAGATTGCACCAAACAAATGATAATTCTCTCTATTCTGTGTAGCGGCAAATGTCATACTATTTGCAGTCCGCAGTGCCTGTGTAGAATTACCAAAGACTCCATTGCTCAGCATATCATCCAAAAGCTCTTCCGGACAGTTCGGAACTGACGTTTTTTCCGGAGTAAATCCAAGATATTGCTTTCCAATCTCCAGAATATCATTGTAAAACAGCTCTGCATCAGACTCTCTCAGGCAACAGACGATATAATCCTGATCTATCTCTCTGCCATATGTCATATCATACATCAGAATATCCAAAGTCTGGCGTATGCCGATTCCGCCAGACAGCAGATGCTTAAATGCATGCAGCACAAGATACAGGAAATGGTCTGTATGACTCATTGTCCAGACCTGTGTTCCCTGTATCTCCATCGGAATCATATTGTCAAAAACATCCTTAAAATAATTATTCATATGACGTCGGATGCCCGACTCAAGCCCAATCGCATTCGTATGTACCTCGATATGCAGCCCAAGACCGCGATTATCAAATGTCACTTCCTGCACAGCAGCAAGCTCTTCATCCGTGATCACATCGCGCTCCATCTGATAACCGCTGCTTTCCATCACTTCTCTGAGTTTATCGAAGTCCTCCTTTTTGATCAGGATGTCTTCGTCGCCCGAAGGTCTATGATCATGTAAATCTCCATACAGCTGGCGGCATATGATCCCTTTCATCACGATAGGCCGGCCCCCCGCGTCTGTGATCTTGCGATACAGATCAAGAAACGCAGCGGTTCTTGACGCCTGTCCACCAACAGTTCCTATTGTCTTAGAGACTGCCTCGTTAAATAATGACGATTTCCGAAATTCTTCGCTTTCACATAACTTCTCGCATACAACAGCCTGCAGATTCTGTTCTGCCGCTAATGATAATATTTCTTTATAGTCAACCGGAGCAGTCAGCTGCACAGGTTGATGATGCACTGCACATCGTAATACCGACAAAAAATTTTCCTTCTCATTTGCCATAATGTCTTTCCTAATCCCTTTTGATCTGCATAAGGCAGGTAAGTACAACACCCGTCACCGCCCCTAGCAGAAACGTGACGATCAATCCAATGCATAACCCCATTTCTTTCTGTCCTTTCCATAAGATTTATATAAAATAGTTTACGCATTTTTTCTTGATCCTATTCAAATTCTATAACGTATTGTCTCAGTACGCTATAAGAGTATCACGCAGAAAATAAATAATCAAGGCAAACTGGTTTCCTTTCAGGAGCGTATCTGTTACCATAAATAGCATGGACAAAATACTCATTACTATAGGAAAAATTAAACACTTACTCTCCTACATCGCACATGACATGCTGGAACCAGCAGGATATTTACCATTGGGGCTTATTGCAGGAATCCTGTTTCTGATCATCGTATACGCAGCCGTACTACTCAAACTAGCATTCTTCTCCCGGGAACCGGGATTGCGTACAACTGTGGATCTGATCCTTTTCAATACATAGGGAACAACAATAAAAGATCACTTGCCAAAGCAGGTGACCTTTTAACATAGCATAATGATTGTTTTTTAATACCTTGCATCCTCAAAACACCATCTCCGGATCAGATGATACATATTAATCAAAGCGCATCTTCAATCAGATTCTTCTGAAACTCTTCTACTAATGAGATTACATCAATATAAGCATCTGGATATTCGTTTTTAAAGTCAGTGATTTGATTTGCGAGTTCTCCTATATTTGCAACAGACTGTTTATGTGTGCGGATATACGATGTAGCACTTAATGAAAGTTTCGGATAATCAGCAGCCAGCATTTCAAAATCATACTTTGGGTCTATATGCTCCCGGTGT
Organism: uncultured Lachnoclostridium sp.; assembly: GCA_946499505.1. Lineage (GTDB taxonomy): Bacteria > Bacillota > Clostridia > Lachnospirales > Lachnospiraceae > Mediterraneibacter. The sequence goes on from CAMMSL010000034.1 coordinate 2,654, forward strand.
GTTACTCTGGATATCGGAAGAATAACATAATCGCTTTCATCGGCCTGCCCTATAATAAGCACCGGACGCTTTTTAAATGCCATTTTGTGAGCAGAGCTATCATAGTATTTAAAAATGGCCCAATATGCTTCCCCTATCATTGAGCCACCTCCGCATCTTCAAACTCGTCATAATACATATCGTACAACGCATCATACGGTCTTACTTTTTCAGCATCTTTTCTTATATCGTCAATAGACAGTGGTCTGTTTCCGTTTTCACCGGGTGCCAAGTCTTTTCTTGCATTTCGCCACGAAATTTCTTTATGCGATATTTCGCTCAATTTCCATGACGCCAAACCGCCATACTGCAGTATCACATTTTTAACAATGTAGGTTGCTTCTGCTGACAAAGGCCTTCTATCCTCATAATACATGCCATCTTCTGTATATAGAGCACGTACTTCTTTTGATACAGGACCATATTTCCAACCTTCAAACGCTTCTGGAAATAATGGCTCATTTGTAATTGCAAGACTCTCCCTCTGAGAAAGATAAAGCAACTTGTGCAGTTTCATCTCATCAATTACTTCACCTGACTGCTGTTTGTATTCATCGTATATATACTGAGCAACATCGATAATCCTTTCCATAACTGCACCTCCTAGATTACACACAAGATTATAAAAAAACCGCCTCACCGGCGGCTGTCCCCACCAGTGCTATCATAATGCTAAAGATTATTCGGTTCCATGGGGATTTTCATTTGCAACTACATTGTATGTAGTTTTCTGTTTTTTGTCAATGGGTTTACTTATCGAATTATAATTACCTCCATAAAATAAACCTTCAAACTGGTAATCACTTCTACCAGTTTGAAGGTTTACTATTCGCTAATCGCTAATGTTTTTTTGATCGTCCTGCTAACACCATAACTACAATGGAAATGCTTGCAAACATCACTATCAATATTGGAATAAAATCTGTCGTATCACCAGTCTGAACAGCTTTTGAAGTCTGAGAACTGTCTGTCCCGGATCCGGTATTTCCAGTATTGGCGCCAGTCCCCGTCTTATTATCATCTTCTCCGTTAACTTCATCAGATGCCGGACGCTCTAGTTTCGGAATGGTCGTCTGCTCCTTCAGCACAATTCCGCATACAGAACAATGACTTCCCTCCGTCTTTCCTTCCTGTGTATAGGTCGGTTCTACTGCCGGATCGATCACCTCAATGTGGCCTTTCGCCGGTATTTCTACCTGTTCCTGTAAGATTTCATTACATACAGAACAATGCTTTCCATCTGTCAGCCCACTCTCGGTACAGGTTGCCGGCGTTCCTTTATCCACAACTACCGTATGGCCCTTTGCAGGTATTGCTTCGGTTTTCTTCGTATCACATACAGTACAGGTATATTCGATTTTGCCGTCCTCTGTACAAGTTGCATCCTCTAATACCTTTCCTTCATCCCAACTGTGCTCTGTCAATACAGGGATAATCTGCTGTTCTTCCAGGATAACACCACATACAGAGCATTTTTTTCCGTCTGTCAGTCCGCTTTCAGCACAGGTTGCCGGTTTACCAGGAATGATTTCTTCGGTATGTCCGACTGCAGTTACCGCTTCATCTTTGGTTTCCAGACATCTTCTGCATGTATAAGTCCGCACACCGTCCTCCGTACAGGTCGGTTTTCCTGTAATAACCCCTTCGTCCCAGTCATGACCCAATGCGCTCACCGGCTCCTGAGGCTTAAGTATGGTCTTGCAAACAGAACAGATGCTGCCTTCTGTAAGTCCGTCCTCCGTACAGGTCGGCGCTACAGCTTCCAGAATCTCAGGCTGATGTTCAAGTTTATCTACAGACTCTTTCTTTGTTGTGTGGCATCTTTCACAGGTGTAAGTCTTCTCTCCGAATTCAGAACAACTGGGCTCTTTTGTAACTTTGCCTTCATCCCAATCATGACCTAATGGCTCAATCACTTCATGCCCGCTGGTATACGTTTTGCATACAGTGCAGTATGTGCCGGCAGTATAGCCCGGCTCTGTACAGGTAGGTTCCTGTTCCGGAATCTCGACTTCGTTGTGTCCTAATGCCGGTATCGTCTCTGTTTTTGTCTCTTCACATCTGCTGCAGGTATAAGTTTTCTCCCCATCCTTTGTACATGTTGGTTCCGTTGTAACAGTTCCTTCGTCCCAGTCATGACCCAATGCTGAAATGACCTGTGATTCAACAAGAACCTTTCCGCATGCAGAACAGTGACTGCCTTCTGTATGGCCCGGCTCTGTACAAGTCGCCTCTACAGCCTCATCGATAACCACTGTGTGGCCTTTTGCAGGAATCTCCTGAGTTGGAACAAGAACTGTCTGACATACAGAACAATGACTGCCTTCTGTCCGCCCCGGTTCTGTACAAGTCGCCTCTACGGCCTCATCGATAACCACTGTGTGGCCTTTTGCAGGGATCGTCTCTGTTTTTGTCTCCTCACATCTGCTGCAGGTATATGTTTTCTCTCCATCCTTTGTACACGTTGGCTCGGTTGTAACAGTTCCTTCGTCCCAGTCATGTCCTAATGCCGGGATTTCTTTTGGTTCAGACAGTATCTTATGGCATACAGAACAATGACTGCCTTCTGTATATCCAGGCTCTGTACACGTTGCTGTCGCCGCCTGATCGATCACTACGGTATGACCTTTTGCAGGAATCACCTCATGCCCTGTGGTATACGTATGACATACCGTACAGTATTTTCCTGCTGTATATCCCGGTTCCGTACACGTAGCATCTTTCGCTTCAACATCTATTTCCTTATGGCCTGCTGCCGGAATTGACTCAGTTTTTGTCTCCTCACATCTGCTGCAGGTATAAGTCTTCTCGCCGGGTTCTGTACATGTCGGTTCTGTTGTAACAGTACCCGCATCCCATTCATGCCCCAGTGCCGGTATTGTAGTACCACCTGCTGTGATGACTTCGCCGCATTCAGAGCATTTGGTTTCGCCTGTAACTCCCGGCTCCGTACAGGTCGGAGCTGTGCCTCCTGTTTCGACTGGAGTATGCGGGGTTACGGTAATCGTTTTAGAACGGGTAATACAATATCCGTCATAAATCTCATATACCACCACATATGTTCCTGCATCCTCTGGTGATGCCTCTTCTTTTTGATAAACATCTTTATCATTCGAAATAGATTCTAATGTATTCCCTTTCAGTTTATACCATGACCAGGAATAAATATCTCCGCTCCAAAATGAATCAACTGTGATTGACAATTCACTTCCTTCGTGAAGGACTGACTGTGCAATAAGACTTGCATTATAGGAAGAGCCAGGAATCAACTCTTCAAGCGCTACGCCCGTGTCCATAACACCACCGATGTCTGATACTCTGTACGGAAGTGTATAGGACCCTTCTTTCACTTTCAGCGCTTTTGCATCTGCATCATACTCCCACTGTGCATCTATATTGTAAGTCCTTCCCTTATCTGTAGTAACTGACACACTCGTCAATGAAGCAGCAAATGCATTCCATATTTCTGTCGTATTGTCACTGTAATAAAGATGATCCTTCCCCAGAGAGATTGACCGAACCGTCTGCTCCTCATCCGGCACCTCTATGGATACCTGCTGCTCGCCATCTACCGGATCCGATAGCTCTTCTCCGCTTGCCGGAGACCCGAACTCCTGTACCCAGTAATGCTGTCCGTTATATATCACGTGGGCAATACCGATCGCAGTATAATTCCGTCCCAGCATATTCCGCCGGTGTCCCTGCCCGCCATAATCCTCTTCGTCTTCCCGCCATGATATAAAAGCCTGTTCAACAGAAGTCTGTCCCTTAGCAATATTTTCTCCCTTGGCAATATAACCGCCTGGGAATGCCGTAGAACAATCCTCACCATTCGGACGGGTATGAGACCAGTTAAATATGATCTCGGCCGCTCTCTGCATAGCCACTTTTTCCAGTACCGGGTCATATGTGAGTTCCTGCAGGCCATCGTACTCTTCTCTCTGGCCGCTCTTATCCCACGCCCACGCATCATTGCCAGTCCTAAAATCATTTACCATATCAAACATGGTACGCGCTCCTGATTGATCGTATGTAACAGTAATCTCATTCATTACTGTCCCCGTCGCCGCAGAAACCTGCTGCACTGTTCCGGACGTAACAATCATTACAAGAGCTGCTGCAATGGCAATCATCCGTTTCCAGACATTACGCATAAAATCCCACCTCATTTCATAATATAAAAATCCATTAATATTTTAGTTGTTTCATATTGTCATGTCAATAATTTCCATGTGGCATTTTCACAAATTATACACATTTTTAACATAAATGCATCTTGTGAAGAATATTCAATCCTCGAAAATGAAACTAATTCTAAAACATTACTTAAGATTCATTGAAACATATTACCTTTCAGGAGCGTATCTGTTATATTAAATAGCATGGACAAAATACTCATTACTATAGGAAAAATTAAACACTTACTCTCCTACATCGCACATGACATGTTGGAACCAGCAGGATATTTACCATTGGGGCTTATTGCGGGAATCCTGTTTCTAATCGTTATGTACATCTTAAAAAAATTCGGTCTTATTCAGTCAAAAAAGTCCGAGCCTCTTCGGGATTTTCTGCTCTTTCTGATCATCGTGTACGCAGCAGTACTACTCAAACTCGCGTTCTTCTCCCGGGAACCGGGATCGCGTACAACGGTGGATCTGACCCTTTTCAATACATGGGGAACAACAATGCAGGCACATGCTTTTTTCGTGGAGAATATTATTATGTTCATTCCGTTCGGGATCCTGATACCGACCGCATTCCCTGTGATGAGAAATATCTTTGTCTGCACATTGACCGCACTGGCCTGCAGCCTTTGTCTTGAAATGTTCCAGTTGATAACAGGACGGGGCTTCTGCCAGCTGGATGATGTAGTGACGAATACGCTGGGGGCTTTTATTGGATATATGGTATATAGGATGTGGGTAGTAATGCACCGTTTACTGGCATCATAAAATCCAGCTAAAAGCAGACTGATAGCAAATAAATAACAGGCTTCTGTTCAACCTTATCTCATAGAAGCCTGTCTCTACAATAATATAATTGCTTTTACTCACCCACACCATTCACATAACAAAAGTAAATATATCTTTATCGCGCCCAAATACTGTTCAATCTCCACGTATTCATTCGGTCTGTGCGCCTGTTCGATACTCCCTGGCCCTAAAATTACTGTGGGTATATTTCCTATATTGGCATACAGCCTTGCATCTGCACCGCACGGAAGGCCACTGATTTCCACCTCACGACCTGCACATTCACCGGCAGCTTTTGCTGCAGCCTGCGGCCACTCACTCTTGGGATCTGTATAATATGGACCACAGTCATGATGCTTTTCAATTTTAAGCGGATGCTTCTGAAACCATGTGTCAGACTTGACGCACTGATCGATTACGTTCATAAATTCTCCGTGATAATCATATCCGTCCGGAAGATACATATAATTCACAAGTATCCGACACTCACCCGGAAGTGTAATTGAACCGTCTCCTGCTTCGATTTTTAAAACTGTTATTACTGGATGCGGCAACAGATCACAAGTCCTTTTTTCCCATTTCTTCTCTAATAAAGCAAGCGCGTTGATGATCGGCAGGAGTTTTTCAAAAGCACTTACACCTTTATATTTCATATTTGCATGAGCGCTGATTCCCTCTGCTGTCAGCCAATATGCGGCTGAACCGAGATGTGCGCTTGCCGGAGCCAGCATATGAGGTTCTGCCACCAAGCAGGCGTCCGCACGCGTTCCGGCATCAATACACGCAAGTGAGCCGTTTCCGCCGCCTGCTTCTTCATCTACAACACTTTGAAGGATTATATCGCCTTTCAGATGAATTCCGGATTCTTTCAGTATTTTGACTGCCATCATCAGTGCGCACAGTCCACTCTTCATATCTACAGATCCAAGACCGTATATTTTCCCATCCTTTATCACAGGTGTAAACGGATCTGTCCGCCATTCATCCGGTGAAGCAGGAAATACTGTATCCATGTGCCCGTTCAGAAGTAATGAGCGTCCTCCGCCGCTCCCGCGCCATACAGCTTCTATACAATATCTATTTTCATATGTATGCCCATAATTAAAGCACTCGTACTTTCCAAGCTTATCAGCATCAGGATATATACGCACTGTAGGTATCTCAAGCTTTTCAAAAAACTCTTCCACCTGGATCTGTCCATTAGCCTCTTTGTAATCAGTAGTATCACATGTTATCAGAAGTTTTAATAGGTCTACCGCTTCTGTCTCATATTGTCTTACTAATTGTTCCGCCTGATGTACATCCATTACACATCCCCCTTACTCTCACATCTGTTTTTCTGTGCCAGTGTTTCTTTCGTCTTTCTAATCTGAGCATTCTTTGCCATAATTGTTCTTATCTGATCAATCAGAACCGCCAGAATTACCACACAGCCGGAAATAACAGTCATAATATAAGAATCAACATCCAGAAGGCTCAGTCCGTTACTTAGTACACCGAGAAGCATAGCGCCGAGTATTGTCCCGAGTATAGTGCCTGAACCTCCGGACATCGCCGCGCCGCCAATGACTGCTGCCGCGATCGCATCCATCTCAAATCCCTCTCCGATTGTGGGAAGGCCGGAACCAACTCTTGCTGCCTGAACGACCGCTGCCAGTCCGCTGACAGACCCGCTGATCATATATACATAAAGCTGTATCCGCTTCACCTTGATACCGGCCAGGGCAGAGGCGTCTGCATTGCCGCCGATTGCATATATATGTCGCCCCAGCACAGTTTTTTTCAGGATAATAAAGGCTATAATCGCAATTACTACAAATATAATTGTAGGAATCGGAATAATCCATATATATCCCTGACCGATGATTTTAAATGAAGTCGGAAGATCATAGATCGGATACCCCTGCGTATAAATATATCCTAATCCTCTCAGAATTGTCATCGTTCCCATTGTTGTTATAAATGCCGGCATATTCAGATATGAAATAAACAAACCATTGACAAAACCTGTCAGCAGACCAAGCAGAACTCCGATCAAAACCGCAGCCGCAGTCGGCATATTATAATCTTTCATCATACTTGCAGTAATTATTCCTGAAAAAGCAATTACTGAACCAACTGACAGGTCAATGCCGCCAGTTATAATTACAAACGTCATCGCAATTGCCAGTAAAGATGTTATAGAAATCTGTCTGGTAATATTGAGAAGATTATTTCCTGTAAAGAAAATATCTGTGGAAAAAGAAAATATTACCATAAGCACGATCAGTGCTGCTACAACCCCGGTCTCACGCAGACTGAATATTTTTTTGATTACTGATTTATCTTTCATATGTATCATCTCCCATCGCATATAAGAGCAGCTTTTCCTCTGTTGCCTCTTCTTTTTCCAGTACTGTCACAATTCTTCCATGTGCAAGGACAGCGATCCTGTCAGCAGTACTGAGCACTTCATTCATATCGGATGACGCCAGAACAACTGCCGCCCCTTCAGATACAAACTCTGAGATCAGGGCATATATCTCTTCCCGCGCGCCTACATCAATGCCCACTGTCGGCTCATCTAAGAGAATGATCTTTGCATTTCTGGCCATGCATCTCGCCAAAATTACTTTCTGCTGATTTCCTCCGCTTAATACTTCCACAACAGTTTTTCCGGACGGTGTTTTTACATTCATTTTCTTTATATATTTTTCAGCATCCTTGTACTCTTTCCTGCGGTTGATCATTTCCAGCGATGCATATTTCCGTTCATTTCCCAGAGATGTATTCTCCAATACTGACATCCCAAGTACAAGTCCCAGACGTCTCCTGTCTTCCGGTACATATACGATTCCGCGTTTCAGCTGAGACAGAACATCCGGCTTACGGACTATTTTGCCACGCACATAAATTTCACCTTCCAACGGCCGATCACAACCGGCCAGTACTCGAAGGAGTTCTGTCTTTCCGGCTCCATTAAGGCCATATACTCCAAGAACTTCTTTCTTGTGCAGTTTCAAATCCGTATGATGGACAATAGACGGGGCAGCTATATTCACAGCTTCCAACACCACTTCACCCATCTGTTCTGATTTTCTTCTTTCCGGCTTAATATTCTTTCCGATCATGGCAGTAACAATTTCTTCATTATCCGTATCTGTAGAATTATAAGTATTTACATACTTTCCATCACGCAGCACTGTAATTCTGCTGCACACCTGCAGAACTTCATCCAGATAATGGGAAATATATATTATAGAAACTCCATTCTCCCGAAACCGTTCAATTGCATGGAACAGCTGTTGCTTTTCATTCATTGTAAGAGAGGCTGTAGGCTCATCCAATAATACAACTTTCGGATTCATAGATATAATTCTTGCAAGGTGGATCATCTGCTGGGTAGCAAGGCTGTACTGACTGATTATATCCCGGGGTTCCACATATGTCAGGCCTACCATATCCAGGGCTTTTCTTGTATGCCGATACATTGCTTTTGTATCTGCAAATATTCCTCCTTTTCGGGGTATATCATGGATATTCATATTCTCTGCTACGGACATATTAGGAAGTACGCTGATTTCCTGATGCATAACATAGATTCCGTACTCTTGAGACTGTTCCGGATTCATGATATGCGCTTGTTTTCCGTCTACAAAAATCTCACCTGAGTCCGCATGGTAAATACCACATATTATTTTTATCAAAGTAGATTTACCTGCACCGTTCTCACCTACGAGCCCATGCACTTCTCCTTTTCTCACCGCAAATGATACTTTGTCCAGCGCTCTTACACCGGGAAAAGTTTTCGTAATATTCTGGAACTCCAGAATTGTATTATTCGCATTTTCTCCCATAATTATCATCTCATCTCTTTCCGGTCCGGGCTGCACATACAACCCGGACCTTCCGCCTATTTCAGATAGTCATCCGCATTTTCTTCTGTAACAAGTTTTACTTCCACTTTAATCTCCGGTTCTACATCTTCACCATTAATATAATTTACAAGTGATTCCAATACAGTAGCTCCAAGGAGCTGCGGCTGCTGAGCTACACTTGCTTTCATCGGTGATCCTTCTTTCATTCCATTGCAGGCTTCTTCCGTTGCATCAAATCCTACTACGATCGTATCAAGATTCTTTGCCTGAATTGCCTGGACAGCTCCCAGCGCCATCATATCATTCGTGCCAAAGACAGCATCCAGATCCGGATTCTTTTCAAGGATATTTTCTGCAACTTCCATTCCTTTTTCACGGGTGGATTCACCACTCTGATTTGCAACAATCTCAATGCCCGGATATTCTTTTTCAATAGTTTCCGTAAATCCTTTCTCCCGTTCAATGATCGTTGTAATGGTCGGATTGCTGATCACTGCAATCTTCCCTTCTCCTCCCAGAGCCTCGCCAACATACTCTGCTGCCAGCTGTCCGCCGAGATAGTTGTCCGATGCGACATGTGTCACAACCTCTCCGCCGCCCGTACACTCGATATCTACTGTAGCTAATGGAATATCTTCCGCATTGACCATCTCAACTTCGGATCCGGACGCTTCAGAATCAATCGGGCAGATAATGATACCATCCATATCTCTGGATACAAAATTCTCCAGCTGGCTTGTCTGTTCCGTAAGGTCTCCGTCAGCATCCTGAATCACAAGTTCCACCCCCAGCTCATCAGCCTTTTCCTGCATTCCTTCTTCCAGATCCACATAAAATTCAAAACTCCTGCTCCAGTTAGAAAAACCTATTGTAAGGTTATCTCCGCCGGATTGTTTCGTATCCTCTGAACCGTTATTCTCTGCGCTGTCTTCAATTCCGCTTTCCATACTGCATCCTGCCATCATCCCTGTCAGCATAACTGTAAGCATTGCCGCCATGATCCGTTTTTTCATAATTTTTTCTCCTCTCCGTTCTAATTACTGATGTAGTTCCATGTATACAATATACTTGCTCAATTATCCTCTCCGCCAAGCCAGCGCACGATATTTTTCCACAAAGTACAGTATGCCGGCGAATCTGAAAATTCAGGCGACGACCAGTGAGGTGCACAATCTGTTGCATATGCCGCACTTCTGCCTTTTCCATAAGTGCCCACAGCAAGGATCGGGTCAGTTTCATAGGACAGCAGTACTTCTGCAGATGCTTTTGCTTCTGCCCTATTGTACCCCAGAATACCTGTCAGCTGATCTGGTAAATCCTGTAAAATCGGATGCTCAGATTCCGGCACAGAGACCTCGATCCCTTCCGGGTGTTCCTGCCGGTCATCACAAGGGAGGAAACTAACCGGCAATACTTCTTCCACCGGTGTACGGTAATACCTTCCTTTTCCTTCTATCCCCATAAAGGACATATATCCGCCGACCATACATAGTCCACCTCCTTCCTCGACAAATTGTTTTATTATTTGCAGCTTATTCGGAGTTTTTTTGCTTTGTAAAAACGTTTCGACAGGCAGCAAAAAAGTATTAGCTCCGACATCGCTGATGATAAGCACATCGCACAATTTCCTGAGACCTTCTGCCGTAGCAGGAAATTGACTGTCGATACAGTGACACGGCATATGGAGAAATTCAAAACCGCCTTTCTCCATTGCCTTTTCCAGATATTCTTTTCCTGTTCCATATGAGTTCATTTCAAAGGAATCGGCTCCTTTGATCTCCATTGTCCGGACAATCCAAGTCTCGCCGACCAGCATTACTTTTAATTTTTTATCCATCTCTGCTCTCCTTGTCATATTTTATACATCGGCCACAGAGCCTCTCTCAATCAGTTCTACATCTAACAGTACTTTTCTCTCTTTGTATTTCGGGGAACGGCTGTTCTGCAGTTTATCCAGAAGTTTTTCCGCTCCGATCACTCCCATGCGGGAAGTAGCACGCCGTACTACAGTAATACCCGGCTGAATATATTCTGCAAATGCGGAATCATCGAACCCTACAAGCGAAATATCCTGTCCCAGCTTCATTCCTCTGTTAAAGGCCGCTTCCGCGCAGCCAATACACAAAAGGTTATTCGCCGCAAAAACCGCAGTCGGGGGTTGTTCCAGATCCATAAGTTCCTGCATTGCTTCATATCCTGCCTCGCTGTACCATGTAGTACTTTTTATGTATTCTTCTGATATTTCTATCCCATTTTCTGAAAGAGCATCTCTATATGCTTCTCCGCGCTCTTTGCCGACATTAAAATTTTCCGGGCCGTTTACGATTGCAATCCTCCTATGCCCATGATCCAGCAAATTCTGCATAAGCATACGGGCCCCCTTATAGTTATTAATCATAACTGCATCAAGATGACAACCAGGAACATAACGGTCTACCACTACCACTGGTTTGTTGATCTTTCGAAGGAAATCCACATCCGGATGCGCCGGCACAATAACTGCTCCGTCTATAATCTTTCCGAACTTCCCTTCAAACAACTCTTTTTCCTTTTCCGGCGACTCCTGCGTGGTAAACACGATCGTATAATAACCATGTTTTACAGCTGTCTGCTCTACACCCCGGATTACATCCGTATAGTATTCATTGATCAAATCCGGTACTGCTACCACGATCAGCTTTGTCGAACCGGTCTTCATGGACGCTGCTATACTGTTCTTGACATACCCCAGTTCATCAGCCGCCTTTTTTACCTTATCACGTGTTTCCTGACTTACCCTGTCCTGATCGTTCAAAACTCTTGATACCGTAGAAATCGCGACGCCCGCTCTTTTCGCCACATCTTTAATTGTGATCATATTATTTGGATTATTATTACCCATAACCTTATCATCCAGCTTTGTTTTTACTTGTCGAAACGTTTTTATTATTATTTCACAAAAAGCTATATTTGTCAATATATTCTGACAAATATAGCTTTTATTTAATTTCCCACTCCGCTCTACTGTCACACCAGTCTGTTATCCGGTGCTCTTTTTTCCAAAACATCTATAATTTCTTTTGCTGTCACCTCAGAAGTGGTTTCACAATTTTCATATGTTTCGGCTGCTACGTGAGGAGTTGCAATATAATTATCAAACTGAAATAAGGGTCCGTTAATATCAATAGGCTCCTGTTCAAATACATCCGTTGCGAACCCGGCTATCTTGCCGGACTTCATCGCCTCAGCTGCGTCTTTTTCTTTCACTATATTACCTCTGGCAGTATTAATGAGATATACCCCCTGCTTCATCTTCTGAATCGTTTTCTGATCGATCAGCTGTTCCGTCTCCGGAGTAGACGGAAGATGAATAGAAATAATATCAGATTGTGAGAAAATATCCTCAAGGGAAACCATCTTTACCCCAAGTTCTTCTGCAGTTTTATGATCCGGATATTTATCATACGCCAGCATTGCAGGGCCAAAATTTTTTAGTCTTACGGCAGCATTCTTGGCAACTGCTCCAAATCCAAGGAAACCAATTGTCTGGGTTTTTAGTTCATGGAACATCGGCCTGATCCATTCTCCCTTTCTTACTTTTTCATTCAAGTCAGGAATTCTCCTTAAAAGAGAAAGAATAAGTGCCACTGTATGCTCTGCAACCGCAGAAGAATTGATTCCCGGAGCATTGCATACGACAATCCCATGCTTTTCAGCCGCTTTCAAATCAATATTGTCTACACCGACCCCAAATCGGGCTATAACTTTTAATTTTCCGGCCTCCTTAAATATACTTTCATCCCATGTATCAACTCCTGCAATAACTCCCTCTATATCGCATACTATATCTTTCAGTTCATTATATGTATATGGCCTTCCATGCGGATTTTCTATGATCTCGTAATTTTTCTCTTCAAGCATTTTCTTTCCGGCCTGACAATACTTTGAATAATTTGTCGCTGTTACAAGTATTTTCATTTTCATTCACCCTTTACTTTTTCAACCATTCTCTTATAAAATCAGTAAATTCTAAAAGCTGATCCACTTCAAGCTTTGCTGTTTTATTTAATAAATCCATATTCTTCGTTCTTGTATATATAGACTGAAAATTTCCATATTTCAATTGCGCATATTTTGCATTAACAGGGTATACCTGCCTTTCTATCATTGAGGCAAGCGTCAGGAAGTCCGCAAGTTTTCTGGCTTTTTCCGGATACTTTTTATAATTTCTGCATAACCAGACATACAGATCCGGATGGAAATTAGCCATTACACCGCTGAAGCCGGCGGCTCCCATTTGAAGTGTTTCTAACAATGTCGAGGAATTTGCATTGAAAAGTTTCAAATGACTGCCTTTGATCGCTTTCAGCTTCTGTTCCATATTATTCAGATCACAGCTTGTATCTTTGATAAAATAAAATCTTCCGGTTTCCGCGCACCATTTCAGGAGTTCCGGCGAAATTATTCTTTTATACGGATATGGGCACTCATAAAAACCCAACGGGAGATTTTCCGGAAGTTCCTGAATAATTTTTTTCAGATTTTCCAGCCATACAGTATCATCCTCATCTTCTTTTGCAAGCCGGTTGCTGATAAGTATAACTGCATCCACTCCTGTAGCCGCCACGGCATTCAGTTCATTTATCTGATCTTCCAGTTTATCTGAAATATGCCCTGAAGCGACAACGGGCACTCTTCCATCGGACTGTTTCTTTACAAATTGCGCTATTTTTATGCGTTCTTCCAATGAAAGATAAAACATTTCACTTGACTGGCAGTCCGCAAACAATCCTGCTACGCCGTTTTCTATATACCAGTCAACTAATTTCCCAAGCGCTTCATAATCCACTTCATTATCATCCGTAAACGGAGTCAGCATAACCGGCCATACTCCATCATTAAATTTACTCATATACTCTTCTCCTCCTTTTTCATTGCACGACACTGTATACAGGTGTGGTCAATATTCCCATTTCTTTGAGTTGATATTCATAACACCATTTATTTCCTTCTGTTCTCCAGATATTAGGACCATACCATTTTTCAGATGCGTCCGCATTATGTACCGCTCCAAACGCATTTACCCGGTTCCCGTATACTTTTATCCTGATTTTGTGCCGTCCTTTACTTACTGCTCCACAGTTGATTCTATATGGTGCAAATATGAGATTCCGGAATTCCCCATCATCTATCTGTACCTGAATCAAAGCCCCTTTGTAATGAGATATCTCCAGCCAGAAATCACCCTTTTCTGTCTCAACTGCAGTCTCATAAATAAAATTTCCGGCATAAAACGGGAACCCTTGGTCCACATAGTTCCCATAATATATTTGGGAAGGATATTCTTCTATTTTCTTTTCTTTACCCATTACCTTTACTCCGAAATTCCCTAAAAGATAATACCATTCAAGATTAGTTTTCTTCATAAACGGCATGGATATCTGAATAATATTTTCTCCCTTCTTTAAAGATAAGCCGCTGTATTTTCTAATACACTCGTCAACATAGAAGCCTTCATCCTGCAGGATGGCCTTTACACCATTGCAGATCACTTCAGAAGTTTCCAGATTTTCTCCGGCAAAAAGGACATTATTTTCTTCTATATCAGAAAGCACTCTGAATCTCAGGCTTATTCTATGCTCCGGGATTTCAACACTTTTATCTGTCCACGGCTGCGCCCACGCCTCCATCCGAAGGGGATAATCAAGCTTTTTCCTTAACTTGTTATCTATCCTTAAGATTTCCTCTTCGGTCTGCCACTCCTCATTATCAAATGCATATTCCGCAGTATCGAGAAGACAGCAGTTTTCTTCTTCCAGAATAAACTTATCCGGACAGGGCAGCTCTTTCATATTCTGTATTCGGTTATATTTCAGTATTTCTCCTCTTTCACTTCTCCCGGGGAGCAATTTAAAAAGCAGACTGTCATGTGATGATGTATATGCTGTAATAAGTGTATCTCCCGAATTATCATATTCTGCTCCTAATTCTGTTATTTTTCCGCTCAGAGTATCATATAAAACGGGCGTATATTCCCCTTTTACCGTTATTTTCAACTCTTCTGTATAAGTAATATGCTCATTGGCAGGTCTGTTGACATGACAAACAAACAGCCATTTATCCTTGCCCTCTTTTCTGATCTGGTAAAACATATTATTACTGCGCGTACCATTCTCTCTTTGTTTCATGCGGGTAGGATCAATTCCATCCATTGGACGGACAGAGATATCGATATCCCGATACTTTTCAAGATGGTCATACAAACTGCTTCTGTTAAACTCTATACATGTACATTTATCCGCAAGTTTTTCCACTCTGTCATCTTTTTTTGCATCAATATATCCGGGAATATTTCCTGCAAAAATTATATTTCCTCCCGAATCTCTGAATTTTCGCAGACGTTCATATGTATTATTTCTCAGCGTAATACAGCCGGGAACTATCACCACATCATAGAGCATCTCACCCATAATAAATGCTTTTCCTCTCTGCTCCTTTTCTTCTTCGTCCAATACTGACTCGGAAATAAAATCAAAATCCAGCAGTCCATAAAGCATCCAGTTGATCATATGTTCGAAATTCTCTTCCATCATCTGTCTGACTGATGAAGTCTGTTCCTGATTTCCCCAGTATATCCAGTAAGATTCGATCGGATGTATCACGCCTATTTTCACCTCGGGAGTTCCTCTGGTAAGTACTGTATTCAGTCTTGCGAAATGATCTTCTATAAAATGGTATTCCTTATACCATGGAGACTGATATCCTATACTTGCGGGATAATCTCTTTTGGCTTCTCCGGACATGGAGAACCAGGTAAGATGAGGAACTCTCAGTGTCACCCCGAGAGCTGCCTGCCAGTCACCTGCCAGTTTATGATTTCTGAAATCGTAATCCCACCCGGTCACGCCATAGATTTCGCTCATGCATCCTTCTCTTCCCATCTGACGCGATATGCTCTGGACTTGTTTCGCTGTGGACAGTTCTCTTCTGTCGCAAAGCATATCCATCCCCGGGACAGTAAAATTCTTCAACGGGCGCATCACTTCTCCGACAGCCATCGTTTGAGAATACAAAGTCCACTCATTCAGCATATGGCCGGTCAGTGCCAGTCCGTGTTTTCCGCACCATGCCGCAATATTGTCGCAATATGCTTCAGAAAATCTTTCGCATATATGTCTGTGATAGAGATATCTAATTCTTGATAACCTGTTTTCAGCAGACTCCCATATCAATTCCGGCAGATGTTCTAAAAGAGAACTTCCGTATTTTACTCTGAAAGTCTCCTCCAGATCAGCCGTATACGGGAGGATAACCGGCTTTTTTTCAAAAGGTGTTCGCAAAAACTCTTTATGCACTGTCTGAGGCTCGTCAGTAAAGATTGCCGGTATGCTTTTTCCAAATTCATTTCCCAAGTGTTTATAATACTGTTCATGCGTAAGCTCAATAAAACGGTTCACAGCATCTTTATCCATTGTATTGACATATGCCTGATTGTTAAACCATGGCGTATCTCCGGAAATTTCCATCCAGACCTGCCACAAATTATCATTTTTTGAATGCCCCGGATCGGTCTGTCTGTATTTTTTTAAATATCCGTTCTGATCCAGAATAACTTCAAAAACTCCCAGTGATCTCCTGTCTTTACTTCTTACGGCCTGAGCCGCTGCCATATATTTATCGTCCTCTTTTTCGCTGTACCCATATGGTTCTACAACCAGAAAACAGGCTCTGTATTTTTTTTCCTGCGTCACATACCCCCCTGCAGTTCCTGACGGCCATCTGTCTTCATCGTAAAGCCAGCACAGCATATTTTCTTTTTTGAACTCTTTCTGACACTCCTTAACATTTTGGAAAAATTCTTCACTTAAATAAGGCGTATCCAGACCTACCCTGCAGTGTATATGAGCTCCGCCCATTCCCATATCATGGAATTGAGGAATCTGCTTTAAAAGCTGTTCTGTATTTAACCTTCCGTTCCACGCCCAGAACGGGGCTCCTCTGTATTCTTTCGGAGGTCTTAAAAACAGCTTTTCATCAAACTCTTCGCGCGATTTTTTGTACAACATTCCCTTCTCCTGCCAGAAAGACCACCGCAAATTTCTTTTTAATAAAATTCACAGTGGTCTCCTCTCTCTTTTAATTCATTATTTAACCTGTTCAAATTTGGTCTGCATTGCATCCGTTACATCCTGAGCATCTGCATCTCCTGCTATAACTTCCTGGAATCTTGCTGTCATTTCGTCACTTACTCCATTAGGCCATGCATTATTAAGATTATAAATGGAGTCATAATCCTGATATCTTTCAAGATACTCATTTATCATCTCTCTGTCGTCTGTCAGATTTTTATGAGCAGGAATATTATCATTAGATTCTGCCCATGCTTCAAAAAGAGGAGTTCCTTCTGTAAACCAATAGCTCAGCACAGCCTTCACTGCATCTGCATGATCTTCATTCGCACCGGCAAATATTCCTTCAGCAGGTGTCAGATTATATACCAGTTCTTCATCTTTATCATTAGCAGGAAGCATGAAAATGCCTCTTTCAAACTGTTCTGCTCCCTCTGAATTAAGGACTTCCCATCCGAAGCTTCCGTCAAAGATCATTGCTGCACGCCCGTCAATAAAAGCCTGTCTTGACTGATCCTGAGAAAGCCCGAGCGTATTTTCCATTACATAACCGTTATCATAAAGAGATTTATACTTTTCAACCGTCTCTACCCAGCAGTCATCCGTAAATTTGGTTTCCCCAGTATAAAGCTGATCGTCAAAATCAGGATTCTTGCTGTAAATACACGAAGCGCCGACCTGATACATTCCGAACTGGATCACCGCTGCATCCTGATCACCCATAACGATTGGGGTAATTCCTGCATCTTTCAGTTTTTCACAGCATTCTGTAAACTCATCCCAATTCATAGGAACATCTGTAATGCCGGCCTGCTCAAACAGATCTTTGTTGTACCATGTAGTCAGGAAACTCGATCCAAGAGGAACAGCATATTTCTTACCGTCAAAAGTAAAGGAATCTACCATATCTTCCCTGAAATCACCTATGCATTCCAGATCACTGAGATCAAGAAGATATCCGGCGTCTACAAGCGGTTCCGCCTGTTTATCCGGCCACCATTCAAAAATATCCGGGCCTTCACCGCTGGCAAATTTCATCTGGACCGTAGATTTATAATTGTCCGTCGGCATCTCCTCAACTTCAACCGTAATATTCGGGAACTGTTCATTGATCAATTCCGGCAGCTGATCACTGTAAAACTCATTGTCGCCTCCCGTGATATACATAAAATTTAATGTAACATCATCCCCATCATAGGTAAATCTGCTGTCGGTTTCGGCATTTTTATCACTGCCGCCGGCAGCGCTCCCGCCTGTTGAATCCGATCCGGAGCATCCGGTAAGAATCATTGTCCCAATCATGCTGCATGCGAGGATACCACTCACGATTTTTCTTTTCATACTGCTTCTCCCTTCTTATAATGTGGTATTTCTTTTGTTGTTATTATGCTAGCATTTCCGCGGTAACTTTTTTTCTATTTATGAGTAACTTTTAGTCGTCCTTTCTTTTCCTGTATTCCTGAGGAGTCACTCCGGTCTCTTTTTTAAATACTTTAAAAAAGTATTTGGGATTTATATACCCTATTTCTTTTGAAATAACTTCGATGCTCAGATTGGTTTCCAAAAGCATTCTTTTTGCATGCATCATCCTTGTCCCGGTCAGATACTCATGAAAATTCATCCGTTTTTCTTTCATTGTATTTCTTATCACTGACGGATTTAAACACAAATCGTCCGCAAGCAATTGAAGAGTAATTCTTCGATCATAGTTTTTGTCAATATATTCTTTTATTTCATCATATACGCTCCGCTGTTTTTCTTTTCCGGAAATTGACGTCATTATAAGACAGACATACCCTGATATTTCCTTTTTCATCTTTTGAATATCATCTTCAAAGATATATCTTGTATCAAAAAATCGCATAATATCATCTGTTTCCACTCCCTCGGAAACCGCATATTCGTTAATACTTCTTACGATATATCCGCATGTCTTTCTGATGTCTCCCAGAGAATACTTTCTAATATCTATGTTGCTGAAAAAAGAATCCATGATTCTGGCGCAATCGAGAGTATTATATTTCATTCTTCTTACCCGGTCTGCCATAGATTCAGGAGAATATATATAATCAAAAAGCAGCTTTTCCCCGGAGGGAATCATAATTTGAGAAAACTCTCCGATATATAATTTTCTCAGTATTCTGTCGTTTTCCTTTTTCAGACTGTTCAGTTCTCTGTAATCCTGTGTAATTCTGCTCACAACAATAAATATCTTTTCTTCTGCAAAATACTGTTCAATCTCCTCCGCAGTTGTTCTCGCCTTTAGGTTGAGGTATGATGATTTATCTTCCTCTGTGTAAAAAAGAATAAACGACTGATATTTTGAAAGCGAATTATTGATGACCATATATTTTATGCTTCCGGTCATTTTCTCACAAATGGAATACAGAGTATCATACATATTCTGATTCTTTGAATTAACAGTGAGCAGCAGCATATACCTGAATTTATTGAGCATATCTTCTTCCCATTCTGAAAATGACTCATGTATTCCAAGAATGCTCTGTTGTATACTCTTCGTTTTTTTCTCCTGATCTATCCTGATCATTCTTTTTTCATCATACTGCCTTTTTCTTTTTTTCTCGATTTCTTTCTTTACTTTGACCAGCTGCTGGGCAATCTCCTCCGTTGTAAAAGGCTTCAAAACATAGCCTATTACCCTGCTCTCAATTGCTTTATGCATATATTCAAAATCTTTGAAACTGCTGATCACTATAACCGGCTGGTTAAGACCGCTTTCCCGGAGATTTTCCAGGAACTCAACCCCGTCCATCTTACTCATCTTCATATCCGTGATTATAAAGTCCGGGTTTGAATTTTCTATGACTTCAAGCCCGTTCCTTCCATTTGAAGCCTCCCCGACACACTTATATTCACTTCCTGGTATATCGGATATTTTTTTGATTATACCTTTCCTTATAATATTTTCATCATCTATCACCACATATGTATACAATATTCTTCACCTTCCTAACTGTATTTTAAAGGAAGCGTGATCTCTACTCTCACCCCTCCTTTCTCTCTGTTAAAAATATTAAGTCCGTATGCCCGTGAATACACGATATGAATCCTTCTCTGTATATTTTCCAGCCCTATGTTATGCCCCCTTTTCAGCTTTAGATCCGAGTCTTGATCCAGATGCTCATTAATCCCCTCTATTTTCTTTCTTATTTTTTCAAGACGTTCTGACGGAATATACTCTCCTCCGTTTTCAATCCGAATAACAAGTTTTTCTCCCAATTCCTCGGCTGATATCTTAATCCACCAGTCATTTTCTACATCTATCAGACCATGTTCTACCGCATTTTCCACAATAGGCTGAAGCATGAATTTTAATACGATACAATTTTTTAATTTATCAGGAATATTTTCGATAACTCTGATGCTGTTTTCAAATCTTATCTCCTGTATTTTTATATAAGTTTTTATGTTTTTCATTTCTGATTCCAGAGTTTCTTCACTCTTTTCAAAATCCATACTGTAGTGCAGCATATCTCCAAGAGATTTTGACATAAGAGAAATCCTTTTATCTCCATCCAGATCAGCAAGACAATTTATACTTTCCAATGTATTAAATAGGAAATGCGAATTTATCTGCGACATCAGACCATTCAGTTTTTCCTTCAGGAAATTAATCTGACTTATATATTGTTCTTTAATCAATATATTGATTTTATTTATCATTTCATAAAACTGGTTATATAAAACGCCAATCTCATCTGTTCTTTCCTTATATTTCTTATCTTTATTTTTTATGTTTTGTTCAGGCACCTGCACCATAATATAAGACAGCCTTACAATAGGATCTATGAAATATTTTTCAATTATCAGGACCAAAAAAATAATGAATATGATACAGACCGCTATAACCAATACAAGATTAATGATATTATTCTTATAAAGGGTACCCAGCTCTCCGAGGTTATATTTAGAAACAATTTTCCAGTTATTGATTCCAAGTTCACTAAAAACATATTCCCCATTTTTTCTTTCTGTAAAGCTTTGATCCTTTTTATTTATTTGCGCTGTTTTCCCTGTGTTTTGTATATCATTGCCTGCTTCGTATTGAATATCGCCCTGCTCATTTATGATCATAATAAAATCATCCAATATTTCATTATCCATTTCGTTGAGGAAATCTGTGTTGCACACAACAGCAATATACGACAGCTTTTCTCCTCTGTCATTCGAAACAGGGCGTATCTCCAAATAGTATTTTCCTGTTACTCTTTTATTGGAAGAACTCCAAAAAGTCATCATTTTATACAGACCGTTCTCTTCTATCTGTTTATACCATGTGCTTTCCTTATAATCTGTCTCTAAGAAATAATCTTTTCCTTTTGTATATATATAATTTGATCCGTTTTTGTTAAACAGATAAACCGCTTCTGCGTATTGGTTATTTTGTATTAAATTACTGCAGACATATTTAAACTCTCTGTAGTTTTGCAAGCGTTCTATATCAGTCAGCTCACTCTTCTCATTTTCCTGAGCCGATATAGACTGAATGCAATATTCATTATCGTATTGACTGTATATAAGCGACGACACCAATTCATCTATCTCGCTAAAGGCAGTATTTGCCTTATATGCTGCTTTTTCAATCTCGGTAAAAGCCATCCCTTTTCTTTGAGTTTTGTAAAAATCATAGGTGTTTTTAATATAAAGACTGAACAGAATAATCAACGGTACAATAGAGATACAAATCAAGAGAAGTGTCAATTTTATTTTCATTTTATTTTTCATAGCTGTTCTCCTCTGCAAGTAATAACTAAAAATTGTATTCTATTATATCATAAACAGACAATATGAAAGCTATATACAATAACTTCATATTGTCTGTATTTAAAGTTATCCTTTTACAGCCCCGGCTGTAAGTCCTCCTACAAACTGTTTCTGTAAAAATGCATATATAATCAGCATCGGAAGAGCGCTAAGGAAACAGGCTGCAAACAGCATTGTCCACTGTGTCGGTTTCTGCATATCTCCCATAAATGAAAGCATCACCAGCGGAAGTGTCTTTTTGGTAGATGACGAGAGGAACAACATAGAGAGAAAGAAGTCATTCCATATCGGTACTCCCTGCGTAATAATAATTGATGAAAGGACCGGTTTTGTCAAAGGGATTACTACTTTCCGGAAAATCTGCATACGGCCGGCGCCATCGATCCTTGCCGCTTCCTCTAATTCAATAGGAACACCTGACTTTACAAAATTAGTATATACAAATATTGAAAACGGTATTGAGATTGTAACATACATCACTATAGGCGCTATATAGCTGTTATTGATCTTCAGTGATCTCATAATACTGTAAATAGGTATGATTGACATCTGTGCCGAGATCATCATTCCTGCAAGGAAAAATATCTGTAAAAATGCCCCGAGCTTTGTTTTAAGCCTTGCGAGAGCATATCCTGCAAGGGAGGCTACCACAAGCAGGATAACAACACTTGAAAAAGTTGTTATCACACTATTTTTCAATGATCTGAAATAATGCATATCGTTAAATGCTTCTTTATAGCTTTCCAAAGAAAACTGATTAAAGAGCTGCAGAAAAGATGTGTTGTTATCCGGTGAACGGAAGGATCCGGATAAAGCAATCAGCAGTGGAGAAAGCATGATTATGAAAAATATAGTAATAAAAATGCTTATTATTATTTCGTTTCTTACTGGTTTTTTCATTATACTTCCACCTCTCTTTTCTTAAAGAAAAATAATACTATACACGATATCACCAATATGAGTACAAATGCCGCCGCTGCGAGGGCTTCTGCTGTACCATACTGATATTCAACAAAAGCCAGCTTATATACACTGTGCATCAGAGTACTGCTTGAATCCCCGGGACCGCCGCCTGTTAATGTAAACACATAATCAAAGGACTTAAATCCATTTATCAGGCCGAGCATTACATTAACGGAAATCGTATTTGCAATCATCGGAAGTTTTACTTTAAAGAATTCCTGATACCACTTACATCCGTCTATCTTAGCTGATTCCAAGACTTCATCCGGCAGATTCTGAAGTCCCGCAAGATAGATCAGCGTCATTGTTCCACAGTTTTTCCACTGTTCTACAACAGCACAGGCAATTAATGCGGTGCTTGTAGATCCCAGAAGATTCGGTGCGGCATCTCCTGCCCCGAACAGATCAAATATGCTGTAGATCATTCCATAATACGGCGCATATACATAACTCCATATAAATGCCACTACAACTGTACTAAACAGAGCCGGAATATAAAATACTGTTCTGAAAACGCCTTTCATTTTTAGTTTCTTATTAAGAATAGAAGCAAGAAACAGCGCAAGGACATTCCCGAATACTACTGTAAATCCAGTGTAAATTCCCGTGTTTTTCAAGGCATTGAATAAAGTACCGTCCTGCAGTAAAAATTTAAAATTATCCAATCCGACAAAATTGTAATCTCCGACACCTGACCAGTCTGTAAATCCATAATAGAATGACATAAGTACAGGAGCCACCCAGAATACTACATATAGAACGAGCGCCGGGATAATAAAGAAATAGAGTGGTCTGTTTAATTTCTGTTTCACTTTTCTTCCCCTTTCCTGAGTAGTTTTTATTTTCTTAATCCTAGCACACGCTAAGTAACTTTTTATTTTGTGTGAAGTAACTTTTTATCACATTCCTGAATCCCGGTTTGTATACTGATTTAAGAAGAAAAATTGGAATGGTATTATCTGCAATTTTCCAATCAGCATCATCCTGTATATTAGCAGCACCTCTACCCTGACATATTTTTATATGCCTTCCAAAATCTCACCGCGTCTCTTTGTAAATATGCCCACCATCGAGGATGCCATTCGATGGTATCTGCCAACAGAAGCTGGTAGGAGCTTTTATCGGATGCATCGTATATAGAATGTAGGTAGTAATGCACCGGACATTGATTTCAGACTAACTAAAAAGGTCACTTGCCAAAGCAGGTGACCTTTTAACATGACTATTCTATAATTATTTCACTATTCTCCTACAGCAGCAGCTCACAATCCCACACATCCACTCCACTGTCCTGGAACACTTGTCTGAGATGATCGTGAAGCTGTTCTTTCGTAACGCCTTTTTTCAGGATTACCTGAATAAATCCGCCGCCTCCGGCTCCGGAGATAAATTTTCCATCGATCAGCTCCTCGCATACCATTAAAATCTGATCAATACATGTATTGGATGTACCGCTGTCCAGCTGACACGACAGATCCCAATGGCGGTTCAGAAGCCGTGCGAATTCATCGATATCCCCCTGCTCCAGTGCAAACCGCATCAGAACTGCTACAGCTTTCATTTCCTTCAGGGCATTGAGAGATTCCGGACGGCTGCCGATGTATCCTCCGACTACGTCGCGGAGGAGATTACGTGCCAGGCGCCGCTGGCCTGTATAAATCAGGGCAAAACGTTCTTTTAACTCTTGCTTTCCCGCCTCAGGCATTGTAACCTTTTCCACCTTAAGATGCTGGTCAATTCCCGGAAGAGTCGTGATAAACTTGATGCCATCAGTCAGGCCGCCCACCTGATCCTGCCATCCGCCTCCGGTACTCATGATCTGTTCCATTCCAAGTACTACTTCATAAATCTTGTCGTCACTGCTCTCCAGTCCAAGGAACTCGAAAAGTCCTTTTATACATGCACCGGATAAGATACTGCTTGTCCCGAGTCCTGACCCTTTCGGTACTCCATATACCTGAGTGGACAGATAAATTCCGCCGCCAAGACGACGCAGGATATCCTGCCGAGATACCTCACCCTGAACCGGTATTATTCCGCAGGCAATCAGGGCCGCTTTATGTAATGCAAATGAATCATATGGATTATGGCAGTCCTGAATATCTGCAGCATTTTCAATTTTTGTATACACACCGATATCTTTACTTTCAAATTCTACATGCAGGTCATCCAGTCTTTTGACGGTAATCTGAACCGGACAGATTCCGCGCAGTTTCATAGCTGCATTTAATACAACTCCACCTTTTTCATTGCAATGCGGAGGAGTATCCGTCCAGCCGCCGCCCCAGTTCACACGTACAGGGAGGGCTACATCTACTCTGTCTTTACGGATCCGGTAAGCACTGCTGTCCGGCAGATTTTTCTTAGCTGAATTGTAGATTGCTTCCTGTATTGTCTCGAAACAGGCCGATTCCAGCGCATCATACTGGCTCGAATCAAAAACAGCCCCTGTATGCTTCATATATCTGGACAGAGCATAGTAAAGCCTTATCCTAAGAGAAAAATCAGCTTCCTGTGCATCCTTCTCTAAGATATGGAAAATGTCTTCTGTTATGCCACGTTTACCAAAGATTTCTAATGCGTCCTGATAATATTTACCGTCTTCCAGCGCCCAAATAAATCTACGGGTCAAAATGCGGTCTTCAAGCTCTTTTTCCCACCTGTGAGATGCCGCAATATCAGCCGCATCAAAACTGGAATACAGACTCATCCTTTCAATGCTGCGCCACTCTTCTACTTCTTCAGCCGCGGCTTCTCCATTTGCCATACGCCAGATGAGTTCAGCTGCATCTAAAGCTTCTTCCTGAGATGAGCAGACCGGATACAGACGTGCAAACCAAAGATACGTCTCATCATCCTCCCACATATCTTCCGGTCTTATGCCATTGATATTCATGAATTTCTTCAGAGTAGTGTCAAGGAAACCAACCTCATGTTGCTGATTTCATGAGCTGTCACCAGACTGCTCTCATGAGTTGTCTTTAAGC
>CAMMSL010000035.1 GCA_946499505.1 uncultured Lachnoclostridium sp.
AATTATAGGCAAAACTTGAGGATCAGGAAATCCGCAGGAATATTTGGCGCTTACATTGAAAAAACGGAAGCGGCATTATCTAAGACCATTAATATTACAGCCTATGATGGTGATATGCTGGTAGGATGTCTTCGTATACTTACAGCTGGAAACAATTGGAATTTGTAAAGGGGAATCATAATATGAACATAGTAGGATTTTGGGCATGTGGCGTTTTGGTTATTCCTTTTGGAATTATAGGAATTTTATTTGCAATATTTAAAGAGAAAGCAGCTAAATTTGTTTCAGGATTCAATTCTTTATCTAAAGAGGAACAAGCTCTATATGATAAAGCTCATATTTCACGCGATATTAGAAACCAATGTTTTATTTGGTCTGCTATAATGTTAATTGGGGCAATATTATCTTATTTTGTAACACCATATATGGCCATTTTTGCTTTTATTATATGGCTGTTTTTGTTTTTTAAGGATGTTCACTTAGATAATCATAAAGCTTTTGAAAAATATTTGCTGAAAAAATCTTAAGTTGTCGAATTGGAAGTTAATGAGGTGGAATTAAATGGACAAAGAAAAGAAGAGAAAGTTACATTTAGTGTTATACGGAATTGCTATTCCTGTTAGTTTATTCGCTTTATATACATTTATTTTTGTTTTTGATAATGGTATCGGGTGGAAAATTGCGTTAATAATTATTGGTTTGGGCTGGCTTATATCCGCTATCTCCGGGTTTATAGAAAATTTGAAGAAATAATTTATCGAGGAGTTGAACGGTGCAAACTTGGAGTTTGCGGAGGTGAACTGTTTGGAAGAAGTAATCCTAAATTATATAGATATGTCAGAAGAGCAGAGAATAAACGCTTTAAAAGATTTGAAAAATATTGGCTTTTATCCGGCATTTGGTACAGAACAGACGATGAAAAAAATAATGGATAAATCTATCATCGATAAAATGCCGCAATTCTATTTTGTTTTCAGAAAGGAACAGTTAATAGGGTATCTG
Source organism: uncultured Lachnoclostridium sp. (assembly GCA_946499505.1). Taxonomy (GTDB): domain Bacteria; phylum Bacillota; class Clostridia; order Lachnospirales; family Lachnospiraceae; genus Mediterraneibacter. The sequence continues at coordinate 1,003 of CAMMSL010000035.1, forward strand.
TTTATCATTGGAGATACGCAAAAATACAGACCCTTTCCGTGGTTGGCCATTGGCAATGTGGATGAACTCCCGATGAGAGTTACAAGACCCTTGATGAAAATACATATTAAAGCATGGGAAAAGATGAATGATGCACCTATGGCAGATTATCTTCGTAGACAGCTAATAGATTATGAACATGGAGTGGGGCATCGTCCTGAAAATCAATGCCGATAACTTCTAAGTTATATTGTACAGGTGATAAAATAAAATGAGTTCAAGAAGTTTTAGAGTGTTCGGAACTAAAAAGGATTTAGAAAATATATTCAGTGAATTCCAAAAAAACAATACGCTAAAGTATTACCACTGTGGTAAAAGCGATGGCAATAAAATAACAGATATTGCTAAAACTGATAACTTTAGTATTTGTCTTAGTGGGCGTCATATAGGAAATCAATATCTTGTTATAAAAGACGATGAAACAGTACAATTTGATAATTATAAACAGATAAATCAAAAATTAAATGAAACAAGTATTGTTATAGATTTAGGCGGATTATATGATGAAAATACTATTTTGCCAACAACTGTATCTACAATTTGTTATGATGATGAAAGCAGCAGAAAAATATACAATAATTTAAAGAGTATTATGAAAAGATATTCTGTCAGTATAGTTAATGGATATATGATATTAAAAGATGCTTACGATAAAAAAGCCCAATTAAGATTTGCAACTATAAGTGTTCAAAGTTCAAGAGAATTTGATTTAAAAGTATAGCCATAAGTTGTCGAATTCTAATTCAATTTTCTTTTTGTTTGGAATAGGTTTTTACAAATCAGAAAGGAAAGCTGTCAAATTCTTAACCGGTTATAATGAGAAGTCTGAAGATGAGCGTAAGAAATATGATGAAAGCACTATGTGTAAAGCTTATGGAAAAAGAATGATGTTTATGTCGCTGCCGTTCCTTATGGGAATAATCATAGACATTTATTATCCGGGAATCGGCTGTTTAGTAGCATGGGCAGTATGGTTTATTCTATTTATTTTATTAATGGTCGACAGGCACAAAAGAGAGCAGTAATTTCGAATTTTATGAGATGTATGGTACAATGCGGAAAGAGAGTTCTATATGAAAAGAAGTGTCAGTATAAGGGCTCTTGTAAATCGAAAATTCCTAATTTGTAGAGGTTTAATATGAGAAAATATAAGTACGTAAATGTTAAAATCTCAAAATTTGCAGGTGCAAAGTCAGAAGAACATAGGGCAATTATTGATGAATATGCAGAAAAAGGCTATAAGTACGTTGGTTTTATTCCGACAGATATGACTGAGTATGGTAAAATTAAAAATATAGATTTGATTTTTGAAATGGATCGTTAAATCCTAAGTTATAGAACCTGAAATTGAAATTGGAGAGGATTAGGACTAATCTATTTACAATTAATTTGATTTAGTCTATACTCATTTCAGGGTCTATCGTACTATGTAGAAGGACAAAGCCAATTATCCCAAAAGAGGCAAAATTGAATAGCGTAACATAGAGAATAGAAGACCCGAGAGAGCGAGGACAGCACCTTAGCTTTCCGGGTTTTTTCTGTTGTGTGGGGGAGTAGAGAAAAGAGGAAAACACATCCCCCTCACACTCCGCAAAAGCCCATATTTACGCCATTTCCGAGCAGTATGAGACCTCAATACAAGGAGAAAGAACGCGAAGGAATCTTTTGGGAAGAAATGGGATTGGCCCATAAATAAGGAACCTGATGGCGTCATTCGGCACGATACCGGATTTTGCCCTTTTTGCGATATTCGGCGTTGCCTTGTGACAGCTTCTTCAGACACAGATTAGTAACTATAGGATCGTGAGTTTAAGATGAACAGGAGATGCTAGAAATGAAATACGGAATTGGAGATACATGTTATGTGATCGAGGATGATATGGTGAAACGTGCAAGGGTAAGTGCAAAGAAGGACGGTCAGTATTTCGTCCAGTTTGTCGGCTCCTGCGGTGCGCTTGCAGTTCCGGAGGACGAGATCTACCGTACGCCGGAGGAGGCGGAAGCAGGGATGAACAAAAACAGGAGTATCCGCCGGCCGGTAGAATACCTGTAAAATTATATGAAATACAGGCAAATGGTATTATAAAAGATAGAATCAGAGAAAGCAGGAAACACGATTATGTTGCGAATCAGTCAGTTGAAACTTCCGGTGACACATACACAGGAGCAGCTTGAGAAAAAGCTCTTAAAGATGCTGCGGATGAGTAAAAAAGATCTAGGACAATACTACATTCGTAAACGTTCACTTGATGCCCGAAAGAAACCGGAGCTTTATTATGTATACTCGATCGATGTAGAGATAAAGAATGAAGAACGTGTATTGAAAAGTATGAAGGGAAAAGTACAGAAAGTATCCAGCCGTCCTTACAGCGTGCCTGAACACGGCACAGAAAGATTGTCTGACAGACCAGTGATCATCGGGAGCGGGCCAGCGGGATTGTTCTGTGCTTATCTTCTTGCCGGAGAGGGATACCGTCCTCTGATCATTGAGAGAGGAGCATCGGTTAGAGAACGTAGAAGAGACGTGGAGAAATTCTGGGAGACAGGAGTGCTTGATCCGGCTTCCAATGTACAGTTCGGGGAAGGCGGTGCCGGTACATTTTCGGATGGCAAACTGAATACTCTTGTGAAAGATCCGGCGGGAAGAAACCGCTTTGTGCTGGAAACTTTCGTGAAATTCGGTGCACCGGAGGATATCCTCTGGGAACAGAAACCTCATATTGGTACAGATATCCTTATCAATGTGGTAGAGGCGATGCGCAGGGAAATCGAAAAAATGGGCGGCGAGTTCCGCTTCCACAGCCAGGTGACTGATCTGATCCCGGAAGAAAAAGTCCTTATTATAAATGAGAAAGAAAAAATAAGGGCAGGAGCAGCCGTTCTTGCTGTGGGGCACAGTGCCAGAGACACGTTTTATATGCTCTGTGACCGCGGATTCAATATGGAGGCAAAAGCATTTGCGGTAGGCGTTCGCGTGGAACATCCTCAGCGTCTGATCGACGAAAATATGTACGGGAGAGATAACAGAGGAAATCTTCCGGCAGCCTCTTATAAGCTGACAGAAAAACTGGCTAACGGCAGAGGAGTGTATACGTTCTGTATGTGTCCGGGCGGCTATGTGGTCAATGCATCCTCGGAACCGGGATGCCTTGCAGTAAACGGCATGAGTTATCATGGGCGGGCCGGTGAAAATGCTAACAGCGCTGTTATTGTGACGGTGACGCCACAGGATTATGGAACAGACCATCCGCTTGCAGGTGTTGAGTTTCAACGAGAACTAGAAAAAAGAGCATGGGAAGAGGGAAGCGGATGTGTACCTGTCCAGAGATTTGCGGATTTCTGCGCAAATAGGAAGACAGTGGAACTTGGCTGCATAAAACCCAATATAAAAGGACATTATAGGCTTGGTAATGTGAGAAATATCTTTCCGGAGGAGCTTTCTCTCTCAATCCAGGAAGGAATCGGAGCAATGGATCATAAGATCCGGGGCTTTGCTGACAAGGATGTATTGTTGTCCGGTGTGGAGAGCAGAACATCATCACCGGTCAGAATTAACAGAGATGACAGCTTCAGGAGTAATATCCCGTGGGTTTATCCGTGCGGAGAGGGAGCCGGATATGCGGGAGGAATCACATCAGCGGCTATGGACGGCGTAAAGGTAGCTGAAGCTTTGATCCGGAAGTTCACAGAATTTTAATGGGTAATCCCTATACACATTTTTTAAAGTGTGCTAAAATAAATCGTTGTATTGTATCATCGCGCTGATCTAAGGATCAATTTATGAAAAAAGGCAATACGATCAAAGAAATGTATCACGAAGAACGTCCCTATGAAAAATGCGAACACTTTGGAGCGGAACATCTGACAGATGCGGAGCTTCTCGCAGTCATATTACGGACCGGTACGCGAGGGGAAAATTCCCTGGATCTGGCGAGACGCCTGTTACATCCTGATTTTGGAAATCCCGGACTCCACAATATCCATCAGTGGACAATGGAACAACTGATGCATGTCCGGGGCATCGGAAAGGTAAAGGCAATCCAGATTCGCTGCCTGTCGGAACTGTCAAAACGCTTGGCGCGCGAAGCAGCGGCGGAAGGCTTGGATTTTTCATCCCCGACAACGATCGCACGTTACTATATGGAGGACATGCGCCATAAAAATAGAGAGGTGCTCAAGCTTCTGCTCCTGAATACACGGTCCAGGCTGATCGGAGAGACAAATGTGTCGATCGGTACAGTGGATATGGCATTGGTATCGCCGCGTGAACTGTTTATTGAGGCATTTCAGAAAAATGCGTCTGCAATCATACTTCTGCATAACCATCCGAGCGGGGATCCTACGCCGAGCAGGGAGGATGTGCGGATTACAAGACGGGTGTATGAAGCAGGCATGATGATCGGGATTGAACTTCTCGATCATATTATTATAGGGAATAATTGTTTTGTCAGCATGAAAGAAAAGGGGTTCTTTCAGCAAAAAGGGAGTTGACCGTCGCACGTAAATTGATAAGGGGTGGTTTTTACTATGGCGGGGAAGGTTTATGGCCTCGATCTCGGCACGTATGAGATCAAGGTTTTTGATAAAAAGAATGATCGGATATGGCGTGAGAAAGACGCTATTGCGATGAAGAACAAAAGATATATCTTTGCTGTAGGAAATGATGCCTATGATATCTTTGAGAAAGCACCGATAGATATCAAGGTTGTCTTTCCTATGAAGAACGGAGTGATCGCACATTTTGACGATATGCAGTATCTGCTTGGAAATCTGCTTGGAACAGAACGGCGTTCTGTCTTCGGGACGGAATATGTAGTGGCTGTCCCGACGGATGTGACTGAGGTGGAGAAGAAAGCCTTTTATGATCTTGTCCTTCACTCGGAGGCAAAGGCAAAATCAGTCCGGATCGTAGAAAAAGGACTGGCAGATGCCGTCGGATTCGGCATGGATGTGATCGGTGAAAAGGGAATCTTTGTTGCAAATTTCGGCGGTGGAACGACGGAACTTTCTGTCCTGTCGCAAGGAGGAATGGTCATGAACCGTCTGCTTAACATCGGCGGGGAGAATTTTGACGCCTCAATCGCAGATCTGGTCCGTCACAATCGGGAGTTTATGATCGGAATACTTACGGCGGAAAGGCTTCGCCGGGAATTCGGGATCTTTGACCAGAGCACAGACAGTGCTATTACTGTTTCCGGAAGAGATCTGGTCACAGGGGTACCTGCACAGACAGATATTTCTATCAGCCTGGTCAGGGCTGCATTGAAAGAGCCGCTGGAAGAGTGCGTGCGGGCAATTCGGACTATGATCGAGAGGACCCCGCCGGATGTCCGCAGGGCAATCGAAAAGAAGGGAATCTGCCTTACCGGCGGAATGGCAAATCTGCGGGGGCTCTCTACATATCTTATGGAGAGTATCGGCCTTCCGATCCTTACAGTCTCTGAACCGGAACTCTGTGTCGTAAAAGGCCTGAGAAAGATCATTTCTGATCGTAGTTATTATAAACGTCTTACGTATTCTATGTTAGATGAAGATTACAGGTGGTTGAGATAATGAAAAAAAAGAATCAGACATCACATACAAACAGATATATCCTGCTCGGACTTTCAGTGTTCTGTGCACTTATGATGGTACTTTCGTCATTTTCAGAGCAGGCAGCCGGTCCTTTTAAGGTTCTGGCAAATATAACAGTCATTCCTTTGCAACAGGGAATCAATCATGTCGGAGGATGGCTGGGGGATATGAAAGACAATTTTTCGACCATGCAGCAGCTCCGGGCGGAGAATGAGGATCTGCAGGCACAGATCGATGCACTTACGACTGAAAACAATTATCTTCAGGAAGAGAGATATGAATATGAACGTCTTCAGGAGCTGTATCAGTTAGATCAGAATTATGCGGAATATGAGAAAACAGCTGCTCATGTTATCGGAAAGGAGCCCGGAAACTGGTTCAGTACATTTACGATCGATAAAGGCAGTAAGGACGGGATCGCTGTTGATATGAATGTGCTTGCGGGAAGTGGTCTTGTCGGCATCGTTACGGAAGTCGGGCCGACCTGGGCAAAAGTACGATCGATCATTGACGATTCGACAAATGTGAGCGGTATGGTTCTCTCCACATCTGATACATGTATTGTCAGCGGTGATCTTTCTCTTATGAGCAGCGGCCAGATTGCGTTTGAACAGATGGAAAATAATGATAATGTGGTATCCGTCGGTGATCAGATTGTCACATCTTATATCAGCGACAAATACCTTCAGGGAATTCTGATCGGGTCGGTCAGCGAAATTAATGTAGACTCTAATAATCTGACACGTTCGGGTTACATTATCCCGGCAGTGGATTTTAAAAATATCCAGGAAGTGCTCGTGATCACCACTACAAAGGCAGAGCTTACCGGCGAGGATGAGTCGGGCGATTAAAGGAGAAACATTTCATGAAAGCAGTTAAGATAAGACGGATCGTTGTGACGGCAGTGGTTGTGCTTGTCGCGTATCTCTTGCAGTGTACAATATTTACGTCATTGGAGATTGCCGGAATCAAGCCGAATCTCATGCTTATTGTCACTGCATCGTTTGGATTTATGCGAGGCCCGCGAGAGGGAATGCTCGTCGGGTTTGCATCCGGAATGTTGATCGATGTCCAGTATGGAGATATGATAGGCTTTTATGCCTTGATCTATCTGGTGGCGGGGTATGTGAATGGGCTCTTTGAGCAGATTTATTTTGATGAAGATATTAAATTACCCCTTTTTCTGATCGCCGGAAGCGACGTTGTCTATGGACTTGCGGTCTATTTTTTGACTTTTTTACTCAGAAGTGACTTTGATTTTCTGTACTATCTGAACAGGATCGTTGTCCCTGAAGCTATCTATACGATTGCGATTACCCTTATTATTTACCCGCTGCTCCTGTTTATCAATCACAAACTGGAGGCAGAAGAGAAAAGGAGTGCAAGTAAATTTGTTTAGAGAAATCATTGACAGGATAAAAGAAGGCGTGGAATATATCATGAAGTCCAGGCTTATGGTACTTATTATTGTATTCTGCCTGACTTCTACTGTTCTGATCGGCCGTCTTTTTTATCTCCAGATCGTGAGAGGCGAAGAATATCTGGAAAATTATGAGCTGCAGATCAGAAGGACAAGTGAGATTGCTGCTACCAGAGGAAACATTTATGACAGAAACGGTAACCTTCTCGCTTACAATGAATTGGCTTATTCGGTCACAATACAGGATACAGTGCCTACGAGCACAAGTGCAGATGATAAAAATGAGATACTCAACAATATACTGGACAAAGTGCTCCGGATCGTAGAAGCAAATGGAGATTCCGTTATTGACAGTTTCGGTATCATACTGGATTCAGCGGGAGAGTATCAGTTTGCGGAAACGAATGAGACACTCAGATTACGTTTTGTGGCAGATGTATACGGAAAGGTATATACAGATGACCTGTCAGCTGCTCAGAGAAACCAGTCGGCGGCAGAGATCATGCATTACCTTTGCTCCGAACGCTATGGACTTGATGATGAGAACAATGAGCCGGATTATATCTTAAAGATGGTCAATATGAGATATGCTATGGGGCTTAACAGTTATCAGCAGTTTTTGTCTACTACTCTTGCATCTGATGTCAGCGATGAGACTGCCGCGGCTATTATGGAAAACCAAGGTGAGTTGAGCGGTGTGGATATTGAGGAGGAGTCACTCCGCCGGTATCCGGACGGTGAATACTTTGCGCCTATCATTGGGTATATTGGTCCTATGTCGCAGGAAGAGTATGATAACCTTGACGAAGACGAAAAAGATCGATACTCTTTATCCGATCTTGTTGGAAAATCCGGTATCGAGCAGGCTTTTGACAGTACACTGCAGGGAGAAAAAGGAAAATCAACCTTCTATGTAGACAACCTCGGAAAAATCATAGAGACAGTGAGCAGGACTGATCCGAAGGCAGGAAACGATATTTATTTGACGATAGACAAGGACCTGCAGATTAATGCATATAATCTTCTGGAAGAAAAAATAGCGGGGATTGTCCTGAGTAAGCTGACGAATATTCTGGAATATGATCCGTCAGTGACGGAAGATGCGAGTGAGATCATTATCCCTGTGAGTGACGCTTACCATGCATTTATTGCAAATGAAGTGATTGATATGGATCATTTCGGAAATGAAGAAGCAGGCACTGCAGAAAAACAGGTTTATGCTGTGTTTCAGCAAAGAAAAGAGGCTGTTCTTTCTGACATCATGTCTCAGCTTCAAAATTCAGAAGCAGCTGCTTACAGAGATCTGTCGAACGAGATGCAGGCATATATGTCCTATATTTGCAATGATGTACTGACAAGCAATACAGGCATTTTGATGCAGGATCAGATCGATACTTCGGATGAAACATATATCGCATGGAGAACGGATGAGACGATAAGCCTCAATGCCTATCTGAATTATGCGATTTCCCAGAACTGGATCGATACGTCCAAGCTTGGAGACAGCGCTTATTCCAGTTCAGAAGAGATTTATCAGGCTCTTCTGACATACATTGAAGAATATTTGACGTATGACAGTGATTTCGACAAACTTCTCTACAAATATCTTATAAAATCAGGGAGTGTCACCGGAACACAGATCTGTGCGATCGTGTATGAACAAGGTGTACTTCCGATGGAAGAGGATACTTATAACGGACTGTTGAGCGGTTCTGTGGATTCTTACAGCTGGCTGTATGACAAGATCAGTTCATTGGAGATCACACCGGGACAGCTCGGGCTTGAACCCGGATCCGGAGGGCTTGTAGTGACAGATCCGAATACGGGTGATGTCCTTGCATGCGTATCCTATCCGGGATATGATAACAACCGTCTTGCAAATACAATGGATTCATCTTATTACAATCAGTTGAACAGCGGGACTTCGCGTCCGTTCTACAACAGGGCTACACAGGAGGAGACTGCACCGGGATCTACCTTTAAGATGGTTTCAGCCACGGCTGCACTGGAAGAAGGTATTGTCAATGCAGATACGACTTTTTACTGTGACGGCGTGTTCTCCGAGGTTGAGCCGAGCCCGCGCTGCTGGGTTTACCCGAATGGTCACGGCTCAATGAACGCGGTGCATGCGATTGAGAATTCATGCAATGTGTATTTCTATAATGTGGGATATCAGCTCGGAATTGACTCGGACGGCAATTATGACAGTAATCTCGGTACAGACAGACTGGCGAAATATGCCGAAATGTATGGGCTTGGAGAAAAATCCGGCCTTGAGATTGATGAGGCATCTCCGCAGATATCGAATGAGTACTCCATTCAGTCTGCAATTGGACAAGGTAATAACAATTTTACGGTCAGCCAGTTAAATCGTTATATCACAGCAGTAGCAAACAGCGGGACAGTCTATGACCTGACATTGCTTGATAAGATAACAGATTCCAGTGGAAGTCTGCTACGGGATAATGAGGCAGAAGTTGTAAGGACAATGGATGATATCAGCTCGAGCACATGGGATCAGCTTCATGAAGGAATGGAACTTATGGTAAAAAGTCACGCTACATTTTCCGGACTGGATTTCTCGATGGCTGGGAAAACAGGAACAGCTCAGCAGAATGAACTCCACCCGGACCATGCACTTTTCGTTGGATATGCACCTGCCGATTCACCGGAAATATCTATTGCAGTACGTATTGTAAACGGATACAATTCCGGATATGCTTCTGAGATAGGAAGAGATGTGGCACAGATCTATTTTAACCCGGATCTTAAGGATGAACTGATCACAGGAGCAGCAGCTGATCTGGGAAGTGAGATGGCCGGAGATTAATAACAATACCAGAACTTATGTAGGAGGAAAACAGTATGGGAGAGGTTATAGTCATAACATCAGGAAAAGGCGGTGTCGGAAAGACGACAACGACGGCGAATATCGGTATCGGCCTGTCCAGACTGGGGAAAAAGGTGATGGTCATTGACACAGACCTTGGACTGAGAAATCTGGATGTGGTACTGGGACTTGAAAACAGGATCGTATATAATATCGTAGATGTGATCGAGGGAAGCTGTCGACTGAAGCAGGCTTTAATAAAGGATAAACGTTTTCCTGAACTTTATCTTCTCCCATCTGCGCAGACAAAGGACAAGACAAGCATTTCACCGGAGCAGATGAAAAAACTGATCGAAGATATACGTGATGACTTCGATTTTATCCTGCTTGACTGTCCGGCGGGGATTGAACAGGGATTTCAGAATGCGATCGCCGGAGCTGACCGCGCGATCGTGGTCACGACTCCTGAAGTGTCAGCAATAAGAGATGCAGACAGGATCATAGGACTTCTGGAAGCATCGGGAATCAGGAAGAATGAGCTTTTGATCAACCGGCTCAGGATCGATATGGTAAAGCGGGGAGACATGATGTCAGTCGAAGACGTGACGGAGATACTTGCCATAGATCTTCTGGGAGTCATACCGGATGATGAACAGGTGGTTATCGCTACAAATCAGGGAGAACCTGTTGTAGGCGAAGACGGAATGGCAGGCAGCTCTTATATGAATATCTGCCGGCGGCTGCTGGGTGAGGAAATCCCCATAGAAGACTATATGAAGCCGGAAGGATTTCTTGAAAAAATCTCCAGTTTCTTCCATCGGAGTTAGGGGGAACTGCGGATGAGTGTACATTCTGTTTTTGTTGCAAAGGAAAGACTTAAGAATCTGTTGATTTCTGACAGAATACAGTGCACACCCGATGCGGCAGATCGTCTGACAAAAGATCTGTATCTTACAGTTTCTAAGTATATGGAGATAAATCCGGATCATTTTGACATTGAGATCACAAGGAATGATATACATATCAAATACGCGGGAGAAAACAAGTGAAATCATTTTTTAAAAATATAAAGGTACATTATAATATCAGAGATTATAAAATAGGACTGGTCGTGCCGGTAATCGTTCTGTCGATCATTGGCGTGCTCATGGTGCGAAGCGCAAGACCGGATCTGATGAGCAGACAGCTGCTGGGCGTACTATTAGGAATCGGTGCGATGATCGTCATTTCACTGATAGATTATAAGTGGATTCTGAATTTCTACTGGCCGATGTACTTCCTGAACCTGGCGCTTCTGGCTGCAATCTGGATTCCGGGACTCGGTGTGGAGTCGAATGGCGCAAGGAGATGGCTGAATCTTGGGATTACCCAGCTGCAGCCATCTGATCTGACGAAAATCCTTATGATCCTGTTTTTCGCAAGATTTCTGTCAGACCGGGAAAAAGCAATCAATAATCCGAAAGTGATCCTGCAGGGAATTGCATTGATCCTCCCGTCTCTGGCAATGATCTACGCGCAGCCGAATCTTTCTACGACAATCTGTGTCGCGGCTCTGTTCTGCGCATTACTCTTTCTTGCCGGACTGAGCTATAAGTTTGTGGGAACTGTGCTGGCGATCACAGTGCCGACGATCGTAATTTTTCTTGCCATAGCGGTGCAGCCGAACCAGCCGTTTCTCCATGATTATCAGCAGGAACGTATTCTTGCATGGCTGGAGCCGGAGAAATATGCGGATGACGAATCCTATCAGCAACTGAATTCCGTTATGGCGATCGGATCCGGTCAGCTGTCGGGAAAAGGTTACGATAACGATGACACTACCTCTGTTAAGAACGGTAATTTTGTATCTGAGCCACAGACAGATTTTATTTTTGCGATTATCGGTGAAGAATTAGGATTTGTGGGTTGTTGTGTCGTTATATTTTTGCTATTATTAATTGTGATAGAATGTATTATGGTTGGCTTGAAAGCGAAAGATACAGGGGGACGCATCATTTGCGGCGGCGTTGCCGCACTGATAGGAATCCAAAGTTTTATCAATATCGGTGTGGCTACTTTGATCCTTCCAAATACAGGATTGTCGCTGCCCTTTGTAAGTTATGGACTGACTTCCGTTGTGTGCTTTTTTATGGGGATCGGTTTCGTATTGAATGTCGGTTTGCAGCCTAACAAATACCAGTAAGGAGAGAGGGACAGTTATGAATATCGGTCTGATCGCACACGATGCGAAAAAAAAGCTGATGCAGAATTTCTGTATTGCCTATCGTGGTATTCTCAGCAAACATGAGTTATACGCTACGGAAACGACAGGAATTCTCGTCGAGAGCGTAACTAATTTAAGCATTCACAAGTTCCTGGCAGGACATCTGGGCGGAAAACAGCAGCTGGGATCCCAGATTGAGCACAATAATATAGATCTGCTCATATTTTTCAGAGATCCGCTGGCACCTCGCCCGCATGAACCGGACGTCAATGATATTGTCAAGCTTTGCGATATGTATAATATACCAATTGCAACGAATATCGCGACAGCGGAAGCGTTGATCCTTGCACTGGACAGAGGTGATCTGGATTGGCGTGAAATGTATAGGTAACAGAAAAATTCAGGGGATATAGAAATGAATCAGGGGATAAGAAGAAATGCAGTAAGAAAAAGGAGACGGAGACGGCGTCAGAGACGCGCAGCGATCCTTCTTATTAGTCTTGTTGTTCTGGTTGGCGCGGCTTTAGCCGGGGCACTCATTATTTTTGACCAGACAAGGAATTACACTGCATCATACGAAGAAGAAAATTATAATACAAACATATATCAGGGGAAGATGTTTGCAGCAGATCTTTGTGTTGCACCAGACGAAGTCGATCTTGAAGGCTTTAAGCCGGATACAGATCTGCATGCGGCCGGTTTATTTGATCTTGAAGCGGACAGTGTTCTGTGTGGATATAAGCTTTATGACCGGTTGTATCCTGCAAGTACTACAAAGATCATGACTGCGCTCATTGCATTGAAATATGGAAACTTGGATGACGAGGTCACTGTAAGTGCAAACGCAACGGATTTTAACTGGGATGAGGTGACAAGTGGACTCCGCACAGGCGATAAAGTCACTCTGCATGATCTGATATGCGGACTGCTTCTGCATTCCGGAAATGACTGTGGCACTGCTATCGCTGAGCATATAGCGGGAAGTGAGGAAGCCTTTGCTGAAATGATGAACGAGGAGGCAGCTGCGCTCGGGGCGACCGGAACACATTTTGTAAATCCTCATGGCCTGCATGACGAAAATCATTATACGACAGCATATGACTTGTATCTGATTTTTAATGAATGTATTAAAGATGAGCGCTTTGTGGAAATCATATCTATGGATTCCTATGAAGGTACGCTTACTGGTGCGGACGGGACTGTCCGTAAAGAGACGTGGACACCTACACAGGCATATGGCGCCGGTGAAGCTACAGAGCCGGAGGGAATCCGGGTATTAGGCGGTAAAACAGGGACGACACAACAGGCTGGCAACTGCGTGATCCTGTATGACGAGGATCTCAGCGATCATCCATATATTTCAGTCATTATGGGCGCAGATGGAGCGACCAGATTATATGATCAGATGAACATGCTCATGCAGGCTGGCATTACCGGAACAGCAGATCAGCCCTCCGAACAGAACCAGTAGACAGCAGATCAGTCCGCCGGGCAGAACCAGCAGACGGAAGAATAGAGAAATTGTAAATAAGTCTCCGGGATCGGATAAACCGGTCGGCGGAGACTTATTATGTTGTCTGATGTTTTATATCTATTCTGACATGCCTCTGATACGGCCGAAAAAGCTGAGAAGATATAATCCGCAAAGACCTACAAGCGTATAGATGATCCTTGAAAGCCAGCTCAGGTTGCCAAACAGAAATGCTACAAGGTCAAAGCGAAAGATCCCTACAAGCAGCCAGTTGACTGCACCGATGATCACGATCGTCAGTGCTGTGTAATCAAACCACTTCATTTTATTTCCTCCTTTACCATCTCAATATTTTTATTATTCCCGTAAAAACTGGAAATATACATCAGAAAATGTTATACTGTCTAAGTTGAAGATAAACAGAAATTGAAAGACATCGGGGAGGTGAAGACCTGATTTGACATCAAAAAAGAGCAAATCAGTCAGTATAAAGAAATATAAAAACAGGAGGCAGATTAATCTCGGTATTTTTCTGTTTGCAATTGTTTTTATCTATCTGATCGTTACTGTTATCCTGTATTTTACTGGTGATACAATCTCTGTCTATGAGGTAAGGGAAGGAAGTATCGTGAGGGACAACTCATATACCGGTCTTATCCTGCGGCAGGAGACGGCGGTGACAGCTGAAGGCAGCGGTTATGTCAGTTATTATCAGAATGAGGACAGTAAAGTCAAAGCCGGTACCAATATCTATGCTCTTTCACAGCAGCCGCTAAATACGGATAATGAGACTTCTCAGGATGGGCAGACTGCAAGTATCTCCCAGGAAGTTCTGTCGGGAATTGCCCTTCAGGTACAGAATTTTAATGAAAACTATAAGCCGGAGGACTTTTCTGCTGTTTATTCTCTGAAAAATGGAATTAATAATTCGCTGCAGGAGACATACAGCGAGACAAGGATGGAGCATTTAGGAGCGGTAATTGAGACCAGCGGGCAGGAAGTGAGCTCCTATACAACGGCCAGAGATGGTATTGTCGCATTTACCGTTGATGGTTATGAAGGGCTTACAAAAGATAGTTTTCTGGCAGAAAATTTTGATACTACAGAGTACGAGAGTACTGTATTGTCTGATCAGATGAAAATAGAGACAGGAGATCCGGTCTACCGTCTGATTACAAGTGAGGACTGGTCAGTAGTTGTTCCTCTTGATAAAGAGACGGCTGAACAACTGATTTCTGATGAAGTGAAAAGCATAAAAGTAAGGATCGACAAAGACAGTGAGACGATGCGAGCTGCTCTTACAGTTCTTGAAAAGGACGGCGATTACTACGGATGCCTGGATTTTGATAATTCGATGATACGTTATGCAGATGAAAGATTTTTAAATGTTGAACTGATCCTTGAAGATGAGAGTGGACTTAAGATACCGAAGTCGTCTGTCATTGAAGAAAAGTTTTATGTTATCCCTGAAGATTATATTACAACCGGTGGAAATAGTTCATCCGAGGGTGTGATGATCCAGCAGAGGAACGGCAGCGTGGAATTTACAACGATTGATATTTATGATCGGTCAGATGACGGAGAGGTATATATCAGCCGGGATGAGCTGGATGAAGGAGATGTGCTGGTTATGCCGGAATCAAGTGAGACGTACACTGTAGGAAAAACGAAGGCGCTGAAGGGCGTCTATAATATCAATAAAGGATATGCCGTGTTTAAAAAGGTAAGTATTCTCTGCGAGAACGATGAATACTATATCGTCCGGGAAGGCGAAAATTACGGGTTGTATAATTATGACCATATTGTCCAGAATGGTACGAGTGTCAGCTCAGATGAAGTTGTTTTTCAATAAATAAAGCAGATGGATGCTGTTGATACAGACAGAATCTTACAGAAAGGAAGTATGAAAATATGCTGAAAGAAAATCTGGAATCTGTGGAATCAAAAATTCAGGCGGCCTGTGACAGAGCCGGTAGAAAAAGGGAAGAAGTCACGCTTATTGCAGTGAGCAAGACAAAACCTGTAAGTATGTTGAAAGAAGCCTACGATCTTGGCGTGCGGATATTTGGTGAAAACAAAGTTCAGGAAATCCGCGACAAATATGAAGCTCTTCCGAAGGATATCGAATGGCACATGATCGGACATCTTCAGACAAATAAAGTAAAATATATTGTTGATAAAGTGAAGCTTATCCATTCGGTCGACTCACTGAAACTCGCAGAGACTATTGAAAAGGAAGCGGAAAAGCATAACTGTATTTCAGATATTTTACTTGAGGTAAATGTAGCAGAAGAGGAGAGTAAATTCGGCCTGAAAACGGACGAAGTTTTACCTGTATACGAAAAAATATTACAGTATTCTCATATTAATGTGCGAGGACTTATGACAATTGCTCCTTTTGTTGATAATCCTGAAAAAAATCGCACAATTTTTGCAGATTTACATAAATTATATGTTGACATTAAGGAAAAAAACATTGATAATGATACTGTGAGCATACTTTCGATGGGGATGACCAATGATTACGAGGTTGCGATTGAAGAGGGAGCTACTATGGTCCGAATTGGAACCGGAATCTTTGGTGCCAGAGATTACAGCGTGTGATTGTTTTTGAAGGAACGAAAGTGTGAAAGAAAAAAGGGTGCTGCCCCAAACTGACAGCACAGGATAGGAGTGTAAAAATGGGTGTATTTGATAAATTTCTGGACATCATGAAATTAAACGACGATGATTATGACGACGATGAATTTTATGATGATGACGAATTCTATGACGATGATAATTACGAAGAGAAACCACAGCGTCATTCATTGTTCGGAAAGAAAAATACCAAAGAAGATAACTTTGATGATTTCGATATGGAAGAGGACAAGAAATATCAGCCCTCTGCGAATAATAAAGTGACACCGATGAGACATCCGTCTGCGAAGAGCAGTGGACATATGGAAGTCTGTGTAGTGAAACCGACTTCTGTTGATGATTCAAGAGAGATTACGGAGACACTTTTATCAGGACGTACTGTAATACTGAATCTTGAAGGTATGGATCTTGAGATTGCCCAGAGGATTATTGATTTTATTTCCGGTGCTACTTTTGCAATCAACGGAAATCTTCAGAAGATTTCAAATTATATTTTCCTTGTTACACCTACAAATGTTGATATTTCCGGAGATCTTCAGGATCTGCTTGGAGGTTCAATGGAGACCCCGAGTGTAAGAGGAAGATATTAAGAGGCGGATCATGAATCAGGACAGAGATGTTCAGAACCTTGAAAAACGATTCGCAGAGTTATCCCGATTAGCTTATCAGAGGGATATCATAACTTATTCAGATTTTCTGAATCTTAATGAACAGAACATATTACATACGCTGCCGAAAGATCGGCTTTTTACGAGAATCGTATCTTTTGGCGGCTATGAGATGGCAGAGCGTCAGATGGCGGCATTCATTCCTGATGCTCTTTATTTGCGTTACGGTAAAAAAGAGTTTACGGGCACTGAAATCAGTTATCCGTTTTGTGCTCTTGAGATCACGCCTGTAAATGTTAAGTTTGCAGAGAAACTGACCCATCGCGATTACCTTGGCGCCGTCCTGAATCTTGGAATCGAACGTTCCAGGACAGGGGACATCCTGCCTGGGGAAAATGGGGCTCTTATGTTTGTTCACGATGATATTGCAGAATATGTACGCAATGAACTGTCACGGATCAGACATACTTCGGTCAAGGTAAGCCAGGTTCCGCTTTCAGACGTAAGTTATATGCCGAAGATGGAAGAAGTCCGGGGAACAGTTGCTTCTGTCCGGCTTGACAGTCTTCTGTCATTGGCGTTTTCTCAATCCAGAAGTAAACTTACCGGTTTGATCAGCGGGGCAAAAGTATATGTAAATGGACGGCTTATTACAAGCAACGGATATCAGCCTCAGGAGGGAGATATCATATCTGTGCGCGGAATGGGAAAATTCCGATATGAATATGCAGGGGCCAGAACGCGCAAAAACAGGATCAGTGTTGTGATCGCCAAATATGTATAAGACTACAGATTGAGGATGGATATTACAATGGATCAGCGGAATACAGGAATCAAACAATATATTATCGCGCTGCTCGGTATTGCCGTGACAGTTTTTATAGACCAGATCACCAAATACTTTGCAGTATTATATTTGAAGGGTAAGCCTGCAAAAGTGATCATCGATGGTGTGTTTGAGTTGCAGTATCTTGAGAACCGCGGCGCGGCATTTGGCATGATGCAGAATATGCAGTACGCTTTTGTTGCGGGAGCTGTTGTGATATGTATCATTATTCTTTATCTCTATATCAGGATGCCCTACACATTTAGATACCTTCCATTACGGATATGCGCTGTCCTCTTATGTGCCGGGGCAATCGGCAATATGATAGACCGTATCAGGCTGAACTATGTGATTGATTTCTTTTATTTCAGTCTGATTGATTTTCCGATCTTCAATGTTGCGGACTGTTATGTTGTGATAGCCTGCATAGCTTTTGCGCTTCTTATCCTTTTCTATTACAGAGATGAGAATGATTTTAAGTTCCTCAGCAGAAAGAAAGGGTGATCTGACAGGATGGATTTGATTAACCTTACAGCCCGAAATTCAGGGGAAAGGATCGACAGATTTTTAAGCAGAGATCTTGAGAGCCTTTCCCGTTCTTATTTGCAGAAGCTTCTGAAAAACGGGGATATCAGTGTAAATGGAAAACCAGTAAAAGCTAATTATAAAGTATCCGAGGGTGACGAGATACAGGTCCGGGTTCCGGAGCCGGAGAGCCCTGATATTCTTCCGGAAAATATTCCCCTCGATATTCTCTATGAGGATGACGATATTCTTGTAGTAAACAAGCCCAAAGGCATGGTTGTGCATCCCGCCCCGGGACATTACAGCCATACGCTCGTGAATGCGGTAATGTATCACTGCGGCGAACGTCTTTCCGGTATCAACGGAGTCCTCCGGCCGGGGATCGTGCACAGGATCGATATGGATACGACAGGATCACTTCTGATATGTAAAAACGATCATGCGCATCAGATACTTGCGGAAGAATTGAAAGAGCATTCCATAACACGGCGGTACCATGCGATCGTTCACGGGAATATAAAAGAAGACACAGGTACTGTGAACGCTCCGATCGGAAGGCATCCCGTAGATAGGAAAAAGATGAGTACGAAAGCTCCGAATGGAAGACACGCAGTTACACATTATAAAGTTCTGGAACGTTTTGGAGATTACACATATATAGAATGTGAACTTGAGACAGGCCGCACGCATCAAATACGTGTCCATATGTCCAGCATCGGCCATCCGATTCTGGGGGATACTGTATATGGTCCGGCGAAATGTCCGTATAAACTGAAGGGACAGACTCTCCATGCGAAAATACTCGGTATCACACATCCGACCACCGGCGAATACATGGAATTTGATGCTCCGCTGCCGGAATATTTTACGGATCTTCTTGAAAGACTGAGAAGAAAATCTTAATTTTTCATTGTAATACGTTTGATTTATGGTTATAATACTCATATAAGGTGCGTGTTTTGTATATATTTTTATGCAAAATCACAAATACAATTGGCGTAAAGGAGAGTGGCTTACAATGAAAACAAATACGATCATAACAATAGGACGCGAATTCGGAAGTGCGGGAAGAGAGATCGGTTATAAAGTTGCCGAGGCATTTGACATTAAGCTGTATGATAAGGAAATGCTGGCACGAGCTGCTAAGGAAAGCGGTATATGTGAGGAAATATTCGAGACTCATGACGAGAAGCCGACAAACAGTTTTCTGTATTCACTTGTGATGGATACATATTCTATGGGTTATTCCGGAAATACGTATACGGATATGCCGATCAACCATAAAGTATTCCTCGCACAGTTTGATGCCATTAAAAAGATAGCAGATGAAGGACCGTGCATTCTTGTAGGGCGCTGTGCAGACTATGCGCTGGAGTCATATCCCAATGTGGTGAGCGTATTTATCCATGCCGATCTGGATGCGCGTATCAGAAGAATTGCCCGTATCTACAATCTTACTGACGCAAAAGCAAAGGACATGATCCTGAAAACAGATAAGAAGCGTTCCAGTTATTATAATTACTATACGAACAAGAAATGGTCGGATGCAGAAAGCTATGAACTCTGTCTGACAAGTTCGGAACTTGGAATTGACGGAACGGCGAAAGCGATCATCGATTATGTGCAGCTGAAAGAAAGCATCAGTAAAGATAAACGATTTGTATAATATAAAATGTGCGTAACGCAAATATGAGTGATACAGAAATCTCCCGGCAGAACAGATATCTGCCGGGAGATTTCTCAGGGTTCAGTTATTCTTTGTGCGGTTATGTATATGGCGTTCCGGCCAGCCGGCCAGATTCCCGGACAGGATCGCGTGGAACATTCTCTCTCTGGTACCGGGATGCTCTGTATTGAGCTGTTTCAGCAGCTCTTTGGCATACTGACGCTTTGTGTAGCCGTCGACCGGACATTTGCTCTTGACTACAGGAAGGTTGTACTTATTTTTAAAACCGATAACATCCATTTCATCGACAAACATAAGCGGACGGATCACAGTAAGATCCATACGATCCAGATATGTCCTCGGTGAAAATGAATGAAACCTGCCTTCAAAGATAAGTGAAAGGAGCATTGTCTCTATAATATCATCTTTATGATGAGCATACGCAACTTTATTGCAGCCCATTTCTTTGATTGCCTGATTCAGGGCTCCTTTTCGCATCTTAGCGCAGAGAGAACATGGATTGGTTTCTTTTCGTATATTGAAAAGAATATCATAAATTTCGGACTTGACGATCCTGTAAGGGACCTGCATTTCATTGCAGAGAGACTGGATCGAGGATAGATCAAAATCTTCAAATCCCAGATCCACTGTTATGGCGCTGAGCTCGAATTTCTTCGGATAAAAGCGCCGGAGGCCGTGAAGAGCATAGAGAAGTGTCAGGCTGTCCTTCCCGCCGGATATCCCAACTGCAATATGGTCGCCATCCTGTATCATATCATATTCATCGACGGCTTTTCTTGTATAGCTTAGTAAACGCTGTAACTGCATAATTTTGACGGATCCTTTCTCTTTTGATACACATTTTTATATTATACTGATCGGAAGCAAGAATTACAAGGGGTGTTGGTATGAAAGAAGTCAGACTGCCGCAATTTTATGAGCAGGCGGAAAGCGTATGGAAAAAATTCCTGCAGGCTCTTCCTGTCATAGTCTTTTTCCTTATTCTGTTTTATTCGGTAATTTACCTTTTCGGAATGCAGTATACCATGATTGTTTCTCTGGTTACGGTCGTATTTCAGGTAAATTATAAAAAAAGAAATATACCGGCTGGAGCTCTGGCAAAACTGCTTATCCAGCAGATATTCCTGCTGTGCCTTGCATATACCGCTACATGGAATATTATTCTGTCACTGCTCCTGAATCTTGTTGTGCCGTTCTGGCTCATCTTTACAAAAGCATCACAGTTTAACCAGCTGGGATATTTTTCTACGCTGATGACATTTACATTCATGCAGTTTATACCGGCAGACTGGGGCGGGTTTATCACGCAGTTTGAGGCTATGGTATTCTGCTGTATTTTCGTCTTTATAACAATACGGCTGTACCAGTACATAAACAGAGGCAGACAGAGCATATGTACCGAGAGAAAGATCATGCAGCTTTTCGGGTGTACGCTGGAAAAGTTTTTGAACGGACAGGATATCAGAGGAGACCTTAGAGAACTTTTCCGGCTTCAGCGGGTTCTGTATCAGGAGGCAAATAATAAGCGGGGAAAAAAGCATATCGTGACCTCAGAAGGAAAACTTCAGTATATGTTTGCACTTCTGATCCAGAGAACCCTTTATCTTGTATCGACACAGAGCAGTATTATCATGCCGTCAGACGAACAGGCCCGGAGTCTTGCTTTAGCGACTGCACACTACATGCAGACAGCAGGGAATATCGATTTCCTCTCCGGCATCCGTTCCGGGAACCGGAGCCTGAAAAAAGAGGGACGCAGACTTCTGACTGAAGCCGAGAAAGAAAATGATATTTTTCACAGACATATAGCGAATTTTTTCCGGATGTTTCTTTTTATCCTTCATCAGTCGGAAATAAAGGACCGGGGAATCTTAAGCGAGCAGTGGGAGGTCCCGCCGAAACATCGTTTCAGGGAGAGAATCCTTGCTCGTTTCCGTCCTGACACATTTGAGATGCGTTTCGCATTGCGAATGAGTGTTGTACTTATGGCAGGAATGACGTTTAACCTGTTATCCAAAGACTCTCATTCCTATTGGTTTGTCATGAATGCATTTCTTCTTCTGCGCCCTATGTATGAGGACAGTAATTACCGAATGCGCACACGTTTTCTCGGAACTGCGGCCGGATGTGTCATTGTCGCGCTTATTCTGCCGTTCTGTAATACAATGTCCTCTCATCTGATCCTTGCGGGGATCATGGTAACCTGTATGTATACAGCAACACCGGGGACGATCATACATGCGCTGTTCGTCACCTGTTTTGCACTGTCTATGACAACGCTTGCAATAGGAGAGACAATGGCTGTTTTCCTTCGTATGGCCTATATCGTATCTGCAGTTCTCTTCGTGCTGGTCATAAACAGATTTTTCTTTCCCACAAGTCTGGTAAGTCAGGTGCGTTATAATCTGCAGCTTTTATTTCATATGCACCATATGTATCTGCGTATGCTGGAAGACTCTCTGACAAACCAGCTGGATTATTGGAGGATCTGTGATGCTCAGATCCAGTATCATACGGCTCTGGCACAGATCAGAAATGACCTGCCGAAAGTAGAAAAGGATGAAAAAGACAGGTCATACTATAATAGGATCCTGAATATTACATGGTGCATGGCTTCCGAGATCCAGCAGATGTTTTTCCAGATCAAACACAAAAAAAGGGGAGCAGAAGCTAGAAAGATTATGGAGCAGTATATTCTATACACAGATTATGTATTGAACCAGATTCAGGAGATGCTGCACCTGAAAAAGGAGAAAAAGCTGAAAAATATTGAGGAAATGAAGTATCAGCGTTACATAGAAGGAGAGCCGGAACTTTCTTCTCTGATGACACAGTATGCCCGCAATCTGTCCCGGCTCTATGTACTTGTTTTAAAGCGGGTAAGAAACGAATATTGATCAAACTTCACGAAGCTTGACAGCTCCCGCAGCCTGCCTGCGGCGGTTCTCATCGATCGCTGCATAGTGTTTTTTGGTCGTATTGACGTCCTTATGCCCAAGTACGTCGGCCACAAGATAAATATCACCTGTCTCTTTGTAGAGAGCTGTACCGTAGGTGCTGCGAAGCTTATGCGGTGTGATTTTTTTGTTCGGAGTCACCTCGCGGGCATATTTCTTAACCATATTCTCGACAGCCTGCACGCCCATGCGTTTTCTCTGAGTAGAGAGGAAAAGAGCATTCTCGTGGCCGGGGAGCGGGATAGTAGTCTTGCGTGTCGTATACATATAGGTCTTGAGAGCGTTTTCGACTTCTTCACCAAAGTAGACAACCATTTCGTTCCCGCCTTTCCGCGTCACTTTGATTCCGTTATTTTTGAAATCGACGTCCTGTATATCGAGTCCGACACATTCGGATACACGGATGCCTGTCCCGAGAAGAAGGGTCAGGATAGCAAGATCGCGGTTCTTTGTCTTTTCATAATATACTTTGCGCTGGCCGGTAAGATTGTCTCCGCCGTGGTCTACATAATCGAGAAGCTTGGCCACTTCATCGGTATCGAGACGGATGATGGCCTTATCGTGCAGTTTCGGCATATCGACGAGTAAAGCCGGATTCCGGGTGATCGCCTGTCTCTTGTAGAAATAGCCGTAAAAACTCCTCAGAGCTGACATCTTGCGCGCAAGTCCTTTTTCCGTGTTCGTGATCTGTTTCTTTTCGTCATTTTCGTATACCTTAAGATATTCCTGATATTCCTCGATATCAACAGGCTCCAGACGTTCCAGATTCTGCAGGGTGAACTGTTCAATACTGTAATTCTTATATACAGGATTATTTTCCATTAAAAAATGAAAGAAAACACGGATGTCATATGCATAGGAAATGCGGGTCCTTGCCGATGTAGTCGGTTCGATTGCCCGAAAATAATCTTTTGCAAACGGCGGCAATGTCTTAAGGATCGACCTGAGCCGTAACGTATTGTCAATATATTTCTGCTCATGATAAGTTTTTGATGTTGTTGTTTCTTTAGTTTCTGATGTCCCCATAATTATTTAACCCCTTATCAATTTATCAATAAAAAGATGAATTATAACGAAATTGCCTGTTTACAGATATATTATAATTGAACAGTTTCGTTTTGTCTATATCTATTGGAAAAATCAGTATTTGTCGTATAGATTAAAATGTATAGATAAGAGGCCGGATCAGACTTTTCCAGTACTGCTCCGGCCATTAAGTGGGTGTATAATATATATCAATACATAGGGATGTATATTGATACCATTAATATAACACGGAATCATTGTAGGCTATGATCAGATCCTGACCTGCCTCTATATTATCTGAATCCAGATTATTCATATCCTTAAGAACCTGTACGTATTCAACGACAGAATCATATTCATCTGTCATTGTATCTTCAGCGATTCCCCAAAGTGTATCTCCGGGCTGGATCTCAATGCTCTTGTAATATTTATATACAGCATCACCGGCAGATGTCTTCTCATGTGCAGATACAAGAAATGCACCGAATGATACGCAGATGACCATCATTAGAATGATACCTGTAAAAATTCTCCTGAAACGTTTTTTAGCGGAATTGCGTGATACTCTCTTTTTCATATTGAAACCCCTTCTTTATCTTTAGAAACTAATACTCATTTAACCCTTTTAACAGCATAAATAAGATTGTATACAAGTATACTTTTAGCCGAACACTTATTCATGCAAACAGCTGTTCTATATTTTGTATTATAGTGTACGAACATCTGTTTGTCAATAGAAAATCGAACATATTTTCGTAACAAATGTTTGCTTTTTCAGTATCGCTGTGGTAGTATAATAAGTAGTAAAATTATCGGAGGAAGTTATGGCTAAAGGAAAGATAAGCAAAAAACAGCAGGAAATATTAGAATATATTAAGATGCAGATTCTGCAGAGGGGGTTTCCGCCGGCTGTCCGTGAGATATGCGAGGCGGTCAATCTGAAATCTACTTCTTCTGTCCATTCCCACCTTGAGACTCTCGAGAAGAACGGATACATAAGAAGAGATCCGACGAAACCGAGAGCTATCGAGATTCTGGATGACAATTTTAATCTTACAAGACGAGAGATGGTCAATGTTCCTATTATTGGTCAGGTTGCAGCGGGCCAGCCGATTCTGGCTCAGGAAAACATTGAGGACTACTTCCCTATTCCAATCGAACATATGCCGAATAAACAGACGTTTATGCTTAAAGTAAAAGGAGAAAGCATGGTCAATGCAGGTATCCTTGACGGCGATATGGTACTGGTCGAGGAAGATCATACTGCTTCTAACGGTGATATGGTTGTAGCCCTTGTCGACGACAGTGCGACCGTAAAGACGTTCTATAAAGAAGAAGGCGTCTATCGTCTCCAGCCGGAAAATGATTTCATGGATCCGATCATTGTAAAGGAAGTATCCATTCTCGGAAAAGTGATCGGTGTGATCAGACTTTTTAAATAATACCTAACGTAGAGTTTGCTCTAAAAAGAATAAAGAATGGCAGTCTGTAGAATTTTTAAACTACAGACTGCCTTTTGTTTGCCCAGCATGGGCGTTCTCTAACGGGTGAAAGTCCCTAGTGCGCGTA